>NZ_CP095053.1:4500807-5140525 GCF_022921095.1 Hymenobacter aerilatus
TCAGGGTTAATATCGTTGAGGCTGGTGCCAAAGTCTACCGGCGACTCGCTCTGGAGGTAGGCCGAGCTGCCGGTACCAGTGTTGCGGTTTGAGCCGCCCAGCACCACGCCGTCCACCACAATCAGGGCGTCGTTGTCGCCAGCCAGCGAGCTTTCTCCGCGCAGAATGATGCGGTTGGTACCGGCCGGGCCGCCGCCCGAGCGCACCAGGTTCAGCCCCGCCACCTTGCCCGACAGCGCATCGGTCCAGTTGTTGGATTTGGCCTCCGTTAGGGCCTCGTTGTCGAGCTTCGACACGGCGTAGCCCAGGGCTTTTTCCTCGCGCTGAATGCCTAAGGCCGTCACTACCACCTCGTTTAGGCTGGTAGCGTCTTCGCGCAGCACCACATCATAGGTGCTCTTCTCCTCTACCTTTACCTCCTGGGTGGTGTAGCCAATAAAGCTGAACAGCAGCACCTGTCCCGACTCGGCGCTCAGCTGGTAGCGGCCCTCAGCATCGGTTACGGTGCCGGTGCTGGTGTCTTTGATACGGATGGACACGCCTGGCAGTCCCTGTCCCTGCGCATCCAGCACACGGCCGCTCACAGGCTTAGGCGCAGCTACGCGTCCGGCTTTCAGCACAATGCGCTTGTCCTGCACCTCAAACTGCACGCCCGCCTGCGTCGATACCTGATTCAATACGGCTTCCAGGTTGCTGTGCGGCGCCTGCACACTGATTTTACGACTCAGCAACTGTCCCTGGCCTGCAAACAAGAAGTGGTAGCCGGTTTGCCGCTCAATGCTGGTGAGCACTTCGCTCAGGGGCTGCTGCTGCACTTGCACGGCGCACGGCACAGCGCTGGGGCGGGTAGCCTGGTCCGTGGTAGCGGCAGCAGGGGTAGCTGTGGCGCTCAGCACCGTTAGGCCCAGGCCCAGCAGGGTAGGACGCCAGTTGCCGGTTCGTTTCGGGTACCTCGTTTTTTTCATAAACTTGTGCGTGAGCGTTTTTGAATGACACAGGGTTTAAAAGCTCTCCAAGCGGCCGGTCACTTGCCGGTGACGGGCCTTTCGATGGAAGGCAGCGGGTTGCCGCCCGCTGTCTTCTCCAAGAGTTAGGTGTTAGTGGTCAGGTAGTTCGGGAGTAGTGCTGAGGTAGATGATGTAGCCTTCGCGGCGATAGGCGATGGGGCCAGCCTCTTGCAAAGCCGCCAGCACCTGGGGTAGGGGCTCGTTGCGAAAGGTGGCCCACAGGCGCACGTTGGCCGTGGCCGTGTCAGCAAACACCAGCTTCACGCCGTAGAGGCGCTCAATCTGGTCGGCCACGTCGGTCAGCTTTTCATTCTGGAAAATCAGTTGGCGCTGCCGCCAGCCCGTCACACGGTCGGGGCTGAAGGGCTGCCGGTACATGCGCCCCGTGCGGCGGTCGGCGAGCAACTGCTGGCCCGGCGCGAGCTGGTAAGTGGTCTGCTGGTCTAGCACTTCCACCCTACCCTCCACCAGCGACACTGCCACCTGGTCTGCACCCGGCCGGGCCTGCACATTGAAGCGCGTGCCCAGCACCCGTGTAACGAGGGCGCCGCTGTGCACCCGAAACGGCCGGTGCGGGTTCTTGCTGACTTCAAAAAACGCCTCGCCCTCCAGGTACACCTCGCGGTTGCCGGTTGCAAACTGGGTAGGGTAGCGCAGCTGGCTTTGCGGCGCCAGCGTCACGCGGGAGCCATCGGGTAGGCGCAGGGTCTGCTGCTGCCCGGCCGCGGTGCGGGTCAGGTGGTAAGCTGGGGCAGAGGGGGTAGGCAAGTAAAAGAAGATACCAGCGCCTGCCAGCACTACCACTAGCAGCACACCCAGCGCTACCCGGTAGCGCCGGATTGCTTTGGGGCGCAGTTGGGGTAGGGGCGCTGCCGGCTGAGGCGCTTGGCTGGCTAGTTCTGGTCGGACCTTCAGGCGGTGCAGCGCGGCAGCCGTTGCGGCGGGCGTGGGTGGTGTCTGGCTGTGCTGCCAAACGGTCTTGAGCTGCTCAAACGTCTGCTCATTTTCAGGGGATCCTGCCACCCAGGTAGCCAACTGGTCGTTTTCCTCGGCCGAGGTTTGGCGGGCTAGGTAGCGGGTGATGAGCAGGTACGATTCTTCTGGTTTCAACGGGTGCCGAGCAGCTGGTTGCGCTGCCGCTCACCGGTATAGACGTCCTCGCCCGCTCGGCTCGTGACACGCAAAAGCAGGCTTAACCGAATCGTAACAACCGTAATATTGCCGTAACGTAGCTGGCGGGTAAGTCGTCCTGACGTTATGCCTCACCAGCTAGCATCAACTCCCTTATCTCATGTTGCATCTCGTCCGCACCACCTCCGACCATCCCGACTTCCGCGCCCTCGTGCAGCTCCTTGACCACGACTTAGCCGTGCGCGATGGTGCCGACCACGCCTTCTATGCGCAGTTCAATAAGATTGATGCCATCCGTCACGCTGTAGTGGCCTACCTTCACGACGAACCCGTAGGCTGCGGCGCGTTCAAGCCGTATGCAGAAAAGCAGGTGGAAATCAAGCGGATGTACGTGCAGCCCGCCCATCGGGGGCAGGGCGTGGCCTCAGCAGTGCTAGCCGCGCTGGAAACCTGGGCAACTGAACTAGGCTACTACGGCTGCGTGCTCGAAACCGGCCTTAAGCAACCCGAAGCTATCCGGCTGTACGAAAAAAGCGGCTACCAGCGCACACCCAACTACGGGCAATACATTGGGATAGAGAACAGTGTGTGTATGGAAAAGGCGCTGTAGTTATTCCACAGCCCACAGTTTCAAGCCTGGAGCAGCTACCGCACACCCGATACGTGAAGCGCCTCCTTCAGAAAGCGCAGGGCCCGGAACATGTGGGTTTTCACGGAGTTCAGGGAGATATCCAGCAGGCTGGCAATTTCCTCGTAGGTGAGGCCCGCGTCGCGATGGAGCTGGAATACCTGGTAGGTACGGGCCGGCAACTGCTCAATGAGCCGGTGCAGGTGTTGGTGGAGCTCCTGGTAGGCCAGCTGCTCGTCGGGGCGCAGGTGGGCAGCCTCGGGCTGGTGTGGTGGCAGCTCGTCGGTTACGTCGATTTCCTGAGCGGCACGGCGCTGCTGGCGGAGCCTGTCGAAACAGCGGTGGCGCACGGCCGTGTAGAGGTAGGCGGCCACCGAACCCTGCACCGCAAGCTGGGTACGACTGGTCCAGAGCGTGCAAAATACGTCGGCTGTCACGTCCTCAGCCGCATCGGTGGGGTAGGGGAGCAGGCTGGTGGCGTAGCGCAGCAAGCCGGCGTAGTGGCGGGCAAACAGCGCGTCGAAGGCGGCCTCGTTGCCGAGGGCCAGCGCTGTTAGGAGCTGCTGATCGGAAGAGCTGGTTGCGTAGGTCATATCCGGTAGACAAAGCTACCGGTCGGTAGTATACGGTTACGTTATGCTTTTATTACCCCAAAATGAACAATACAAGGCAAGGCAACGGGGCTGAGTAGAAATGCCGGTGCATTGGCCGGTAGCCAACCTTTTCGAGGTCAAGTCAGTATCAACAGATAGCACTGCTTGGCGCATTAGCCAAGCACTCTCTCACTCTCTCCCGTTGTATTATCATGAAAAATTACCGTTTTCTCCTCCCGCTTTTCTTGTTCGTGCTCATGTTCTCGGTCAGCAGCTGCGATGCCATTGTGGGCATCTTCAAAGCAGGTGCCTGGACCGCCGTTGTGGGTATCTTCCTGGTAGTGCTCCTGCTCTGGTGGATTGTAAACCGGATGCGTCGCCCGTAGTACCTCATCACGCAGCACAAAAAAGGCACCCAGTGGGTGCCTTTTTTAGTTTTTAGTGATAGGTAGGGTAGGGCTAGTTCTTTACAACGCGCACCGTAGTGGGGCCTTGCGAGGTTTGCAGGCGAAGCACATACATGCCGCTGGGCTGTTGCGTGAGGTCGAAGGAGGATAGGCCAGTGGTAGGCAGCGCCGCTACCCGCGTGCCCACGCTGTTGTACACCTCGCCGCTAAGCAGCGTGACATCAACGGGCGTACGCAACTGAAAGAGGCCGTTGCCGGGGTTGGGCACTACGGCCCAGTTGCCAGCCGCACTGCGCAGGGCGCCTACCGTCACCACCGTCGAGTAGGCCGTGGTGCCGTCCAGATCCGTCTGCCGCAGGCGGTAGTACGCCAGCGTGGCAGGCGCTTCCTGATCAACAAACGTGTACTGGTGACGTGTAGTAGAGGAGCCAGCACCCGCTATCTTTCCAACGGCCACAAACTGCACCCCATCCAGGCTGCGCTCTACGGTGAAGTAGTCGTTGTTTTTCTCGCTGGCCGTTGCCCAGGCTGCCGTCACGGCCGCGCCGGTACGCTGGGCACTGAAGGCCACCAGCTCTACTGGCAGCACAGTGCCGGGGTTGGAGGATACCACAAAAGGCGAAAAGCTGGTGATGCCGGCGCGGGAAAGTTTGTAGCTGCCTGCCACGCTGCCCGTGGCTGCGCTGGCGGGCGCGGCCTGATCGAACACGCCACCGGTGTAGTGGCTGATGTAGGATTTGGCCCGTACAAAACCGTAGGTGCCGGTTGCCTCATCGGCGCCGTTCCACTGCAGGGTCATGGTCACGTCGGAGTTGCCAGCCACTTCTTCGTCTACCAGCCAGGTTCTTTTCACGTTCTGGTTGGTAACAGGCTTGGTGCCGGTGCCGCTGGCGTCATACGAAGAGTACATATCGTCTAGCACGCGCACGCCAAACACGTCTTCGTTGCGGGCCGTGGTGCTGGTAGGCTGCTTCAGCCAGATGGGCGTGTAGCTGCTGGCAGAAGCCCCGACAGGATACAGCACGTCCGTATCATTATTGACAACCGACTGCCGCAAAGTGCCTTTGCCGTTGGTTACCACGTAGTTCGAGCCCGAGACGCCGGAAACAGTAGCGTCGCGTTGCAGTGTAAGGGTATAGTCGCCCAGCATGAGCTTAGAGCCAAGTAACAGCGCGTTCGTAATCAGTATGTTGCCGACTAAGGTCTTCTCGGTAGCGTTTGACAGTTTCAGCTGTCCGTACTGCCCTGGCAAAACGCGGGTGGCAGCGTTGGTAGCCATATATTCCACCGTGCTGGTATGGGCCAGCGTACCCAGGGTGAGGGAATAGGTAGGGCGCTTTACCTGAAGGGTAGCGTTGGCCAACAAGTCGATGGTAGCGTTAATGTCGTCGTTGTCGTCCAAAAACAGGTTGGTAGCGGCACCGGTTGGGTCGCCTACTATCACCTTGGAGTTGACGCCACTCACTGTCCAGGTGTCGGCCTCAGGGTAGTTTTTATTACCCCGAATGCGGCTGCTGGTGCTGTTACCCCGCACATAGTAGACGGTATTAGGTGTAGCAAAGCTGGTGGGCCGAGTGCCTGTGCCGTTGGCGCTAGTATTCCAGGATGAAAACTGGTTCAACTCGCCAGTAGTAGTAGAATAGTAAATATTGGTCTGCGGCGTGATGACCACATCGTCGATGCTGAGACCGTTGCCGTTGGTCGCATCATTCAGGGCGTAGGCCCATCGAATCATGATTTCCTGTCCGACTGCCAGGTTGAGGCCCGTGAGCGTAGTTTGGCGCACGCGGCGGTTGGAGGCCGCATTGCCGTCGCGCTCTTGCAGCACAGTAGCCGTGGAGGGTGCCTCCACATCCAGCGCGTTCAGGCTTTTCCAGTCCGTGGCACCGGCGCCTGTGGCGCCAAGGAGGCTCCGTAGACCGGTACCCGTCTTATAAGACACTGCTACCTTGGCCTGATCCTGGCGGCCGGAGTTATACCACTGCTCCATGGCATATTGTATCTCCAGGTTGGTAATGGTTTTGGTAGAGCTGTTTTTCAGACGAATGCCAACGTAGCCTACCCCATTGAAGCCAAAGGACGCTACTCCCCCAAACGACCGGTCGGTGCTGACCGTAACGCCCTCAATGCCAAAGTGGTAGTAGTTGGCGGCGCCGTTCGTGCCGTCGTTTGGGCCTACCCCCGCTGGGGCGAAAGGGGAGGGGGCCACGTCAGTACCAAAGTTAGCCTGTGCATACACTTCCGGGGCTGCATTCAGACGGCTGGCCAACCCGGAGCCCTCAGATGTTACGGTAAGGCTACCGCTCAGTGTGTTAAAATTCTGCCTATACGGCGCCAGATTGGTGTCCGTAAAGGTGTATTGCGCTTGGGCGTGCCAGCCTGTTAAGCTTAAAAGCGTTGCCAAAGCAGCGCGGTAAACTTGTTTCATGTAAGTAATAACTGGATATGTCAGATGCTTTCCCAAATCAGGAATAATTACAATATATTTATCCTATTTTGGGTAATGCAAAAGTATCTGATTGATAATATTATATCCTTATTTTTAGGCAATAAGTCAATTATTATATTAAAATAGTTATAAAATTGTTCTTATAATTGGAATGTTTTCCAATTGTGGGATAAAGAAAAAGCCCAACTCATACGAGTTGGGCTTTCCGTAAAGGCTAAGTGGAGAAGGTTACTTCTTTGGCTGGCGCGAAGGCATGGTACCGATAATATGGTCCCACAGGGTAGTACTCACCCCAAACGCTTCATCTTCTTGCCGATAGTGGTGCATGGCATGGTGGTGCCACCAAAACTTCAGGAAGTTCTTGGGCGGTGCATACATGTGAATGGCGTAGTGCACAAACAGATAGAGCGCATAGCCAAATACAAAGCCTGCCAGAATACCGAAGCCAGCATTCCCGAACGTGAAGCGGAAGATGAAAAACAGCAGTGAGGCCACAAATACCGTCAGGATGGGGGGCATAGCCAGGCGGGTTTTGTCTTTGGGGTACTCGTGGTGCACGCCGTGCATCGTGTACTGAAATTTGGCCCGGCCTGGAGTAGAAGGCTCGATGTGGTAGACGTAGCGATGTACCAGGTACTCGGCCAGGGTAAATAGTAACCACCCGCCCAAAAACAGCCCAAACGCTGACAGACCCGTAAGCAGACCCCGGCTCAGGCTATAGTACAGGCTAACCGCCGCCACCGCGAAAAAAATGCTGAGCGGCCCAGCTATGTGCGTGTGGGTGAGGCGCTCTAGCACCGGATTCTGAAACAACTGCGCCGAGCCTTTGGCTTTGGGTTTCACCGCGGCCGGTTTCTTAACCGGGTCCTTCTGTACCTCGGGTTGGGAAGAAGATGTAGCGTTCATAACAAAGTAAGCGTCTGAATTTGAGGGCAAAAGTACGCAGACTGGCGCAAATGCCGTGTCTGCCTACCCCCCTTCCTGCAACCTACGCCGTGGTGCGAAAACGGTCAATGAGTTCGCGCACAGCGGGTAACGTGCAGGTAGGTGGTGTGCACCGGAGGGGCGCGCGCTCGTAAAACCCTTGTCGAGTGCGTAAGGTTTCGTCTAGGCGCAGGCGCAGAGCGGCTTCGTCGCGGGCAGGGGCCAGCAGGGGGCGCGTGGCTGCGGCCCGCACTACCCGGCGTAGCAACTCGGAGGTAGGCACGGCCAGGTAGAGGGTCAGGCCAGTTTCCAGCAACAGGTCGAGGCTGTTGTGGAAGCAGGGTGTGCCGCCGCCGGTGGCCAGCACCAGCCGGGGATACTCTTCCAATACCCGCCGCAGAATGGCTGCCTCCCGCTCCCGGAAATAGGCCTCGCCCTCATTTTGAAAAATATCTACCACCGTGCGGCCCTCACGGCGCACAATTTCCTCATCCAGATCCACAAAGGGCACTTCATAGGCTACGGCCAGTGCCCGCCCCAGGGTAGTCTTGCCCGCCCCCGGCATTCCAATCAAGTAAAGTCGCATGAAGTGGTGAGATGGTGAGTGGTGAAATGGTGAAGTTGTGAGTTTGTAAAGTTGTGAATACGCGCGTCATCCTGAGCATTCCGCGAATCAAACGGCGACGAAGGACCTCCTCACGATAGCAAGAATCGTTGCTACGCTTGTCGTTCACACGTGTGTCATCCTTCGCAAGCGCAGGATGACACACGTTTTTCTATTCACCACTTCACAACTTCACCCGCGGGTCTAACACGGCGTAAAGCAAATCGACCACGATGTTGATGGCCACAAACAGAAAGGCGATAAACAGGGTAGCCCCCATCACAACAGGAAAGTCCAGATTCTCGACAGCGCGCAACGTGATGGTGCCCAAGCCTTTCCAGTTGAAGATGTACTCAATAAAGAAAGCCCCTGCCATCAGCGAGGCCAGCCAGCCCGACACGGCTGTTACCACCGGGTTCAGGGCGTTTTTTAGGGCGTGCCCTACCACGGTACGGTAGGCCGAAAGTCCTTTAGCCCGCGCCGTGCGGATGTAATCCTGGCTGAGCACGTCCAGCATAGACGAGCGCGTGAGCTGGGTGATGATGGCCAGCGGCCGGATGCCTAGCGCAAAGGCTGGCAGCAGCAAGTTGCGCAGCACCAGGTGGTTGCCCGTAAACGGGTCGGTTTCGTAGAGCTGGCCCGTGAGGTTGAGACCGGTCCAGTGACTCCAGTAAAACCCGAACGTCATGGCAATCAGGATACCCGCCACAAACGACGGCACCGAGATGCCCAGCACCGAGGTAGTGATGAGCGTGCGGTCGAGCCAGGAGTGGGGCCGCAGGGCCGCCACAATACCAAACAAGATGCCCAGTACCGCCGCCAGCAGCATGGCAGCCAGCGCCAGCCATAGGGTGCCCGTGAAATGGTCGAGCAGAATACTGAGCACGTCCTTATTGCTCTGGAACGAGCGGCGTAGGTAGGGCGCCTTCAGTACCAGGGCTTGGCTGCCCAGGGGCAGCAGCGTGAGGCCCCCGTAGCGCGCCACCGCTGCCGAGTCGCGCGGGTGAATGCCAAGAGGCGAGGCGTCGTTGAGGTAGCCCAGTAGCTGGGCAGGTAGGGGCTTGTCGAGGCCCAGGTCGGCGCTGATGGCGGCGCGGGTAGCCGGGTCGGAGCGCTGGCCGGCCAGCAGGGCCACCGGGTCGCCGGGCAATACGTTGAACAGGAAAAACACCGTTACGGCTACCCCCACCAACACCAAAATGCCCTGGCCCAACCGGCTGAGTAGAAATGAAAGCATGGGTTTGGTTTCTGGTTTTTGGTTAGTGGTTTTTGGCTGTCATCCTGAGCAGAGCGAAGGATCTTCTCACGTCAGCACGACAGGCGCAACAACGACTCGTTCTGCGGGCATAAGGTCCTTCGCTCTGCTCAGGATGACAGCCAAAAACAACTAACCAAAAACCAACTCAAAGAAGCCCTTCCAGCTTGGCGCGGGTAGGGATGTCGTGGTAATGAAACTTGCCTTTCACCACCCCATTCTGCAACAGCATAAAGCCCGGATCGGAGCGGATGATGGTCTTGAGCACGGTGGCATCGGCGTAGTACACGGGTGCTACCAGGTTCATGTCGTGGCGAAATACGTCGAAGTCGGCGGGGCTGCTACTGGTTACTACCAGCGGCAGTATCTTCTTCTGCGACGAGTCGGCGGCTAGCAGTAGCTTGTTGATTTGCTTGAACCGGTCCCGGTCGGCACGTTCTACACTTTGCACAATCAGCACCAGCTTGTTGCCCTTCAATATTTCTTGGGTGTAGTCGCCCTCATCATTCCACACCCGAAAGTCCGTGATTTTGGGGCCATCCAGTGGGTTTAGTGCCACCATCTCCTTGAACTTCCAGGTGGTATCGGTGGGGTAGTCGGTAAACTCCTGCTCCGTCCCGTTGCGCGTCATAATGTACTTGTAGCGCAGCGGCGCCGAGGGCTGCATGAGCTTGCCAATGTTGTTGCCTACCTTATAAGGAAGGAAATCGAAGTAGGGCAGGTGCCCCAGCGCATACACCCCAATGCCCGCCGACACGGCCGTGGCCACCGTGATGTATACCACACCCAGCTGTCCGCGGGCGTAGGAATGGCGCAGGTAGCGCTGCCCCCGGTATACTACCACCCACAAACCCAGCAGAATCATGTCCTTGGTGAACGAAGCCCAGGGCGTCAGTTTCAGGAAGTCGCCGAAGCAGCCGCAATCTGTTACTTTGTTGAACGCGGCCGAGTAGAACGTGAGGAATCCAAAGAACACCAGCAAGGCCAGCAGCACCCACAGCGTTTTGCTCAGGTACCAGCGCAGCAGCAAAGCCACGCCCAGCACCACTTCCAGGGTGCTGAGAATAATAGCCAGGGTGCGGGCAGCGTTGCGGAAAACCAAGAAAAACGAGCCAAAATCCTGGGCAAATACCTCGAAGTATTCCTCTAGCTTCAGGCCCGTCCCTACCGGGTCGTTGAGCTTGATCAGGCCCGAGAAGATAAACACGATGCCCAGCAGCGCCCAGCAAATACGCGTAATCAGTTTCATAGAATAGGATCTTAGGAGCTTGGGGTCTTGGTTGTCGTATGAGTGCTATTGTGCAAGGTACGCCACGCACGCCAATACGGAAAAGGTAGGGTAGGGGTAGGGCTCCGCAACGAAACGGGTCGGACGCCGGAGGCATCCGACCGGTTTAAGCTACTCCTCCTAATCCCATCTTAATCAACACAAACACTGCGTAGTTGAGCATGTCGCGGTAGTTGGCCTCCACGCCTTCCGATACTTGGGTGTGGCCGGCCAAGTCCTCAATCTGCTTGGTGCGGTGCAGCTTCATCAGGATGATGTCGGTGATGCTGGGGATGCGCATCTGGCGCCAGGCCTCGCCATAGTCGTGGTTTTTGGCGAACAGCAGCTGGCGGTTGGCTTCTATTTCCTGGTCATAGGCGGCGGCTACCTCCTCGGTGGGTAGGTCAAGGGGCGCATCGGCGGGCAGGCGCAATTGCAGCAGCGCAATCACACAGTAGTTGATGATGGCCACAAATTCTTCCTCCACGCCATCGGCCACCAGCTGCGTGCCCTTTTCCTGAATGGAGCGAATGCGCTGAGCCTTAATATATAGCTGATCGGTAACAGAGGGTAGGCGCAGGATGCGCCAGGCCGTGCCGTAGTCGTGGGTTTTGGCCAGAAATAGCGCGCGGCAGCGCGCAATCACCTGGTCATACTCGTGCTGGGTTTGCGTTTGCAAGGTTTTCGACCTATTTTGTTGGGAAACGAAGGCGTCTGTCATCCTGACGAAGGGAGGACCTGATGACAGCAGAAGGAATCGTGGGCACGATACTCGTTCTATCTCCATCAGGTCCTTCCTTCGTCAGGATGACAGACGACCTACCCCGAAACTATGCTCCAGGCTCCGCAAGATACGTGTTTTTCACCGAGGCAAACCCTGCGCTGCCCCCACGGCCGGGTGCTGGATTTAAGCCGTCCGCAAGTGATGGGCATCCTCAACCTCACCCCCGATTCGTTCTTTGAAGGTAGCCGGGTAGGGTCTGATACTGACCTGCTGCACCGTGCCGAAGCCATGTTAACGGCCGGCGCCGCCGTACTTGATTTGGGCGGCTACTCCTCCCGCCCCGGTGCCGAGGACATCAGCGCCGACGAAGAAAAGCGCCGCGTGGTGCCCGCCGTGGAGGCAGTGCGCCGCGCTTTCCCCGAAGCGTTTATTTCCGTGGATACCTTCCGGGCCAGTGTGGCATCCGAGGCTGTGGCCGCCGGCGCCGACATCCTCAACGACATCAGCGGCGGCACCCTCGACGATGAAATGCTGACCACCGTAGGCCGCTTGCACGCGCCTTATGTGCTAATGCACATGCGCGGTACGCCTCAAACAATGATTCAGCATACTGAATATAGTGGCGACATCGTTACGGAACTCGTGCGTTATTTCCGCGACAAGCTAACCCATCTGCGCTCCTTCGGGGTGCGCGACGTGCTGCTCGACCCTGGTTTCGGATTTGCCAAAACGGCTGCCCAAAACCACGAGCTGCTACGTCGCCTACCCGAGCTGGGCGTGCTGGGCCTGCCTATTCTGGCCGGCCTTTCGCGCAAAGCCATGTTGTACAAGCCGTTCGGCCTCACGCCCGATGCCGCACTCACGGGCACGGTGGCCGTCAATACCATAGCCCTGCTCAACGGTGCCCGCCTGCTACGCGTACACGATGTAGCCGAGGCTATGCAAACCATACACCTCGTATCGAACACTTACCCTACCCACCCTTCCTTTCCGCTTTCCCCGTGAGTAGCTCTTTCGCCATCGGCTTCCTGCGCGTCGGCTGGATCGACGTTGTCGACGTGCTGCTCGTGACGGTGCTGTTCTACCAGCTCTATAAGCTACTGACCGGCAGCGTTGCCCTCAAGATTTTTCTGGGGCTGATGTCGCTCTACCTTACCTATCTGGTGGTGAAAGCGGCCGGCATGGAGCTGCTAACCAGTATTTTGGGGCAGTTCATGAGCGTGGGCGTCATTGCGTCGGTGGTGCTGTTTCAGCAGGAAATCCGGCGGTTTTTGCTGAATATCGGCAAGGCTACGGCCTTTGAGCGGCTGCGCACGTTTTCGTGGCGCCGCGAAACCGGCGGGCAGCGCATGAGCATTACGCCGTTTGTAGAAGCCGCCAAAAGCCTGTCGGGCAAGAATACGGGGGCGCTCATCGCCTTCACCATGGCCACCGAGCTGAAGTTCTACGCCGACTCCGGCGACCTGATTGATGCCGCCATCAGCAAACGCTTGCTGATGAGCATTTTCAACAAAACCAGTCCCCTACACGACGGCGCCGTAATTATCGCCAACGGCCGCATCAACGCCGCCCGCTGCATCCTACCCGTTAGCGAAAACCCCGACGTGCCCGCCTCCATGGGCCTGCGCCACCGCGCCGCCATCGGCCTCACCGAGGTGACGGATGCCGTGGTGCTGGTCGTAAGCGAGGAAACCGGTCAAGTGTCGCTGGTGCGTAGCGGTGAGGTATTCCGCAACCTGGCACCCGCCGACCTGCGCGCCCGCCTCAATGAGTTCCTGTTCAACGCCGCCCCCCGCACCGCCGCCACGCCCTCTGCCGATGTAGCGGCGTGACCTCTTCGTTTTTCTGTCATCCTGCGCTTGCGCAGGATGACAGATGAATTAGGATGAGCGCTTACCGCTTCACAATACGTTGCGCTAGGGTAGCATCGGCGGTTTGCACTTGCAAAAGGTACACGCCGGCGGGCAGTGCTTTCAGACGTAATTGGGGCATGGATCCGTCCGTTACGGCCTGCTCCAGCACCACTTGGCCCGCCAAATTACGCAGTTGTGCGCGTGTGCTTCCAACCATCAGATTGCGTAAGTCGAGGGTCAAGTAATCGGTAGCAGGGTTTGGGTAGGCTGCTAAGATAGCGGCAGGGACATCGGCTACCTGAACGCTGATAACGGGCGCATAGTGCGCGCTGCCATCAAGGTCTACTTGCTTGAGGCGGTAGTAGCTGCGGCCTATGAGGGGGTGTGCATCTGTGCTGGTATAGCGGGTAGGGGCGGCGGTGGTGCCAGCACCTTGCACAGTGGCCAGCGGCTGAAACGCATAGCCATCGATGCTGCGCTCCACCACAAAGTGGTCGTTGTTTTTTTCCGAAGCCGTGCTCCAGGCCAGTAGTACGGCAGTGCCGCGCACTTGGGCCGTAAAGCTGGCCAGCTCTACCGGCAGTACCTGATCAACGCAGCCGCCGTTTTGCAGGTTGGTGTTATAGGAATAGTTGCTGCCAAGCGTACCCGTCTGAATGTCCCAGCCACTGATGCCAATCAGCCAGGAAAGAAACGTGCCGAACAAGCCAGGGCTGCACCGGCTCAAATCAATACGACCTACCACCCCAATCTTGCCCGAGCCATTCTGCCGGCACAGCTGATAACCAAACTGGCTGTCTACAATTACTTTTCCCACGCTTTTGCCATCCAATGGACCCTGTATGTTGCCATCGTTGATGAGTTCGTGTGTGGCTAACTTGCCCGCGTTGAGCAACAAGCTATTGCCATTGTTTTGGTATTTGGAGCCTACCTCAATCGTACCGCAGTTGTTGGTCGTGGTGTTGTTATTATAGGTGTTGCACTTCCAGTAACCCTCGTTGTAGAGCTTGCCGCTGTTGTTGGTATAGCCGCGCACAATGCACTGGCTGTAGTTGCGTAGGGTAGTGGCGCTGGCTGTCTGGCAATTGTCGAGGGCCAACTGACCCCAGTTATAAACCGTGGCACCAGTGCTGTTCAGGTTCAAGTCTCGGCACGAAACGCTCCCGGTTTTTTCAATGGTAAGGGTGCCCGCCTGTCCTATTGGAATGTTGCTGGCGCAGATCCAACTGCCGCTGGTGGTAATGGTGGCGCCGCTACCATTCCAGTTCACTCCGGCCTGCAAGCTGCCTTTGTTAGTGATGGTCACTCCATCGGTAAGGTTGAGGTTACCTACCTTGGTCTGACTGGTCGCCGATGTGTACAGCGCACCTTTCTTTCCAAAATGGATGTCATTACCCGTACTCCAATTGCCGTCGTTATATACGGCGCAGTTGGTGCCGTTCCAATTGAGGTTGCCAGTGAAGGTGATGCCCGCCGGGATATATAGCGACTCGTTGTTGCCAAGAGAAAACGTGCTGTTGTAAGTGTTCTTCGTTACGGTGTATGTGTATACACGCTGAGCTTGTGCATACGTATATGTTGTGAAATGATTTAAAGTCAATAATATAATAATAAAGTGCAATCTAAAAGCAAGCGCACGGGTAGCAGGACGATGACTGGAACACAGCATAATCTAAGAAGGTTAAGTACCGAAATGGGATAATGATGGGGTAAATGTAATATAACTTTTTTATTAAATAATATGATCTATACAAGTATTACAGAGGCTTGCATGAGAAAAAGTATACATATGACCCTTAAAGTATAAAAAATAGGCTTTAACTGTCTCATAATAGGATATTTAATAGATGTTGTCTGCTGTGCGGTATTTTCATAAAAAATACCCTTTGAGTACAATGGTTGCCAAGCAGCCACTGTACTCAAAGGGTAATAGAAATCAATTTAGCTGCTACCAGCAGCCAAATGGTCGGTGTTGACGCTTACGGCGTGTTGGTTACCACTTGGCCGGGCGTGGTTTCGGCGGCGGCGCTTCGGTCTTTCAGCGTGCCCAGTTCCTGGCCTACCTCCACAAAAGCCGCAATAGCCTTATCCAAATGCTCGCGGGTATGAGCGGCCGAGAGCTGCACCCGAATGCGGGCCTGGCCCTGCGGCACCACGGGGTAGTAAAACCCTACCACATAAATGCCTTTCTCCAACATTTTAGCCGCAAACTCCTGGCTCAGCTTGGCATCATAGAGCATCACAGGTACGATGGGGTGCTCACCCGGCCGAATGTCGAAGCCGGCTTCGGTCATCTTCTCGCGGAAATACTTAGTGTTTTCTTCCAGCTGATCACGCAGTTGGGTGCTTTCGGTGAGTAGCTCCAGTACGCGCAGCGAGGCGCCCACAATGGCTGGGGCCAGCGTGTTGGAGAACAAGTAGGGCCGGCTGCGCTGGCGCAGCATGTCGATGATTTCTTTACGGCCCGAGGTGAAGCCACCCATGGCGCCGCCTAGCGCTTTGCCCAGGGTGCCGGTGATAATGTCCACGCGGCCCATCACGTCGCGGTACTCGTGGGTGCCGCGGCCAGTTTTGCCCAAGAAGCCCATCGAGTGGCACTCGTCAATCATTACCAGCGCCTCGTACTTATCGGCTAGGTCGCAAATCTTATCAAGTTGGGCAATGGTGCCATCCATCGAGAACGAGCCGTCGGTGACGATGATGCGGTGGCGCGTGCCCTTGGCTTGAGCATCCTGGAGCTGTTTTTCCAGGTCCTCCATATTGTTGTGCTGGTAGCGGTAGCGCTGGGCCTTGCACAGGCGCACCCCGTCGATGATGCTGGCGTGGTTGAGCGCGTCGGAAATAATAGCGTCTTGCTCATTGAACAGCGGCTCAAACACGCCCCCATTAGCATCGAAAGCGGCGGCGTAGAGAATGGTGTCTTCGGTGCCCAAAAACTCGGCTAGCTTCTGCTCTAGCTCCTTATGAATATCCTGCGTGCCGCAAATGAAACGCACCGACGACATACCATAGCCGTGCGTATCGATGGCCTCCTTGGCCGCCTTCACCACCTCGGGGTGCGACGACAGGCCTAGGTAGTTATTAGCGCAGAAGTTCAGCACATCGCCTGCTTCTCGCGTTTCAATTTCGGCGCCCTGAGGCGAGGTAATCACGCGCTCCTTTTTATAGAGGCCGTTGTCTTTGATTTCTTGAAGCTGTTTTTCGAGGTCGGGTTGCAGGGTAGCGTACATAGAAAGAGTGGTTGAGTAGCTGAATGAGTTGCGGTAATACGGTACTAAGCCCTATTGCCAGCTGGTGGGGTAGTGCGGGTAAAAATACGGAAGTCGGAACGTTGCCGACGATAATCTGCGTACTAGCAACGTCCCGACTTCCATCATAACAATACTGAAAAGCATGCCTAGCGGGTCGCCACGTCGGCTTTCAACAGGTTGGGGAAGGCCTTGCGAAACTTCTCTACCTTAGGCCGCGACACGTTGGCAATGTAGCCTTGGTTGGGGTTTTCGCGGTAGAAGCCCTGGTGGTAGCCCTCGGCGGGCCAGAACTTCTGGATGGGTACTACCTGCGTTACTACCGGCTCGCTGCCGTAATGGTGTGAGGCGTTAACTTTCTTAACTGTGGCTTCAATCTGCTGCTTTTCTTGAGGCGTGCGGTAGAAGGCCACCGAGCGGTACTCCGGGCCGCGGTCGGGCCCTTGGTAGTTTAGCTCAGTGGGATTATGGGCCCCCAAGAAAAACACATCAAGTAGCTGCTGGTAGCTCACCTGCTTGGGGTCATAGTACACTTGCACCGACTCAGCGTGGCCGGTTCCCTGGCCGGCTACTTCCTCGTAGGTAGGGTTTTGCGCCTTGCCGCCGGCGTAGCCTGCCAGGGTTTCACGCACGCCGCGCACCTCCCGAAAAGTTTCCTGTACGCTCCAGAAGCAGCCGCCGGCAAACGTAGCCACGGCCAATCCTTGCGTGTTTTTGGGTAGGGGCGCAGGCTTCAGGGCGTTGGCCGGCTGTTGTTGCTGCGCGCAGGCGGTAGAGGCCACAGTGGCCAGTACCAGCAAAAATGATTGAAAGAGTTTCATACAAAAGAGCAAGACGAAAGAAGACCAGATCGGGCCGGCAAAAGCGCCGGCCGACTACGGTACATACGTCTTGCTCAACAAACCGGACTGCAAAAAAGCTCCTGCGTAGCAGCGCGTTGACGGGCGCCTGAGCAACCCGGCTGGCTCAGCGACTGGCCCTGGTTCGGCCAAAAAATGCCGTAGCACCATCCCGACCACTTTGCACCAATTGCTGCTTCTGCGCTGCCGTCATGCGCTTGATTTTGGGGTTGAAGCCGGCTGTGCCAATGCTTACCGTGCGGGGCCAGTCCTGCGGCTGGGCCGGGTTCAGGTTTTCAATCGACAGCGAATAGAGTGCCCCCATGTAGGAGCCGAAGTTCTGGATGGGGTAGGGGGCCAGTTGCTGCCGGCCGCTGGGCAGCGTATCCAGCGCAATCTGTTCGGCACGGTCGAGGCGCAGGCCCAGGGTTTCGGGATTGGGGGTAGGGACTGCGGTAGCGCTGGTGCCGACGGGCTGGTAGCGTGGGGCATCGAACAGGTCGATGGGGTAGTTGGCCAGCAGGCCGCCATCTACCAGCACGTGCACCGGCTGCCCTTTGGCGGGGCGCGTCACCACGTGGCCTTGCATATCCAGCAGCACCGCCCGGAAGTACAGCGGAATGCTCATGCTGATACGCACGGCGTCGGCTACGCGCAGGTCGGGGTTAGTTTCATAGCTGAACACCTGCACGCGCTGGGTGGTGAGATTGGTGCCCGTGGTGTACAGGTCGCGGTAGCGGGTAGGCTGGGCCAGGGCCAGCTGGTGGAGTTGGCCTAAGGTGAGATTGGGTTGCTGGGTTTGCTGGCCTACCAACTCGCTGAGGTACTCCGTGAACTGGTCGCCGCGGTACCAGCCGTACTGCTTCAGCAGGCGGTTGCTACCCCCAAAGAAGATAAAGCGCCCATCGTTGAGGCGTTGCACAGGCGTGCGGTCGATGATGTCGATAATCTGCTGGGGTGAGTAGCCCACAGCCAACAGCGCCGCCTGTATGGCCCCCGCCGACGTGCCCCCTACCCGCCGGATGCCCGCCAGCACGCCCTGCTCTTCCAGCACCTGCAAGGCGCCACCGTAGGCAATGCCACAGATGCCGCCGCCCTCCATCACGAGGTTGCGGTAGGGAGCAGTTGGTTGCGCCAGCAGCGGGCGAGCAAGCAGTAGCAGAAACAGAACAGCAAGGCAGCGCAGCATACAGCGTATTAAAGAATAGCATTTGGCCTTTCAATATAAGAAAAGGGAAAGTTGAGAAGGTAAATGCGTGCATCATTTGCTCATCACAAGTTCACTATTCACAACTTCCCCTTTAGGCCGGTATCTTTGTAGCCGCCACCCGCTTCACGTTTTTATTCCATTTGTTTTCTATGGCTACCACCCCCGCCGAACCTGCTACTATTCTCGTTATTGGCGCTTGCGGCCAACTAGGTCTGGAACTCACTGAGGCGCTACGCCAGCGTTACGGCGCGGCCCAGGTAATAGCCGCCGACGTGCGCCCGCCCCAGCAGCCGGAGTTGTTGCAGGGTGGCCCGTTTGAGCTGCTGGATGTGCTGGACCGCGCCCGGCTATTTACCCTGGTGCAGCAGTACCGCCCGCGCCAGATCTATCACTTGGTAGCCATGCTCTCGGCCACCGCCGAAAAGCACCCGCAGCTGGCCTGGAAGCTGAATATGGATGGTTTGCTGAACGTGCTGGATGCGGCCGTAGAGCACCAGGTAGCCCAGGTGTACTGGCCCAGCAGCATTGCCGTGTTTGGTCCCGATACCCCCCGCGACAACACGCCCCAGCTCACTGTGATGAACCCCAACACGGTGTACGGCATCAGCAAGCTGGCCGGCGAGCAGTGGTGTGAGTGGTACCACAAGAAGTATGGTCTTGATGTGCGCAGCCTGCGCTACCCTGGCCTCATCGGTTATAAGAGCCTGCCCGGCGGCGGCACCACCGACTACGCCGTGGACATCTACCACAAAGCCGTGGCCGGCGAAAACTTCGAGTGCTTTCTGCAGGAAGACACCGAGCTGCCCATGATGTACATGCCCGACGCTCTGCGCGCTACCCTAGACCTGATGCACGCTCCCGCCGAGCAAATCAAGGTGCGTTCTAGCTATAACCTGAGCGGAATGAGCTTTTCTCCCCAGGAAATTGCGGCCAGCATCCGGCGCCACGTACCCGACTTCGCGGTTTCCTACCGCCCCGACCAGCGCCAGCAGATTGCCGACTCCTGGCCCAACAGTATCGACGACGCCCAGGCCCGCCAGGACTGGGGCTGGCAGCCAGAATTCGACCTAGACAAGATGACGGCCGATATGCTGGCCCACCTGGCCGTGAGCGTGTAGCTTTCCGGCAGAGGTACACAGCGGAAAAGCGCCGAGGCGCGCAGAGTTCAACGATTATTGTGCTCTGCGCACCTCGGCGCTTTCCCTTTGCGTATTTCTGCCAGAAACGTACCCTCCTATGATTGTCAATCCTACCCCCACCGGCTGGCAAATTATTTACCAACAAGCCCACGCCCTGCTGGCCGCGCAGCTGGCCTGGCAGTGGCCGCCCTTCCTCCCTACCGACCGTTGGGTAGGGCTGCTGGCCGCCACCGCTCAGCACGACGACGAGCAGCAGCGCTGGCGCGGCCACTATGGCCTCACTGCCGCTGGCGCCCCCGCCGACTTCACGCAGAAGGAATTTTCTCTGGAGCAGGCCGAGGGTGTAATGCGGGCAGCCCGCTTTCAGGGGCAATGGCGCAGCCTGCTGACCAGCCTGCACCTAAGCTTTTTGTACGAGCCACAACGGGGAGAAAACACGCAGCAGGATGCGTTTCTAGACGAGCAGCAAGCCCAACAAAAGCAGTGGCGCCGCGCCCTGCACGTGACTAAAGCTGAGGCCCAGCGCGCCTACGCGCTGCTGCAATGGTGCGACCGTCTCTCCCTGATTCTGTGCCGGCAAGAGCTGCCCGAACGAGGCCGCACGCTCGAAATCAGTGAGGGGCCGGATGGGAAGCAATACACCGTGCAGCAGCCTACCCCCGGTGGGTCAGTGCTGGTGTCGCCTTGGCCTTTTGCGGCCGCAGAATTCGACGTGACGGTGGAGGCGAGTCAGCTACATCAGCTGCAATTTCAGGACGATGCAGCGCTGACAGCTGCCCTACATGCAGCCCCCATTGAAACGCTACAGTGGAAGCTTCAACGGGCTAAATAACTAACTCATCGGCGGGGAGTGCGTACTAGTGAACAATTTTCACCTGTAACTACTGCTGTATGGCAACTCGGTATACTGCTGCTAATCTGGGTTCTATCCTCAAATGCACCGCCAGTAATTTTATTGAAAACAACTCCCTTCGTCTGGCCGGCGCCCTAGCCTATAACGCTATTTTCTCGCTGCCGCCGTTGCTGCTTATCATCATCACAGCGGCCGGTACTTTCTTTGGGCAAGAGGCCGTCACGGGCAAGCTATTCTCCCAGATAGACGGTTTGGTAGGTGCAAAAGCTGCTGCCTCTATTCAAGATTCCATTCGCACCTTCAACCAACAGAAGCAAGGGGGGATATCGGCTATAATTGGGGTAGGCACACTGATTTTTGCGGCCACTACGTTTTTCGTTACGCTGCAAGAAAGCATCAACAGCATTTGGAACGTGAAGGCCAAGCCCGACACAACGGCCGGTAGTGCCTGGAACTTCGTGCGCGACCGGCTATTGTCGTTTGGCCTGATTTTGAGTGTAGCACTTCTGTTGCTTATGTCATTTGTTATCAGTGCGTTGCTTGAGTTTTTTACGGATTACCTGGCGCAAGTTCTACCTGGTATTACGGTTGTGCTAATCAGAATTATTGACCTAGTAATATCTCTGAGCGTAACCACTGTGCTATTTGCTATGATCTACCGCTACCTACCCGACGCGTACATCCGCTGGCGCGATGTGCGCGTCGGTGCCTTCATCACTGCGGTGCTATTTATTGTGGGTAAATATCTGATATCCTTTTATCTATCCAACTTTGACCCTGGCTCGGCCTACGGCGCGGCAGGTTCTGTTATTGTACTGCTGGTCTGGATATATTACTCCTCTCTCATCATTTTCTTCGGCGCCGAGTTCACCCAAGAATACGCTGCTGCTTATGGGCAAGCCGTGCAGCCAAAAGAACATGCGGTGCGCATTGAAACCCGCGAGGTGCCTTTCCACAAAACCGAAGCAAGTGTGGAAAACGGCCGACCTGAACCCGAAGGCACTTGGCGGGATAAAAAACGAAATAAGTAGTTCTGAAAGTCTGATTTAAAAGCTTTGTACAACCTGTAAAATTATGATTTAAAATAAGTTAAAATAAAAAGATATGCTTTAGGTAGATGCTGTTAAAGTCTAACGAAAGCAACTGATTTTTGCGCCGGGTAGTGCTACTGTATAGATAGAACGATATGTTTGGATGCGTTTACTACTCATCCAGATTCTTATGCGTTCTACCCTATCCTTACCCCTGCTTTCGGCACTGTTTGCGCTGCGTTGTGCTACTGCGTATGCACAGCAAGAAACGGTGCCCCCAACCAGACTTATAGTTGTCAATTCGCTGGTGGGCGACACCATTAGCCCGCAGGAAAAAGCCACGTACGGGCTATTCCCGTACTACGCTACCGATAATTTTCGCTATGCCTATTTCACCCAGCAACTGGCCCCAGATAGCGCCCTCACGCTGCACACGCAGCTCCGCGACGGTCGGTTGGTGCAGCGCCCTTTCACGAGTGAAGAGTTTATAACCGCCCGGTTTCAAATTCAGAACCGGGCGCGCGAGCTTGGGGGCGGCTCTCAGGGCGCGGCGCCTTTGGTTGGGTTGAACGCCGTAACATCAACGGGCAACAACCCCGATTTGGCGGTGGGCAGTGTCTACCAAGTAACCTTGCACAACGGCACTTCTTTCAAAGGCACTCTAGTGTCCTTGACCCTGACAAGCGCAGACTTTGACACCCCCGACCTGGGTAGGGTAACGGTACAGCGAGCCGATATAAAGCGCTACGTAGCGTTGCAGGTAGCCAAAAGTGGCCGTGTGCGCGACGACGTGGGCAACGGCAACCGCTTGTTTTTTGCCCCTACCGCCCGCAGCTTACGCAAGGGCGAGGGCTACGTGCAGGACATTGATATTTTTCTGCTGGGCGTTAACTACGGCGTCACCGACCATTTTTCTATTGGTCTACTAGCCTCAGCTATACCCGGCATTGGGTTAGGCAAGCAAGTAGTTGCCCTCACGCCCAAGCTAACCACCAAAGTAAGCGCGAAGTGGAATGTGGGGGTAGGCGCATTGATAGCCCGCATTCCCGACTTCGATTATGATAACGGCAGTGGTTTTGGGGCAGGTATTGCGTATGGCCTGGCCACCTACGGTACTGCCGACGACAACCTGACCATGGGCCTCGGCTACGGTTTTTCGGGTCAGGGAGGCTTTGGCCGGACGCCTGTAGTGTTGCTGGGTGGAGCAAAACGGATTACCAACCGCGTGTCATTGGTGTCGGAGAACTACCTGTTTGTGCAGGGAACAGGTGGGGTAGGCGGCCTCTACGGCATCCGCCTGGGCTGGCCCCGTACTACCCTCAATGTAGGCTCATTTTACGTGGCTCCTTTCGAAGGAGGCGGTGCCTTTGGCTATGTGTATCCGGTATATTTAGACGTGGCGTTACGTTTCGGCCAGCCAAAAAAGTAAGAATCAGTACCGTGCGACAGTCTCAAATTATCCAAGCTAAAGTATATGCTGCTGCGTAGGTATTTACTAATCTGCTTTTTATGTTCCTTGACTGCTACTTGTTTGGCTGGCGTAACGGCAACGTCTCCCGATTCTATTCCGGCTCCAGCACAACTCATTAGGCAGCTTGCGGCCGACGTATGCCAGCGTTTGGCTACCGATAAGCAACAGGCAGCCTTTGCTACCATGAGCCCCCCGCAAGCCCAGGATATTTTTGAAAGAGTGCTATCAGCCACCATTAAGGAGAAAGACAGCAGCATTCGGCAAATAGCGCAGCGCAGTGATGTGCCCAATGCCTACGAGCGTCTGTTGAGAAACCTGGCAACGCTGGTTTCGGTCCAGCTAATCAAAACATGCCCGGACGCTAGTACACTTTACGGCCGGTTTGCAGGGGCTCGTAGTGACGCGCCTACCCCCGCCGAACAGGCCCTAGTACAATCCTGGGGCGATGAGCTGTGTCAGCGGCTGGCTGATTTGCAAAAAGCCGGGCGCTTGCAGGGAAAAACCTCTGCAGAATGCATCGAGCTTTTTCATCAGGAGTACAACGCTTCTCTGGCCAAGCGTGGTCCGCAGATTATGCAACTCTACGGCGCGGATGGCAATAGCCAGCTGGTTGTGGATCTACTGAGTAATCGGATTACGCAATATATGCAGCAACACTGCCTGCAAACGCTGCTCCTGCTACGAGGAACGGATGCGAAATAAACAAGAAGGCCACCAGTAGCATCTACTGGTGGCCTTCTTGTTTGCAGAGCGCGTTATATCTACGCAGCTGCCTCGGCTTTTTCCTTCACGGCCAGCTGTCCGCAGGCGGCGTCTATGTCTTTGCCGCGGCTCCGGCGCACGTTGGTTTGCACGCCACGGTCGGCGAGGTACTTGTGGAAAGCTACCAGCTTGTCGTCGGCCGTGTTGATGTAGTCGGCGTTTTCGATGGGGTTGTACTCAATCAGGTTTACCTTGCAGGGCAGCCACTTCGAAATCTGGAACAGCTCCTCGGCATCTTGCAGCGTGTCGTTGAAGCTCTCGAACACGATGTACTCGTAGGTAACTTTGCGGCCGGTTTTCTGGTGGTAGTACTGCAACGCATCCTTCAGGGCCGCCAGCGAGTTGGCCTCGTTGATGGGCATGATTTCGTTGCGCTTGGCATCGTTGGGCGCGTGCAGCGACAGAGCCAGGTTGGCCTTCACGTCGTCGTCGGCCAGCTTCTTGATCATCTTGGCAATGCCCGCTGTGCTGATGGTGATGCGGCGCGGCGCCATGTTCAGGCCATCGGGGGCGGTGATGCGGCGCACGCTTTCCACCACGTTGGCGTAGTTCAGCAGCGGCTCGCCCATGCCCATATATACAATGTTGGTAAGCGGCGTGCCGTACTGCGCCTCGCACTGCTCCCGGATGCGCACTACCTGGTCGTAGATTTCGGCGGCGTCGAGGTTGCGTTTGCGGTCCATGTAGCCCGTAGCGCAAAACTTGCACGTGAGTGAGCAGCCTACCTGCGATGAGATGCAGGCTGTCATGCGTGTGTCGTGGGGGATGAGCACGCCCTCTACCACGTTGCCATCGTAGAGCCGGAAGGCCGACTTGATGGTGCCGTCGTTGCTGAGCTGCTTGTTCTGCACCTGCACCCCATTGATGACGAAGTGCCGGGCCAGCAACTCGCGGGTAGCCAGGGAGATATTGTTCATCTCCTCGAAGGAGCCGGCCGTGTTTTTCCACAGCCACTCCGTCACCTGCTTGGCGCGAAAAGGCTTTTCGCCGTGCTCGACCATAAAGGTTTTCAGCTCGTCGGGGGAGAGTTTGCGAATATCGCGCTTGGAAATTACGGGCAGCTCTATCATAACCGCAAAGATACAACATGAGCGGCGGTTGGGTTCCCAGAAATCTTTGGGGTGCGCTATGTTTTTAGTGATGTATGGGGTAGAGGCCCAACAGCTTGTGACTTGTCTTGGCACAACTTAGACCAAGCAGCAGCAGCAAGGACGAGGCGCAAAATAGCGCATCGCTACCCCGCGTTTACGTCTTACTGGCAGCAGGTGGCCCGAATTTTATAACCAGCTGCCTTGGCGTATTCCTCCAAATAACGCCTACCTTACCGGCCTAAACTTTAGGGGTGTTCTGCTACGTGCGGGACTGAGAAATACCCTTGGAACCTGATCCAGGTAATGCTGGCGAAGGGAAAAGTGCAAGATGCGGACGCCTCCCTGGGTCCGCACGGGCGTGCGCCACCTAGAGTTTATTGTTTCTGACAGCCAACCAACTACCCGTTGCTTGTATGCTTCTCTATGTCAACAATAAACCACACGAAGCCCGCCTCCCTACCCCCACGCTGGCCGATACCCTCCTTGAGCTGCAGCTCGCCGAGCAGCGCGGCATTGCCGTGGCCGTGAACGACGCCGTGGTGCCCCGCACCGAATGGCCCAGCCACCAACTGCACGCCCAGGACCGCATTACGGTCATCCGCGCCACGCAGGGCGGGTAGGTTTTTCTCAGCCGTTAGCTAATGGCTGTTAGCTGTTAGCCTTTCGGCTGCTGGAAACGAGCAAGTGTTGCTGCTCAACCACGCTTTTATCTCAATTATAAGGCTAACAGCTAGCAGCTATTAGCGAATGGCTTAACGCATGAAAAAACAAGACCAGGCACCCCAGCAGACGCTGGTGGAGCGCCAGCCGCTTACCGGCTCGCGCAAACTCTACGTTCCCGGCCAGCTCTACCCTGGTATTCGGGTGGCGATGCGCGAAATCATGCTGAGCGATACCAAGCGCCAGTTCGATTTCACGAATCCCACGGAGCAAAACCCGCCCGTGACGGTGTACGACACCAGCGGCCCCTACACCGACCCCAACGTGGAAATCGACCTGAAAAAAGGGCTGCCGCGCCTGCGCGAAGAGTGGATTTTGGGTAGGGAAGACGTGAAAACGCTACCCGGCACCTCGTCGGAATACGGGCAGCAGCGCGCCGCCGACCCCACGCTGGATCACCTGCGCTTTGAGCACATCCGGCCGCCGTTGCGCGCCAAGGCTGGCCGCAACGTGTCGCAGATGCACTACGCGCGGCAAGGCATCATCACGCCCGAGATGGAGTACATCGCCATTCGGGAAAACCAGCGCATCGACCAACTAGCCGCCGATGATGCACTACGGGTGCAGCACCCCGGCCATAGCTTCGGGGCCAATACGCCGCAGGGCCACATCACGCCGGAGTTTGTGCGCCAGGAGGTAGCGGCGGGTAGGGCCGTGATTCCCTGTAACATCAACCACCCCGAGAGTGAACCGATGATTATCGGGCGCAACTTTCTGGTGAAAATCAACACCAACATCGGCAACTCGGCTGTGACTTCGAGCATTGAGGAAGAGGTAGATAAGGCCGTATGGAGCTGCCGCTGGGGCGGCGATACGCTGATGGACCTGAGCACGGGCAAGAACATCCACGAAACCCGCGAGTGGATTATTCGCAACTGCCCAGTGCCAGTGGGCACGGTGCCGATTTACCAGGCCCTGGAAAAGGTGAACGGCAAGGCCGAAGACCTGACCTGGGAGCTGTTCCGCGATACGCTCATCGAGCAGGCCGAGCAGGGCGTGGATTACTTCACCATTCACGCTGGCGTGCGCCTACCCTACATTCCCATGACAGCCAAGCGCGTAACGGGTATTGTGTCGCGCGGCGGCTCTATTATGGCGAAGTGGTGCTTGGCCCACCATAAAGAAAGCTTCCTGTACACGCATTTTGAGGAAATCTGCGAAATCATGAAGGCCTACGATGTGGCCTTCTCGCTGGGTGACGGTCTGCGCCCCGGCTCCATTGCCGATGCCAACGACGCGGCGCAGTTTGCGGAGCTGGAAACCCTGGGCGAGCTGACTAAGATTGCCTGGAAGCATGATGTGCAGGTGATGATAGAAGGCCCCGGCCACGTGCCCATGCACCTGATCAAGGAGAACATGGACAAGCAGCTGAAGGAGTGCCACGAGGCGCCTTTCTACACCCTTGGCCCGCTGACTACCGACATTGCCCCCGGCTACGACCACATTACCTCGGCCATTGGGGCGGCCATGATTGGTTGGTTCGGTACGGCCATGCTGTGCTACGTGACGCCCAAGGAACATCTGGGCCTACCCAACAAGCAGGACGTGAAGGACGGCGTGATTGCCTACAAAATAGCCGCCCACGCCGCCGACCTCGCCAAGGGTCACCCGGGAGCCCAATATCGCGACAACGCCCTGAGCAAGGCGCGCTTCGAGTTCCGCTGGGAAGACCAGTTCAACCTGAGCCTCGACCCCGATACCGCCCGCGAGTACCACGACGAAACCCTACCCGCCGACGGCGCCAAGGTGGCGCACTTCTGCTCGATGTGCGGCCCACATTTCTGCTCGATGAAAATCACCCAGGAAGTCCGCGACTTCGCCGCCAAGCAAGATATGACCGCCGCTGAGGCCCTGACGAAAGGCATGGTGGAAAAGTCGCGGGAGTTCGTGGAAAAGGGGAGTGAGATTTACTTGTAACCAAAAAACATCTGTCATCCTGAGCTCGCGAAGGATCTTATAACAGTGGAACGACTAAACAGACCGTCATGCTGAGCTTGTCGAAGCATCTCGCGTGTTGATGAAAGCTAGTATCCAACAGCAGCACGCGAGATGCTTCGACAAGCTCAGCATGACGGTCTAATGAATAACTCAATGCCTCAACTACCTCGTCCCTACGTTCTTAGTCTCGCCGGTTTCGACCCGAGCGGCGGGGCTGGCTTGCTGGCCGACTGCAAGACCTTTGAGCAGCGCGGCGTGTATGGCTTCGGCGTGTGCACGGCCCTCACGGTGCAGAGCGACGTACAATTCAAGCGTGTGCGTTGGGTGCCATTGATAGATCTGCAGGAGCAAAGCAAGCTACTGTTCGAGCGGTTTCAAATCAATTGGGCCAAAATCGGGCTGGTGGAAAGCCTCACCGAGCTGCCACAGCTGCTGCAGTGGCTGCGGGCGCAGAATCCGCACATCGGCGTTGTGTGGGACCCAGTGCTGAAGGCCAGCGCCGGCTACAATTTTCACACCGGGCCCGCGCCGGAACTGGTGGCGCAGCTGTGTACCGGCTTGGCCCTGCTCACGCCCAACCAGCCCGAAATGCTGCGCCTGTGGCCGGCTGCTTCGGCCGAAGCAGCGGCAGCGGCAGTTAGTACCTGGTGTCCGGTGCTGCTGAAAGGCGGCCACGCCGAGGGCGAGGAGGCCGTGGACGTGCTGTACCAACAGGGGCAGGTAGTGGCCGAGTTTTCGGGGCCGCGCCTACCCCATGGCGAGAAGCACGGCAGCGGCTGCGTGTTGTCGGCGGCTATTGTGGCGGGGCTGGCACGGGGCGAGTCGTTGGTGGAGGCCTGTGGATCGGGCAAGGCGTACACGGCGCGTGTGCTGGCCAGCAACGAGACGTTGCTGGGGTATCATTTTCAGAATCAAGACTATGCAAATCAGTAACCTTCACTATATCACGACTTCCCCTGAGCAGGCCGAGCGGGCCTGCGCTGGGGGGGTGCGCTGGGTGCAGTTGCGCGTGAAGAACACGCCCTACCCCGAATGGAAGCAGCTGGCGCTGGCTACACAGGCCGTTTGTCGTCACTACGGTGCCACGTTCATCCTCAACGACAACCCGCAACTGGCGCTGGAAATTGGCGCCGACGGTGTGCACCTAGGCAAGCAGGATATGCCGGCCGCCGAGGCGCGTACGCTACTCGGTCCGGATTTCATCATCGGTGGCACGGCTAACACGTTTGCCGATATTGAAGGCCTAGTGGCGGTCGGGGTTGATTACATTGGTTTGGGGCCGTTCCGTTTCACGACTACCAAGGAAAAGCTGAGCCCGATTCTAGGACTAGAAGGCTACAAGACGCTGCTGACTCAGCACCGTGCCGCGGGATTTACTACCCCTATCATCGGCATTGGCGGCATCACATTGGCCGATGTAGGGCCGCTGCTGGCCACTGGCCTGCACGGTGTGGCGGTGTCGGGCGCTATTACGGCTGCGGCCGACCCTGCGGCCGCGGCGGCCCAATTCCTCGAATCGTTGACTACTCTTGTTTCTGCCCTATGAAAACGCAACCCCTCATCATAGCCGGGCGCACGTTTACCTCGCGCCTGTTCACCGGCACGGGCAAGTTCAGTTCGGCGGCCTTGATGGAAGAAGCTCTGCTCGCCTCCGGCTCGGAGCTGGTGACGGTGGCCCTGAAGCGCGTGGACGTGTCGGACACAAACGACGATATTCTGCGCCACCTCGGGCATCCGCAGTTTCATCTGCTGCCCAATACCTCGGGCGTGCGCACGGCCAAAGAAGCTGTGTTTGCTGCCCAACTCGCCCGTGAGGCGCTGGAAACCAACTGGCTCAAACTTGAAATTCACCCCGACCCCAAGTACCTGCTGCCCGACCCGGTGGAGACGCTGAAAGCCGCCGAGGAGCTGGTGAAGCTGGGATTTGTGGTGCTACCCTACATCCACGCCGACCCGGTGCTGTGCAAACGACTGGAAGAGGTAGGCGTGGCCGCCGTGATGCCGCTCGGTTCGCCCATCGGTTCCAACAAGGGCCTACTCACGCGCGACTTCCTGGAAATCATCATCGGCCAGAGCAAGGTGCCGGTGGTGGTGGATGCCGGTATTGGGGCGCCGTCGCACGCCGCGGCGGCAATGGAAATGGGGGCTGATGCGGTGCTGGTGAATACGGCCATTGCCGTGGCCGGCCAGCCGGTGCACATGGCGCAAGCCTTCCAAATGGCTGTAGAAGCCGGGCGCATGGCCTACGAGGCGCGGCTGGCCGTGCCGGTGGCGCATGCCGAGGCAAGTTCACCGCTCACGGCGTTTTTGGACTAGAATTACCTCAATAAAGACCGTCATGCTTCGACAAGCGGACGCCAGATGGAGCATGACGGTCAACAGTAAACGTATACCATGAGCTTCCGCCCGATTTTCGAGGCCCACAACTGGGACGATGTCAAAGCCAGCATCTACGCCAAAACGGCTGCCGATGTGGAGCGTGCCCTGGCTGCGCCGCGCCGCACGCTGGAGGATTTTAAAGCCCTGATTTCGCCGGCGGCTGTGCCCTACCTGGAGCAGATGGCCCGGCTTAGTCAGCAGCTCACACGCAAGCGGTTTGGCAACACGGTGCAGCTCTACGTGCCGCTGTATTTGAGCAACGAGTGCCAGAACATCTGCACCTACTGCGGCTTCAGTCTCGATAACAAGATTCGGCGGCGCACGCTCAGCAGCGTGGAAATATTGCAGGAAGCGCAGGTGCTGAAGGCGTGGGGCTACGAGCACGTGCTGCTGGTGACTGGCGAAGCCAACCAAACCGTGGGCGTCGACTACCTCGAAAAGGCCTTGCACACACTGCGCCCGCACTTCGCGCACCTGTCCATGGAAGTGCAGCCGTTGGATGAGGAAGAGTACGAACGGTTGATTCCGGCAGGACTAAATACAGTGCTGGTATACCAGGAAACCTACCATCAGCAAGACTATAAAAAGCACCATCCCAAGGGCAAAAAGTCGAATTTCCACTACCGCCTCGACACGCCCGACCGCTTGGGTAGGGCCGGCATCCACAAGATGGGTTTGGGTGTGCTGTTTGGCTTGGAAGACTGGCGCACCGACAGCTTCTACACGGCCCTGCACCTCGACTACCTCGAACGCACCTATTGGCAAACCAAGTACAGCCTCTCCTTCCCACGCCTGCGCCCCGCCGAGGGGCTGCTACAACCCAAAGTAGAGATGAGCGACCGGGAACTGGTACAGCTCATCTGCGCCTACCGCCTGCTGAACGAGGAGGTGGAGCTGTCCATCTCGACCCGCGAAACGCCTACCTTCCGCGACAACATCATCCGCCTGGGCATCACCAGCATCAGCGCCGGCTCCAAAACCAACCCCGGCGGCTACGCAGTAGCGCCAGAGTCGTTGGAGCAGTTTGAAATCAGCGATGAGCGCACGCCTAAAGAAATTGCGGGTATGATTCGGCGGCAAGGCTACGAGCCGGTGTGGAAAGACTGGGACACGGCGTTGGCGCCGGCGCCCATATAACCGGCGTCTACCTCAGGCTGACAGAAAAACAAACCCTACCCCCGCGCGTTTACTACCCATGCTCACCTCCGCCGAAACCCGCCGCTACGACCGTCACCTGCGCCTACCCGAAATTGGCTCTGAGGGCCAGGAGAAGCTGAAGGCTGCCCGTGTGTTGGTAGTAGGCTGCGGCGGCCTGGGCTGCCCGGTGCTGCAATACCTGGCCGCGGCCGGGGTAGGCACCCTCGGCCTGCTCGACCACGATACGGTAGACGAAACCAACCTGCAACGCCAGGTGCTCTACGCCACCGCCGACGTAGGCCGCCCCAAAGCCGAAGCCGCCGCCGAGAAGCTACGAGCGCAAAATCCGCTCGTTACGGTGCAGCCGCTTCGGGTGCGTTTGTCGGCGGCGAATGCGCTGGAAATCATGACCGATTATGACGTGGTGGTAGACTGCACCGACAACTTTGCCACGCGTTATTTGGTGAGCGATGCGTGCGTGCTGTTGGGCAAGCCGCTGGTGTTTGGGGCCATTTTCAAGTTTGAAGGACAGGTGTCGGTGTTCAACTACCAGGGCGGGCCTACCTACCGCTGCCTGTTTGCGCAGCCACCCGGCCCCGGCGAGGCGCCGAGCTGCAACGAAATCGGGGTGTTGGGCGTGCTGCCGGGCATCATCGGCACGCTACAAGCCTCGGAGGCACTCAAGGTGGTGCTGGGGGTAGGGGAGGTGCTCAGCGGGCGGCTGTTGGTGTTTGACGCGCTGTATATGCAGTTCCGTACCCTGCGCTTTCAGGCCGTGCCGGGTAATCAGCAACTCACCGGCTTGATTGACTACGACCAGTTCTGCGGCGACGCCCCCACTGATGCCGTTCCTGAAATCAGCGCCGACGAGCTACGCCAGAAGCTGCAAGCCCAGGAGCCACTCCAGCTCCTAGACGTGCGCGAGCCGCACGAATACGCCGCCCGTCACATTGGCGGCCGCCTGATTCCGCTGGGCCAGCTCGCCGACGCCCTCTCTACCCTCGACCCCGCAGTACCTATAGTGGTGCACTGCGCCAGTGGCAAGCGCAGCCGCCAGGCCGCCGAGCTGCTGCTCTCGCACGGCTTCCAGCAAGTAACCTCGCTGCGCAACGGGCTGCAGGATTGGTAGGGACACCAGTAAACTTTGTTGCCTTCTACTTTAGCAAATTAGAGTAGGACATTAAATGGCGCGGGGCTGTGCCCCGTGCCGACTAGTCGCAGGCCTCTGGCTTGCACCGCTAGAACAATACTCCTGGTGGCGCGGACGACAGCAGGCCAGAGGCCTGCGCATAATCGGCACGGGGCACAGCCCCGCGCCAGTACCATGTTACAGCAACTGCCGCAACGCTGCCACCGGATCAGCTGCCTGCCACACGCTGCCGAGCACGGCGGCTCCGGCAAAACCTGCCGCCCGCACCTGCGCTATCGTATCCGCTGTGATGCCGCCCAGCGCTACCACCTGCGGCGCGTAGTGCCTGCGTTGCTGTAGCCGCTGTAGCTCCTGCTGTACCTCCGCCAGCGCAAACGCCTGCCCGTAGTCCTGCTTGCTGATGCTATCGAAAATCGGACTCAAAAACACGTATTCATACCGGCGGCGGTGCCGGCGAAGCTCAGTCAGGCTGTGAAAAGAGGTAGAAAGGCTGTGGACCGGTTGCCGTAGGTGTGCCTGCGCAGCCCAGGTAGTTCGGGCCGCGGCCGGTAGGTGCAGCCCGCCTATCGAGTAATGCTGCGCTAGTTCATAGTGCCCGTGTAGCACGATGCGCCTATGGTATTGCTGCGGCATCGCTTGCAGATAGGCTTCTACTTCCGCTGCGGAGGCGCCGGGTTTGCGCAGGTGAAAGGTCTGTAAACCAGCTTCAAACAAGCACTGCAGTATAGGTGCCTCCGCGGCTGTGGTGGTAGGCGGCGAAATCAGGATGAGGCGGAACGGGCTACTACCTTCGGCCTTATGCATGGGGGTGTGGCGCCAGCTTTCTGAGGACAGCTTCGGGTAGGGGACGCAGCTTGCGGGTGGTATAGTCAAAGCTGAGCATACCGGTTTTGGCGCGGGCTATTTCCTTGCCGTGCTGGTTTTTTACCAAATACACCACATCGAAGCCGTACTTATGCACATCAGAGGCAGCGAGTTGCAGTTGTAGCGTGTCGCCGTAGAAGCCTTCGCCCTTGTATTCCACTGCCACGTCGGCCATGATGAAGCCTTGCTGCGTGGCGGGGTCGTATTCCGGCTGACCCAAAAACTGCAAGAACTGCACCCGCGCTTCGTGCAACAGGCTGAGTAGGGCATCGTTGCCGAGGTGGGCGCCGTAGTTCAAATCGGTGATGCGGATGGGTAGCTCCACGGTGAGCAGGTAAGCGTCGGGCAACTCTACTTTGACACGGGGCATAGGCGTTGGGTTTTGGTTGGCGGTTTTTGGTTATTTGTTCCGTTGGACCTTTCTAAGTGAGATTCCCTCCCTTGCGTGATACGCAACATGGTCAGAATAATGTCCGACCAAAAACCAGCAGCAAATAACCAAACTTCAGATGCAAGTAGAAGTTCGCCCCACCGCCGACGGTTCCAGCACGCTCTACGTGCCGGCGCTAGACGAGCACTACCACTCCACCCACGGCGCCGTGCAAGAAGCTCAGCACGTGTACCTGCAAGCGGCTCTGGAACCTATTCTGGCTGCTGCCACCGATACCACGCGAATACTGGAAATCGGCTTCGGTACCGGTCTCAACGCCATCCTGACGCTGCAACGTAGCCTTACGGCCTCCGTGGCTCTGGCCTACGATACCATCGAGAAGTACCCTCTACCCCCCGCCGTGGTGGCCGACTTGCACCCCGAACGTTACTTGCTGAATCCGGAACTCCTGGAGTATTTCAACCAACTACACGCGGCGGCCTGGGATGAGGCCGTGCCCCTGCTGCCGCGGTTTCTGCTGCGCAAAATCACCGGTGAGCTGCAACACACTGCCCTACCCGCCAACCACTACCATGTCATCTACTTCGACGCCTTCGCCCCCGAGAAGCAGCCTGATATGTGGACCGACGCGGTATTTGCTCAGCTCTACGAAGCCGCCGCGCCGGGCGCCCTGCTCACCAGCTACTGCGCCAAGGGTAGCTTCCGCCGCAGCCTGAAAGCGGCCGGGTGGCTAGTAGAGAAGCTACCGGGGCCAGTAGGTAAGCGCGAGATGACGCGGGCGCGGAAGGATTTTACTGTACCTGTTAGCTAGACTATTTTCGACTCCATATAATATACCATATATGTCAGAAGGACAATACGTAACCTATCGTAGATTTAATAGCCTCAATGAAGCGCTGGTGCTCTGTGAATTCTTTGACAAAGAAAATGTCAAGTACAAATTAGAAGATTATTCGCTCGCATTTGATCCAACGTTTGCTAATAACGAGCAGAACAAAGAATTCAGGATTAAACTAAAGAAACAAGATTTTGAGGCCGCTAATGTGCTTCAAGAAAATATGTATTCGAGTGTAGTAGATAGTGTAGATGAAAGTCACTACCTATTTACTTTTACCAATCAGGAGCTCTATGAAGTTATTACTAAATCGGATGAATGGAGCAAACTGGATTATCTACTAGCACAAAAAATACTTAGCAATAGAGGAGAGTTGGTGAATGATGCGCTTATTCAGTCATTAAAAGAAATTAGGATGAACGAGCTGGCAAAACCAGAAGAAAGCTCGATGTCGTGGATCTTCATAGGATATATATTCGCCTTGGCGGGAGGATTTATAGGCTTGTTCATAGGATGGCATTTATTTCATCATAAAAAAACGTTGCCCAACGGAGAAAGGATATATGGTTACGTGCCTTCTAATCGAAAGCAGGGTATAATAATTATAGTAATTTCAATTTTGAGTTTTATAGGGTGGACGGTATTGAAATTTAGGAACAGTGATAATTTCTAAGTACAACGTCCTTTTATCCATTCTGCCCATATTGCAGAAGCTATGAGTCGTAAGATTATTGAAGTCGAAGGCCCGAAATGGGTGGAGCAGGGTATTATTACTGCCGAGCAGGAACAGCGGCTACTGGCGTTGTATCCTGTTGATGATAAAGCTATTGGCCTATTGCCACTACTAGGAAGCCTGCTAGTGCTGCTGAGCGCCCTGAGTCTGATTGCCGCCAACTGGCAGGACCTGCCGCTGCTGGTGCGCTTCGGGATTCTGCTGGGCTCGGTGGCGGGGAGCTACGCGGCGGGCGAGTATTTTCGGCGGCGCGGCAACACGCAGCTGGGCATGGGCCTGGTAGGACTGGGGCTGATTTTGTTCGGCACTAGCATCATCCTCACCAGTCAGATGTTCCAGCTCATCGGCTACGACGTGACAGGCCTAGTAGCCTGGGGCGTGGCGGGGGTAGGGCTTACTTACCTCTACCGCTCGCGCCTGCTGTTTGTGATGACGGTAGCCATCGGCGGCATTGTGCAGGGCTACAACACCGAGGCGCTAGGTGCCTTCAGCTACGCAACGGCCGTGTTTACGGCCCTCACCCTCGGTTACTATTGGTGGCGCTACCCCGATGCGCTACTAGGTGCTGTGCTAGCTACCGGCCTGCTGTGGCAAGCGGGCTTGCTCATCGGCGTGCTGCACATCAAAATCACCTGGTTTTTTGTGGCGGCTATGCTCATCTACGCCTTCGGCGACTGGCAAGCCGACCGCCCGGCCGGTCGGGCGTTGCAGGGGCCACCGCTAGTGGCGGCATTCCTGTTTATGCTGGGCTTAGCTATTTTCGGAGAGGCCGGAAGCTACACCGACCGCTTGCAACCTCCGCTGCTAGCCTACCTGGTGGCACTAGGGGCGGTGCTAGTCCTCTCCCTGGCAGGCAAAAAGGCGCGGGGCCGCCTCAGCAGCGCCACTGATTGGCTACTACTGCTCCCCGGCTTCTACCTGCCGGCCGGGCTGCCACTGGCCGTGGCGGCCTTGGTCGTGCTCTATGCCTATACCGGCACGTTGCTGTGGCGCGCCCACCAGGAGCAAAACCCCGACCGCGTGACGCTGGGTACCGTATTGTTTATTCTGACCACCGCCGTGGCCTACTTCCGGCTCACGTGGGGCTTCATGAACAAATCGTTGTTTTTCCTGCTCGGAGGCATTTTGCTACTTGGCCTAAGCTGGTATTTGCGCCGGCGGGCCGTGCAAACTGCTGCGCCAGACGCTTCCACCCCTAACCCGTAATCGCATGGCTGTTCTTCCTACCCCTGCCAATCGTCGGGTGTGGCTGGTGCTGCTAGTAGGTGCGCAGCTGCTGTTTATTGCGGCCGTGGCAGCGGCCGGGTATGCCACCACCGCCTACGGCCGCACAGTGCAGCTGCGCACGGCTCCCGTCAACCCCCGCGACCTGCTGGAGCGCGACCACCTACGCCTGACCTACGGCATCACCTATTTGCCTCTCTCGCTGTGGCAAGAGGCTAAGGAGCCGCGCCGCCGTCAGCCCGTGTATGTGGCTCTGCGTGCCCAGGGCAACGCATACGCCGCCGTGCGCGTGTACGAGCAAGAGCCCCGTGCCCTACCCTCCGATCAGGTAATTCTGCGCGGTTGGGTGGTGGGCAGCAGTCGGCGCACCCTTCGCCTACGCTATGGTCTGGAACGGTACTATGCGCCGGAAAGTCAGGTAAAAGCGCTGAACAAGAAAGGCCCGCACGCGCTGCTGGTACACGTGAGCATTGCCCCTTGGGGCCAAGCGCGCATTACGGAGGCTGAGGTGTTACCGTAGAGTACGCAATGCGCCTATGACCTACAGGTCGTTTTGTGCCAGTAAAGCATAGTCTTCGGGTATCATATCAGCTAAGACGTAACGTCTTTGCTGCGTTTTATGCATCTCATCTAAAATGGCAACTAAATCTCGATACGTAGCAGTAGACGTGTTTTTTATAAAAATCAGTGCGTGTGCATTATGATCAAGTAATACTTGGTGTAGTTCGGAAGAATGCAGGGCAGCACTGTAAATAGTGGTAACATTTGTTGTATCAGGTAAGCCGTAATAGTAATATACGCTACCGGATTTACTTAAAATTAGTGTAATAAGGTCAGGATGCCAAAAGTCGTTTTGCTCCTCGCCGTCATGGCGTTTGGCAGGCATATTAAGTTGTCTGATACTTGGTTTAGTTATATGTTGGTTAAGTAGGAAAAAGGCTAATAATAAAAAAGCAAGCCCGACCATAGCGGTCATGTCCAATCGAATTTTCCGATGGTTTGTAGATAAACGTCGCCTTTTCATATATACTAACTCAAGTTGCGTAGTAGCCGCGTAGCGGCTCAAGGTTTGTAGCATGAGCGGAAAAAGGAGACCGCACCGCATAGCGGTGCAAGAAATGGCCTACCTGTTCTGACACCGATACGCTACGCGGCGCGTCGTGCCGGCGCTACTCATTTTCTACAAACCTTGGGCCGCTACGCGGCTGCTCCGCAATTTGGTTTATGTAGTTTGATAGCTGCAAACAGTGAATTACAAGCGGATTAATTATTCCAGCTACTACCTTTTCCTTCGATCTACAGCCCATTCCGCTGCAGCAGCGCCCGGTCGTTGCGGTCGAGGTCGACCAGGGCGTATTTCTTCTGGCTGGTGATATTCATCTCATCCAAGGCATCTACTAAGTTGCCGTAGGTCGATTCCTGCTCAGATTTGATGAGTACCACGGCGCCATTCTGCCGGTGTTGCAGGTCTAGTAACACCTGCCGGAGGCCGCGGGCGCTGTAGTCGGTGGTGTGCAGGGTAGGGGCGGTGCCGGTTTCATTCACGCCGTAGAAGTAATGCACTTGGTTGTGCTTGCCCAAAATCAGCGTAAGTGCTTTGCTGGCAGGTGTATCTGTGCCCGGCCCTTTTACCGGCATGGCCAGTTCCATAATGATAGACTTGCTGAAGGTGCTGGTCAGCATGAAGAAGGTGAGCAACAGAAACGCCAGATCCACCATTGGCGTCATATCGAGGCGAAAGGCCATTTTCTTGGCGCGGGGCTTACCTTGTTGAGCGGGGGCGGCTGTTTGGATGTCGGCCATGGTATTAGAATAGCGTTAGTTGAATAGGTATTCAGCTAACGCTATGAATATGTGTTGTATTGCTGCTGATATATATAATCTCGTATAGTAAATTGATACCTAATTTTCTGCACTACCTTCTATCAACAAGTCATAGCTTTATGCTTACTCTATTCTATCGCGTCGGTATTGCGTTATTTCTATCAATAGCATTATTCAGCGCTGTATTCGGTTTCGAGGTACTATGGCAAAAGACACTGGATATTCAATTGCATAACACCTACTTTGTTGTGTCCACTTATCTTGGACAAATTAGCTTTTTCGTTGTCTGTCTCTTAGCAGTTTGTTTGCTAGACATGATACGTTGGCGAGCCACTAGTAACCGCTGGCTTCTTTTAGCAGTTGGAGTGTGTGCTGCCTTATTAGTGTTATTCACTACCGACGCTGCAATTCTAGTAGCCTCCATGCAAAATGTCGGTTGGACTATCTATCCACCTTTAGAAGCATCCAAGCAAGATGTCGTGCAACCCCCTCTACCAGAACCCTCACAAACTTGGGATTATCTAGTGCGTGCAGCACAAATTATCTTTCTGCTCATTACTATTTGGGCCAGCGTCGCTTTCGGCAAACTGCAAGCAAGGCAGAAAGCATAGTTCGTTATTTCAGTTAGAACCACCACACCCGCTCCGGTGTGAGGCAGGCGTGCAAGGGCACGTCGCCGAGCCATACGTCTGTAATCTGCGGTACCGGTGGCTCCAGACTCAGGCCGATGCAAAGGGTTTCGGAGCGGCACTCGGTCAGGAAACGGTCGTAGAAGCCTTTGCCGTAGCCTACCCGGTGGCCCCGCTCATCAAAGGCAAGAAGGGGGAGCAGCACCGCATCGAAAGCGGCGGATGCTACCTCTGTAGCGCCCGTCGGTTCAGGAATGCCCCAGCGGCTTTCTACCAGGTGCGTTTCGGGTGTGAGGTGATAGTGGCGTAGCGTAATGCCATCGGCCTGCACTACCGGCACGGCTACCTGCGCGGTTGGGTGCTCGGCCCACAGCCACTGAATGATAGGCCACGTATCCGGCTCCTGCTGCCGGGCAGCGGGTAGAAATACGTGCACCCAGCGCCACTGCACTACCTCGAAGTGTTGCTGTAACTGCCTAAGTAGTGCTGTGCTACGGCGGGATACCTCTGTTGCGGGCAGGGCCCGCCGTAGCGCCAACATCTGCCGGCGAAGCTCTGCTTTATGCATAAGTTGGTATAGCTAATTATGCATTAGTCCTCTGCGAACCTCTGTGCTATCCACGGCGAAACACTGCGAGAATCAGACAATGTGGGCTACTCAGATTCCTCGTCCTTGCTTGATGCGCAACATGCTCAGAATGACACTACTCCTCTACCACCGTAAACTCCAGCGCCAGCGGCTCGAATGCCTCTAGCAGCTGCTGCAAAAACTGCGGATTGTTGATGTAAACGCTCAGCAGGTTGTCGGTACGCTCCTGTAGGCTGCCGTCGGGGAAGAGCTTGTCCTTGAGAGCGCTGAGCTGGGAGTAGGCAGTTTCGTGCTTGGCTTCGGCGGCTTTATTGAGGCGTTTTTCCAGGCCGGCTAGCGTGCCGGCGGCTTTGCTACCCTCGGCGGCCACGGCTTTCACTAGGGTAGGGTCGAGGCGTTGGGCCAGCGCTTGCACCTGCTCGAACACGGCGGCTAGGGCCTGCTGCTGCTCTTTCAGGTTTACTTCTTCCTGGCCCAGGGCGACGCCTACCTGCTGTTTCAGCTCGGGCAGCGGCCGAAATAGCTCCGCGGCGCTCAGGCCCAGCTTACGCATCTTGCCCGCATTGGCCTTGCTGATGTATAGCCCCGAGTTGCGCAGCAGCACCATAGGGTAGGGTACCTGGTACTCGGCAAACACCTGCTTCAGTTGAAACCAATACGCCACCTCCGCGCCCCCGCCGATGTAGCACAGGTTGGGCAGTAGGATTTCCTGATACAACGGCCGCAACACCACATTCGGGCTGAACCGCTCTGGCTGCTGGCGGGCTAGGTCAAGCAGCTCTTTCTGGCCGTAACATCGGTCGGTGTTCAGCACGGCTACGCAGCCACGGGCCTCGTCGGCTTCCAGCCGCTCGCGCTTGCCATCGTCGGTCAGGAAAAACAGATTGAGTGGGCGCGAATACACCTGCGGCGCGTAGCCGGCAGCTTCCAGGTTGGCATTGGTGGCCTGCACAGCGCGGTGCGAGGCCTGGGACTGAATTTCCTTTTCCAGCACCGGCACCAAGGCATGCTTCAGCGCGGGCGTATCAGCATCAAGGCTTACCAGGCCAAACTCACCAAACAGCGCGTGCGTAAGGCGGCGGGTAGCATCAGCAAGGGTAGGGGCCTGCTGGTAGGCTTCGCGGAACAAGGCGGGTACGTCGGCGGGTAGCTGATCAAGCAACTGCTCTTGTAAGCCTTCCAGCGGCAGGCGTCCTACTGGGCCGCCGGTTTCGGCAGCCTGCCACTCGTATTTCTTGCCGAATAGCTGAAAATGATTGATTTCGGCGAAGTCATGATCTTCGGTAGCCATCCAGTATACCGGCACAAAGTCGTACTGCGGGTACTGCTCCTTCAGCTGCCGGCTGAGCTTCACGGCCGTTATAATCTTGTAGATGAAATACAGCGGCCCGGTCAACAGATTGAGCTGGTGGCCGGTGGTGATAGTGAAGGTGGTGTCTTTTTCGAGCAGGTCGAGGTTGTCCTGCACAGCCGGGTGTACGTCCAGGCCCTCATACTGCGCCCGCAAGGCTTCTACCAACTGCTGCCGGTTCTGGGCAGGGTAGGCGGCCTGCTTCTCGTCGATTTGCGCGGCGAAAGCATCCAGCGTCGGGAAGCGGTGGTAGAACGGCGTCAGCACTTCGTGCTGGCTCAGGTAGTCAAGCAGCAGCTTGGAAAAAGCGCCGGTGTCGGCGTAGGATAGGGTCGTGACGGGCATACAGAGGGATGTCATTCGGCTATAACCAGCCAACGGCCACAAAGTAACTGGCAATTTTTTGCTCGGCGGCCGTGCGGCAGTTGCAGCCAAACACCTCGCCTACCGTTACTGTGCGCTCTACACCGCCCAAAACCGCATTTCCAGCGAAATACGCGTGGCATCAGCGTTCAGATTCAGCGCTCCGCCGTGCAGCAGGTAGGGCGAGAATAAGAGCACTTCATCGGGGCCGGGGTTAGGCCGCACCAGTTCCAGTGGCTCGACAGCGTCTTTCAGCGCAGGCACACTGTAAGTGGTGCCGTTGTATACAGCGCCGCCCGCTGTGCGCTCGGTGCGGCTCTCGGGCCACCAGTGGCTGCCCGGCACCAGCGTCAGCGAAGAATCTGAGGTGCTACCCGCCACCGGGAAGTAGATGTTGATGCCGTCGCGCAGGCGGTCCAGCCACACGTCGCGGTGCAGAGGATTATTGTCGGTACGGCCCGGCCGGGCCAGACGCAGATGAAAACCTTCGTAGCCAGTGTGCGGATTGTGGACGCGCACAGCACGGCCACATAAGGCACTCACACGCGCTTCGAGCAGCGCCACGGGTAGGGGCAGCGCTTCTAAAGGATATTCCTTGGTGTGCTGTACCACCGCTAGGTGTCGCGCCTGGTCGTCGCCAATCACCTGATGATACTGCGCCACTGGCCAATCAGTAGCCACATGGCAACCAACGACGCGCAGGGCAGCGCGCACTTTCTCGGCCAGGCCCTCGCGCAGCGTAGCGTTTTCGGCGGCCGTCAGCAATGGTGCCACCACGTAGCCAGCCGCACTCCAGGGCTGCCCGGCGGTTAGGTCCGTATCGTCGGCAAGGAGCACCCGGTCGTCGGCAGGGTGGCTGATGCCTTCTATTTGATAATCTACTGTCTGTTGCTGAATTCGGATGGGCATAGAACGGGTTGCTATAGGATAGGCGTAGTTGGCTCTGTGAGATAAGCCAAAAATACTGAACCAACGCGTTTCAGTAACTAGGAGTAGAGTTACGTTGCTCTGAGCGTACGAAACATAAGATACCTACCCTACCTGCATCGCAGCAAAAAGCCCTGCCCTGGTATAACCAGAACAGGGCTTTTTTTAATAAGTAGCAGATTTCGCTACACCAACGTACCGTACAAGTCAAAGTCGGAGGCTTCGTTGATCTGTACCATGGCAAAGTCGCCGAGGCGCACGTGGGTGTCTTTGGTGGCGGGCACCAGCACTTCGTTGTCTACTTCGGGTGAGTCGTACTGGGTACGGCCCACGAAGTAACCGCTCTCCTTACGGTCGAACAACACCTTGTAGGTGTTGCCTACTTTCTGCTCGTTCAGCTCCAGCGAAATGCCCTGTTGCAGCTCCATAATCTGGTCGGCACGGTCCTGCTTCACCTCGGCGGGCACGTTGTCTTCCAAAGTGTATGCGTGCGTGCTCTCCTCGTGTGAGTAAGTGAAGATGCCCAGGCGGTCGAACTTCGTTTCTTCCACCCATTGGTACAGCTCCTCGAAGTCCTGCTGGGTTTCGCCGGGGTGACCGGCAATAAGGGTAGTGCGCAGGGCTATATCCGGCACGCGCTGGCGCATGGTGTCTACCAGCTCGATAGTACGGCGCTTGCTAATGCCGCGCCGCATGGTTTTCAGCATATTATCCGAAATATGCTGCAAGGGCATATCCAGGTACTTGCAGATATTCTCGCGTTCGGCCATCACCGTCAGAGCCTCCATCGGGAACTGCGAGGGGTAGGCGTACTGCATCCGAATCCACTCAATGCCTTCTACGTCAGAGAGATGGCGAAGCAAGTCGGGCAGTTTCCGCTCGCCGTAGGCTTGCAGGCCGTAGTAAGTCAGGTCCTGGGCAATCAGAATTAGCTCCTTGGTACCCATGCTGGCCAGGCGCTTTGCCTCGCGCACCAGGTCCTCAATAGAGCGGTCGGTGTGCTTGCCGCGCATCAGCGGAATGGCGCAGAACGAACACGGACGGTTGCAGCCCTCGGCAATCTTGAAGTAGGCATAGTGCGACGGCGTGGTAATCAGCCGCTCACCCACTAGCTCGTGCTGATAGTTAGCTTCCAGCTTCTTCATCAGCTGGGGCATCTCCAGCGTACCAAAGTAGGCGTCTACCTGCGGAATTTCGGTCTCCAGCTCGTCCTTGTAGCGCTGCGAGAGGCAGCCCATCACGTAGAGCTTATCTAAGCGGCCAGCTTCCTTCTCGTCGGCGTAGCGCAGAATGGTGTCGATGCTTTCCTGCTTGGCATTATCGATAAAGCCGCAGGTATTCACAATTACGATGTTGGCATCGTTGGTTTCCGCCTCGTGCGTCACGTCAAACTGGTTGGCGCGCAACTGCCCCATCAGCACCTCCGAGTCGACCAGGTTCTTGGAGCAACCCAGCGTAATAACGTTGACCTTATTGGCTTTCTGGCCTCTTACTTTCATATAGAACAGGTTGTCATCCTGAGCTTGCGAAGGACCTTCTCACCCCAGAACGATGGAGGTTGAACGACAAACCAACCGCGGGTTTCGTTCCAGCGTGAGAAGGTCCTTCGCAAGCTCAGGACGACAAACTAAAAAGGTTACTTCTTACTAAACAGCGAGTTGACGTAGGTGTGCTTGTCGAACAGCTGCAAATCCGTCATCTTCTCGCCTACCCCGATATAGCGCACCGGCACGTTCAACTGGTCAGAAATGCCAATCACCACGCCGCCCTTGGCCGTGCCGTCGAGCTTGGTGATGGCCAGGGCCGATACCTCGGTGGCTTTGGTGAACTCCTTGGCTTGCAAAAAGGCATTTTGGCCGGTGCTGCCGTCGAGCACAAGCAGAACCTCGTGGGGCGCATCGGGAATCACCTTCTGCATCACACGCTTGATCTTACTCAGCTCGTTCATCAGGTTCACCTTATTGTGCAAGCGGCCCGCGGTGTCAATAATCACCACATCGGCCTGCATGTCCACGCCTTTCTTCACGGCGTCGTAGGCCACGGAGGCGGGGTCGGTGTTCATACCATGCGAAATTACCGGTACGCCTACCCGCTCGCCCCAAATAATGAGCTGATCGACGGCGGCAGCCCGGAACGTGTCAGCGGCGCCTAGTACCACCTTCTTGCCGGCGCTATGAAAACGGTGAGCCAACTTGCCAATAGTCGTGGTTTTGCCTACCCCGTTCACGCCCACCACCATAATCACATAGGGCTGGCCGGTGTTGTCAGGGCGGTCGAGCAGCGCAAGGGAACCAGACTTATTATTGATCAGCAACCCGGCAATCTCCTCGCGCAGAATGCGGTCCAGGTCGCCGGTACTCACGTACTTGTCGCGAGCCACGCGCTTTTCGATACGGTCAATCACCTTCACGGTGGTGTCGATACCCACATCGGCGTGCACCAGCAGCGTTTCCAAATCGTCGAGCACGGCTTCGTCCACGGTGCTTTTGCCCACCACGGCCTTGCTGAGCTGGTCGAAGAAGCTGGTTTTGGTCTTTTGCAACCCTTCGTCCAGCGCCTGCTGCTGCTCTTTGCTCTCTTTATCCTTTTTGAAAAAGTCGAAAAGTCCCATAGGGGGTCTTGGGGTCTTAGGGTCTTGGGGTATTGGAATGGGGTAGGGCTGACTGATACGCCGCGCTGCGGTCATGTGGTATGATGCCGCAAGCCCATCAGTAGAGAACCTAAGACCCCAAGACCCTAAGTCCCCAAGACCCTAACACGCAAAAAAGTCCCACGGTTGGCGGGACTTCTTCACGTTGGTTGGGTAGCCACGAATGGCGCCAAATTACTTGGTGCCCGAAGCCAGATACTCCTGCACTTTGTCAACCAGCACCATCTCTTCGCGGAAGGTATAGGCACCAGTTTTGGGGGATTTTACAGCGCGAATCACTTTCGCCCAGTCTTTACCGCCCGATACTTTCAGGGTTGCTACTACTTTCTTAGCCATTGCTCAGGTTATTTGATTTCCTTGTGAACGGTCATCTTCTTGAGCACGGGGTTGAACTTTTTCAGCTCGATGCGCTCGGGGGTATTCTTACGATTCTTCGTGGTAATGTAGCGCGAGGTGCCCGGCTGACCCGAGTTCTTGTGCTCGGTGCACTCCAGGATTACCTGCACCCGGTTTCCTTTTTTAGCCATCTCGACTGTTGTTTTTGGATTAAGGACTGCAAAGGTACTGCCTTTTCCGGAATTGTCAAACACTCAGACTATAAGAAATATAGCCTTTGTTTAATTCCGGGGTGGCCTACCCATCACAAGTCCCGCAGTCGGGCACCCGCAACGGGTACGTAGCAGCCGCTGATAAAGCTAGTAAACGATGAAGCCTTGCTCCTTGGCCTTCTTCAGCACCGACATGATGCCGTTCTTGTTGATCGTGCGGATGGTAGAAGCCGCTACTTTCAGCGTAACCCAAGCGTCTTGCTCCGGAATGTAGAAGCGCTTCTTTTGCAGGTTGGGGTAGAACTTACGCTTGGTCTTGTTGTTGGCGTGCGAAACGTTGTTACCCACACGGGTACGCTTGCCGGTCAGATCACAAACTCGGGCCATGATATTGAGGAACTTAGAGGTTTCTATGTCAGAAAAAGGGACGCAAAGATCGGTATTTATCCGAGAAAAGCAAACCGGAGCGCTGAAAAATAGATGGTTAGCTACCAGAAGTGCCCGTGGCGGGCAGCGTTTTCCCACGGCCATAGCCCCAGGGGCAGTGCCGGCAACAGCTTTTGCAGCAGGTGCCGCGCCGTCGGTGATACTGTTCTGTAAACACCATCAGGCCTTCGGGCGTAAAGTAGTAGTCGCCGGGCTGTAGGGGTAGGGGTGTAGTAGGCATCTGCCAGCAAAGATACGACGCCCACCGGCCCGGGGCTATAGCCACTTCTGTTTAGCGTATGCTTCTAAGTAGAGGTGTTGTAAGCCAGATAAAGACGTTTTTCATTGTACATGACCGCACCCATCCTATTTCGTTTTGCGCTGTTAAGTGGATTGTTGGGGGGAATTGCACCCGTGGCGTGGGCCCAGCAAAAGCCCACGAACCACGCGCCAGTATCGGCCCACGCACCTACCGACCAGCCGCTGGCCTTTGCCTCTGCTGATGCAGCCAAACGGCTGCGTGAGCTGGATACCCAGATTGCTAGCGCCGTGAAGCAAGCCCGCACTACGCTGCCCGGCGTGAAAAAGCGCTTTCAGGCGGGACTACCCGAGGAGCAGGTGCTGTTTCTGACCACTCGCCTGTACGACGCCAACGGCACCTTTGAGCAGGTATTCATCCGCGTGCGGGAGTGGTCGGGCACTGTGGTACACGGTATCATCGCCAACGAGCTGCTCACGGTGCAAAGTTTTGCGCAAGGCCAGCAGATTACCTTTCCCGAAAAAGCTGTGCTAGACTGGACCATCTCCCTACCCGACGGCAGCGAGGAGGGTAATTTTGTGGGGAAGCTATTAGATTCCCTACCCCGGTAGCCACGTAACCTAAAGCCATTGCGACCCGGATACCGTATGTTGATAACCACCTGATTTCTACCCATGACCACGACCTCCACCACCCGCAGCCAGGAGCTGATGCAGCTCGAAGACCAGTACGGTGCCCACAATTACCACCCATTGCCTGTAGTACTCACACGGGGCGAAGGGGCGCGGCTGTGGGACGTGGAGGGCAAGGAGTACTACGATTTCCTGTCGGCCTACTCGGCGGTGAACCAGGGGCACTGTCACCCCCGCATCATTGGCGCCCTCACGGCGCAGGCTAAGCGACTCACGCTCACGTCGCGGGCCTTTTTCAACGACCAGCTAGGCGAAGCCGAAAAACAACTGTGTGAGCTGTTTGGCTACGACAAAGCTCTGCTGATGAACTCCGGGGCTGAGGCCGTAGAAACTGCCCTAAAGCTGGCGCGCAAGTGGGGCTACCAGCAGAAAGGCATTGCCCCCAATGAGGCTGTTATCGTGGTGGCCGAGCACAACTTTCACGGTCGTACCACGGGCATCATCTCCTTTTCTACCGACCCCGACAGTACTGGCGGCTTTGGCCCCTACGTGCCCGGCTATCAAGTAGTACCCTACGACGACTTAGATGCGCTGGCCGAAGCGGTGGAAAACCGCCATGTGTGTGCATTTTTGGTAGAGCCTATTCAGGGCGAAGCAGGAGTAGTGGTGCCATCGGAGGGCTACCTGAAGAAGGCATACGAGCTGTGCCACAAGCACAACGTGCTATTTATTGCCGACGAGATTCAGACCGGACTGGGTCGCACGGGCAAGCTGCTAGCTACTCATTACGAAGATGTGCGTGCCGATGTGCTGGTGCTGGGCAAGGCTCTGAGTGGGGGCGTGCTTCCTGTATCGGCAGTGTTGGCCGACGACGCGGTGATGCTCACCATTCAGCCCGGTCAGCATGGCTCTACCTTTGGTGGCAACCCATTGGCATCGGTGGTATTGCGGGCGGCACTGGACGTGCTGCTCGACGAAAAGCTCACCGAAAAAGCCGCTCACTTAGGAGAGATTTTTCGGGAGCGAATGCGCCAAGTGCAACAGCAACGCCCCAAGGTAGTGACGGAAGTACGCGGTAAAGGTCTGCTCAATGCCGTGGTGATACGTCCCACTGCCGACGGCCGCACGGCCTGGGACGTGTGCGTAAGCCTGATGGAGCGCGGGGTGCTGGCCAAGCCCACGCATGGCGACATCATCCGATTTGCGCCGCCGCTGGTGATTTCGGAGAAGCAGCTACACGCAGCCTGCGACGTAATAGAAAAAGTGATTTTAGCGTTCTAAACAGGTTGTGCCCTCTTGGCTGCTACAGTCTGTGTATCTTTGGGTCGCCGCTGACGGTTTACTTACTTTATGATGAAGGCATATCTATGGGGTTGTGGGCTAGCACCGGCGCTTTTACTGGCCGGTTGCCAGAGCGAGCAGAAAATGCTGCTGCCGGAAACAACGGCCTACTCCTCACCATGCCCATCTACCACTGACTCTGCCTTTACCGTAGCCCCCGCCACCGCCGACGATAGCACCACACTACTGGCAACGGCCCTACCACTCGTAGGCACACGCAGCCGGCAAAAAATATCTGGCGCAGCGCAGTTTCTGGCTATTAACCGCACGCCGCGCGCCATGCGGCTGGCCCGGCCAGCTACGCAGGCAGAAGAAGTCATGCAGATTCGGCGGGCGCACCGGCAGCCATTTCGCTTGCGGCAGCCACAGGACGAAACCGAAGGCAACCCTTGGCTGATTGTGCTGGGTGTGGTACTGGTAGCTGCCGGCATTGTGGGTGGACTGCTAATCGGTGGTGGGCTAGGCATCCTGACTGGTATTGTGGTAGGCCTGTTCGGCTACTACTTTTTCATGCGTGGGTTGCTAGGGCCGCATGCGTGGTTAGAAACCATTCAGGAGCTGTTTCAACTGTAGCGTAACTTGGTTGTGGTGATGTAGCTGCGAACTTTACCGACGGTAGGCTGTTATTTGCCATTGTACCAACCTCGTTTTCGCATGTCTATCATCCCCACGCACCGTCCGCGCCGCAACCGCAAGTCGCAGGTAATTCGCGATTTGGTGCAGGAAACCAACCTTTCAGTACACGATTTCATCTATCCGCTCTTCGTGATTGACGGGCAGAACAAAGAAATAGAAGTGAAGTCGATGCCGGGTATTCATCGGTACTCGCCCGACCGGCTGATCGACGAAATTGGGCGCTGTGTGGAGCTGGGCATCAAGAGCTTTGCGCCATTTCCGGGTCTGGAAGATGCCGTGAAAGACCGATTGGCCCGCGAGTCGGCCAACCCCAACGGCCTATACCTGCGCACCGTGGCCGACATCAAGCGGCAGTTTCCGGAAGTAGTGCTGATGACCGACGTGGCGATGGACCCTTACTCCAGCGACGGCCACGATGGCGTGGTAGACGCCGAGTCGGGTGAGATTCTCAACGACGCTACCTTGGAAGTGCTCGGCCAGATGGCCCTGGCCCAGGCCCGCGCCGGCGCCGACGTGATTGCGCCTTCCGATATGATGGATGGCCGCGTAGCCTGGATTCGGGAGGTGCTGGATAAGAACGGATTTAGCAGCGTGAGCATCATGAGCTACACGGCCAAATATGCCTCGGCTTTCTACGGTCCTTTCCGCGATGCGCTGGACTCGGCGCCGAAAAAAGGCGACAAGAAAACGTACCAGATGAACCCCGCCAACCGCCGCGAGGCCCTGCGCGAGCTGGTGCTCGACGAGCAGGAAGGCGCCGACATGGTGATGGTAAAGCCCGCCCTTAGCTACCTCGACATCATCCGGGAAGTACGCAATAACACCACCCTACCCGTAACGGCTTATAACGTGTCGGGCGAGTACGCTATGGTGAAAGCTGCCGCTCAGCAAGGCTGGGTAGATGGCGAAAAAACCATGATGGAAGTGCTGCTGAGTATCAAGCGCGCCGGCGCCGACGCCATCCTAACCTACTTTGCTAAGGAAGCCGCTGAGGTATTGCGGCGTGGGTAAGATCCTCCATTTGTTTACTGCCAAATTCACTAAAAGCGCGCCTCGGGTGCGCTTTTTGCTTTTGTGCTAGTCTAGCCACGGCTATATCTTTAAGGGCTATTCTTTACTCTATTCTGTGCGATGTTCGAACGCTTACACTGCCCGTTGACTCTTTTGTATAGCCTTTCGCTACTGCTATTGACGGCCACGGCGGGCCTAGCACAGCAAAAAGGGAAAGTAGCCACTACACCAGTGCCTGCGCCCTATGCTGCAGTGGATAAACTAGCGCTGCTACTTCCGGATACGGCCGCCCGCTCGCCTCGTAGCATGGCCCGCTACATCAACTCCACCTTTTCGACAGACACTGATAAAGCCCGCGCCATCTACATCTGGCTAGCCCGCAATGTGCGCTACGATGTAGAAAAAGGACTAGCTATCAACTTCTACGCAAATACAGAGGAGCTGATCACGAAGACTTTAGCCACCCGCACCGGTATTTGTCAGGACTACGCTGAGGTGTTCACGACAGTAGCGCAGTTGGTTGGCTTGCCGGCCTATACTATCTCTGGCTACACCAAACAGGCCGGCTACGTCGACTATGTGCCGCACGCCTGGTGTACCGCTCGGCTCGACGGTACGTGGTACTTGTTCGATCCTACCTGGGGGGCGGGCTACGTACGTGCCGGGCAGTTTGTGCAACGCACCAATGAGGCGTACTTCAAAACCCAGCCTCAGCAGCTCATCAGCAACCACATGCCCTTCGACCCGCTGTGGCAGCTATTGCCGTATCCCATTACCAATCCGCAGTTCTGCATGGGCAAGGCCAGCAACCCCAACCTTAAGACGGCGTTTAGCTTTGTTGATTCTATTCAGCTTTATCAGCAGCAGGATACTCTGACGCGCTTACGGCACGCAAGTCGTCGAATTCAGGCAAATGGCATTAAGGACCCGGTTGTGTACAATATGCTGACCTACAACCAGCAGATAATCAACAACTATGTGGTAGACAATGGAAACCGCGCTATTTATTTTTACAATGAAGGAGTGCGAGGCTTCAACGCATTTATTGAGTACCGCAATGCGCAGTTTCTACCCAAGAAGACCGACGAGGAAATTAGAGCTATTCTGCTAAGTCCCTCGCAGAATATTCAGCAGGCGCAGCGGTTGTTAGCGCCGGTAATGGCGCATAGCAGCAATACTCAAAATCAGTCGTTGCTGTTGCTGCAACAGCAATTGCAGCGGGACATACGGGATGTTGCCGATAAGATACTGGAGCAGCAGGCTTTTGTAGACAAATATTGCGCGACCAGCAAGCTGCTGCGCCGCTCGTTGTTCTACAGTGGCTACACAGTATTTGGTATTCCAGTTAAATAGCTATGCTGCATCTCCGCCTCGCTACCCCCAATGACATTCCGGCCATCCTCACGCTCATTCGTCGGGTGGTGCCGCTGATGAATGCGGCCGGTAATTTTCAGTGGGAAGATTCCTACCCCAACGAAGCAGTATTTCGGCAGGACATTGCCCGGCAGCACCTGTGGCTGGTAGAGCTGGATGGGCAGCTGGCTGGTATTGCCGCACTTACCCATAACGACCAAGATGCCGAGTATGCCCAGGCCGACTGGGACGTGACAGAACCTGCCCTCGTAACGCACCGTGTGGCCGTAGACCCGGCCGCGCAGGGTAGAGGCGTGGCCGTAGCGCTCCTGCAAAAAGCCGAGGAACTGGCCCGGCAGCAAGGCCTGCGGGTACTACGTGTAGACACCAACTCCGAAAACCAGGCTACTCAGCGCCTCTTCCCCAAACTGGGCTACCGCTTCGCCGGCGAAATCACACTGGCTTTCCGGCCGGGGCTGCGGTTTTTCTGCTATGAGAAGTGGGTAGGGTAACTAGTTGGTGAACAGATTGTCATTTCTCGGCAAGCTCGGAATGACGTTCTGATAAATCAAATTACTCCGGCAGGGCAAACTGCTGCAATGCGGCCAATTCCTTCTGAACGGTCTTTGCCCACTGCGCTTGCTTGGCAGCGATGGTGCTGTTGGCCGTTTGGAGGCGGTATTGCTGACGGCGCTTGGCTGCGGCCGCTATCATCTGGGCGGCCGGGTCAGTTTTGGCGGAGGTGGGGGTAGGGGCATCCGTGGGCGTGGCGGGCATCAGCTGGCGCAGCTTGCGGGCGTAGATTTCGGTGATGTCGAACAGAGTTTGCTGGAAGCGAAGCTGCTGGGCCACGTTGTGCGCCGGGTTGATGCTAGACTTGGAGCGCACCATGCGATTGCGCACGATGGTGCGCTTTTGCTTGGTATAGAGGTTAGTACGGGTTTCAGTAGTCAACTGAAACTCTGCTTTGCCGATGGTTTCTTTCTTCAGCTTTACTCCAAAATCCTGAGCCGTAAGGCGGTGCTTGGCACTCCAAGGAACGAAGTCGGTAGTGGTTTGGGCGAAGGTAGTGAGGCTTAATAGGGAGAGTAGGAGGGTATACAGTAACTTCATGAATGAGGGTAAAAGCCATTTGTCATCCTGCGCTTGCGAAGGACCTCTTGCCAGTTGAACGGCCATCGTACCAATGACTCGTTCTGTGGTGAGAAGGTCCTTCGCAAGCGCAGGATGACAAATGGTTCGGATGACAACTGGATTCAACTAACCCACAAGTATAGGCACCCTTACTCAATAAACGGCCACCGCCGTTGCTGCCGGCTCCAGAGTAGAAAGGCTACTACCCCAGCCGCAATAACCAGTAGCCCCGACACCATAAATTGCAGACCGGTGCTCCAAAAAATCAGCAGCCAGATACTGATGGCTAGCACTACGGGCGCAGGGTAGAGCGGCATTTTGAAGGGTAGGCCTTCGGTGCCGCGCCGACGCCGGAGTAGTACCAACCCCACGGCCTGCCCCACAAACTGCACTAAGATGCGCATGGCCAGAATGGCCGAAATCACCTCGCTCAGTCGAAACAACAGGCTGAACACAAACCCTACCCCGCCTAAGATCAGTAACGACACGTGGGGGAACTGCTTGGTGGGATGCGTTTTGGCGAAGATGGGTAGGAACTCGCCATCGGCGGCGGCGGCGTACGGAATGCGCGAGTAGCCGAGCAGCACAGCAAACAGCGAGGCAAACGCCACCCACAGCACTAGTCCGGTGGCGGCTTTGGCAGCCGTGGCCCCGTAGAGCCGTTCTACAAACGTGCTCACAATAAACTCTGACTTAGCCGCTTCCTGCCATGGCACCACCGTGCCCACACTCCAGTTCAGTAACAGGTACAGCGCTGCAATACCCAGGATGCTCAGGAAAATGCTACGCGGAATCAGCTTAGCGGGCTCGCGCACTTCGGCGCCCAGGTGGCACACGTTATAGTAGCCAAGGTAGGAGTAGATGGTTTTAATAGCCGACTGCCCCATAGCCACCGAAAGCAGTACGCCGGGTAGGGCCGAAGCGCCGCCCACCGGCAGCCACGCAACCGGGTGCGTGGCGTGCGTAAGTCCCCCGAAAATCAACCAGCCCATAAGGCCCAGCACGCCCAGCCAGAGCATTACGCCCAGTCGGCCAATTTCCTCAATACGGCGGTAGAGCAAGGCGATGAGTAGCAAGACCACCACGCCCGATACCATCTTGGGCTGCCACCATTCGGTGAGCGGCACTAGGTAGCCGAAGTACTGCGCAAAGCCGATGGCGCCCGATGCTAACACCAACGGGGCCTGCACCAGGGTCTGCCACACATATAGAAACGACATCAGCCTACCCCATTTCTGCTCACCGTAAGCCAGCTTTAGGAAGCGGTAGGAGCCGCCCGCTGCGGGGTAGGCTGCGCCCAATTCGCTCCACACTAAGCCGTCGACTACGGCTAGGGCCGCGCCTACCAGCCACGCCAGCAAGAAGTACGGTCCCATCAAGCCCATCACTAGTGGCAACGTTACGAAGGGCCCGATGCCCACCATGTCTATCATGTTGAGGGCAGTGGCTTGCAGCAGCCCCAGGTTGCGGCGCAGCGCGGGGGTAGGAGAGGCAGAGTCGAGGTGAGCCATAGGCAGCGGAGAGGAAGGCGTGACGAGGGTAGAAAGTCGCGCCGCGCCGAAATGTTTGTTAGCTGAGCCGTAGCGGGTTTCTCGGGGGCATGTATAGCAGCTGTCGTGTGCCTGTTAGCGCCGTGCAATATTCAAAACCCACAACGGCCAGCCGGTTTGGCAGGCCTTGCGTCATGCAGTAGTGCTACCCCAAAATCAAGCATATTTACGCTGAAACCAACTCCCATGCGGCGCGCACATAGGCCGAGCAGTCTTAACCTTGACTCGGAGCCCGCCGTAGAGGGGAGTTATACCCTCCTTTTATGGCCGGAAAATCTTCCTCCAAACTAGTTATTTACGGGGCCATCGGGGCCAATGTCGCTATTGCTATTGCTAAGTTTATAGCTACTTACTTCACGGGTAGCTCGGCTATGTTGTCAGAAGGAATTCACTCGCTGGTCGACAGTGGCAATGGCCTTTTATTACTTTACGGCCTGCACCAAAGTACCAAGCCCGCCTCTATAGAATTTCCGTTTGGGCGCAGCAAAGAGCTGTATTTCTGGTCGTTGATTGTAGCTGTGCTGGTGTTTTCGGTAGGTGGCGGCATGTCGATATACGAAGGCATTGCCCACATCAAAGAGCCGGCCCCCATCACCGACCCTACCTGGAACTACGTGGTGCTGGCGTTGGGCATTCTGTTTGAGGGCGCGTCTTTCCTGATTGCCCTGCGCGAGTTCAACAAGAGCCGGGGCACCATTGGGCTGTTCGCCTCGCTGCGCCGCAGCAAAGACCCCTCGGTGTTTGCCATCTTGATGGAGGACTTTGCCGCCCTCATCGGTCTGGTCATCGCTTTGCTGGGCGTATACTTCGGGCACGCACTCAACAACCCCTACCTCGACGGAGCAGCCTCCATCGGCATCGGGCTGCTGCTGGTATGCGTAGCCATCTTCCTGATTCGTGAAACCAAGGGCCTGTTGATTGGCGAAGGCGTAGACCGCGACACGCTCAACGATCTGCAACACATTGCTCACCAACACGATGCCGTGGATAAGGTGCGGCCGCCACTCACCTCTTACCTCGGTCCCGAAGACGTTATCCTGGCCTTGGACGTACAGTTCCGCCGCGACCTGACCGCCATAGAAGTGGAGCAGGCTATTGACGACTTACAAGATGATATCCGGGAGAAATATCCCGAGTTCAAGCGCATTTTCATCGAAGCCAAGTCCCTCGGACAAAAGCACCGTGCCACCGAAATCAGCGGCTCGCCGCAATGAGTGATAAAGTATTGATTTAGAAAGGTGTCTGTCATCCTGAGCTTGCGAAGGACCTTCTCACGCTGGAAAGAAGGACGTGAGGACGAGTCGTTCCAGCGTGAGAAGGTCCTTCGCAAGCTCAGGATGACAGACGCTTTTTTAACTCACTAGCTCATTCACTCCCAAACCCCTACCCTATGCCACACCACGACCACACCGCTGCCTCTCCTTTCCGTTCATTTTGGATGGCCGGCTATGAGTGTACTGATCAGCTGAACGCCTTCGGCAACCGCGTCGATTTCCTACCCCTCACGGGTCACTTGCAGTTGATAGAGCAGGATTACCAGGATATTCAGCGCGAGTTCAAGATCCAGACGGTGCGCGAAGGCATCCGCTGGAGCCAGATTGAAACCACGCCCTACCACTATGACTGGAGCACCGTGCAAGCGATGCTGGAAGTGGGCCAGCGCCTGGGTGTGCAGCAAATCTGGGACCTGTGCCACTTTGGCTACCCCGACGACCTCACGCCCCTGCACCCCATGTTTGCGCGGCGCTTCTCGGCGTTATGCCGGGCCTTTGTGAACTTCTACCGCCAGCAGCGCCCCGAGGGCGAGCTGATTGTAACGCCCATTAACGAGGTGAGCTTTATGTCGTGGCTAGGGGGCGATGTACGCGGCACCTCGCCTTACTGCGTAGGCCAGGGTTGGGAAGTGAAACGCGGATTGATGCGCGCCTATATTGAAGGTGTAGCCGCTCTGCGTGAAGCCGACCCCAGCATTCGGATTCTGACCACTGAGCCGCTCATCAACGTGGTGCCCCGCCTGGGAGCGGGTAGGGCCGAGCGCCAACGCTGCGCAGAGTTTACCAACAACCAGTTTCAATCGGTGGATATGCTGGCCGGGCGACTCTGCCCCGAACTGGGCGGCCGCGAGGAGTACCTCGACATGCTGGGCTTCAACTTCTACTACGACAACCAGTGGCAGCTAGAGCCCCACGAAACCATTGGTTGGGCCGATACGCCAGCTAACCCCCGCTGGACGCCCCTGCACAAGCTGCTGCAAATGGCCCACCGCCGCTACGACCGCCCCGTGGTGCTCACCGAAACCAGCCACCCCGGCGTAGACCGGCCCAAGTGGTGGCAGTACATAGGGCAGGAGTGCGCCAAAGCCCTGCAAACGGGTGTGCCGCTGTGGGGCGTGTGCTGCTACCCCATCATCGACCGGCCCGACTGGGACTTCCTCGACAACTGGCACCGCTCGGGCCTGTGGGATGCCGAGTTGCGCCCCGATGGCCCGCCATTGCGTATCTTAGATCAGCCCTCGGCCGAGGCACTGCGGCAGGCGCAGGCCACCGTGGCGGCGGCCCGACCCCGGCGGCAGCCCAAGCCGGAGCTTTCTTTTTCTTAATCTCTGAATTTGCTACTCGCAGTGCCTCACTCGATTACTCCCGTTCCGCTTTCTACCCCGCCAGCCCGCACGCCCCATGCCGAGGTGCACTTCAGCCCACAGGATGATTGCGCAGGCGCCATTCAGCGTTTTATCGGGCGATCCACCGAAACGCTAGACGTGTGCGTGTTCACCATTGCCGACGACCGGCTGACGGCCGCCCTGCTGGAGGCCCACCAGCGCGGCGTACACGTACGCATCCTCACCGACAACGAAAAACTCGACGACCTGGGCTCCGATATTCGCCAGCTACATAAGGCGGGCATCAACGTGCACATCGACCGCACCGAGAACCACATGCACCACAAGTTTGCCGTGGCCGACAACCAGTCGGTACTCACGGGCAGCTACAACTGGACGCGCTCGGCTGCCTACTACAACCAGGAAAACCTCCTCATTACCGACGACCCCGCCATCATACGCCCCTACGCCCGCGAGTTCGAGCGCCTCTGGAGCAGCATGGCACGGTTTGATGGGTAGGGAAGGTGAAATGGTGATATGAGAAGTGCTGCGTAAAAATACGTCTGTCATCCTGAGCGGAGCGAAGGACCTTTTCACGGCAGAACGATTAACGTACCAACGACTCGTTCTAGCGCGATAAGGTCCTTCGCTCCGCTCAGGATGACAGACGTATTTTTACGCAGCACTTCATCGCTCACTACCCACTACTCCACCGCCATGCCCGATGCCTACCTTACTACACCCCTAGGCTTACTGAGCTTGCGTGGTTCTGATGCAGGCCTAGCCGCTGTCACGTTTCTGGACGAGCCGCACGGTTTAGTGCCTACCCCAGTGGCAGAGGTACCCGAATGCCTACGGGAAGCGCACCGCCAGCTAACAGCCTACTTTGTTGGCGAGTTGCGGGAATTCAACCTGACCTATCACTTCGAGAAAGGTACTGACTTTCAGCGGAAAGTGTGGGCGGCACTATTAGGGGTTGGGTACGGCCGTACGGCTTCCTACCTCGATTTGGCTCGGCAACTGGGCAACCCCGGCGCGGTGCGAGCGGTAGGCGCAGCCAATGGGCAAAATCCGCTGGGAGTTGTGCTGCCCTGCCACCGCATTATTGGGGCCAGCGGCCAGCTAACGGGCTACGCCGGCGGAATGCACCGCAAAAAATGGCTGCTGCAACACGAGCGGCCCACCGGCCAAGGCGAGTTGTTTTGAGCTGTTTTTAGCCGGTCGCCACGGCTTTCTGCCGTACCTTGCGGCATACCCGCATTGCTTTTATGTCAACTGCCCTTCTCCAAACGCCCGAAAGCACCCACCGTGTCTACCTCCAGGATTGCGACATGCTGGGCCATCTCAACAACGCCCGTTACCTCGATTATTTCCTGAATGCCCGCGAGGACCACACCACCCAGCACTACGCCCTCAACCTGGGTCAGCTGGCCCAACAGCAAAACGCTGGCTGGGTGATTACCAAGCACCACATCAGCTACCTGCGGCCGGCGCGCCACGGCGAGGTAGTGCGCATCCGCACCCAACTCATCCACTTCGACAACTCCAACTTGGTGGTAGAAATGCAGATGCTGCACGAAGACGGCCTACGCCTGAAAGCTGTGTTGTGGTCGGAGCTGGCCTTTGTGAAGGTAGACAGCGGCGTGCGCACCGACCATTCTGACTCCCTGATGGACATGCTGGAGCAGCTAGACGTAGAAGATGTGAACTACGACCCCGATGGCTTTGATGAACGCGTGCGTCGGTTGCGCAAGGAGCTAAAGCAACTGCGCCGCGAGGGCGAGGAGTGAGGCGCGCAGCATAGCGTTTTGGGAGTACTAGGGCAAAATTTTATGCTTAACCCCTTGGTACAGGTTGCGTTGAATAGGTAGCTAGCGCAGCTTACAGTCGTGCTATCCCATTCTAATACACCACCCAAAACGCACCACACACCATGAGTATTTTTGGCAGCGATAAATTGAAAGGTAAGAAAGTAGCAATTCTGGCTACCGATGGTTTCGAGGAAGTAGAACTAACCGAACCGAAGAAATATCTAGAAGACGAAGGCGCCCAAGTAGACGTCATCTCCCTGAAAAGCGGCTCCATTAAAGGTTGGGACAAGACCGACTGGGGCAAGAAGGTAGATGTAGATAAAGTAATCGACGACGCAAAAGTGGCCGATTATGACGCTCTAGTATTGCCCGGCGGCCAGATCAACCCCGATAAACTGCGCGTAGAGCAAAGCGTAGTAGACTTTGTAGGCGAGTTTGTCCGCTCCGGCAAGACCGTAGCTGCTATCTGCCACGGTCCCTGGACGCTGATTGAAACCGGCCTCGTACGCGGCAAGCACATGACCAGCTACCCCAGCATCAAAACCGACCTGAAAAACGCCGGTGCCCATTGGTCCGACGAAACGGTGGTAGTCGATGGCAACCTCATCACCAGCCGCAACCCCGACGACATTCCGAACTTCAACAAGAAGATCAAAGAAGCATTGGTAGGTGAAACGGTAGAAGCCTAATCTCCTAACTTCTAATAAGTACAAAGGCCCCAGCTGCTCAGCAGCTGGGGCCTTTTTGTGTGCGGTTAACTCACCAGTTGCAGCAGTTGCTCCGCAAAACGGTGGTAGATCAGATAAAACCCGCTATCAAACAGCAGCAAGAAACCGCCTTGCAGCCACAACGACCGGCCGAAGCCTAGCAGCCGAACCGGTTTTGAGTCGGTGGCGGCGCGGGCTTGTAGCCAACTACCAATGCAGAGGTAGGCCACATCGAGGCCCAGGTTAAGCACCAGCAGCTTCTCGAAGTTGAACTGCGCTGTAAGACTCTCGGCCAGCGTAAGGTCAGCCACACCATATGGAGTGGCACGCAGCAGCCCTACCACCGCCAGCAACAGGTTCACCACGTTCCAGCCCACGTTCATCAGGTGGAAGTGATGAAGGACGGTGCGCGCATCGGTGCGGGCCACAAAGTAACCGCTCACCAGCAAGTTCAGTAATGCCCAACCGCCGAGCACGCCCATGGCCCGCTCGGCCAATAGCTCGCGGGCTTGGTTGATAGCGGGTAGGGCGGCCGTAGCTAGAAGTAGGGTAGAAGCCATACAAAAAGGGATTACTACCTCAACAAAAAAGGAAGACGCCCGGCGTCTTCCTTTTTTGTTGAGGTAGGGGCTGCAACTAGTTAGCTATACCCAAACCTACATATACCTGGAAGGCCTGGTTACGCACTTCGCCGCTTGGCACATTCACCTGCCCAGCGGCCCCAGTAGTAGCATAACCATCCTTGCGGATTTTGGCTAGGCCCAAATCGTAGCGACCACCTACGCGTGCAGGACCAACGCGAAACTCTACGCCACCTACTACGCCATAGTCAAGGGAGTGGTAGCCATAGTCGCTGACGCTCTGGTCGACACCAGCATTTTTTACATTGGTGAGCAGGGCAACCTGCGGCCCCACGTGTATGCTCACGTTATCGAGAAAATTATACGTGAGCAGTACGGGCAGCTTCAGGTAGTCGAGGCGATTGACGCGCTGTTCTGTAGAGCTACCTTGGGTTTGGTTGTAGCGGTAGCCCTGGCGCGAGTACAGCAACTCGGGCTGGATGGCTACTTTGCTATTGAGGCCGAACTGCGCGTATACCCCGGCATGAAAGGTATTCAGGTTCTCACGGCCGGGAATACCGCCTTTATCATCGCCGTGCACATTGGTAAGGTTGAAGCCACCTTTCACCCCAAAACCGTTATTGCGCGAGTCGGAGCTGGAACGGGCGTAGTCAGTAGAGGACATGGCGCCGCCAGGCCGTACCTGCGCCTGGGCTAGCGAGAAAGAAGCTGCGAAAACAGCCAGAAGAAGCGTAAGTTTTTTCATAATCAGCAGAAAATCTGTGAGGCTAAAGGGTGGGAAACAGACCACTAACCGGGCGTCGCCACGGCAACATCTGTAAGCGGCTATACTTCGCCGTGGGCAGAAAGTTGCGTAGGCGCGGTGGTTGTTTATGAAAAATAGTAGTAGAAAAGCTTGTTGCTACGGCGCGTCGTCGTATATTAGCTGCTTATACCGGCCGCCGCCATCGGGCTTGCGGGGCGTTAGCTCAGTTGGTTCAGAGCGCTACCTTGACAGGGTAGAGGTCACTGGTTCGAGCCCAGTACGCCTCACGTAAGTCCGCAACACATCGTGAGTGAGGCCGATTGAGAATCCGCCGACGGTTTCGCCAACGATGCAGTACCTGAGTCACCCAAAAAGCCCGACCTACCGGCCGGGCTTCTTTGTTGATCGGCCGCTCACGTCTACCCTATGCTGCCTGTTGCCTGGGCGCCCTGCTATGCCCACCCGCTACCCCAAAACCATCGGTTTCCCATGCTCAAGTACGAGCTGCTGCCCGCGCAGCTGCTACGTGAGGGCATCATCACCGAGGCCGACTTATTTGCGCCCGCACCAGCGGCCGCCGCAGATATCCTGCGCGTGCACACAGCCGACTACTACTACCGCCTTACCACAGGCCAGCTGACGCGGCAGGAAGAAAGGGCCACCGGTTTTCCATGGAGTTCACAGCTGATAATGCGGGAAGTAACTATCCTAGAAGGCACATTGGAAGCCGCCCGCCGGGCGTTGCAAACGGGGGTAGCCCTCAACATTGCCGGTGGTACCCACCACGCTTTTGCCGATAGGGGCGAGGGCTTCTGCCTGCTCAATGACCAGGCAGCCGGTGCCGCCTACCTGCTGGCGCAGCCGGAGCTAGGCATACAGAAAGTGCTGATTGTGGACCTAGACGTGCATCAGGGCAACGGTACGGCGCGCATCTTCGAGCAAGAACCGCGCGTGTTCACGTTCTCTATGCACGGTGCCCGCAACTATCCTGGTCGCAAAGAGCACTCCGACCTGGACCTACCCTTGCCCGACGGCACCACCGACACGGAGTACCTCCGGCTGCTAGCCGCTACCCTACCCCGCCTGCTCGACGAGGTGCAGCCCGACTTCGTATTCTACCAGGCGGGCGTTGATGTGCTGGCCACCGATAAGCTGGGCTACCTCAGCCTCACCCGCGAAGGCTGTCGCCAGCGCGACCAGCTAGTGCTGCGCCTCTGCCACCAGCACCGCCTACCCGTGGTGGTGTGCATGGGCGGCGGCTACTCCCCCCGCCTAGCCGATATTCTCGATGCCCACGTTAATACCTTCCGCACCGCCGCGGAGATATGGTGAAGTTGTGAGCTTGTGAAGTGAAGTGCTGAGTAAAAATACGTGTGTCATCCTGAGCGCAGCGAAGGACCTTATCACGCGTGAACGACCATCGTATTGGCGACTCATTCCAATGTGAGAAGGTCCTTCGCGCCGCTCAGGATGACACACGTTTTTCGTTTACCATTTCACTATACAGCACCACTTGCCAGCGGAAGGCCCAGCACCAGCGGAGAGAGTAATGCTGAATGCCGGCTGCTGCCAGCAGGCGTTGCCAGTCTTGGCGAGTGAAGGCGCGGGCGACGGATAACGGCGCATCGTGCTGTACGAGGTAGGAGCCACCCAGCAGGCGCGTAAGCCAGCGGATACTATGGTAGGCGATAGGGTGGCGATGCAAATCGTTGATAACCACAGCTACGCGGGCCTGATGATGCCACTGACGCAATAGCGGCACCAGCTCCGCATCGGTGAAATGGTGGCAGAACAGGCTGCATGTAAGTACATCAAATGGTTGCCGATGAAATGCTTCCGAAAAGATATCCTGCTGCTGAAAGCTGATTTCGGGGTAGGCATGGGCCTTATCGGCAGCGTACTGCAACATAAAGGCATTGGCATCGATGCCCGTCAGCGCAACGGGTAGGGCTTGCCGCCGTGCCCAGCGGGCAATGTGCCGGAGCGTGTCGCCGCCGCCGCTGCCGAGGTCGGCCAGGCGGAGCAGCTGGTTGATCGGCCAGTGCGGACGCAAGGCTGCTAGCGCCATCAGCACCGGGCGGTAGCCACCCAACCACGTATTAATGGTTTCCAACTCATCTAGGTTCTGCCGCAACGCATCGGAAGCCAGCGTCAAATCATCCATCAGCTCCGCCTGCGTAGACCGTCGGCTTAAATCGGGCATGGGGTGGATAATGAGATGATTAGTGATGAATAATAAATATGGATGTCATCCTGAGCAGCGCGAAGGACCTTCTCACGTGTGCGTCACTATCAAACGATTTCGTTCACGCGTGAGGAGGTCCTTCGCGCTGCTCAGGATGACACACGGTTTTTTCACCACTTCACCTCCATCAACAGCGCTTCTAGCGTAAGCCCTGGGCCGAAGGCGAAACTGAGGGCTGGAGCGCCATCCTGATCCGGCGTGAGGGTACGCAGTAGCTCGGCCAGCACAAACAGTACCGTCGCCGACGACATATTACCGTAGTCGCGCAGTACTTGGTAGGCAAAGCGGTTGTCGTGGTGCGTGAGGCCCAGGGCTTGCTCGATGGCTTCCAGAATACGCCGTCCGCCTGGATGAATCGCAAACAGCTTGATGTCGCTGAGCCGGACTGGCAGGCGAGCCAGTAGCCCATCGGCCAAGTGCTGGATGCCTTGCTTGATTAGGCCCGGCACGTAGGAGGAGAGCGTCATCTCAAAGCCGAAGTCGTTGATGTGCCATGCCATATCAGCACGGCCATCGGGCACTAAGTCGCAGTGAAAAGCTTGCAGCGCGAGGCTAGGGCCGTGGGAAGCCGGCTGGGCCTGCACCAGGGCTGCCGCCGCGCCATCGCCAAACAACGCATTGGATATCAAATCGTCATCGTCGCGGCGCTTCTGAAAGTGTAGGGTGCATAGTTCGGCGCATACGACTAGTACACGGGCCTGCGAATCGGCCCGGCAAAAGGCGTCGGCCAGCTTTAAGCCATTGAATGCAGCGTAGCACCCCATAAAGTTGACGCACGTGCGCTGTACGTGCGGGCTCAGCCCGAGGGCCTCTACCAGCTCAATATCCAGCCCCGGTGCATACATTCCGGTGCAGCTCACCGTTACCAGATGCGTGATGCTGTGGGGTAGGGCCGCATCCTGCATCTGCGCCAGGCAGGACTGTACCGCTGCTACCGCCAGCGGCAACGCATGGGCACGGTACTGCTCCATGCGCGGCCCTACCCTCGGAAAAGGCTCTAGCTGAGGAGTATTAGGGAAAAAAGTGAAGTTGCCGTTTTCTTCAGCATAATCCGGCAGTACGGAGTAGCGCTGTCCAATGCCAGAAGCCCGGTACAACGCCCGCAGACGGCGGGTTTCGGCTTCGTCAAACGACAAAGCATCGGCCATGAAACGGGCAATCTGAGATTGAGGAACGCGATGGGGAGGATTGGCCGTGCCAATAGCACACAGGTAGCTGGTCATTGAGGGTAGTATACGCAATTTGTAGCGGTTGCGACGGACCAACAGAGAAGAAGAATAGGTCAAAAAGGCTGGCCGTGCGTGCGGGCTACCAAGGCCTGCACTGCGCCGGGCCAGTGGCGCAGCCCGCCCACTACCCAGTTGCTGAGGTGGGGCTGCCCAAACAGCCGCTGTACCAGCCGCCCTACCCGCAGGCGGGCACCAAACTGCTGCTGCCAGCTGCGGGCATAAGCTGTTTCCAGCGCTACCCTACTGCTATGGCCCTGCAAAAACTGGTGCGCGTGCTTAGCCGCTAGGCAGGCACCGTGCAGCGCCATGGCCATGCCGTTGCCGCACAAGGGTGTAATCAGACCGGCAGCATCGCCGCACAGAAGGACATGGTCTTCCACGCAGGATTTTGGCGCAAAGGAAATTTCGTTGATGACCTCGGGCTGTGGGTAGAGTTGCTCGGCATTGGTCAGGATAGCGCGCAGGTGCGGGTTGCGCATAAGTACCTGTGCTTCCAGCTCGGGAATAGTGCCGTAGGTTTTCAGGTTGTGGCGGGTAGTGAGGTAGCAGAAGCACAGCTTGTCTTCCTCAATGGCTGAAAAGCCTGCGTAACCATCGGCAAAGTTGTGCAAGGAAATCAGGTCGCGGGTGTGGCCGGGGAGGCGCAGGTGGTACTTCACGCCCAGGTAGGGCGAGCGTTGCTGAAAGAAGGGCCGTTGCAGCTGCCGGTCCAGGTTGGCGCGCTTACCGTAGGTGCCCAGCACCAGCCGGGCGGTCAGCGTCCGGCCATCGGCCAGTGTCACATGGTGCTGGTCAGTGGCGGCATCATAGGCCACGGCGGTTACGGTAGCGCCTTGCTCTACCACCACGCCGCGTGCCTGGGCCAACTCGGCCAGGTAGTGGTCGAGGCGGTACCGACTCACGCCAAAGCCACCCAGCCGGAGCGGAGCCGAAAGGAGGGTCCCGTTTGGCGCACTCACTTGCAGCCGGCTAATAGCAGCAGGACCTAACGGCTCGGGTGGTGCTCCTAAACGGTGGAGATACGGCACTACTTCCTTAGAAACGTACTCCCCGCATACCTTATGAAATGGATAGGTCTTGCGCTCCACTAGTAGCACCGTGTAGCCACGCTGCCGTAGGTCGAGGGCCGCCGCCAGCCCCGCTAATCCGCCGCCGATTATGAGAACATCCAAATTTTTTCGTAGGCTAACGTGTTGGAAAGGAAGCGTTAATTGGGATTATTCTCGTAGATAAATTATATTTTTGCAATATTGCCAAAATTGTCTTCCTACCTTTGTAAACCTAATATAGTATCAGCCGTTAAGAACCGCAGACTGGCTGATAGTATGTCCATTCTATTTCGCATCTATGATGAAACGGTTACGTTATTTTCTTTTCATCTCGTTAACGGCTAGCGCCAGCTTTATCGGCAGTGCGTTGCCCACTTGCGCGGCGGCTCAAGTAGCTAGTCCGCGCGCAGGTTTCGCCAAACCTATTCCGGCAGATGAAAAATCAGTGCTGGTGTATCCTAACCCCAGCACCGGCATCGTGCACCTCACCATCAATGGGTTTGAGAACCGACGCGTAGAGTTGCGGGTGCTGAATGTGATTGGCTCGGTAGTCTACCGTGAATTACTTACAGAGCTAAGCGACCGAACCACCAAAACACTAGACCTAAGCAAGATATCCAGCGGCCTTTACTACATCAAGCTAGAGGGCGACAACGTAAGCGAGATGCGCAAGCTGGTGATTCGTTAGTGCTGAACTATATAAAGTATAAGAAAGAAACGGGGGCTTCCTAAGCAGGAAGCCCCCGTTTCTTTCTCAGAGTCTGAAAGATTACTAACGGGCCGGTACAGTTTCCGGCTGCATCATTTCTTTCAGATTATTCACGGTGCTAAGGGCGAGTACGGCAGTTGCGACAATCAAACCCAGGAAGATTAACCAAGACATAAAAAAGGGAGTTTAAAGGAAAAGAAACCAAATACCACTAGCATTTGGGTGGTGCTGTAAGGTAAACAGCTTTCTGTTACTTCAACCCCGAAAAACGCATTTGAGTTGTAGTATAATTATGTGCTTTTCGAAAGATGGAGGTTTTTTCTGACCTATTCAGCCCCAAATTCCTGCTCTAACTGCGCAATAACTTGTTCCGTTACCTGTCGTACCTCTTGCACCTGATGGGTGGCAGTAGCCACATCAGGTGGCGTTTGCTGGCAAGTTTCCAGTTGGCGAATAGTGGCGTGCAGCGGCCGGATATGCATGCCATCGAGCGAGCTTTTGAGGTGATGCGCCGTGGAACCCAGCGACTTCCAATTGCCGGCCTCTAAGTGCTCTTCCATCTCGCGCACGCACGGCGGGGTAGTACGAATAAACAGATGCACTAGGCGCTTCACAAAGCCCTCGTTGCCGTGCGCCAGTCGGCGGATACCGCTCAGGTCGTAAAGCGGGGCGTTGTCTGGAACGGGCTCTGGCGCAGCTACCGTTGGCACGGGCTGCTTCTGCAACACAGCCGAGACGGTCCGGAACAGATCCTCCTCGCGGAATGGCTTCGAGAGGTAGGCGTCGAGGCCGGCCGTGCGGTAGCGCTCTGCTTCGTCGCGCAGGGCGTGAGCCGTGAGGGCCACCACTGGGGTAGCCGCTCGCTTCGGATCGGGGTGACGCCGGAGCTGACGGGTAGCCTCCACACCATCCATGCCTGGCATCTGAATGTCCATCAATACCACATCGTAGGAGTGCTGCCAGAACAAGGTCAGTGCTTCGGAGCCCGAAGAAGCGGTATCCACGTGCATGCCCCAGGTACTCAGCAACGTTTCCACCAAAAACTGATTGACAGCGTTGTCTTCGGCCAGTAGCACGCGGCGCTTGCCGAGCGTGTGGTAGCGTGGGGTCGGTTCGGCAGACGTGGTAGGGGTAGCCTCCTCGGCGGGCCGGAAAGGCAGCGTAAATACAAAAGAACTGCCTTCGCCTACCGTGCTTTCGGCGGAGAGTGTGCCACCTAGCAGCTCTACCAGGCCGCGCGAAATGCTGAGGCCAAGGCCCGAGCCGCCATACTCGCGGGCTGTCGACGACGATGCCTGAGTGAAGGGCTCAAACATATGTTCCAGTTGCTCGGCCGGGATACCGATGCCCGTATCGAGCACCGAAAACTGAAAGCGCGGTGACTCGTGGGTGGCGCTCAGGCGGCGGCAAGCCAGTAGTACCCGGCCGTGCTCCGTAAACTTTACAGCGTTGCTGAGCAGGTTGAGCAATACCTGGCGCAAGCGGTAAGGGTCGCCCGTAACGAGGGTAGGGGTGGTAGCAGGAGGTAGCTCCAGCTCCAGCGACACGCCTTTCTCGGCGGCGCGGGGCTGTACCACCTGCTGGCTGGCATACAGCACGTCGCGCAGGTCAAACGAAACCGACTCCAATTGCAGTTTGCCCGCGTCGAGTTGAGCCATGGCTAGAATATCATTGATAACCACCAACAGCGCCTCGGCCGAGTGCCGGATATGGCCCAGGTACTGATTCTGTTGTTCATCAAGCGGTGTTTTGGCCAACAGATTGGCAATGCCCAGAATCCCGTTCATGGGCGTGCGGATCTCGTGGCTCATGTTGGCCAAGAACTCCTGCTTAGTACGTGCCGTGGCCTCGGCAGCCTCTTTTGCCTCGCGCAATTCTTGCTGCGCGCGCTTCACCTCTGTGATGTCGGTGCTTACTCCCAGCACTTGCAGTATGCCATCGGCCAGCATAAAGGGCTGTTTGATGACATGCAGCCACCGGACAGAGCCGTCAGGATTAGTGAAGGTGTCTTCGTAATCTACAGTTTGCTCCGTGCGCAACACCCGCAAATCATATTCGTGGTCCCGTTGCAGGTCGCTTGGGTCGGCGCGCAGCTGTTTGTAGGGCGTCCGAATAATCTCGGTGGTACTCGAGCCGTAGAGCTGCGCTGTGGCCTGGTTGGCCAGCGTGTAGTTGCCGGCTTCGTTTTTCAGGTAGATGAGCGGCGTGATGGTATCGATAACCTGCCGGAACAAGCGGTTTTGCTCAGCCAGCCGGTAGTTGGCTAGGCGGCGCTGCTCATCCGCAATTTTCCACTGCGTAATATCCTCGGCTGTGCCCAGCATCAGGCGCAGTAAGCCGTTCTCGTTGCGCTCAAATGGTGTGTGGCTGCACCGAAACCACCGGGTAGAGCCATCGCGGTGCAGAAAAGCCAACTCTACAGTGTATACGTCACCATCTGCCGCATGCTGAATTTCCGTATTGTGTTGCTCTAGCTTAGCCAGCTCGCTGGGTACAATTATCTTCTCTGCGGCGGTGGTGCCAAAGGCAATGAGTTCGTCTGGTGTGTAGCCCAGCGCCGTAATAGAATAGTGGTTGACGTAGATAAACGAATTCTGCCGCGCATCAAACGTGTAGATCAGATTGGGCGCCAGGCTGGTGATGCGGTCTGTGAGCAGGCGACTGTGGCGCAGTTCTTCCTGAATCTGCCGAGTAGCTGTAACGTCTTGCGCGCTGCCAATAAGCTGGCTGGGCTCACCGTTGGGCTGCCGGGTAAAAGCTGCCAGTTGCAACCGCAGCCAGCGCCACTCACCATCGCGGCGGCGTATTTGATATTCAAATACCAGCGCCTGCTGCTGCGGAAACCGGCCTTCTTTGGGCCAGCGACTGATAACTTCCTCTATTGTTTCGGGCGTCATCAGTTGGTGAATGACGGCTGGTCCCATTGCCTTTAGGTCTGTTTCCGTATAGCCCAGCAGCAATTCCGATTGCCGGTTGGAGTACGTGAGGTTGTTCTGCGTGAGGTCAAACAGAAACACCATGCTGGGCACCGTATCGTTGATGCGCGATACAAACAGCTGGCTATGCAGTAGCTCTGCTTCAGCCCGTCGCCGGTCGGTGATATCGGTTAGGTAGATAATAGCCGACTGTTCCTCGGGAAACGGCACTATCTGCCAATGGTAAAAGTGCCCCCCCAAGCGTCGCTCGGTGGTACGAGTCTGGTTTTGTTGTAGAGCTTGCGCTATTTCGTGGCGAACAAAGTCGCGGGTTTCTGCTTCCAGGGGCTTTTCCAGCACTTGCAGCAGCGGCTCGGCGGCCGGGTTGGCGTACTGCGCCCTACCCACGTGGTCGAACCGGATAAACGGATTGGGGCTGTGCTCTGAGAGCAGGGAGTACTGCCGGATCTTTTCTTGTGCCTGCTCGCGCTCTGTCACATCTTCCAGGCTCCACAGGTGCAGTACCGTTTTGCCGTCTTGTAGCACGGGTAGGTATTCTTGCTGCAAGATCCGGCCGTTGCGGAGCCGCAGCAGCTGTCCGCTGATACGGCTCTGCTCGGCAATAGCCCGCTCAATGGTGTCCGATACCAGAACGGGTTTCTGAAAGCAGCGGGCTAACACGTGGCGCATGCGGTCGTGCGAGTAACCTACATACGTTTCGGGTGGCTCCGTCAGCCCTACCATGTCGCAGAAGCGCTGGTTCACCAAGGCAACCTGACGGGCCTGGTTTTCGGCCAGAATGGCCGTGCTCATCGTTTGCAGCAGGGTGCTCATCTGCCTTGCCGCCGCCAAGCCTTGCTGCGCAAGCTGCGCACGTAGCTCCCGCAGCTCGGTGGTGGTAGCCATCTGAGCCCGTGTCATCTGCCGCAAACGCCGCTGCAGGTGGCGATACGCGATAGAACTCATTGATATAGTATACGGTGGATAGAAACAAGTAGAACAGCGAGAGGGGTTATTAGTTAACCCGAATCTCGTTGTTCTGTATCATGCGATAGATAGTAGACTTTCCAATTTGCAGCTTCGCAGCCACCTGCAGAATGTTGCCATTGTGGTTGTCGAGGTAGCGCTGCACAATGGCAGCAGTTTGCGTCCGCAACGACTCATCCCCGTCTGGTAGGCTGCTTTCTTGCGTGGTACTAGCGTGCCGGAGCGACAGATCCTGCGGGTGAATCGTGTCGCCGTCGGCCAGTACGGCGGCCAGCTCTACCACCGCTTTCAACTCGCGCACGTTGCCGGGGAAAGGGTAGCGCAACAGCTTCTGCTGAGCATCTGGCGACAAGCGGCAATCGGCCATGCCATTTTGAGAGCAAAATGCCTGCAAGAACGACTGGGCTAGTAGGAGCACGTCCTGACCCCGGTCGCGCAGAGGGGGTAGTAAAATAGGCAAGCCCAGTAGCCGGTAATACAGATCTTCCCGGAAGCGGCCCTGTTTCACTTCTTCTGTCAGGTCGCGATGCGTGGCTACCATCAGGCGGGCATCAAATGGAATGGGGGCGCTGCCGCCTACCCGCATCACCTCCCGCTCTTGCAGCACGCGCAGCAATTTAGCTTGTAGATTCAGATCCAGCTCCGCGATTTCATCCAGAAAGAGTGTGCCCCGGTGCGCTTCCTCAAACCGCCCGATACGCCGACTCACGGCACCGGTGAATGCACCTTTTTCGTGACCAAACAACTCACTCTCAATCAGCTCGCGCGGAATGGCGGCTACGTTTACGGCCACAAACGCGCTGTTGCGGCGCTCGGAACGGAAGTGAATAGCCTTGGCCACCAACTCTTTGCCTGTACCAGTCTCTCCACTCAAGGATACGGTGATGTTGGTGCGGGCCGCTTTCTCTACCAAGGAAAATAATTGTTGCATTTGGGGGCTTTTTCCCAAAATAGCACGCTGGGGGTCGTACTTCTGCCCAATTTGCTCCCGCAGCCGTTCGTTTTCCCGGCGTAGCGCCAGCTGCTGATTGACATTGCCAATGGTATTCCAGAGCCGATCTGCGGTTTCTTCATCTTTTACAAGATAATCGTAAGCACCCTGGCGCAGCAGGCCTACGGCCGTTCGCACGTCCTCCTGTCCCGAAATGATAATAACGGCAACTTCCGGCAAACGCTCCTTTATCTGACGCAGCACTACATCGCCGGTACCATCGGGCAGTGTATAGTCCAGCGTGATAAGATCAGGCTTTTCGTTGAGGTTATCCAAGCAAGACTGCGCCGTAGTGAAGCGGCGTACGATGTACTCTGGATTCTGAGAGAGCTTATATTCAAGTAGTTCGCCGTACCAGGCGTTGTCCTCAACAACGAATATACGAAGGGTAGAAGATGCAGTCATTGGGAAAGTAGCGGAGTAACTGTACTAGATAATACGTCACGCAGCATGTGTACATGCTGCACAATTTCTACGTGGAGTATAATCTATCCAGTTAAGTTTTCAATAGCGTGGGAAAGTAAGTAGTGTAAACAGTGCGAGTATAAGACGATAAAGCTGCCCTATCAAGTTTTCTCATCATAGGATTTTGCTTCTCTTTTTGGGAAGATAGAATAAAATCGAGTGAAATGTATATGTCTTATAATCAACGTTTTATACAATAATATAATTTGAAGGTAATAAAATTGTATTGTGATTTTTTGAACGTGTTTATGGACTTTTCTAATCTTGCTTATGAAACGCTTCTTCTACTTACAGGGCTTTTTTTGTTACCAAGCAGCATTATTTCTACTGATATGGTTAGGTGGCACCACAGTGCTAGCCCAGGGTTCTGTCACGCGAGTCATCTACACGAAAGCGGGCACAGCAAAGGTAACGAAAGGTAGCGCCACCGTCACGGCTCAGGTTAGGATAGGGGGCCTTATTGGTCTTGAGACCAAGGTAGCTCCGTTGACTTCGGGAGACGTACTGGATAGTGGTAATGCAACGGATGAAGGTGCATCCTCCTTTAACAGCTACGCACTGCTTACCACCAATCTAACCCAAACGGCAATATCCACAGCATTGGGTATTAATTTATTATCGCTTGCGGAAGTACAGGTTACAGGACAATCTGCCCCTACCTCGCTGCGCGTTGATATGGCCGAGACTATCAAGAAAGGCAATCGGGCGGGCGTAGTGATAGGTGGCGACAACTCGCTACTGAATCTGTCCGTGCTGAATGCCGTGTACGTGCAAACCTACCTGAACGAAACGCCTGTGCAGCGCATCCCAATTGCTGAGCTAGTAGGAATTGAGTCGAGCCTTACTAGCTCGTTGCGCAACAATCTACCTTTGTTCAACAATCGTCCTACCCGGGCCAGCTTCATTGCCAGTGGCGATTTCAACAAAATAGAACTGGTGACAGGAGGATTGCTGAACCTGAGCTACGGCATACGCTTCTACTATGCCTTCGGCTTCGACGACCAGAATTCGACCATCCAGTATAAAGGAGCGTTGTCGAACAACGTTAGCCCCGTGGAGGGGAATGAGTACAGCACTCAGTCGCGCGGGGCGAATGGGTTGGTCTGTGTGAACGTGAATTCGAACATCGACAATCCACAGAATGCTGCCAATGCTGGCCTAACCGACTTTGCAACGTTCCGAAACCTGCTGAATATAAGCGTTCTGAATTGCCCGTCTACCCTGCGCGTGAAGCTACGTAGCGCAGTGGGTCCTACCGGGTACCGTGCTGGATTTGTGGTGAGCAACGGTGGGCTGCTCGATCTGAACTTGTTGCAGAATGTGCGCCTCAGCACTTACCTAGACGATGCACTACAGCAGAGCGCCTCTGGTGCCAACTTATTGCGGGTGAACGTGCTGCCTGATAACCGCTATTTTCTGAGCTTCCAGACGACCAAACCGTTCAACCACGTAGAAATTCGCCTGAACGGGGCTGTAAACGTCTTAGATAATCTGAACGTGTACTACGGCTTCGGCATTGAGGAAGCAGCTTTCAGTGACCCAGAACCCGTGTTTTCTGATTTCGAAGACCCGACCGATAAATTCCGGACTGCTACCCTCACCCCCAATACCGATGGTGTTCTAAACGTAAGTGCTTGCGCGTCGGTGCTTGGTAGCAGCTGCACGGGCTTTGTAGACCCCAGCTTTGCTGCCAAGCGTAACCTGACCACTACCTATGCCCAAATCAAAGGCTCGTTGGTGAACCTGAGCGTAAACCAGGGCTTGGCGCTAGCCGTGAAGCTTAATGGTGCGAATAAGGTAGCAACCGGTAGAGCGGGTAAAGCAGGCAACCGCGCCGGGTTTGTATTTGATTACACCAGCAACGGTGGAATAATAGGTAATTTGTTGAGTGCGGGTGTGTTATCCAACTTCACCATCACTACCTACCGCGAGGACCAAAGCACGGCCCGTAAGGGTACTGCTACCAGTGCCTTGCCGACCTTGGTGGCGGTAGAAAGTGTATCTGGGGCCAACTTGGCGCAGGCAACGCTGCTGGGCGGCAGCACCGGTCGACAAGCTCTGTCCTTCGTTGCCACACAGGATTTCGACTGGGTAGAGCTGACTACTACCAACACGGTAGGCACGGTGCAAGACACGCGTATTTACTACGCTTTTGCCGAGGATTTGCGCGGTTTCTTCCCCGAAAACCTGGTAAATCCATCCAACCCACTCCCCGTCGAGCTGGCAAGCTTTACCGTACGCGCTACCGCCCAGGGAGCCGAACTGCACTGGAAAACCGCCTCAGAGAAAAACAACAGCCGGTTTATAGTAGAGCGGGCCGTGCAGCAGGGCACCGACGTTGCGTTCCAGGCCATTGGACAGGTGGCTGGTGCAGGCACCAGCACCACGGCGCAGCAGTACCGCTTCCTGGATGCTACGGCAGCCGAACAAAGTGCCAGCACCGTGTACTACCGCTTGCGGCAGGTAGACACCAATGGGCAGGAGTCGTTTTCGCCGGTGGTAGCTGCCACGTTTGAAGGGCGGGTACTGGCTGCATCGCTGCAGTTGGCTCCTAATCCTGCTGGGGCTACCGATTGGGTACGCGTGCAGGTAGGGGCTGCCAGTGAAATAACCGGGCAGCACTTGGTGGTGTACGACGGACAGGGCCGGCAGGTGCATTCGGTGGCCGTAACAGACCATACTACCCTGCTTCCAACGCAGAGTTTAAGTCAGGGGCTCTACCACGTGGTCCTGCTGAACGCCGCGGGCAAGCGCCTCACCAGCCAACGCCTCATCATTGCAGGACGCTAACTAGTCGCGGTTACGTATAATAACAAGAAAGCCACTCCTTATATAAGGAGTGGCTTTCTTGTTGATGAAAGAAATTGAGGCAAAGCTCACTACTTGAGTCCTATTGTATCGTCGCTTTCACCTTCGTGGCTGTTCATATACGATCGAAAGGACAATGCTACCTCGCTAGCCAGCGACGATGCCTGGGCCCGTACGCGTCGGTCGTTGTTAGTGCGGCTATTGTCACGGTCAGCAGCCAGCTGAGCTATGTAGTCGTCTAGTTGCACAGTAACAGTAGGTTGCTTATTGTTGGGTACTACCTCAAAAGACCCTATATTATAGTCGTAGCCATTATCTGTAGCACGAAATACAAACTCAAAGCGGACTGCCGTTTCAACGGGTTTATTGTTGTTGAGTGTTTTCACTTTGCTAGTGCCACGCAGCTGGAGCGTGCCTGCCGCTGCGTCGGCCTTTACGTCAGTTTTGGGCGCATACGTAAACCCCTTTTCGCTCCAGGCCAGGGCGTGCTGGTATAGTGCCCGGCGCCCGGCCCCCGATGCCTGTACTTGCTCACCGTAGGCAATGGGACTGGTAGACTGCGCCAGCGACGACAAGGATAGCAGTAACAGACTGCTTAGCAGAAAACCGAGTAAAGAGTTTTTCATAGTATGGAGAGGAAAACAGGTAATTACCAGCAAGAGCGCAAACTTATTTCGTTTTTGCTCCACATGCATGGCAGTATATGTTATGAATATATCAAGAAAAATGCCGGGCGTGTTGATTTAGATACGACTACTCGTATAAATCTCATAATACGCGATAATCGAAAATATTTATATAATTTTTCTGATAACACACCTAGGTTATGCAGTTATTGTGAATGAACTACAGGCTATAATATATAGGCTGATAGAGTGAATGTTTTATTTTACTATATGTGGATTATTTATGCATAATATGCTTTGTATTAATGATTTATATGTAGGATGACCGTGTAAACAATATAGCAGGTGGTGAGCAATACTAAATTGGACATAATATTCAGATAACATAAAATTAATATTAGTCTGGTTGCTGCGTCAAAGCGAAGTAGTACTTTTGTGGCGTGATTCAACTCACCGCACATCCGATGAAGCGCGTAGCCCTCCACGATGTGGCTCTGCGGGAAAGCCGGAAGCAGGCTTCATTTTCCGCTGACTCCTTTGTTTTTTCGGCAGTTGCTCTTTCCTCCGCTCCGGTTTCGAAGCGGTTTTTTTATGCCCATACGGATAGGGTAGGGGCCTGTGTCAGCTCTTCTGGTGGCAACTCACTGCTTGCCTCGCCGTCTGGCTCAACCTGCCCTATGCCAAGCATTCCTGTCCTTGCCCAACAGATTGCGGCCGTTGCGCCCGCTACCATTCGCGGGTGCTGCATGTCATTTCTGGTCAACCACAACCACGTATTCTAAAGCGCTCCGACGGAAAGCGCCCGATGCCGGCTGGGGGCTTTTTTGTTAACTTCTTTCGACAATACCAACCATATGAACAAGCTGCTTTCCCGTGTGCAACGCGTTGATTCGCTGCTCTGTGTGGGGCTCGACCCTATCGGTGAAGACGCCCAGGTAGGAAGCCGATTGGGCGAAGTAATTGACCAAACCGCCGACCACGTAGCGGCCTTCAAGCCCAACCTGGCCTTTTTTCTGAGCCGGGAAAATGGCGTGCAGTTGCTGCGCGACACTATCCAGCGCATTCCAAAGGATATTCCGGTGATTCTGGACGGCAAGTTTGGTGACATTTCCAACACCGCAGACCACTACGCCCGCTTTGCCTACGACGTGGTAGGGGCCGATGCCGTGACGGTGAATCCGTATATGGGCGACGATGCCATTTGGCCCTTTCTGCGCGAGGGTAAAATGGCTTTCGTACTGGCCAAAACCAGCAATCAGCCTACCCACTCGCTGCAGGATGTGGCCCTTACCCGGGGCGGTATGCTCAGCGACCAAGCCGCCCGCATCAGTCGCCAGCTGGATGAGGAAAACGGTGGGGTAGGGCTGGTGGTAGGTGCCACCCAGCCCGACGCCATGCTGCGCGTGCGCGAACTTTGCCCCGACCAATGGTTCTTGGTGCCCGGCGTGGGTGCCCAGGGCGGCGACCTAGCTGCTACCCTCCGCGCCGGCCTGCGCCCCGATGGCCTAGGTGTACTCATTAATTCTTCGCGCGCCATCTGGCAGGCGGCCGATGCCAGTGCCGCTGCTCGAGAACTAAAGGGGCAGATTAATGAGCACCGGCAGATAACGAAAGCAAATACTGTGTCCTAAGGCTAGCCCCCTGGACTACGCAGTGCCCAGAGAGCCGGCAGAACAGGAACACCAAAGCTGCTCTGCTCTGTAGCCCAAGGTTTCGACCTTGAGACAACGGGTAACCTTCCTACTTATAAGTATACTCCCTTGACCACCCACACCTCCCTACCCTCCGAAACCTTGGAACAGCAACTAGTGCAAGAAGACGCACTATTGCGTGGGCACTTCCGCCTGTCTTCTGGGTTGCATTCTGATACGTACGTGCAGTGCGCCCGTTTCTTGCGCCGCCCCGATCTGGCTGCTCCCGCCGCCGCTGAGTTAGCCGCTCAAATTCGGGCCGCCGGGTTGCAGCCCGATACCGTGGTAGGACCCGCCATGGGCGGCGTTGTGATTGGCTACGAGCTGGCCCGGCAGTTGGGCGTGCCCGGTATTTTCACGGAGCGCGACGCCGACGGGCAAATGACGCTACGTCGGGGCTTCACCATAGAGCCCGGTGAGCGGATTATTATTGCAGAAGACGTAGTGACTACGGGCAAGAGCACCAACGAAGTAGCGCGTCTGCTGACCGAAATGGGAGCAGAAATTTTGGCGGTGGCAAGTTTAATTGACCGCACGAGTGGGAAAGCTGAGCTTTCTTTTCCGAACTTTGCACTGCTGCCGGTTACGGCGGCCACCTACGCACCCGATGATTGCCCGCTGTGTCGGGCAGGTATTCCGGTAGTGAAGCCCGGCAGCCGGCCGGACAAAGCGTTTTCTTAAACCTACCCTGCGCTGGACGTAGGGCAAGGCATTTCCGATGGTGGTCGGGCGCCCTACTTCTACCCTATAGTAGGTAGGGCAGCCGGCACAGCGGAAAATAGTAAACCTTATTTCCTTCCTTTTGGAATCTATCCAACGAACCATTCAGCTACGGCTCAAGCCTACCCGTCACGACGGTGAGGGTCAGCGTGTAGCCGAAGCAGCCCAGCGCCATCTGGGCCTGCGCACCGGGCGCGTGCAAAGCACTGCCCTCTACACCGTGCGCTACCCCCTCACCGACGAGCAGCTGCACAGCTTTGCCACGCGCTGCCTGCAAGACCCAGTGCTGCACGATGTGGCCCTGGACGAGTTCCGCCCTACCGATTCCTTCTATAAGAGTTACATCCTGGTGGCCAAGCTGCCCGGCGTGACCGACGACGAAGGCATCTCGGCGCAGAATGCCCTGGGCGACTTCCTCAACCAGCCTCTCGATACGCATACTCAGCACATCTTCAGTAAACGGCTCTACTTCCTGGAGCACGAGCTGCCCGCGCAGGATCTGCGCCGCCTGGCCGAAGAGCTGCTGGGCAACAAGATGATCAACCGCTTCGAAACCGGCCCCCTCTCCGAGCTGCGCGACTACACGCCGCGTCCCGGCGGCGGGGCCGAAGCCATTACGGAGCTGGTGCCGCTGGTAGGCCTCACGGACGAGGAGTTGGTGAAGCTGTCAAAAGACAACCTCTACGCTCTGAACCTAGAGGAAATGCGGGCTGTGCGCGACCACTACGCCACCATTGCGGCCGAGCGCGAAGACGCCGGCCTCCCCACTGCCCCCACCGACTGCGAGCTGGAAATCATTGCCCAAACGTGGTCGGAGCACTGCAAGCACAAGGAGTTTTCGGCCGTTATCAACTACAAGGATGCGGCTACCGGCGAGACCAAGCAAATTGACTCGCTGTTCAAAACCTATATCCGCAACGCCACTGCCGAGGTAGACCGCCAACTTCGCGCCAACGGCAACGACTGGCTGATTAAGGTGTTCAGCGACAATGCCGGCGCCGTGCGCATCAACCCCGAGTCGTTGTTTGTATGGAAGGTGGAAACTCACAACTCGCCCTCGGCCATCGACCCGTATGGTGGAGCTATTACGGGCATCTTGGGCAACAACCGTGACCCGCTGGCTACCGGTATTGGTGGTGCTCGGTTGCTGTTCAACACCAACGTTTTGTGCTTTGGTAATCCGGAATTCAGCGGTGAGCTGCTGACTAACCAACTGCACCCACGCCGCATTTTTGAAGGTGTGCGCAAAGGCATCGAGGACGGCGGCAACAAGTCAGGGGTGCCCACGGTGAACGGCAGTATTGTGTTTGATGACCGCTACGCCGGCAAGCCGCTGGTATACTGCGGCACTGGTGCCGTGATGCCCATGCAACTGGCTGGTGAGGACTCCTGGGAAAAGAAAATCGACCCGCAGGACCGCATCATCATGGCTGGGGGTAGGGTAGGCAAGGATGGCATCCACGGTGCTACCTTCTCCAGCATCGAGCTGGACGAAACCTCGCCTGCCACGGCCGTGCAAATCGGCTCGCCCATCACCCAGAAGCTGGCGATGGACTTCCTAATTATCGCCACGCGGCGCGGCCTCATCAAGTGCAGCACCGACAACGGTGCGGGCGGCCTCTCGTCCAGCATTGGCGAGCTGGCTACCATCAGCGGCGGCGCCGTAGTAGAGCTGGAAAAAGTGCCGTTGAAATATTCGGGCTTGCGGCCTTGGGAAATCTTCGTTTCGGAGTCGCAGGAGCGTTTTTCGCTGGCGGTAGAGCCCAGTAAGCTTGAGGAGTTGCTGGCGCTGGGTAAGGAAATGGAAGTGGAGCTGACCGACATTGGCTATTTCACCGCCGACGGCTACCTCGACGTGCGCTTTGCCGGCGAGGCCGTAGCGAAGCTGGACATGCACTTCCTGCACGACGGCGTGCCGCGCAAGACGCTGGAAGCTGAGCTGGACCCCGCTACCGCTCAAGAGCCTGCCCTACCCACCGAAACCGACTACACCGACACACTGCGCCGCCTGCTGGGTTCGCTTAACATCTGTTCGCGCGAGTCCGTGATTCGGCAGTACGACCACGAGGTGAAAGGCCGCACCGTGGTGAAGCCCCTGATGGGTGCCACCGGCCAGGCTCCACAGGATGCCGCCGTGGTGCGTTTCAACTTCGAGAGCTGGGAAGGCGTGGCCGTGAGCAACGGCATCCTACCCCGCTATGGCGACCTAGATGCCTACCAGATGTCGGCCGGCTCGTTCGACGAGGCCGTACGCCAGATTATAGCTGTGGGCGGCAAGCTGCCCAACCTCACGCCCGGCGACGGTACGTTCTGGTCGGTGAATGACAACTTCTGCGTGCCCGACTCGGTGTATGACCCCACCGGCAACCCCGACGGCAAGCACAAGCTGGCTAAGCTGGTACAGATGTGCGAGGCCCTGCGCGACGCGACAGCCGCCTACTGTATCCCGCTCACGAGCGGCAAGGACTCGATGAAAAACGACTTCAAAGCTGACGGCGTGAAGATTTCGGTGCCACCCACGGTGCTGTACTCCATGACCGCCAAAATGGAAGACGTGCGCCGAGCCGTAACGTCGGATTTCAAGCAGGAAGACGATGTGGTGTACCTGCTAGGCGAAACCTACGACGAGTTAGGCGGCTCAGAGTTCTATGCCCTGCACGGCGAGTTAGGTGCCAACGTGCCCCAAGTTCGTTTCGACAAGGCCAAAGAGCTCTATATAACAATAGGGGAAGCCAACGACCAGAACCTCATTCAATCCTGCCACGACCTAAGTGATGGTGGCCTAGCCGTAGCACTGGCCGAGGCTACGTTCGGTTACGGCTTCGGGGCCGACGTGGAGCTGACCGGCGAACTGAGCCTGACGGCACAGCTATTCTCGGAGTCGCACTCGCGCTTTGTGGCCACGGTAGCACCCGAGGATGTAGTAGCCTTCGAAGCGTTGCTGAAAGGCCGCGCTACCCGCTTGGGCACCGTAACCGGCAATGGCCGCCTCACAGTACGCCACGCAGGCCAGGAAGTCGTTGATGCTGATGTAGCTGAGCTGCGCGAAACGTGGTCGAATGGCCCGGTAAACAAGGTAATTGGACTGGACCTGGACGCGGTACGCAACGCCAACGAAGGCTCAACCAGCGGCCTTGGATAATAACTCATTAACCGGCGGCCGGCCTCCGGTCGGCGCTCCGCATCTTATGGTTCAAGCACTCATTCTCACTGGTTTCGGCATCAACTGCGAAGAAGAGTTCGCGGCGGCTTACCGCTTAGCGGGCGCCGAGCCTACCATCGTGCACCTCAACCAAGTATTGCACGGTGAGGTCAGCATCCACGATTTCGATATTCTGAACTTCCCCGGCGGCTTTTCATTTGGCGACGATCTGGGCTCAGGTGTGGTACTGGCTAATAAGCTGCGCTACCGCAAAAACGCCGAAGGCCGCACGTTGCTGGATGATATCCGGCAATTCATTGCCGATGGCAAGTTTGTGCTGGGCATCTGCAACGGGTTTCAGGTGCTCGTAAAGTTGGGCTTGCTACCCGATCTGGCCGGCAACGTAACGCCCGAAGTGACGCTGACGCACAACGCCTCGGGTCGGTACGAGGACCGCTGGGTGCGCTTGAAAGTCAACCCGAAGGCCGGCACGCCTTTCCTCAAAGGCATGGATACGCTGGAGGTGCCCGTGCGCCATGGCGAAGGTCGCCTCATCATTCCCGATGCTGCCACGCGGGAGCAGATCGTGCAGCGTGGCCTCAACGTGCTGACCTATTGCGACAGCACGGGCTGCGAGGTATCGGCCTACCCTCACAACCCCAACGGCGCCGACCTAAACTGCGCCGGCCTGACCGATACCACCGGTCAGGTATTTGGCCTAATGCCGCACCCCGAGGCCTACCTCTCGCTCTACAACCACCCGGAATGGACGCGCCGCAAGCGCCAAAATCCGGAGCTTTCTGAAGAGGGCGACGGGCTGCGCATCTTCCGCAACATTGTGGAGCATGTGCAACAACATGCGGCCCACCCGCACGCTGAAGCCACTTCTGCCTCCTAATCACTACTGCAACCCGCCAGCGATTCGCGTCGGCTTTCTACCCGATATGAACACCCTCAATCACTTCGAAACTCCCCAACTCGAACTCCTGCACCGCGGGAAAGTACGTGACTCGCTGCGTGCTCCTAACGGCGACCGGCTCATCATCGTAACGGACCGCCTATCGGCGTTCGACTCGGTGTTGGAAACGCCTGTGGCCCACAAAGGTGCGGTGCTGAATGGCTTGGCTAACTTCTGGTTCGACAAGACCCGCGACATCATCCCCAACCACGTGATTGAGCTGGTAGATGCCAACGCCATGTTGGTGAAGGAAGCCGAGCCAATTCGGGTGGAGATGGTGGTGCGCGCCTACCTTACCGGCTCGATGTGGCGCGGCTACCAGCAGGGGCAGCGCACCTTCTCCGGTGTAACGGTGCCCGACGGACTGAGTAAGCACCAGCAGTTCCCCGAGCCCATCGTGACGCCGACGACCAAGGAAGAATCGGACCGCGAAATCACGCCCGAGAACTTGGTGAGCGAAGGCTGGGTGAGCCAAGAGCTGTACGACCAGATGAAGGAGAAAGCCTTGGCCTTGTTCAAGGTAGGCTCCGATCTGTTGAAGGAAAAAGGTATTATTCTGGTGGATACCAAGTATGAGTTTGGCCTGCTGAATGGCGCGCTGATTCTGATTGATGAAATCCACACGCCCGACTCGTCGCGCTTTTGGTCGGCTGAAGATTACGCCAAGAACCCAGAATCGGCGGAGCAGATGGACAAAGAGTACGTGCGCCAGTGGCTGATTGCCAACAAGGTAGATGGCCAGTATCCCCGCGCCCTCACGCCCGAGGTGTCGCAGGAGGCCACCCGCCGCTACCTCGACATCTATGAGCGCATCACCGGCCAGCCCCTACCCACCGCCAACGAGCCAACCGTTGGGGGCGACGTGCACGCTCGTCTGGTAGGCAACCTAGTGCGTGCCGGCCTGATGAAGGACGCCTAAAGGAACGGTAATTCGCCTCGATAAAGTTGGCCCGCCTAGGGCGTTAAGTACTGTAATTTAAATACGTACGAAATTTAAATACCGTACAAAATCTAGTTGTTTCATGAATGTAGTCATCCTCGGTTCTGGTGCTCGTGAGCACGCTCTCGCCTGGAAACTCACCCAAGATGGTGCCACTGCGCACGTGCTGCCCGGCAACCCTGGTATCCCCGGCTCGGTGCCGTCCATTGACGCGCTGGATTTTCCGGCGGTGCAGCGCTTTTGCGAGGAGCAAGGTGCGAAACTGCTGGTGCCTGGCTCCGAGGCAACCTTGGCGGCGGGCGTGACCGACTTTTTCGCCCAGACTGATATCCGCGTGTTTGGCCCAACCCGGCAGGCAGCGGCGCTGGAGTCGTCGAAAGTATGGTCGAAGAACTTTATGCAGCGCCACGGCGTGGCTACCGGGCAAGCCTGGACGTTCCGCTCCGACCAGGTAACCGAAGCTCTGGCCAAAGCGGCCGAGCTGGAGGGTAGGGTAGTGGTAAAGTACGACGGCCTGGCCGCTGGCAAGGGTGTGTACGTTTGCTCGTCGGAGGAAGAAGTGAAGGCCGCCATTGATGAGCTAGTGGATCTGCATTCCGATTGGTTTAGCTTCTTACTGGAAGAAAAGCTAGTCGGCCCTGAAATCAGCGTGATGGGCGCTACCGACGGCAACAGCATCCGGTTGCTGGCTACCTCGCAGGACCACAAGCAGCTGCGGGCCGGCGACCAAGGGCCCAACACCGGTGGTATGGGTGCCTACTGCCCCGTACCCTTCGCCGATGACAACGTAATGGCCGAGGTGCGCCGCGACATCATTGAGCCTACCATGCGCGGGTTGCAGGCGTCGCAGTTCGACTTCAAAGGCTTCATCTATTTCGGCATCATGCTCACGCCCAACGGGCCAAAGCTGCTGGAGTACAACACCCGCCTGGGTGACCCGGAAGCCGAAGTGCTGTTGCCCGCTATGCAAAGCAGCCTGCTCGACCTCATCACGGCGGCTCTTGACGGCGACCTGTCGCGCCACGATGTATGGCAGCGCCCCGGCCACTACGCCGGCGTGGTGCTGGCCTCGGGCGGCTACCCGGCGCCTAAGTTTCCCACGGGCTTCCCCATTACGGGTCTCGACCAACTCGCCGACGATACGCTGGTGTTCTTTGGCGGAGTGAAAGCCGGCGCCGAAGCCGAACAGCTGGTAACCGGCGGTGGCCGGGTACTGGTGGTAGTAGCGCATGGCGACGAGCTGAACGATGCCGTGCAGCAAGCCTACGCCGAAATCGAGAAAATCAGCTTCCAGGATGCGTACTACCGCACCGACATTGGGCAGCGGCCCAGCCCCATTCTTACTCGCGTATATTAAATGACAACTAACCTGCCACGGCTGGCGATTTTGCTTTCGGGTAGAGGCTCCAACATGGTGGCTCTGGTCGAAGCGGTGCAGCGTGGCGTATTGCAAGGCGTGGCCGAAGTGGCCGTGGTATTCAGCAACAAGCCCGATGCGCCTGGCCTGACCACGGCTGCCGCGCTGGGCTGCCCCACCGCCAGCCTAGCTCCGGAGGGTAGGAAACGCGCCGAATATGATGCGGCCGTGGTGGACTTACTCCAAGGCTACCAGCCCGATTACGTGGTGCTGGCGGGCTATATGCGTATTCTGTCGTCGGTATTCGTGCGGGCGTTTGCGGGGCGCATTGTCAACATTCATCCTGCCGATACGCACCAACACCAAGGCCTACATGCCTACGAATGGGCCTTCGAAAACCGCTTGCCCGAAACTAAAATAACGGTGCATTTGGTTGATGAGGGTCTCGATACGGGTCCGATTTTGGCGCAGGCCCCCGTGGACCTGCGCGGTGCCGATACGCTGGCTGAAGTAGAGCGCCGCGGCCTAGCCGTAGAACACCAATTGTACGCCAATACGTTAGTGCAACTCATTCGCCAAGAGTTGCCTACCCCCTCCATTGCCGAGCGGTCGGCAACTCAACATTGACATTTGAATTATGTGCGGAATAGTAGGTTTTTACGGTCCTGATGACGTCGCGCACGACATTGTGTTCGGCCTCACCGCGTTGCAGCACCGCGGGCAGGATGCCGCCGGCATTGCCACCTTCGACGGCAACTTTCACCTGCACAAAGGCAATGGGCTGATTGCCGACGTGTTTCGGCCGAAGTTTCTGAAAAAGCTGACGGGCAACATCGGCATTGGGCACGCGCGCTATACCACGCAGGGCTCCAACGATTCGGAGCTGGCGCAGCCCTTCACCACTAGCTACCCCTTCGGGCTGTCGATGGTGCACAACGGCAACGTTATCAACTTCCGCGACGTGGCCAAACGCCTGCACGAGAAGTACCACGTGCTGCCCAAAACCAACAACGACCTGGAGCTGATTATGTACACCTTCGCCTCGGAGCTGCGCACCAAGGACCTCGACAACCTCTCCGTGGTCGACATCTTTGATGCCGTGGAAACGACGCAGGAGCTGGTAGAAGGTGCCTACGCTACTATCACTGTTATTGCCGGGTACGGCCTGCTGGCTTTCAACGACCCCCGCGGCATCCGGCCCCTGGTGCTTGGTCGTCGCGACACGCCTAATGGTCCGGTGTACGCCTTCGCCTCAGAATCGACGTGCTTTGACTACCTGGGCTTCGAGTTCATCAAGAACGTAGGACCAGGTCAGGCCATATTCATCGACCAGAATTTCAAGGTTCACTACAAGAACCCCTACCAGCAGCCTAAGAACTTCTGCGTGTTCGAGCACATCTATTTCGCCCGCGAAGACTCCGTGATTCACGGCCGCTTGGTGGCGCGGGAGCGTGTGCGCTTGGGCAAGCTGCTAGCGCGCCGAGTGAAAGAAGCTGGATTGCAGCCTGATATGGTGATTGATGTGCCCTCTTCGGGTTACTTTGCCGCGTCGGGGTTGGCTGAGGCCATTGGCGTGCCCTATCGTCGTGGGTTGGTGAAAAATAACCACATGGGCCGTTCCTTTATTGTGAGCAGCCAGGCGGGTAGGGAAGACGTGGTGAAGAAAAAGCTGAACCCGATTCGGGCCTTTGTGGAAGGCAAGAAGGTGGCTGTGGTGGACGACAGCATCGTGCGTGGCACTACCTCGCGGCGCATTGTGCGCATTCTGCGCGAGGCCGGCGCCAAGGAGGTGTACTTTATTTCGTCGGCGCCGCCCATTGTGTCGCCCTGCATCTACGGCATCGATATGGCCATGAGCACGGAGTTGATTGCGGCCAACCACACCGAGCAGGAAATCTGTGACTACATTGAGGCCGACCGCGTGATCTATCAGTCGGTGGAGGATTTGCAGGAGCTGTTTTCGCCAGAAAAGGGCCACGGCGGCAACTGCTTTGCCTGCTTCACCGGCAACTACCCCACCGGCGACGTGACGCGCTATCTGCGCCACATCCAGGAGGAACGCCAAAGCCACCGCAGCAAGAAGGACAAGGCGCTAGCCGCTACGTCCGTCAGCGCCAAAGCCCCCGAGCCCACGGAACATTAATTGAGTAACAACGAAGTGTCATCCTGAACATTCCGCGCATCAAGCGGCGACGAAGGACCTTATCACACTAGAACGAGTCGTTAGTACGCCTGTTGTTCACACGTGATAAGGTCCTTCGCTCCGCTCAGGATGACAAGATTAAAAATAGCCTAAGCCTACCCCATGTCATCTTCCCAAAAACCTGCCGGCTACGACATCGACCTCGGCAACGAATGCTCCCGCAACGCCTACGCGTGGTCCAAGAAAACCTTCGCTAATCGTACCGGCAAGCCCGGCGAGGCGGCCCAGGATCTGGATGGCGGTTTCGCCAACGAAATCCGTTTTGGCAATGCGCGGCTAGGCATCTCTTCCGATGGCATCGGAACCAAGATTGAGGTGGCCGAGCGGGTAGGAAAGTTTGATACGCTGGGCTACGACCTGGTGGCCATGACGGCCGACGACCTGATTGTGGGCGGCTTTGTGCCTACCAATCTCAGCAACATCATCGACGTGAACACGCTCGACTACGACGTGATTGACGAGATGATGCGCGGCCTGCACGATGCCTGCAACTTTGCCGGCGTGGCCATTACGGGTGGCGAAATTGCCGAGCTAGGCAACCGTATTGGCGGCTGGCCCGGTGCCCGTATGAATTTCAACTGGTGCTCTACGGCCATTGGCAGCTTGCACCCCAGCCTGGAGCGTCCTCTCAGCGGGGCCAGCGTGCAGGCCGGGCAGGCGGTAGTAGCTATCCAATCGCCCAGCTTCCGGTCCAACGGCTTCTCGCTGGCCCGCCGCACGCTGCAAAACCTGTTCGGCGACAACTGGCACTCAGCTCCCTACGACGGCGCTGATGCTACCCCACATGGCTCGGCCGGGCACACATGGGGGGAAGTGCTGCTGGCGCCTTCGCTGATTTACTCGCCCGGCGTAGCCAAGGTATTAGACAAGGGCCTACCCCTCTATGCCGCGGCGCACATCACCGGCGGCGGCATTGCCGATAACTTCAAGCGGGTGCTGAAAAACGGGGTAGGGGCCGAGCTGACCAACTTGTTTGAGCCGCTGCCCGCTATGCAGAAGCTCACGGAACTGGCCGGCATCACGCCCGCCGACGCCTACCTCTACTGGAACATGGGCAACGGTATGCTGCTCGTAACTGATGAAGCCCAGGCCGAAGCCATAGCCGACAGCCTTCGTGCCGATGGCTATCAGGCTCAGGTAGCAGGCCGCATTACGGCCGAAGCTGGTATCCGCCTGAAGGTAGGGGCTGGCGAGTTGACGTACGCGTAGCCACTACACGACTGATGCATTGACGTTGTAGCATATTGTGCTGCGGCGTTGGTCTATAGAATATTCGTAAGGTCCCTGTCGGGAGTCTCTCTCTTTGTTAGCAAAGAGCGGTACTCCCGACAGGGACTTTTTGCATATGTATGACTTGCTAAATAGATAAACCAGCGTAGAGTTTGGTGGAAAAAACGGAAAGGTTCGGAAAGTAATATTTTGAAAAATGACCCTATTATTCAAGGTGCATTTCAAGTAAAGAGTACATATTTTAAAAATAATGCCTTAAAAATTAATGGGGTATTGCTAATAATTCAAAAGTGTCTTCTATATTGGCCTTGAGAATACAACATACCCTATTGTTGAGCTTATCCTGTCATACAGTGCTCAGCAAGTCTGCTCTATCTGTCCCTGTTATTTAGAGTACCTGGTATTGCCGCCCAATAGCCAGGAGCATCCCTTAGAAGCATAGTACCTGATTGGCGCTGCCTTGTAAAAGCAGTGGCCTACCTCCGCTTGCCTGAAAAGCTTGGGGCTTCCCACGCTTTTGTCAATACGCGTACGCTCACTGCTTTCATCTATACCCCCTCCTTTATGTTGATGCTGACCACTGCCCTCCTGACGGCAGCCTTCGCCACCGAACCCGGCGATTCCGTGCAGAAAAAGCCTTTTGTGTTTTCTGGCTCTGCCGATGGCTATTACCGCTACAATTTTAGCAACCCCCAAGAAGGCCCCTATAACAACCGTACAAGCTTCACTAACAGCCACAACTCCTTTGAGTTAGGCATGATTTCGCTGAAAGCTGCGCACACTATTGGTAAGGTAGGGCTGGTGGCCGATGTAGGCTTTGGGCGCCGGGCCGAGGAGTTTTCCTACAACGATGACAACACCCGCTTTGCCATCAAGCAGCTGTATGTGACGTACGCGCCTACGGAAAAACTCAAGTTTACGGCCGGTAGCTGGGCCACGCACATCGGGTACGAGTCGGTGGATCCGTATCTGAACCGCAATTATAGCATGAGCTATATGTTCTCGTACGGCCCCTTTTTCCATACGGGCGTGAAAGCGGAAATAGGCATGGGCGACAAAACCACGCTAATGGTAGGCCTAGCCAATCCCACTGATTTTAAGAGTGCCAGCGCCATGCCCAAGATGGTAATTGGGCAGCTAGCCACCAGCTCTCACGACGACAAGCTGAAGGTATATATCAACTATCAAGGCGGTCGGGCGCAAGACGCGCTGCGCCTGCATCAAGAGGATATTGTACTCAGTTATCTGATTAACAGCAAGCTGTCGTTTTCTTATAACGGTACTATGCAGCAGCGCAGAGCGATAGGCGAGGGCGGCAGCGACGAGTACCACACGTGGTGGGGCTCGGCCCTGTACGCCAACCTCGACCCGCAGCCCTGGTTGGGTTTCACGCTCCGCGCCGAGTATACCGGCGACAAAAATCGCCTGCTGGGGCTGAGTAAAAATCTCTTCGAAACTACGCTGTCCTCCAACATCAGAATCGACAACCTGACCATTATCCCGGAAATCCGGTTGGACCGGAGCAGCGACGACGATAACCTCTTTGCGAACAAGGCCGGCAACAGCAAAAAAGCAACTGTGAGTGGCCTGCTAGCGGCCGTGTACTCCTTTTAAGTGCGGCTGGTCCTAAAAACTAAAGAATCAACTCTACCTCAATAGTATAACTCCCTCCAACTACCTAACACCCTTTGCATGGAAATTTCCCTACCCCCCAAATCTGGTCGGAGCCCGTTGGGGCTACTTTTGCTGGTCGCGCTGGGGCTGATAGCGGCCTTTGTGCGCATGCCACACCCTGCGGCCGCCGAAAATAGCGCCCTGAACACCGGCGATATTGCCTGGATGCTGACCGCCTCGGCCTTTGTGCTACTGATGACGCCGGGCCTATCGTTTTTCTACGGCGGCATGGTGCGCCCCAAGAACCTAATTTCCACTATGCTACAAAGCTTTGTAGCGCTGGGCGTTATTTCTATGGTGTGGTATTTCGTGGGTTTCTCGCTGGCCTACGGCGACTCCTGGAATGGCCTCATCGGCAACCCCATGACCTTTTTGCTGCTGCGCGATGTGGGCACAGCACCCAACCCTACCCTGTCGCCTACCATCCCATTCATTCTCTTCTTCGCGTTTCAGCTGAAGTTTGCCATCATCACCCCGGCCCTCATCACCGGCTCGTTTGCTGAGCGCGTGCGCTTCAAGAGCTATTTGGTGTTTATGGTGCTGTTTTGCTTGTTTATTTACTGCCCGCTAGCTCACTGGACCTGGCACCCCGAGGGCTTCCTGCGGAAGTGGGGCGTGCTTGATTTTGCGGGCGGTACCGTAGTGCATATTTCGGCTGGGGTAGCAGCGCTGGTAGCGGCCATGGTACTGGGGCCGCGCCGGGCGCACCGCCAGACTTCCTTCGTGACGCCCAATGTGCCTTACGTGCTGCTGGGCACCGGCTTGCTGTGGTTTGGTTGGTTTGGCTTCAATGCCGGCTCAGCACTGGGCTCCAATGAGTTGGCTTCACTGTCGTTTGTAAACACCAACCTGGCTTCGGCCTCGGCGCTGGTGGCGTGGCTGCTGGTAGAGGTGGCGCGCGGCGGTAAGCCCACCGCCATGGGCGCCTGCATTGGTGCGGTGGTGGGCCTAGTAGGCATCACGCCTGCCGCCGGCTACGTCGATTACGGGCAGAGTATTCTGATTGGCATCGTGGCCTCGCTGGTGAGCTTTGCCGCCGTGCATTGGAAAAACAGCCGCACTACTATCGACGATACTCTTGATGTATTCCCCTGCCACGGCCTGGGTGGCATTGTGGGCATGCTGCTCACGGGCGTATTCGCCACCAATGTAGGTCTGGTGAATGGCACTGCTACTGTATTTGGCTACCATGTGCTGGGCTTGGTCATCGTCATTGTCTATGTAACGGTCCTGTCGTGGGTGTTGCTGAAGGTGACAGATGCGCTGGTAGGGCTGCGGGTGAAGCAGGAGGAAGAAGAGCTCGGCCTCGACCTGAGCCAGCACGAAGAGTCTACCTACCACGTAGACGAAGAATACGAGAAGCTGTACCGTAAAGAACTGGTATCGTAGCGAGGGGCTACCGCCCGCGTAGGGTAGGCCCCTATAGTATCAGCTCCTGCTTTCCAACGATACTGTTGGAAAGCAGGAGCTGATACTATAGTACCTGCACAACTGTCAGAAATCAGCGCAACGGCTTGTGTGGCAGTGTGGGCGTACGGATTACAGGTGCGCGTTTAGCGCAGGGCCAAGCCTTCGGGCTTGCGTTGCATCTTCGTATTCAATTCTTGCAGGAAGGATTGCAGGCGGGCGTCGATTTTGGCGAGCTGCTTGCGCTGAGTAGCCGTAGACTGGCCACGGAGCAGCGTTTCGGCTGGAATCTGGAGCGGACCGGCGCTGTGCTTGCCGGCGCGGGCAAAGTGCGGTTGGCTGTACACTACATCTTCCAGCCGGTAGCGGTAGCCATTTTCCTGCGCTTGCAGAGAGAGTAGGAACGAGTACATTTCCTGCCCATCGCGGAGTAGCACGTGGGTTTTGATGAAGCCAGCTTCCGCGCTATTAGTACGCGTGCTCAGGGTGTGGGTACGGGTGGCCTGCGTCAGCCAATCCTGCGCTCTGGAGTACAGATTTTCCTGCGAGGTAGCCGCTACGGGCACAGAGCCTTTGTACAGAGCCCGCTGGGTGTCGGAGTCTATGTGCAAGGCAGGGGTACTAACGTATGTATCGGGTTGCTGGGCCATTGCTGTACTACCTAGTAGCAGCAGCAATGCAACGGGAATATATTTCATGGGGCGGGGTGGAATAAAACGTGAAGTAAAGACCTTTATACGAAACACTTACTATAAAAGGTCTAAGAAACAGGCAGAGTGCAATAGACCCAACATACAGAAGCCCGCTGACTTCCTGCGTATGCAAAAATCAGCGGGCTCCTACCTAATAGCTACCTATAGCACTGCGTACAAACTATTAGGTAACCTTAAAATGAATAGTTAAGCGACGCCTTGATGACCCGGTTTTGCGCCTGAAAGCTGTTGTTTTTGTCCAGGGAGGTGAGGCCGTAGTCGTAGCCGGCGCTCAGGCCAAAGCCGCTGTCGAACTGGTAGCCCAAGCCGCCCACCGCCGCAAAATCGACCGGACGGAACTGGTTTTTGGTATCGAAATCCTGCCGGAAGGCCGTGAAGCCTAGTGCCCCAGCGGCTACGCGCACTTTGCTACTGACCAAGAACGACGCCTGTGGACCTGCGTAGAGATAGAGGCCCCGCGTGAGGTAGGCTTTGGCCAACACAGGCACATCTATGTAAGCAGTGCGGGCAGTGGCTGTTACGTTGGCGCTCAGTACCTCAAAGTTGGGCACCGAAGCCGTACCGCGCAGCTGCGTGCCTTTCTCAGAATACAATACGCCGGGCTCGATGGCAAACCGTTCGCCCAAAGGTAGGGTAGCGTAGAGGCCAGCATGAAAGCCCGTACGGGTTTCGCGGGTCACGGCGCCGTTGGTGTAGTCGGCCAGCGTCATTACGCTTTGCACGGCGTCGCCGTTCCAGTCGGCCACGTTCACCCCGGCCCGGATGCCGAGCTGGACGCCGTTGGTAGAAGAAGATTGTGGGGCTGTATACACTGGCCGCTTACCCTGAGTGGAGTAAGTAGCAGGGCGGCGCACTTGCGCTTGAGCAGCAGAAACAGAAACCGTTAGGAAAAGGCAAGCCGCGGCCAGGCGGCCGAAAAGACGCTTCGTTTGCATAGTAGTAGGGAACGGGAGTAGAACCAAAAGCCGGGCCGCGTGGTGCACACTAGCGGCGGGCTGTTGCGGTACTATTCAAAAAAACCGTGCCAAAGTGCAATGCGTAGTTGCGCCGCCTACCTACTACAAACGCCCTTCTCGTGCAAGAATGACTAGCATCGTTCTCGCACGGGAAGGGCGTTTGTACTGCTCAGAATATATAGGGAACTTAGATAACTCGCTTCCTCGCAGGCTTTTTGGTGCCCTTCTGCGGGGTAGCGGTTGGCTTGGGGGCCACCGCCTCCTTGCCTTGAAGGCGCTCCTCAACGGTTTTCAGCAGGAAGTTGGCGTCGGACTTGTGCTGCTCGTCGGGGAATAGCTCTACGGCTAACTGGGCCTGCTCTTTGGCCTTCTCAAACTGCTTCAGCTCTAGGTACACGAAGGCTAAGTTGAGGTGCGACTCGGGGTAGTTTTTGCGCAGCTCGATGGAGCGCAGAAACGGCGCTACGCTTTCCTGAAACATGCCTAAGCGCTGGTAGGAGTAACCCTGCGCGTAGTAAGAGCTATAGTCGCCATAGCCGTGCTCATGGGCTACGTCGTAGTACTGAATAATCAGCGGAAATAGGTCGTCCTCTTCCTTGCTAGTCTCGGCGCAGTTGCACTGCTGCACGGCAAAGTAGTAGTCGCCCAGGCCGCGGTCCAACTTGTAATCGTTGGGGTAGCGGGCCTTGAGGGTACGTAGCGCCCTACCTAGCGGAAACGGCGTCAAGGTGTAGGTGCTGTCTGGGCTGCGGAAGTTCTCCAGGTTGTCCGTCAGCTGCACATCTTTGAACGCAAACCGCCGATACTGCGAGTGGCCCACGTTGTAGCGGAGGGCAATGTCTTCCTTTTGCAGCACTACAGCCGGGCGCTCGTTGCGCGGGTCATACTTTTGCAGCACCTGAAAAGCCGAGGCATATTTCCGCTCACCCACCAGCGCATCGGCTTTTTGCAGGATGGCAATGTTGGTCTGGGCCTGCGCCGTAGCCGCCAGGAAAGAGCCGCCAGCCAGTAAAAGAGCAGCGGTAATGCGTGAGGAGCCCAAAAAAATCATGATTATTTCCTGCAAAGTAAGAAAGTGCAAACAAGCGGTTTGCCGGCAAAATACGACGGTTTTAGCGGTGGACGCAAGCACACCAACGTAGCAGCGCGGCTAGTGGATGTTTGGTTTTTAAAAAATGATTGCGCAGCTTTGGCCGTTGCCTTTATCCAACAAGGCAACACACCACACATGCTTCTTACTCCGGCAGCGGCTTTTTTTAGCTTTTACTTTACCTACTACGAGCAATCGTAGCAGCGAGGCCGCTTTGTAGGAACCCTACTCCTGAATCACACAAAAGCCTCCCACCCCGGAAGGCTTTTTTTTTAACCCATGCTCGTCAACGCTCCCGTTTTTGCCTACTACTTTTTTTACTTCTTCTACCCGAAGAAGCGGGCCCGCGTTTGCACTTGCTAAGCAGCGAAAGCACAACGAAGGGCCCTCCTAAGGAGGCCCTTTTTTTACACCTTTTCTCACCGTCGTATGTACCCGACCATTGCCATTCAGGGATTTGAAGGAAGTTTCCACCAGGTAGCGGCCCGGCGGCATTTTGGCGTCGACCACGCCATTGCTCCCTGTGCCACCTTTGGGCAAGTGGTGCGCCACGTGGCGGGCGGTACTACAGACTTCGGCCTAATGGCCATCGAAAACTCGTTGGCTGGCAGTATTCTACCCAACTACTCACTGCTCCAACGTCACGAAGTGCACGTGATAGGGGAGGTGTATCTGCACATTCGGCAACACCTGATGGCCCTACCCGGCCAGCACCTGCACGACCTACACGAGGTGCACTCACACCCCATGGCCTTGCTCCAGTGTGCCGACTACCTGGGCAGCCATGGCCACTGGCGCCTGGTAGAGACGGAGGATACGGCCCTGAGTGCCCAGCGCATCCGGGAGCATCGGCGGCCGGGCGTTGCCGCCGTAGCCGGCGCCCTGGCCGCCGAGCTGTTCGACCTGGAAATTGTGGCCGCTGATATTCACGCCGACCCGGCCAATTACACGCGCTTTTTAGTGCTGGAGCGCGGCGCCCCAGTGCTGGAAGAGCTGGCGCCTACCGTGAACAAAGCTTCGCTGTACTTCCACACCAGCCACGCCCAGGGAAGCCTGGTACGGGTGTTAGCGCCTATTGCGCAGTTGGGCATCAACCTCTCTAAATTGCAGTCCTACCCCCGCACGGGCCGCACCTGGCAGTACGGGTTTCATGTAGATGTGGAGTTTGACACGCCGGCTCAGCTGGCGGCTCTCCTGTACGAGCTGCGCCCCCTCACGGAGCACCTGGAGGTGCTGGGCGCCTACCACCGCGACGTGCTAGAAACCGTGCCCGATCATATCATCCGCCAGCAGGCGCCGCTTCAGTAGTTAAGTAGCCACTCACCATGACCAAGCAGTCGATACAAATTACCTCCGCCTCGCGCCTGGCCCACACGCAGGAATACTACTTCTCCCGCAAGTTGCAGGAAATTGATGCCCTCAACAAAGCCGGCAAGCAGATCATCAACCTGGGCATCGGCAGCCCCGATATGCCGCCGCAGCCCGCCGTGGTGGCTGCCCTGGCCGATGATGCGGCCCTGCCCAATGCGCACGGGTACCAGTCGTACAAAGGCCTGCCGGCGCTGCGCGAGGCCATGAGCGCGTGGTACGCCCGCGCCTACGGCGTAGTGCTGGACCCTAACAGCGAAGTGCTACCCTTGCTGGGCTCCAAGGAAGGCATCATGCACATCAGCATGACGTTTCTGGAGGCCGGCGACGAGGTGCTGCTGCCCAACCCTGGCTACCCTACCTACCGCGCTGCCGCTGAGCTAACCGGCGCTACCCTGCGCGAGTACGACCTGACCGCCGAAACCGGCTGGCTGCCCAACTTGGCGGCTCTGGCCGCCACCGACCTCAGCCGCGTGAAGCTGATGTGGGTAAACTACCCGCACATGCCCACCGGCACCCGCGCCAGCGAAGCCGAGTTGCAAGCGTTAGTTGACTTTGCGCTGGCCCACAACATTTTGCTGGTGCACGACAATCCGTATAGCTTCATTCTCAACGACAACCCCACCAGCTTGCTGTCCGTACCCGGTGCCCGCGAGTGCGTACTGGAGCTGAACTCCCTGAGCAAGTCGCACAACATGGCGGGCTGGCGGGTAGGCATGCTGGCCGGCCGCGCCGATTTGCTGCAAGACGTACTGCGCTTTAAAAGCAACATGGATTCGGGCATGTTCCGGCCGGTACAACAGGCTGCCGTAGTGGCGCTAGGGCTGGGTGAAGAGTGGTTTGCCGAGCTGAACGCCCACTACCGCGCCCGGCGCGAGCGGGTGTTTGCCCTGCTCGACCTGCTGGGTTGCACTTACAGCCGCGACCAGGTAGGGCTATTCGTATGGGCTGCCGTGCCAGAAGGGCATGCTGATGGCTTCGCCGTGAGCGACCGGGTGCTCTACGACGCCAACGTGTTCATCACCCCCGGCGGCATCTTCGGCAGCAACGGCAACGGCTATATCCGCATTAGCCTGTGCCAGAAGGTAGAGGTGCTGGACGAGGCCATTCGGCGGGTAGAGGAGGCGAAACTTACTAGCAGCCAGGCCCAATGATGACTGTGACTGTAGTAGGGGTAGGGCTGATTGGCGGCTCGCTGGTACTGAGCATGAAGCAGCACGGCGTGGCAACGCACGTTATTGGGGTAGACCATGACCCTACCCACCTGCGCGAAGCCGCCGCCCGTCACCTCATCGACGAGGGCACTACCGACCTGTCCGCCGCCGTGCGCCGCGCCGACCTGATCATCTTGGCTGTGCCCATGGATGCGCTACTCTCCCTGCTGCCCGAGGTGCTGGATATGGTAGACAACCAAGTGGTTATCGACGTGGGATCCACTAAAAAAGCGCTGCTGGACGTGGTGCGTACGCACCCCAAGCGTAGTCGCTTCGTGGCGGTGCACCCCATGGCGGGCACCGAGTTTTCGGGGCCGGAGGCGGCGGTGCCGGAGCTGTTCCGCGACAAAACCCTGGTGCTCTGCGACGCCGAAGACAGCGCCGCCGACGCCGTAGCGCAGGTAGAGCACGTAGCTGATGCCCTGGGCATGCGGCGCGTGTATCTAGGCGGTGCCGAGCACGATATGCACGTGGCCTACGTGTCGCATATCTCGCACATCACGTCGTTTGCCCTGGCTCTCACGGTGTTAGAGAAAGAACGCGACGAGCAACGTATCTTTGAGCTGGCCAGTACCGGTTTTTCGTCTACCGTGCGTCTGGCCAAAAGCTCCTCGGCCATGTGGGTGCCCATCTTCCGCCAAAACCGCGAAAACGTGCTCGACGTGCTAGACGAACACCTACGCCAGCTCCAGCACATGCGCGACGTGCTGGCGCAGGAAGACTACTCCGCTTTCACGGACCTCATTCATCAAGCCAACCACATCAAGCGCATTTTAAAATAACATTCTCCTGTCATCCTGAGCTTGCGAAGGACCTTCTCACGACAGAACCATACGGCTGGTAGTATCTATCAAATGCATAATCGTGCAGCCGTGATAAGATTCTTCGCTCCGCTCAGAATGACACAATCTTTCATACCTCTCATGAACACCTCCCTCGAAACCCAGACCCTGGGCGCGGCTGTAGCCGCTAAAAAACCACTCATCATCTCCGGACCGTGCTCGGCCGAAACGGAGGAGCAATTGATAGCTACCTGCACCCAACTGGCCGCTACCGGCAAGGTAGACATGCTGCGCGCCGGTATTTGGAAGCCTCGCACCAAGCCGGGCCTATTCGAGGGGATTGGTACCAAGGGCTTGCCTTGGTTGAAAAAAGCTCGCGAGCTGACCGGCCTACCCACTACCATTGAGGTAGCCACGGCCCGCCACGTAGAAGACGCCTTGACGTTCGACGTGGATGCTCTCTGGATTGGCGCCCGCACCACCGTAAATCCCTTCTCGGTGCAGGAAGTGGCTGATGCCCTGCGCGGTGTGGATGTGCCCGTGTTCATCAAGAACCCCATCAACCCCGACCTAGAACTGTGGACTGGTGCCGTGGAGCGCATTGCCAAAGCTGGCGTGAAGCAGATTGGTCTGATTCATAGAGGTTTCGCGGCGTACGGCAACACGCAGTACCGCAACGCGCCCATGTGGCACTTGGCCATTGAGATGAAGCGCCGGATGCCAGATATGCACATGATCTGCGACCCGAGCCACATCTGCGGCAACCGCCACATGCTGGCCGAGGTGGCTCAAAAGTCCCTCGACCTGGACTACGACGGCCTGATTATCGAGTCGCATATCGACCCCGACAACGCCTGGAGTGATGCCAAGCAGCAGGTGACGCCCGAGCGCCTAGCTGAACTGCTCGACGGCCTGCACTGGCGCCGCGAAACCACCGATAAGCAGGAGTTCCTGAGCGCGCTGGCCAAACTGCGCGAGCAGATCAACCACATCGACGACGAGGTGCTGCAACTGCTGGGCCAGCGCATGCAGATTGCCGAGCGCATTGGCGAGTACAAGCGCGACAACAACATCACCATCCTGCAAACCGCTCGCTGGAACGACATCCTGGACCATGGCGTGCAAAAAGGCGCTAAGTTGGGCCTCACTGAAGACTTCATTCTGAAGTATCTCGATGCCATCCATTTGGAGTCCATCAACCGCCAGAACCGGGTGATGAGCAAGAAGGCGGAGTAGGGTAGGGGCCTTTTAGCCTTCGTCTGTCATCCTGAACGCAGTGAAGGACCTTCTCACGTGAGAACGACCATCGTAATAACGACTCGTTCCAGCGTGAGAAGGTCCTTCACTGCGTTCAGGGTGACAGGGGAACTTGGAATGATAGCGGTGTAGAATAAACTTGCCCACGCGCAAAAATCCCCCGTATTTAGGCCCATGCTCTTCTATACCGTCATGAAACCCGTGGTGCAGGTGGCGCTGCGCGTGTTTTTTCGCAAGCTCGAAATCCGGCGGCACAACCGGCTGCAAACCAAGGGGCCGCTGCTGATTGCCAGCAACCACCCCAACACCCTGATGGACCCATTGGTGGTAGCTGCTAACCGCCGCGAGCCAGTATTCTTTTTGGCGAAAAGCACGTTTTTCAAGAATCCGATTCTGCGGGCTGTGATGGAGTCGGGTAACTGCATTCCGGTGTACCGGCGGCAGGATACGGAAAGCGGAGCCGAAAAGCTGACGCCCGAGGAAGTAACCGCCCGCAATGAGGCCGCCTTCAGTCGCAGCTACGACCACTTTGATAGGGGCGGTACGCTGATGATTTTCCCAGAGGGCACCAGCGTGAGCGAGCGGCGCCTACGCCCGCTCAAGACCGGCGCGGCCCGCATTGCGCTGGGCGCCGAAGCTCGACGCGACTTCCAACTGGGCCTGCAAATCCTACCCGTCGGCATCAACTACTTCGACCCTACCCACTTCCGCTCCGATGTGCTCGTGAACCCGGCCCGCCTGATTCGGGTGGCCGACTACGCTGCTGCCTACCGCCAGGACCCCGAAGCCGCCGCCGACGCGCTGACCGAGGAAATTCGGCAGCGTATGGAGAAGCACTTGGTTATCACCCGCGATGCCTCAGAAGATGAGCTGGTGCTGAACATCGAGCGCACCTTTGGCGACCATCTCAACCCCGACGACGACCCCGATACGCTCTACGACAACTTCCAGCTCAGCCGCACGCTACTGCAAGCTGTGGCCTACTTCGAGCAGCACGACCCCGAGCGCCTGCACGAGGTGCGCGACCGGCTCACAGCCTACCTGGCTGACCTTCGCCGCCTGCGCCTCACAGACGAAGCCCTGGAGCCACAAAAGCCCCGGTCGTCGCGCCTAAGCCGGGCCGTGAAAACGACGGCCAAGCTGATACTGGGCTTACCCGTGTACCTGTATGGCGTGGTGAACAACTACGTGCCCTATATCCTACCCTCCGTGGTGGCCAAGCGCGCCACAAAAGACGTGGAGTTTGTGGCGCCGCTGCTGCTATCGGTGGGTATTATCACCTTCAGCGTTAGCTACGCGGCTCAAACGGCCCTGGTGCATCACTACACCAACGACTGGCGCTGGACGGCGCTGTATTTCCTCAGCTTGCCCCTCACGGGCTTCTACGCCCTCAGCTACTGGAACAACCTGGAGGCCCGGCGGTACCGACTACGTGCGTCGAAGCTGTTCCGACAGCAGCCCGCCGAGGGTGAAAGCCTGCTTCGGCAACGGGCAGAAATCCTGCGCCTGCTCAACGAAGCCAGCCAGGAATACTTGGCGGGTAGGCAAGTAAGGTAGGAGAGCGAGTTGCCGGGTCGTTTATCACAAATCCACCTTCGCGCCCACACCCAGGGTCAGGATTTGGCCAAGGCTGAGGCCACTGCGGTTGGGTAGGTAACTTACCAGATATAAGTCGTTGGTGCCTAGCTCGTAGTAAAGCGAAACCTCACGCTTGCCGCCGGTGGCGCGGGGTAGGGACAGGGCTACCCGGCTACCCAAGAAAGCCCCAGCCCGCAGGGTAGTCGTCCACCAGTAGTAGCCTCGGTAGCCGTATTTGTCGGCGCTGTTGCGGTTGATCTGCGCGGCGGGTGTGTAGTTTACCAGCCCGCCTACCGACAGCGGCAACAGGCGCCACCGCTCCGCTAGCTGCACCGAAAACGGTGAATACGTGGCTTTGGCTGTGAAAATAGCGAAGGCCCGATGCCCGGTATAGCGCGCCGGCACGTAGCCCACCAGCACATCGGCATCGAAGCGGTGCGGGTGGCGACTGGGCGAGTAGCCCGCACCAGTAGTGAGCATCCCAATGCCGCCGCCGGTTTGCAGTACGGCGTGGTCGGGTACATACCAAGGGCGTGGGGTGGGAGCATCCGTGGATTGCGCCGTGGCCGACCAACCGCCTAGTAGCAGCCCCGCGAGAAGAGTAGCCGTGTGCCGCATCCTCCTAATACGATATGGTTTCAAGCTTATACTGATGTCGGCCCCAGAGCGTGAGCAGCAGATAGTTGCGCTGCGCCACACTGTAGCCGCTGATATAGGTGACGCGCTCCGGCACGGGCTGGCGCACGGAGAATTTATCGTTGTGGCCGGTGAGGTGCAGCACCAGGCGCGGCGCCTGCTCTAGCGTGCTGGTGTAGGCCGGCGTCACGGCCGCGTCGAAGTCACCGTCTTCGGGCGGCACGTGGGCCATGACTACCTGGCGACGCACGCCTACCGTATCGGCTAGCTGCTGCTGCAGCCAGGGCACATCGGGCACATGGCCGTTGAATTCGTACTCGCGGCCGTTGGTGTTCACTAAGATAAAGCGCGTGCCAGCGTACGTGAACGTGTAGTTCAGCGGACCAAAGATGCGCTGGTAGGCCTCGCGCCCGTTCTGGGCCAAGTCGTGGTTGCCGACCACCGTGAAGTAAGGCACGTTCAGCTTCTTGAATTCATCGTTCACCCAGCGCATTTCCCTAGCCAGGCCAAAGTCGGAAATATCGCCGCCTACCAGTACCATGGCCAGGCCGCGCTGCTGGTTGATACTGGCTACCAGCGGCGGCACATCATCGTAGTAGCGCTGCGAGTCGGAGGTAAACACAAAGCGGAGCGTGTCGCCGCCGGTAGGCACAGGGCGTTGGGCCAGGGCTGTCAGGTTTTTGCGCGTCAGGTCGCGCTCCGAAGCTGGTGCACGGGTATCGTTGGGACTGAATTCAAGTAAGTCGCAGCCGGTGGCGGCCGTCGTCAGGAGCACTCCAAATGCCAACCGGACAGCCAGCCGGGAAAACGTAAAATCAGCCATACGCAAAGCCATCAACCTATAAGAAAGGTGTCCTCTATACCAGCGAGGGTAGGATTGTGTTTCAAAGGTTGAAAATCAACTCTTGGAGCAGCACAAAAGCCAGCAGATGCCGGGCACCCCTCTTGGCTGTTATGTCAACCATCCCTGGTTGACGGCGATTTTTATCAGGGACGCCGTGTTTTTGGAGCCGGTTTTTTCCATCATGTTTTGACGGTGGGTTTCCACCGTGCGCGGACTGGTGAACAGCTTATCGGCAATCTGGGCAGTAGTAAGGCCATCAGCCACCAGCTGCAAAATCTCCCGCTCGCGCGCCGAGAGGCCGTTTGCGGGCTGGGGAGGCAGCTCCGGAATGCCTACCAGCACTTTTTCCAGCATGGCCAACCCTAGCTCGGAGCACAGAAAGCGCCGGCCAGCGGCTACAGACCGCACCGCCACCACCAGTTCGTCGTGGCCCGTGTTTTTCAATACATAGCCTGAGGCGCCAGCCTCTAGCACTTGCCCAATAGACCGGGCATGGTCTACCATCGAGAGCACTAGTATCCGGACTTCGGGAAACTCCGCACGCAGTCGTTGGGTGGTAGCCAAGCCGTCGAGACCCGGCATGTGCAAGTCCAGCAGTACCACGTCGCAGGGCGTAGTGGGTAGCTGGGCGAGCAGCTGCTCACCGTTTTCGGCTTCGCCCACCACTTGCAGGTCAGGGGTTTGCTGCAGGAGCGCGCGCAGGCCATCGCGGAGTACAGCGTGGTCGTCAACGAGGAAAAGTCGGATCATGAGCTCAGAAAATCAGGGTAGGGAATACGAATGCGGACGTATGCCCCACCAGTGGGGGCAGAGCCCGTTTGCAACTGCCCCCGCAGCAAGGCTACCCGGTCGCGGATGCTGCGTAGGCCCAGGCCAGAACTGCCGGCTAAGGTTGCCCCAAAGCCTGGGCCATTGTCTTCGGCTCGCAGCAGCACCCAGCCGGGCATGGTTTCCAGCTCCAGGCTGGCCTGGGTAGCGCCGTGGGCGTGCTTCACAATATTCTGAGCCAGCTCTTGGGCCATGCGATAGAGCGCCATTTGCAGGGCCGGGGGTAGGGGAGCAGTATCGGAATCGAGCACTATGTGGCAATGCATATGCAGGCGCGGCGCACTCATTTTTTGACAGATGTCGTGCAGGGCGGCAGTTAAGCCAAAGTCTTCCAAGGCCAGCGGTACCAACTCGTGCGAGAGGGCGCGGGTCTGGCGGATGGCTTCTACGAGCAATTGGTCGGCCTCGCGGCGGACGGCCGCCAGCTCGGGGGTAGTGTCCGGCGGCGGGGTGGGTAGGCGGTCGAAGCGCAGCTTGGTGGCGTAGAGTATCTGACCGATGCCATTGTGCAGGCTCTCGGCCAGGCGCCCACGCTCAGCCTCTTGGGCCTCCTGCACGGCCTCGAACAAGGCCTGCTGCTGCGTGAGACGCAAGCGTAAATTGTCGGCCTCTAGGCGCTGCAACTCACTAATATCCAAGTCGACGCCCAGCACGCGCGTAGGCTGGCCCGCCTCATTGCGGAGCACTACGGCTTTCGTACGCACAGTTTTCACCTGCCCTTTTACGCGCAGGCGTAGGGTTTCTTCGAAGCCGCTGCTGCCCGTAGTCAAGTTGTGCACCAGTTGCTCGGCGCGGGCCCGGTCTTCCTTCGCCACAAACTGTAGGTAGACATCGGGCCCAACCGGCATGCCCAGCTGCAGGCCTAACAAATGGTACATGCCGTCAGACCAGCGCATGGTGTTAGTCACCAGATCGTAGTCCCAACTGCCGAGGCCGGCCACAGTTTCGGCCTGCTCCAGCAGGCGCAGGTTTTTCAGGCGCTCCTGTTCGGCCGTTTTGCGCTCGGTGATGTCGAGATTGGTGGCTACCAGGCCGTCGCCCATTTTCACAAACTGGCACGTGAACCACCGGCTGAAGCCTTCGTGGTCGTAGAAATACTCCATGCCCTGGGGCGCGTCGGAAGCCAAAGCGCGCAGCATCAAATCGAAAAGGCCTACCTGCCGGATGCCGGGATACTCGGCGGCGTAGAGCTTGCCTACCAAGTCGGTGCGGCCGGTTTCGCGCTCCAGCTCTTTGTTGACGAGGGCTAAGCGGAAATCCTGCACCTGCCCGGCTTCATTGCGCACAGCCTGCAGCACCGACATGGAAATAAGGCTGTTATCAAGTACCGACTGCAGCAGGTCGCGACTTTCCTGGAGCTGTTGGGTGCGCTCTAGCACCTGCTGCTCCAGTTGCTTGCGGTAGCGCTCTTCGGTCTGGCGCTGGTGCATCTCGGCTAGCTTACGAGCGTGAATGTCGGTGGCGGCCCCAAACCAGGTAATAATCTCGCCATGCTCGTTCCGAACGGGCCGAACCTGCACCTGAAACCAGCGGTACTCGCCCTGGACCGAGCGGATACGGTGCTCCTGGCGCAGGAACTGACCATTGGTTACAGCAGTCTGGTAGCGGCGCGCCGATGCGGCTCGGTCATCGGGATGAATAACATCCGTCCAGCCGTAGTCGGCGGCGTCTTCAAGGGTCTGGCCGGTGTACTCGTACCACTGCTGGTTATACCAGGTTGTGTCGCTAGCAGTGGTGCTGCGCCAGAGCAAGTCGGGCACCAGGTTAACGAAGGTGCGAAACTGCTCCTCACTTATCCGTAGCGCTTCTTCTACCCGCTTGCGCTCCGTAATGTCGTAGCTCACGACCAGCACGGAGCCCACGTGGCCCGCAGCGTCGAACAGGGGTACCCCACGCGAGATGTACGTGTGGCCATGAGCCTCATTTTCCAGCGAGAAGCTCTGCCCGGCCAGGGCCAGGCGGTAGTGTCGCTCGTGCTCGGTCGCCAGGGTAGGGGGCATAGCCTCGTAGAGGGTGCGCCCGAGTAGACTGGCCGGGTTGAAGCCAGCCGCGTACAGCGCCTCACCCTCGGCCAGCTGGTAGCGTAAGTCGGCGCCCACGATGAAGACGGCTGCGCCCGGAAGGTTGGTTACCAGGGCTTGCAGGCGCTCCTCGCTCAGGCGCCTTGCTTCTTCGGCGCGGGCGCGTTCTACTGCTGCCCAGGTGCGCTCGGCCGTTTCCCGTAGCAAGGCAATTTCATCGGGCGTCCAGCGGCGGGGCTCGCCCTGGTGCACCACCAGGTTGGCCACCCAACGCCCGCCTTTCAGAAGCGGGTGGGTGACAAAGGCCGTAGAGCCGATGACCTGGTAGTTGAATTTCTCCTCCTCGGTCAGCTCGGCTTCGGCGGCCACGTCCTCCACAATCAGGGGCTCGCCGTGGCGGGCCCGCTCGATGATGGGGCCGTAGGCTGAGAGCGGAAACGAGCCCGTAAAGGCCGGAAATCGCCCGCTCAGATAATTGTCCGTTACCACCACCGTTTCACCGTCGAGCGTAATCTCCGCATACATTGCGCGGCCGAGCCCAAAGTATTCGCCTAGCACGCGGGTGGCAGTGCGTTGAATTTCCCGCGCGTCGGCGAGCGGGCGCAGCGCGTCGGTGAGCTGCAACAGATACGCTTGTTGGGCCTCGCTAGCCCGCCGGGTCTGCTCTTCCTTTTTGCGCTGGGTGATGTCGTCGTAGAACACCCCGAACAAGTCGGCCCCGCTAACCGGCGTCATGTAGAATACATACCAGCGGTCGGTGTCCGCAACGTAGTGTTCGAAGCGTTCCGGCTGTTTGGCTTGCAGCACGCGCTCGGCCACGACCAGCCAGTCGGCATAAAAGATCGGGAAGAGCGCACTGGCTAACTGGCCCACGGCGTGGGCGCGGTTGAGGCCGGTTTGTTGCTCAAAGGCGGGATTGAGTTCGAGGTAGCGGGCATCTACCGCGCGGCCGTGCGCATCGCGGACCAGCTGATTCAACGCAAAGCCTTCGGCCATCGCGTTGAACAGAGTGCGGTACTTGTCTTCGGCTTGCTGGGCTAGCTCATCTTTGAGCCGAAAGATTTCCTGCTGGGCCAGCTTGCGCTCGGTGATTTCGGCGGTGGTCATCACGAAGCCATCCCGCATCCGGACCAGCGTTTGATGAAACCAGGCCTCGAACTGCTCGTGGGCGTAATATTGCTCGTGGTCAACCGGAACCCCGGTTTCCACTACTTGCACAAACAGGTCGAACAGCCCCGTTTCTACAACTCCCGGGTTTTCTTGCAGAAGGCTTTTGCCCGCCATGGGGGGCCCATATCGCTCCAGCCAGACCCGGTTATTTAATATCCACGTAAAATCGACAATCTTCCCGCTGGCATCTCGCACGGCCTCAAAGGCTTGCACCACGTAGTGGGAGCTGTCTAGGGTAGCCTGCAGCAACTCTTTCGTTTCGCGAAGCTCCTGCTCGGCTTGTTTGCGCTGGCTAATGTCGTGGGTGGTGGTCGTCACGCCGTCGCCCAGCTTCACGGTAGACTGGTAAAACCAGCCGTCGAACTGCTCGTGCACGTAGTGGTGCTCGCGCTGGTCGGGCACACCCGTTTCGAGCACTTGCCGGAAGACGTCGAAAATGCCTTCTTCCACCACGCCGGGGTTTAGCTGGCGCAGACGCTGACCGATGACGTCGCCGTAGTACTGCTCGGCGGCGGTATTATTCAGCACCCACTTAAAATCCACTACTACCCCCTGCTCGTCGCGCACGGCCTCAAACACCTGCACCATATCTAGGGAGCTGTCGATGGTAGCGCGCAGTAATTCGCGGTTTGCGTGCAGCGCCTGTTCGGCCTGCACGCGTTCGGTAATGTCTTGCACTAGGCCGCGGAGCTGCACGGCGTTGCCGGCTGCGTCGCAGCGCACTTCGCCGTGCGCTTCGAGGGTACGCCATTCCCCAGTGGGGCGGCTGATGCGGCGGCGGTAGGTGTAGGGCTGCTTGGTACGCACGGCCTCCTCCAGCACTGGCCGCACTAGGTCCGCATCGTGGGGGTGCGAGCGGGCATCAATGAACTCCAGCGTGGGTACGAAGGCCTTCGGTACCTCGCCAAACAGCCGGTACATCCCGTCAGAGAAGTAGAAACTCCCGCTAGCGAGGTCGACATCGTAGGAGCCGGTATGGGCCACTTCCTCCAGGTCCAGTAGCAGCCGGCTGCTGTGTTGCTGAGCAGCCTCGGCCTGCTTGCGGCCGGTTATGTTTTCCCAAAACACCCAGTGTTGCCCGTCCGGGGCGGGAGCGGCCTTCAGGCTAAGCCATAACGCGGTGTGCGGCAGCCAAACTTCGTGGGAGGCTACTGCCTCGGATGCCAGCATGTGTTGTAGCGCAGCCCCCAGAGCGGGTGGCAACGGAGCGTCCGCTAGGGGCTGGTCTACCACGGCCGCGGGTGGGGTGTCGCACCAGTGCGCCGCCTGCTGATTGATATACCGAATGAACCCGTCCGCATCGAGCACCAGCACGCCCCAGGGTAGCGCGTTGAGCAGTGCAGTGGCCGCGGCCAGCGCTGCCAACTGCGAGGAATTGGGCGGAACAGAATGGGGAGGCTCCATGCAACGCGAACGGGTGAAAAAGGCCCCGTAAGCCAAGTGTACGAAGATTTTTCTTGCCAAGGCTATGCCCTCAGCAGCAAGCAGAACCGTAGTAAAGGGCTAGGGCTAGGGCTAGGGCTAGGGTAAGGGCTAGGCCAAGGCGTCGTCTAGGGTAGGCACTATATACAATTGGTTTTCTACGCCCGCCAAGATTTGTCGTAGGGTATACTCGACAGTAGCTGGCACCTGGCAGAGCACCAAGCGGGCGTGGCGCCGACGCAGGCGCTGCTGGCAGGCCCATAGCAGCCAGACGGCTGTGCTAGATAAGGTAGTAAGCAGACGGCAATCGACCCACACAGCAGATTTGCCGCTGCGGCAGGCCTGGGCCAGATGGGCAGCCAGCGTGGTTTCGGCGGTGGCAGTGGTAGGGGCCAGGGCCAGTAGGCAGCCGGTTGGAAATAGTTCGTAGCAGATAACTAGCACGGCAGACATGTAAGGACATAGCGAATGATACCTCAAAGTTCCGCGCCGATAACTGCTTTATGGCCCGCATTTTCCCGTAAACCATCCAGAGAAAATACGGAATTAGCCTACGCCACCGCCAGGGTAGGCGGTGGCGTAGCAGCTGCCTGTGTTCATCAGAACTGCCTGCCTCGAAAACAGCACACGGGTATTGGTTTGCTACCCGTTGTCGGTGCTACTCATCCAGGTACTGGTGCACAAACTTGATGGCCATCGAGCCCTCGCCTACCGCCGAAGCCACGCGGGCCATAGCGCCGGTGCGGGCGTCGCCGGCCGCAAACACACCGGGCACGCAAGTTTCGAGGAGGTAGGGCTCCCGGTTATGCTTCCAGGCCTGGGGGTAGCGCGGGTCGGCCACCAGGTCGCGGCCGGTGAGCAGGAAGCCTTTGGGGTCGCAAATCACGCTGGCCTGCACCCACTCGGTGCTGGGTTTGGTACCGATGAAGATGAACAAGGCCTGGGCCTCACGCGCCTCTACCTGCCCATTGTTGTTGATGACGACTTCCTCCAAGTGCCCATCGCCGCGCACCTCCTGCACCTGCGTGTAGGGCATGATGGTGATGTTGGGGGTGTTGCCGATCTGCTCAATTAAATAAGCCGACATACTGGCCGCTAGCGACTCACCCCGAATCAGGATGTAGACGTGGCGGGCGTAGGTGGCCAGGTACATAGCGGCCTGCCCCGCCGAGTTGCCGCCGCCCACAATGTACACGTCGCGCTGCTCGCAGGAGCGGGCCTCGGTGCGGGCGGCGCCGTAGTAAATGCCGGCCCCGTTGAGGCGGTCCATGCCGGGCACTTGCAGCTGGCGGTAGCTCACACCGGTGGTCAGCACCACAGCGCGCGTGCGGATTTCGCTGCCATCGGTCAGGGTCAGCACTTTGTAGTAGCCGTCCTGAATGCACATTTCCTGTACTTCCTGTGGGGCCAGCAGCTCGGCACCCAGGCGGGTAGCCTGCATCCAGGCGCGGTGGGTCAGTTCGGCGCCGCTCAGGCCGGTGGGGAACCCTAGGTAGTTCTCGATGCGGGAGCTGGTGCCGGCCTGGCCGCCGGGCGCCTGGCGCTCAATCACCAGCGTTTTCAGCCCTTCCGAAGCGCCGTATACGGCGGCGGCCAGCCCAGCCGGACCGGCGCCTACCACTACCACATCGTACAGCTCCTGCGCAGCCTTGGATGCTAAGCCAATTTTGGTGGCAATAGCCGCCCGCTCGGGCCGGGCCATAGCGGTACCGTCCTCAAACACTACCACCGGCAACTCGGCAGCAGTGTACTCGGTGCCGGCTAGCAGAGCCTCTGCTTCGGGGTTGTTTTCGTAATCGAGCCACTGAAACGGTACCATGTAGCCGGCCAGAAAGTCCTTCAGCTCGTGCGAGAGCGGCGACCATTGGAACCCAATCAGCCGCAGCCCCTCGAAACGGGGACGGTAAGTGGCTTGCCAAGCAGCCAGCAAGTCGCGCAGGCTAGGGTAGAGCAGCTCCTCCGGCGGGTCCCAGGGCTTGAGCAGGTAGTAGTCGAGATGGGCGTTGTTGATGGCCCGGATGGCCGCCGTGGTATCGGCGTAGGCCGTAAGCAGCACGCGTTTGGTGCTCGGAAACAGCGCCCGCGCTTGCTCTAGCAACTCTACCCCCTCCAGGCCCGGCATGCGCTGGTCGGCCAGAATGAGGGCCAGCGGCTCCTGGCGCTGGTGCAGCTCCCGAATGATTTCCAAAGCCTCGTCGCCCGATGAGGCGCGCAGAATGCGGTAGTCGCGCCGGAACTCCCGGCGCAGGTCACGGTCGACGGCGCTCAGCACCTGTGGGTCGTCGTCCACGGCCAAAATAATTGGTTTCTTATCGGTAGCCATCAGGATAGAATAGGAGAGGTTGTGGAGCAGGGGTGCGTTGCAGGCGCCCGGTGAGGTAGGGCAGTTTGAGTATGGCGTGTTATGCTCACTCAGTGGAAGGTGGCGATACACTTCCCAGAAGGAAAACTACTAAACGAACCCGAATACGCAATAATGGGCGCGCGGCCACGCCCTTACACTGGCAGCCAAGCGCAGAACTCCGTGTGGCCGGGCGTGGAAGTGACTTCCAGCTTGCCGTTGTGGTTGGCGATGATGCGCTGGGCAATGTCGAGGCCCAAACCGGAACCCGCGCCGGCCTGCTTGGTGGAGAAGAAGGGCTCGAAGATGCGCGGGAGCACGTCGGCCGGAATACCAGGGCCGTTGTCAATGACGCACACCTGCACGAACCCGTTTTCCAGCCGCGTGCGTAGCGTGATTTCGCCGCCTTTGTCGGGTAGGGCGTCGATGGCGTTGTCGAGTAGATTGGTCCAGACCTGGTTGAGGCTGCTGGCCTGCCCGTGCACCCGAGGCAGATCGGAGGCAAACTCGCGCACTACCGTAATATTCTTGTGGCGCAGGGGGTAGCTGAGAATATTGAGCGTACTGCGCAGGCCAGCCGTCACATCAACCGGGGCGTAGTCGGTGCCGCGGTCCATGTGGGAGTAGGTTTTCACGTCCGTTACCAGCTGCGTGATGCGGCTGCCCGCCTCCTGAATGTCGCGCAGCAAGCGCTGAGTAGTAAGGTGTCCCGCCAGCCAGGCAAAGGCCGCCGGGCGCGCCGCCTGGGGTAGCTGCTCGGCCATGGCCGTTAGCTCGGGTACGGCCAGCTCGGCTTCTAGTAAGCTAGCTGCCAAGGCGTACCCATCGGGTACACCCTGCTCCTCCAGCCAGTCCACCAGCTCATCCTCGCGGTCGGCGCAGTCCAGCGCCGACATAGGTATAGCGTTGTCAATGGGCGTGGCCGTAGCCAGGGCCGTCAATTGAATGAGGGCAGCCGGGTCGAGGCAATGCTCGCCCAGGGCCCGCAGCAGGGTAGGGGTAGCGGCTGTTTGCTCGCTGAGGTTAGCCACGGCGCGGGCAATGGCGGCGGCTGGGTTGTTCAGCTCGTGCGCTAGTCCAGCCGATAGCTTGCCTAAGGCGCGCAGTTTATCGTCGCGCTCCTGGGAGCGGGCTTCATCGCGCGCCCGGTCGCTCATCATGCCCACTAGGCGCTGCACCAGCTCGGGACTCACACTTTCCAGTGCGGCAAACTGGTCGCGGTGTAGGCGGTAGATGGTGGTATCGCCCAGGGTCACGCCGTAGCCTTTGCCGGCTTGCAGGCGCGAGTAGGGTAGGAGCCCGGTTATCTGCCCCACCGTAGCCCGGAATTTAGGCTCGCGCTGCCCATTCTGCACCGAAAAATACTGGACGCCACCGTGCAGCACGGCCAGCATGTAGTCGATGGGCTCGCCGGGCGTCATTGTTTCGGTACCACCCGGGTATTCTTGAATTTCGCCGTGGGCGTGCAGCCAGTCGAGCACGTCGGCAGGCAAATCGGCGAAGGCCGTAACAACCGTAAGGTCGGTGGTAGGCGAAGCAACAGACATAAGACGGCAAATAGACAACCCAGGTACCACCCAGTTTGGGCAGCATTCACCAGCTACAACCAGTGCCGACGGGGTAGGGTTTTGGTTTGCTAAAAAGCCGTTTCTTGCCAAACTTTTTAGCGGCTCCTACCAGTTATAGTAGTTCACATTCAGTAGTCAATGGCCAAGATCAAAACCCTTTATTTCTGCCAGAATTGCGGGGCGCAATCCGTGAAATGGATTGGCCGCTGCCCCAGCTGCGGCGAGTGGAATACCTACGTGGAGGAAGTGGTGCAGAAGGAAGACACCCAGGCGGCCGGCTCCTGGAAGCCGCCTACCTCGGCCCCTACCCTTAGCAAAGTGGCCAAGCCCCGGCCCGTAAGCGAAATTCATTACGAAGAGGAAGCCCGCATCGCCACCCAGGATGGCGAGCTGAACCGCGTGCTGGGCGGCGGCATTGTGCCTGGCTCGTTGGTGCTCATTGGCGGCGAGCCAGGCATCGGCAAAAGCACGCTGATGTTGCAGATTGCCATGTCGTTGCGGCGGCTGAAGGTGCTCTATGTGTCGGGCGAGGAAAGCGAGCAGCAGATCAAGATGCGCGCCGAGCGTCTGGGCGACCAGCACCCCGGCTGCTACATCCTCACGGAGACGAACACCCAGAACATCTTCAAGCAGATCGATCAGCTCCAGCCCAACATCCTCATCATCGACTCCATCCAGACCCTGCACTCGGGGCTGGTAGAATCGGGGGCGGGCTCGGTGAGCCAGGTGCGCGAGTGTACCGCCGAACTGCTGAAGTACGCCAAGGAAACCGGCGTGCCAGTGCTGCTCATCGGCCACATCACCAAAGACGGCAGCATTGCCGGCCCCAAAATCCTGGAGCATATGGTGGATACGGTGCTGCAGTTTGAGGGCGACCGGCACCTGAGCTACCGCATCTTGCGCACCACCAAAAACCGTTTTGGCTCTACCTCTGAGCTGGGCATCTACGAGATGCAGGGCGCCGGACTGCGACAAGTGAGCAATCCTTCGGAAATCCTGCTTTCCCAGCGCCACGGCGACGAGCTGAGCGGCATGGCCATTGGGGCTACCCTGGAGGGCAACCGCCCGCTGCTAGTAGAGGTGCAAGCCCTCGTGACGCCCGCCACCTACGGCACGCCCCAGCGCTCGGCCACGGGCTTCGACAGCAAGCGCCTGCAAATGTTGCTGGCTGTGCTGGAGAAGCGTTCGGGCTTGCGCCTGGGTCAGCACGACGTGTTCCTGAACATTGCCGGTGGCCTGCGTCTCGACGACCCCGCTCTAGACCTAGCTGTATGCGCCGCCGTAGTCAGTTCCCTCAATGATATTCCGATTCGGGGGGAGGTGTGCCTAGCTGCCGAGGTAGGGCTGAGCGGCGAAATCCGGGCCGTGAGTCGGCTCGACCAGCGCCTGGGCGAGGCCGAGAAGCTGGGATTTGCCGAAATGTACATTTCCCAGTTTAACGCCCGCGGGCTGGATCTGGCCCGCTACGGCATTCGGGTGCAGCCTGCCGGCCGCCTCGATGAGGTACTGAGCGGCCTGTTTGGTTAAGCGAAATTGCGTGCTATTTCCCAAAGTAATGCCACGGCGTAGCAGCCGTGGCATTACTATTGTTGACAAGTGACAACTGCGTTGCCACCAAAACGTATCGATGGTGCTGGAGTTACGAAAAAAGACTTCACTTGGATTGAATATCCTATATAGAAGTCTAGTATCTTCGGTTCTATAATTGTCTTTTACCGTGAATGTAGCCGTTTAAGTGGTATAATTCATGATTAATTAGGACAAAAAACTGATTAATTCCGCCCTTTGCCAGACTTCTCCGCTCGATGCTTTCCTTCCGTCTTTCTTCCTTTCTGGCCCTAGTTGTAGGGTGTCTGGCCTCCTTTTCGGGTAGGGCTCAGGGTACAGTTGTCATCACTGGCAAAATTAGTGGGCGCACGGCCGACTCCGTAGCTGTGTCCCTGCGCGAAAACCCACTCGACCCCAAGGAGCAAATCACCTACGCGCCCGTTAGCGACAAAGGAGAATTTCGGCTGGCGTTGAAAGTGAACGGTCCTACCCGCGCTGACTTGGTATATAACGATGACGTGACGGACCTGTTCTTGGAGCCCGGTTATGCCCTCGACGTGCGCTTTAAGGGGAATGACCTGGCCTCTTCTGTGAAATATAAGGGCAAAGGCGCCGAGGTAAACAGTTACCTGTCGGAGGTAGACGCATCCTTTGTTGAAAACGACGGGTTTCAGGTGCTGCCCGACAATATTATGCTCTACGAAGCGCCGTTTCTGTCGTTTCTGGACTACCGCCGCAAGCAGGAAGAAAAGTTTATGGAGCGGGGCATGGAGGGGGTAGACATGTCGAAAGCCTTCCGCGACTACGCCAAGGCCACCATCGTCTACAGCTACGCCAACGACCGGCTCACGTTCCCGGACCTGCGCGAGCAAGTAGTAAGCACGGAGGGCCGCCTGAAAATGTCGCCCACGTACTACGATTTTCTGAATGATAAAGCGCTGATTGAAAATCCGTCGGCCACGCAAAACGAGCTGTACCAGGAGTTCCTGCTCAACTACGTGCACTACCTGGCTACCTCCGACAAGCACCAGCGCACCGACCCCGATTTTTACTTGGTGTGCTATAACTTGGCCAAGCAAAAGCTGAGTGGCCCTGTAAAACCTATTATTCTGGGGCGGGTGTTGCAGGAGTCGTTCCGGTTTGGGCACGTGAAGCAGTCGGCCGCCATGCTGGAGGACTTCCGCAAAATCGATAAGGACAATCAGTACTACCCCATTTTGGTGCAGGACTTCAACCTGCACAAGACCTTCGCCATTGGCTCGCCGGCCCCCGATTTTCGCCTGCGCACGGCTCAGGGCGACTCCGTTTCACTGCGGGACTTTGCGGGCAAGCTGGTGTACGTCAATTTCTGGCGCACTACCAGCGGCTTGAGCTTGCGCGACCTACCCTACGCCGTGGAGCTAGCTAAAAAGTTTGAGGGCAAAGACATTGTGTTCCTGAATGTGGCGCTAGACGAAAACGAAGGCGCCTGGAAACAGCTGGTTATTAGCCGCAAACTGCCGGGCGTGCACGTGCGTGCCAACGGCGGCATGAAGGCGGCCATCGCCCGCGCCTACGGCGTGCAAGACGTACCCACATATATTCTGCTGGCCGAGGATGGTACCTTCCTCAACACCAAGCCCAAGCGCCTAAGCAGCCGCGCCGCCATCGACGAAATCAAGGAGTCGTTTGGAAAGGCCAGCACGTATTCGGGCATTCTGCCGACGGGTTCGGCGAATAAGTAACCCGCAAAACTGCGGAAGCTTACACGATTCACGCAACAATGTTTAAACCAACAGTGCCTTCTCGGGTTGAGAAGGCACTGTTGGTTTCTAGCCCATCAGTTGTGGCGAGGCTTTCCGCTGCATTCCCGACTTTTGCTTTCCTCTATGGCTTCACTGGTGCGCGATGCGCTGACACTGCTTTCCAAAACCACACCCCGCCGTGTACTAAATGCCGGGCAGGTGATAGGGGGGTACGTGCTCAGCAAGCTTACCGGCAAGGCCCGGCACTGGGGCCTACCCATGGCCTTGTCGTTTGAGCCTACTACCAGCTGCAACCTGCGCTGCCCCGAGTGCCCCAGCGGGCTGCGCTCCTTCACGCGGCCTACCGGTATGCTGCCGGCCGAGCTGTTTCGGCGCACCATTGATGAGGTGGCCAGCCGGTTATGGTACCTGATTTTTTACTTCCAAGGGGAGCCGTATCTGCACCCCGAGTTTCTGGACTTAGTGCAATACGCGGCGGCCAAGGGGATCTACACGGCCACAAGTACCAACGCGCACTACCTCAACGACAAAAATGCCCGCCGCACCGTAGAGTCGGGCCTCGACCGCCTCATCATCTCCCTCGATGGCACCACCCAAGAGGTGTATCAGCAGTACCGGGTAGGCGGCAAGCTGGATAAGGTGCTGGACGGAACACGTAACGTAGTGCGGTGGCGCAAGGAGCTGAAATCGAGCACACCGCGCATCGTATTTCAGTTTTTGGTGGTGCGCCCCAACGAGCACCAGATCGAGGACGCCCGGCGTATGGCCCGCGAGTTGGGCGTGGATGACGTGTGGTTTAAAACGGCCCAGATCTATGACTACCACAACGGCTCGCCCCTGATTCCGACCATCGACTACTACTCGCGCTACGAGAACAACGGCAACGGCACTTACAGCCTGAAAAACCGCTTGCTGAACCACTGCTGGAAAATGTGGCACTCCTGCGTGATTACCTGGGACGGCCTGGTGGTGCCCTGTTGCTTCGACAAAGACGCCGAATACCGCCTCGGCGACCTAAAGACGCAGACCTTCCGCCAGCTCTGGCAGGGCGACAAGTACCGCCGGTTCCGTGCGTCCTTACTCAAAGGTCGCGACCAGATTGAGATGTGTCGCAACTGCACTGAGGGTACCAAAGTGTGGGGGTAGGCGCTTATTTCGTAAAGTCCAGATCGTAGGCTAGCACCGTACGGATGCCGTGGTTGTACTCAAATACGGGGGTAGTGGTGCCGGGAGCGTCTTCCTCATGCTGCGTGATTTGGTAGAGGTACTGCACATCCAACCGGAAATTGTCGCTGAATTGGTAGCCTATTCCGCCCGCCAGGCGGTTTTGATTGAACACGTTATTCTGCACGTTGCGCCCGAAGCTGATAAAGAGCTCATCGAAAGCCGTAAGGTAGGGCTCGTGGCTGTCGAGGGTAGGGCCGAGCAGGGGCAGTTGCAGACTAAGCTGGTAGCGGATGCGGTTCTGAAACAGCCAACTGTCTATCGACTTATCAACAAACTGTGCCTGCCAGCGCTGCTCCAGCCGCACGCGGTGCGTGAGTTGCAGCCGACCCAGCGCATCCGTCAGCGACACATCCTCATACAGCCGATGCTCTGGCTCGCTCCGGCCGCTGGCGGCAGTAGGGTAATCGCCGTAGGGGTAGGTGATGAACAGCGTGTAGCCGCCCGATACGCTCACCCGATCGGAAAGCTGGTAGATACCACCCAGGCGGGCCAGCAGTTGCTGCGGATCCGCAATGAGGTGCACGCGCCGGAGTTGCAACTCGCTGTGCAACTGCCAGTTTTTGCTGAGTTGATGGTCGCCGTTATATACCAGCCAGCCGATGGTGTTATAATCCGGAATGCGAGTGCGCTGGGTTTGGGCCCGGCTGGGCGCGGCAGCAAAGCACAGCAGGGATAGGAGCAAGCAGGAAAGTAGGCGCACAGGGAAAGAGCGAAAAAGAAAATCAACGAAACAACTCATCAAAACACCCCTGGCAAGGCTATAAGCTTTGCTGGAAACGAGGCAAATTTTGCGCTTTAGTGTTACCAGGTGCCAAAACGCCCGGCCCGATAATCCTGGTAAGCCTGCTGAATTTCCTGCTCCGTGTTCATCACAAAGGGCCCCTGCGCTACAATTGGCTCCCCGAAGGGTAGGGCGTGGCCCAGCAGCAGTACGGCATCAGTTAGCGCTTCGATGTGCAAGTTGTCGCCGTCGTGGTGGAACTCGGTGAGAGTGCGGGCTTCTGTTTCCTGGTCATTCACGCGCAGCTTGCCGCGGATGGTGTAGAAAAAAATAGTTCGCTCGGCCGGAATAGAGAAATTCAGCACAGCGCCGGCCTCCAGGTCGATGGTTGCCAGCTGCACATCGGCCAGCGACTGCACGGCCCCAGCCTGGCCGGCCCAGGTGCCCGATACGGCCTGCAGGCGGGCCCGGCCATCGGCCAGCGCCACTTCCGGAATGTCAGCTTTCTGCAAGCCTTGGTAGTGTGGCGGCGTCATTTTGAGGCGCGCCGGCAGGTTCACCCAAAGCTGTAAGATTTCCAGGTCGCCGCCGGTTTGCTTGAAATGGTCGGAAGATATTTCGCTGTGAATCAATCCGCTGCCGGCCGTCATCCACTGTACACCTCCGGCTTCAATCACGCTTTGGTGCCCACTGCTATCCTGGTGCATGATATCACCGGCCAGAATAAACGTTACGGTCTCAAACCCCCGGTGCGGGTGCGGCCCGAAGGGTAGGCCCCGGTTGCCGAGCCGGTACACCTGCGGGCCGTGGTGGTTGAGGAACAGAAACGGGTCGAGGTGCGCTACGGCCGGGGTAGGCAGCGCGCGGTACGTGGTCAGGTCGGCAATGGGGGCGCTAACGGCGCGGTGCTGGGCTTTGATGGTGCGCATGCAAAAGCTATTTATGTATTACCTGCAGCCGTGGCAATATGTTTGTAAAGGGGCCTCGTGCGTTATGTACGCATCAGCCTCAACTTCAGCGACAATTCTTGTCCCGAAAGAACAGGAACTTCCCTGGTTCTCTGCTTATATTGTACTCGTTTTGTCAACAACTTTTTTCCCATGTCTGCTTCCCTCGAAACAGTTAAACAATTTTTACAGCTAGCAGAAGCCTGTATTACTGATCGTGCGGCCTACGTGGCAGTACTGCATCCGGAGGTAGAGCGGCTAGAGTTTCCAAACCTGCACAATAAACAGGTGCAGCGTCGTAATTTCGAAGACATTGTTGATGGTATTCGCGAAGGTCGGGAACTGCTGGCTCGGCAGGAGCTAGCCGGCTGGAACTTCATAATCAGCAACGACAACACGATAGTAGCGGAGATTCGTTGGCGTGGTGAGATGAGCATTCGCAATGAGCGCGTGGTGCCGGGCCAAGTCATTACTGGCCATTACTGCCGGGTGTTTGAGTTGAAGGAAGGCTTGATTTTCCGCATTCGCGACTATTTCTGCTACGAAATGTTCTAACCTCTACTTCACTAGCGTCGCATAGCGGGTAGGGCAAAATGCTACTGCGTGTCGATTGACAAGCACTCAGCGCAGCCTTTGCTGCCTGAGAAGGTCATTAGAACAGTTTCGTACCTTGTTCTGATGATGACCAAACCTCTACTATCGTATGTAGTAACGGCCGCTGTGCTGGCGGGCTGCGCCGGCAGCCACCGCACGGCACCTGCTACCACAGCCACCACCGCGCCTACCACTGCCGGCCCCATCCTACCCGGCGTAGGCCTCGACGTGGCCGACCTGGATACCACCGTATCGCCCTGCGAGGACTTTTTTCACTACTCTGGCGGCAACTGGCTGCGCAACAACCCTATTCCAGCCTATGCCTCTAGCTGGGGGCCGCGCAACCTGCTCGGCGACCGGACCCAGGCCCTGCTGAAGAAAATCCTGGAAGATGCGGCCGCCAACACCCGCGTCTCCAGGGGCTCCAACCTGCAAAAGGTAGGCGACTACTATGCCTCTGGCATGGACTCGGTAGGGCTGGACCGCGCCGGCCTGAAATACCTCCAGCCTGAGCTGCGCCGCATCGACGCCATCATCAGCCGCGACGCGCTACGTCGGGAACTGGCCCACCAGCAAACGTTGGGCACGGGCGCCTACTTTCGCGCCGGCGTTAGTCCCGACCGCAAGAACAGCTCCGTGTATGCCGTGAATCTGGGCCAGGGCGGTCTGAGCATGCCCGACCGCGACTACTACCTCAAGGATGACGCCCGCTCTACCACCGTGCGCACCGCCTACGTGGAGTACCTGACCACGGTGTTTGAGCTGCTGGGCAACGCCTCCGCTACGGCCCAGCAAAAAGCGGCCAACGTGCTGGCGTTGGAAACCCGCCTGGCTCGTGCTAGCAAAAGCCGCGTAGAGCTGCGCGACCCGTATGCCAACTACAACAAAATACCGCTGGCTGAGTTCGACCGCGCCTACCCGGCGTTGGGGCTAGGGGCCATGCTGAAGCAAAACGGCCTGGGTGCGGCGCAGGAAGTAATTGTAGGCCAGCCAGCTTTCTTTCAGGAGCTGAACACGGTGCTGCAAACCACCCCGCTTGCCGAGCAGAAAAACTACCTCACCTGGCAGCTGGTGTCGTCCGTCACGTCGGCCTTGCCGCAGGCGTATTCCGATGCGGCGTTTCGGTTTCAGCAGGTGCAGAGCGGTACCAAGCAGCAGCCTACCCGCTGGAAACGCATGCTAGCCGCCACCGACGGTACGTTGGGCGAAGCCTTCGGGCAGCTGTATGTCGATAAGGCCTTTTCGCCGGAAGCCAAGCAGAAGGCGCTGGATATGCTTGCCAATATCAAGGCGTCGATGGCCGAGCACATTCGTTCCAACACCTGGATGAGCAGCGCCACCAAAACCGAAGCCCTGAAAAAGCTGAATGCCCTGCGCGTGAAAATTGGCTACCCCGATAAGTGGAAGGATTACTCGGCCCTGAACATCACTCGTGAATCCTACCTGCAAAACGTGCTGGCCGCCCGGCAGTGGAACTACGCCCGCAACGTGGAGAAATACGGCCAGCCCATCGACCGGACCGAGTGGGGCATGACGCCGCCTACCATCAATGCCTACTACAGCCCGGCCATGAACGAAATCGTGTTTCCGGCCGGCTACCTCCAACCGCCGTTCTTTGACCCCAAGGCCGACGACGCAGTGAACTACGGCGCCATTGGCGGCGTGATGGGCCACGAGATGACCCACGCTTTCGACGACCAGGGCCGGCAGTACGACTCGGAAGGCAACCTGCGCGACTGGTGGACCAAGGCCGACGGCGAGGAGTTTACCAAGCGCGCCGCTGTGGTTGGCCAGCAGTATTCAGCCTTCTCGCCGCTCGATTCGGTGTACGTGAACGGCAAGTTGACCATGGGCGAGAACCTGGCCGATTTCGCCGGCCTCACCATTGTGTACGACGCCCTGCAAAAGCAGCTTCAGCAGAAATATGGTCGCCAGCCCCGCCCGCGCTACGACGGCTTTACGCCCGAGCAGCGGTTTTTCCTGAGCTGGGCGCAACTGCGGCGCACCAACATCCGCCCCGAAGCCCTGCGCCAGCAAATCCTCACCGACCCCCACTCGCCCGGCCAGTACCGTACCATCGGACCGCTCATGAACATGCCCCAGTTCTACGACGCCTTCGGCTGCCAGCCCGGCCAGAAAATGGTGCGTACGGCCGAGGACCGGGCTAAGATCTGGTAAAAAAAAGCAGCTAGTAGTACCCCTATACAAAGTCCACTGTAGAGGCAAAGAGCAGCTCAGATTGCTCTGCCTCCACAGTGGATTTTTTGTGTGAACCACCATCACGAAACAGGTTTTGTTACTGACCCTATGACCAAGCTACTAGCAGGGTATGAGGCTTTCAAATAGGCAGGCAAGCTGATAGGGTAGGGAAGAACGGCCCCATTTGTGATACCCTACGCCCTGAAAGTTCTATGACGCCTTAAGCGGGCAGAAATAGAAACGAAAGAAGAATAGATGCGACGAATGGTTTTTCAGCAATGCGTTTTTCGTCGAATTATTCTACCTGCTTGCTTGCCTACCTCCATTCTTTCCTGCTATGAAAAAAAAATACGCATTTCTTTTACTGGCTGTCGCTAGCCTAGGTGCCCGGCCAACTGCCCAGGCGCAATCCTTCACCAAAGCCAGTCGGTACCTGACAGTGGGGGGGCACCTAAGCGCCTTCAATTACTTTGGCGACCTAACCCCCCGCGTGAGCTTTGCTAGCGTACGGATGGCAGCTGCTCGACCAGGCTTTGGGTTTCATGTTATGCAGCGCCTCACTCCCTATGTATCAGTGCGCGGCGCTCTGTCGTTTGGGCGCATCGCTGGCTCTGATAAACAAGCAGCCGGTAAAGACGCGACGTACCGCTACTACCGCAACCTCAACTTTGAAAGTAACATCCAGGAGCTTTCCGCGGTAGGAATTGTTGATTTGATTCCTAACCACATGCAGGCAGCGTACCGGGTGCCAGTAGTTCCCTATGTGTTTGGGGGCATAGCGGCCTTTCATTTCAACCCCAAAGGAACCGTAGATGGTGGTACAATACCAGCTGGCCTTAAGCCCGGCGCTAAGGTGGAGCTGCAACCCCAGCGCACTGAAGGGCGCTACTACCAACGGGCACAGCTAGCAATTCCCTTCGGGGCCGGCGTACGCGTGAAGGTGGCCAAGAACGTCAACGTAGGTATGGAACTAGGCTGGCGCAAGACGTTCACAGACTACCTCGACGACGTGAGTACTACCTATACAAGTGTTGCCAACCTCTCGACGCCAGCGGCGCGCTATTTTGGGGGTGGCATCACTCGAACCGACCAAAACACGCCCGCGCAAATGGACGTGCCAGGCGCTTTACGTGGGAACAGCAGTCAGAAAGATTGGTATATCACCACAGGAGTGACTGTAGACTACATCATAGAAAGAAAGATGAAGACCAATAAGTTTAGATAAGATATTGGTATACAAATAATTGTCATAAAATTTGTGTTGCTGATTGTGCATAACGCCTTCGCCCTACCCGGTGAAGGCGTTATTTTTTTGGCTGTTGTATATCTTTATTTACGAAATAATCGTAGAATTACGAATAAATCGTATTTGCTGATATGGAACGACTTACCCAACCCGAAGAAGAAGCCATGCAGGTGCTATGGCAGATGGATGGTGGCTTTGTGAAAGACGTACTGGAGCGCCTACCTGAGCCCCAACCGCCCTACACCACGCTGGCTTCTACCATCCGCAACCTGGAGCGCAAAGGCTACGTGCGCGCCGAGAAACTTGGTAATTCCTACCGCTATGCGCCGCTGGTGCGCAACGAGGACTACCGCCGCCGCTTCATGAGCAGTTTCGTGAGCGACTATTTCCGCAATTCGTACAAAGAAGTCGTATCGTTTTTTGCGAAAGAGCAGAAAATCAGCGCCGACGAGTTGCAGGAAATTATCCGCATGATTGAGGACGGTAAACGCAATTAGCCATGCCTGCGCTACTCCTCTATCTGCTGCAAGTGAATGGGGCCCTGCTGCTGTTCTACGCCGGTTATTGGCTGGTACTGCGCCGCCTCACGTTCTACACGCTCAACCGCTGGTACCTGTTGTTTGCGGTAGGGTTTTCAGTTGCCTACCCATTGGTAGACGTTAGCGCGTGGCTGGCCCGGCCGGTGGCTGCCACCACGCTGGCACTAGGCGAAACATGGACCTATCTGCCCACCGCCACCACGCCTACCTTCTCCTACTGGACGGCGCTGGAAGGGGTATACTGGGTAGGGGTAGGGATATTGCTGGTGCGCCTGCTGGCGCAGCTAGCAGCCTTGTACCGCATCCGGCGCGCCTCGCACCCAGCACAATGGCACGGGCAGCAGTACCGCAGGGTAGGGGCCGCCGTGAATCCGTTTTCGTTTGGGCGTACCATTTATCTTAACCCCGCCCAGCACGCCCCCGCCGAGCTGCCGGCCATCTTGCGCCACGAGCAAGTGCACGTGCGACAGTGGCACACTGCGGATGTACTGCTGGCCCAACTCACGCAGGCTCTATGCTGGTTCAACCCCGGCGCGTGGCTGCTGCGCCGGGCGGTGCAGGAAAATCTGGAGTTCATTACCGACCGTGCTGTGTTGCGCGCCGGCTTGCTCGATGCCAAAGCCTACCAGTACAGCCTACTCAAGCTTAGTACGCTGGCGCCCAGTGCTGCTCTGGCCAATCATTTCACGTTTCTCACCCTTAAAAACCGCATAGCCATGATGAACAAAAAGCGTTCTGCTACTGCCTATCTGGGATTGTATGCGTTGCTGGTGCCAGGGTTGGCGCTTGTGGCCTTGGCCTGTGCCCCACAAGGCGAGCCTACGGGTGATGAGATGGAAGCAGAAACAACTTCATCGGCGAGGTTCGACGCCGTGAGTGATAGTACACTATTTTTCTTAGACGGTAAGCCGAGTGATAAAGCTGCTGTTAAAGCCACTCCTAATATAGAGATAGTGCAAGTACATGGAGCAGGAGGGCGATTTATGGGAGAGTTTGGACCAGGTATTAAACGCATTATTTTAGTGATTACAAAAGCAGGTGAAAATTCACCGGCAACGAAAGCCTTTCGGCAGAAATATGGTTTTCAAACGCGTGCTGAGTTCGAGAAGGAACAAGCAGAAAGACCTGCTAAAGAGGCTCGTGAAAGAGAGGAGATACGTCAGCGGGATGAAAAACTTAAGCAACAACCTAAACCACTTTATATACTGGATGGCGAACCAGTGGAGGAGGAAGAGATAAGTCAATTACGTTCTATTACAATCGAAAGCGTGAACGTACTAAAGGATAAACAAGCCACTGAAAAGTACGGCGAGAGAGGTCGTAACGGAGTAATTCTTGTCGAAACCAAAAAACACCAGCAATTCACTAATTAGTCCTCACCATGAAAACTACCAAAACTATCACCACTGGAGTTCTAACACTGCTGCTAGCCGCGGCTGGCTTGAACAGCCAGCAGGCGCAAGCCCAGTCTCTTAAAATAAGTTCAACTCAGAAAGGTACACCCGCCTACTATGTGGATGGGGTACTCACCCCGAATGAAGCACTGAATGACACGAAGCCGGATAATATTGAGACCGTCAACGTGTTGAAGGATAAAGAGGCGGTAGCATCGTTCGGGCCAGAGGCTGCCAACGGCGCTATCATCGTCACGACCAAGAAAAACAAGGATTCTGAGGCGGTGAAGGCGTTCAACCGCAAGCACAACATCATCTACACGCCCGCCAGCCCGGAGGTGCAGAAAATAACCGACGCGGTAGTAAACGGTACCGGGCTATCGGCTGGCGACTTAGGTGGCCGGCTGCTACTAGTGAATGACAAAGAAGCCACGCCAGAACAATCGAAGATAGCGCATGGCCAGCTGAAAGGGGTATTTGTAATGGATGCGGAGAAGGCCACCAAGCGCTACGGCGCCAAGGGTAAAAACGGCGCGGTGGTTATCATGACCAAGTAGCGTTCCAACTACACTAGAACGCACAAAGGCGCGGGGCAAACAGCCTCGCGCCTTTGTGTTGATGGGCAAAGCCATTCTGTATTACTTCACTTTCACTTCGCCATCGTCGGCGTCTTTTTTCACTTTGTTGCCGGCAGCGTCTTTGATCTTGATGTCGCCGTCTTCTTGTTTCTTGATTTTGCTGCCGTCGGCTCCCTTCACGGTGGTACCGGCGGGCATGTCCTCAGCACGTTCCATGGCCGTTTTGTCCTGCGAGCAGGAAGCCAGTGAGAGGGTAGCGCCGGCTAAGAATAGGAAAAGCGTTTTCATGTGGGTAGAAAAATCGGGGAGAGTGAGTAGGGATGAAGGCTGGTGCAATGCATGGCCTACCCTGGCTGTACGCTGCTGCGGGCGGAGAGTTATGGAGTAGGCTCGGCTGTAAGGTAGGGGATACAGGGGCTTCGACCGGTTTGGTAATTCCGCGGTGGCGTCAGACCTTCGTTGTACTGACGCGTATGATGGCTCCTCTTAGTTTGTATTACGAAAACGTGGCGGGCCGCTTGCTGGCCGATCCGGCAGGCTTCCTGCGGGTGGTGTGGAGCAGTCAGCCGCGTAGTCCCGAGGACGTGCCGGCGCTTTTCGCGCACATGACCCAGGCCCTGCAACACTACGGCTGGAGCCGAATCCTGATCAATCAGGTAGCCATGCGTCGCTTCTCGCCGCAGGAGCAGGAGTGGGTAGCCAATGAGTGGCTGCCGCATGCCGTGCAGAAAGGCGGCTACCGCTACGGCGCCGTACTAGTGTCGCCGGATGTGATGACGCGCTTGGCTACGGCCTTCATCACCACCAAAATACAGGGTCTACCGCTAGTGTATCATTCCTTTGATGAGGAAACCACGGCGGTGGACTGGCTGCTGCGGCAGGCATGATAAAGCGCTGTTGCTAGGGTAGGGGTGGTAGCCAGGCGCGCAGCTCGGCTACGGTGTAGGGCTCCAGCGCCAATAGGGCCTCGTAGGGGTTGCCGGGCAGCCGGAGCAGCGTGGCGAAGGCAGGTTCGGTTTTCAAGCCTTGCTGTTTGAGCTGCTGTATGGCAAGCCGCCAAGGCTCCCCGCCGGCTTCTAATACCCGATGCTCTACCAGCATATGCCGCACGGCGTACTGTTGCCGGGAGGGACACGCCTGCCCAAATACTTCCACCGCAAACGCCTGGTACTGAAAATTGCACACAATGGCTGCCTGGTCCTGGCCTACGGTTTCGCGTAGCACAAAGCCGGGTAGAGAGGCGTAGTGCGTGTGCAGCAGCTCCCGAAATGCTCCTTGCCGCTCCGGCCACACCGCGCAGATAACGTCCAGGTCACTGACTGGTGTGGCAATGCCCAGCGGCAGTGTGCCAGCTAGCACTGGGTCAAAAGCCTGTAAGGTGGCCAAGATGCCCAGGGCGTGCAGGGTATGGTAGGCTTGCTGCTGGCGCGCATCGCCGGTTAGTAGCGTGGTAAGGTCGGTGCAATCGGGCATGTGCTATAGTGGAGCGGCTTCGGTTATCTTGCGCACAGTTTCACCCCAATCATTGTGCTATGCATCCTGAGCCACTTGCCGTTTTGCAGCAATATTTCGATTTAGTACAGGCGTTCAGCGTGGATGCGGCGGCCTACGCGGCCGTGCTGCACCCCGAGGTAGAACAGCTGGAATACTCCAATGCCGTCAACAAGCAGCCCGTGCGCCGCTCGTTTGAGGAGATACTAACCAACTTGCGGGCGGGACGGGAGCTACTGGTTGACCCTACTTTCGCCGTGCGCCACACCCACATAAGCCCTGCGGGTACGGTAGTGGTAGAGGGTAGGTGGGAGGCCACCATCCTCCACGATGCGGGGCCCGCAGTGCGCGGGCAGCGCGTTGCGTCGGAACTGTGCCTGGTCTTTGAATTCAAAGACGGCAAAATTTACCGGCAACGGCGCTACCCGTGCTACGAGCAGATGTAAAGGGCTATTTGCCCAAGTCGCGTATCCAGATATTGCGGAAACTCAGCGGCTCGCTTTTGTCGCCGTGCGACTGTAGCTTGATGGGCGAGGCACCATGTGCTTTACCCTCGTAGCTTGCCTTGCCAATGTACTGGGTAGGGCCGTCTAGCTCCACGTTGTCTTGCACCACTACGCCATTGAACAGCACCGTAACGCGAGCCGGCGTTTGTAGGGTACCATCGGCTTTGAAGGTAGGGGCAGTCCAGGCCACGTCGTAGGTTTGCCACTCGCCGGCTTTGCGGGCGGGGTTGGCTAGCGGAATCTTCTGCTTGTAGATGCTGCCCGCCATGCCGTTCACATAAGTTTTGTTGTCGTACGAGTCTAGGATTTGCAGCTCGTAGCCCGCATCGCCTTTGCCAATGGAAGCTAGAAACAACCCGCTGTTGCCGCGCCCCTGGCCCGTGCCGCTGATGTTGGCCGGTACCCGCCACTCTAGGTGCAGTTGGTAGTTGGTGAAGGTGCGCTTGGTTTCGATGTTGCCCTTGGTCTTGTCAACGGTCATAATGCCGCCGGCCACTTTCCAGTCGGCGGGCTTGGTGCGGTCGTCCACCTTCACCCACTCTTGCAGGTTTTTGCCATCAAACAGCATAATGGCATCGGAGGGGGCTGCCACCATAGCAGTAGCCGCGCCGGGCGTTACCTTTTTGGGCACCGGCTCATACACTTCCGTGTCTTCGGGCTTGGCGTTTTGCTGAGCATAGGTAGTAAGCGAAAGACCAAGAAGGGCCGTAGCAAGCAAAGGAAATTTCATGACAAAAAGGGTAGGGAATAAGGGGAAAGAAGTGAGATAAAGCATCGGCTAAGCCTGGATGCTTTGCTAGGTGCTCAACGATGAGCCGCCGCATATCGTGTCTCTACACGTCGCAGAGCTGCACCGCTTGGCGCAGCGAAGCCAGCTTATCGGCCTTCTGCGGCATAAACTCCTGCGCTACGTAGCCCTTAAAACCAGTCTTGAGAATGGCGCGCATGATGGCCGGGTAGTACAGCTCCTGCTGCTCGTCCAGCTCATGGCGGCCGGGCACGCCGGCCGTGTGGTAGTGCGCAATGTAGGGGTGAAACTCGTTGATCGTTCGAATCACGTCGCCCTCATTGATCTGCATATGATAGATGTCGTAGAGCAGCTTAAAGTGCTCGGAGCCCAGCCGTTTGGCTAGAGCAGCGCCCCAGGCCGTGTTGTCGCACTGGTAGTCTTTGTGGTCGATTTTGCTGTTGAGCAGCTCCATCACCAGCACCACTTTGTGCTTTTCGGCCAGCTTCACCAGTGGCTGCAGGCCTGTCACGCAGTTGGCCAGCCCAGCCTCGTCCGACAGCCCCCGGCGGCTCCCGCTAAAGCAGATCAGGTTGGTGTAGCCGGCGGCGGCCACCTTGGGTATCATCTCGCTGTACTGCTTTTGCAGCTGCGCGTGGAACTTCGGGTCGTTGAAGCCGTCGGTCAGGTTGATTTCGGCGCCGTTGCACATGGGCGAGTCCAGGCCGTGTTTCTTCAGGGTAGGCCAGTCAGCGGGTCCTACCAGGTCGATGCCCTGGATGCCCATGGCCTTTGCTTCTTTGCAAAGCTGATCAACCGATAAATCGTTGAAGCACCAGCGGCACACCGATTGGCGGATGTTGTTTTTGAGCGGCATGGAAGCGGAAGTATTTTTTTCGTCCGAGGCGCACGCGCTGGCTACTCCGGCGGTACTCACAGCGGCGGTACTGGCTAGCAGGCCCTTCAGGGCAGCGCGGCGGTTCCAGAGGGTAGGCATGGTGATGTGCTGATGATTGATGAGTTGATGCGCTGTTGGTAGTTATTTGGCCTGGGCCATCGATGGGGCCGAGCCTAACGCTACGTCGGGCTCGGCGGCGGCTGCCTGGCGCCGCTCCCTGAACAGGAGCAGGAACAGCAGCAATACTACGCCCGCAATACCGGCCGGAATCAGCCAGATCATGCGCCAGTCGTGCGAATCGGCCGAGAGCTGGTAGGAGTCAAAAATACGGCCCGAAAGCAAGGTGCCAATCAGCATCCCTACCCCATAGGTAGCCAAGGTGATAAAGCCCTGCGCCGAGCTTTTGAACTGCTCGCCCGCCAGGTTGTCGGTGTAGATCTGACCCGTCACGAAGAAGAAGTCGTAGCACACGCCGTGCAGCACAATGCCCGCAATCAGCATCCAATAGTTGGCGTCGGCGTTGCCATAGGCGAAGAACACGTAACGCAGTACCCACGCGCCCATGCCAATGGCCAGCATCTTTTTTACGCCCAGTTTGCTGAAAAACAGTGGAATAGCCAGCATAAACAGCAATTCTGATACCTGACCCAGGCTCTGCACGCCAGCCGCCGATTTCATCCCTACCTCATTCAAAAACGGATTGGTGAAACCATAATAGAAGGCCAGCGGAATGCAGATAGCAATGGAAGCCAGGAAGAAAATCAGATACGACTGATTTTTCAGCATGCCAATGGCATCCAGGCCCAGCAGGTCGCCCAAAGAGCTGCTTTGGCCTTTTTTCACGGGTGGGGTAGCAGGCAGCGTGAAGCTGAATACACCTAGAATAGCCGAGGCCACGGCGGCCATCGTGAAGGTGGCTTGCAGGCTGTTGGTCTGCTCCCAGTTCAGCCAGCCAATGGTGAGGCCCGCCACAATCCAGCCCAGCGTGCCCAGCACCCGGATAGGTGCAAATTCCTTCTGCGGATCCTGCATCTGCCGGAAGCTGATGGAGTTTACCAGCGCCAGCGTGGGCATGTACAAGATCATGTAGGTGAGGATGCTGGGGTAGAAGCTGCTGAAATCAGGTGCCAGCGACGCCCGCCACAACAGCACGGCCCCCGCCAGGTGCAGCACACCCAGAATCTTTTGGGCCGAGAAAAACCGGTCAGCAATGAGTCCGATGATGAAGGGCGCTACAATAGCCCCAATAGATTGAGTTAGAAACGCAACCCCTACCTCTACACCCGTGGCATTGAGGTTTTTGAGCAGGTAGGTGCCCAGCGTCACAAACCACGCGCCCCAGATGAAAAACTCCAGGAACATCATGATGGACAGCTTCACTCGAATAGTAGCAGTCATAGGGGGTAGGCAGTTTAGGTAGGGTAGTATTAGGAAAAGGAAAGCCCCCTGGTCTTCTCTACAGAAGAAGGCCAGGGGGCTATATCCGATTTATTTCAGGCTTAAAATGTAGCGCACCATGGCTTCGGAATCCTTCTCCGACAGGTTGGGGTGGGGCGTCATCGGGATTTCACCCCAGTTGCCCTTGCCGCCGTTGATTACTTTTTTAGCCAACATGCTCACGTTGGCGTCGGTGGCTTCGTATTTCTCGGCCACTGCTGCGTAGGCTGGGCCTACCAGCTTCATGTCCTGACGGTGGCAGCTAGTGCAGTCGGAGCCCTCAATGAGCTTAGCGCCGGCCGCTACGGCGCCACCCGTAGGCGTGGTGCCAATTTTATTAACATCAGTATCGATCTGAGGCTGATGCGATTGGGCTGTCACGTCAGCGCCCGTGGTGCTATCAGTGTCCAGGGCGGGCGTATCGTCGGCCAGCGTGTACTCGGGTTTGTCTTTTGCCGTGTCGGAGCCAGAATTGCAGGCTAGCAGTGTAGTGCCGCAGAGCAGCAGCAGAAACATGTTTTTCATATAGGTGAGGAAGTGGAGGTTACAGTCCTAAAATGGTTTTGTTGAGGCTTTGGTCGATGCCGGAGGCCGCAAAATCGTCAAAAGCTTTGTCTGTCACGCGAATGATGTGGTCCTGAATGAACGGAGCACCTTCGCGGGCGCCGTCTTCGGGGTGCTTCAGGGCGCATTCCCATTCCAGCACGGCCCAGCCCGAGAAGTCGTACTGCGTTAGCTTGCTGAAGATGGCGGTGAAATCCACCTGCCCATCGCCCAGAGAGCGGAACCGCCCGGCCCGGTCTACCCAGCCCTGGTAGCCACCGTACACGCCTTGCCGGCCCGAGGGGTTGAACTCAGCATCCTTTACGTGGAACATCTTGATGCGCTCGTGGTAGAGGTCGATGAACTCTAGGTAGTCGAGGCATTGCAGGATGAAGTGCGAAGGGTCGTAGAGCAAGCAGGCGCGGGGGTGATTGTCTACCTGTGCCAAAAACTGCTCGAAGCTGATGCCATCGTGGATGTCTTCGCCGGCGTGGGTTTCGTAGCATAGGTCTACCCCGTGCTCGTCGAACACATCCAGAATAGGACGCCAGCGGCGGCCCAGCTCCTCAAACCCGGTCTCTACCAGCCCGGCGGGCCGTTGGGGCCACGGGTACACGTAGGGCCACAATAGCGCGCCGCTGAAAGTGGCATGGGCCGTGAGGCCTAAGTTGCGCGACGCCTGCGCAGCATATTTCAACTGCTGCACGGCCCACTGCTGGCGGGCGGCGGGGTTGCCGCGCACTTCGGCCGGTGCAAAGCCGTCGAATAGCTGGTCGTAGGCCGGGTGCACGGCTACTAACTGGCCCTGCAAATGCGTGGATAGCTCCGTGATTTCCAAGCCAGCATCGGCCACCTTGCCGCGTAGCTCATCGGCGTAGGTCTGGCTTTCGGCGGCTAGCTTCAGGTCGATGAAGCGCGAGTCGAGGGTAGGCATCTGAATGCCTTTGTACCCCAGGTCGCTGGCCCACTTGCAGATGCTCTCCAGGCTGTTGAACGGCGCCTGCTCACTGATAAACTGCGCCAAAAAGATGGCGGGTCCTTTGATGGTTTTCATACTGCTTAGCTGATTGCTAATAGGTTTTAGCTGTTCGCTATTGGCTTTTTAGAACATCATTTGACTATTCCGCGCATCAGGCAGAGAGCAGAAACGACGTTCTATTGTGGTTATACGCATGACGTTTTTTACACCGTAAACGCCGTCCATTTTTGTTCCGACTTACCGGAGGCAATCACGCTCTCGATGAAGGCCATGCCCCGCACACCATCTTCCACGCCGGGGTAGTCGGCGGCTTCGGCTGGAGCAGCGGGACCACCCAGGTTGGCCAGGAGGGTAAGGGCAAAGTTGCGGTAGAGGTTGGCAAAGGCTTCGAGGTAGCCCTCGGGGTGGCCCGCTGGAATGCGGCTGTTGTGCAGGGCAGCGGCGCTGAGGTAGGGCGCACCCGTCCGGCGAATCTCGGTAGGCTTGTCCAGCCACTTCACCAGCAAGGTGTTATTGTCAGCTTGTTGCCAGTCGAGGCCGCCTTTCTCACCGTAGAGGCGCACGCGCAGGTTGTTTTCCTCGCCGGCTGCTACTTGGGTAGCCACCAGCACGCCACTGGCGCCATTAGACATTTTCAGTAGCACGGCCCCATCATCATCGAGCTGGCGTCCCGGCACTACCACATTGATGTCGGCGCACAATTTCGTGACTTGCAGCCCGCTCACGTACTCTAGCAGGTTGAAGGCGTGGGTGCCGATGTCGCCCATGGCGCCGGCCGCGCCGCTGCGGGCGGGGTCGGTGCGCCAAGCGGCTTGCTTGTTAGCGCCGCCCTCCTCATAGGTGCTCAGCCAGCCCTGCGGATACTCAATGTATACTTTCCGAATGGTGCCCAGCACGCCGTCGGCCACCAGTTGCTTGGCTTCCTTCAGCATGGGGTAGCCGGTGTAGGTGTGCGTGAGGCACAAGCGCCGGCCAGTGGTTTCTACCACCGTGCGCAACTCCTTGGCTTCAGCCAGCGAAAACGTGATGGGCTTGTCCAGTACCACGTCGAAGCCGTGTTCCAGGGCCATCTTGGCAGGCGCAAAGTGCACGTGATTGGGCGTTACGATGCTGACCACCTGGATGCGCTCAGCTTCGGGCCGCTGCGCTTCCTGCTCCAGCATCTCCTGGTAGGAACCGTATACGCGGTCGGGGGCGAGGTTCAGCTCCTGGCCGGTGGCGCGGGAGGTATCGGGGTTGCTGCTGAAGGCGCCGGCCACCAGCTCATAGAGCCCATCGAGGGAAGCGGCCATGCGGTGGACACCCCCAATGAAGGAGCCCTGCCCGCCGCCAATCATACCCAGTCGTAATTTCATGCGGTGTGGTGAATAGGTGAGGTTGTGAAGTGGCGAAGTTGTGAAATTATAAATGAAAAGAAGTGTCATCCTGAGCTTGCGAAGGACCTTTTCATGTGAGAACGAGTCGTGATGACGCTTGTCATTCTCACGTGAGAAGGTCCTTCGCAAGCTCAGGATGACACTTCTTCATGTACAACTGACAACTCGCAACTAACAACTCAATTATGTAGCCCAGGCGCGGTCGCCTTTTTTGTAGGGCATGTTGCCGTCGTATTTGCCGGGCACGGGCAGGTAGCGCAGAGCCTGGGTAGCGCCGGGCTCGGAGGTGAAGAAGCCCAGCAAGGTCAGCTCCTTCATCATGCGGAAGTAGTGGTTGGGCTGCTCCTGCGTCTTGGTTTGAGCATACTGCTTCTGCTCGGCGTCGAGGGCCGTGAGAAACTCCTTGCGCTGACCAGCATCGAGACCCATAAAGTCCTTCTGGTACTTCTGCTTGCTGGCGTCGTTGAGCTTGGTAATGCCTTCCACAAAGATTTTCTGATCTTCGGGCTTGTAGCAGTCGCGCACCATCACGGCCATAAAGCCGCCCACGTTGGCTGCTTTGGCGCCAGGCGTTTTGGTAGCGGGCAAAATGGTCTCGCCTACCTCATTCAGTAGCGTTACCTGGTTGGCATCCAGAACATCGTCCGGTTTTTGCCCAACTTCCTGCCCGGTCTTGTCAGTTTTTTTGGAATTGTCGGTAGAGCAACCGCTCAGGAAAAGGTCGCCGCCAATCACGGCGCCGCCCATTAGGAGGGCCACCCGGCCCAGTGCATCTCTTCTGTTCATTGCCGGATAGGAATTAGATGTTCTGCTTTTTCAGTTCGCTCACGGCGTGGTCTACGGCGCGGGCCGTGAGAGCCAGGTAGGTGAGTGAAGGGTTCACGCAGGCGCCCGAGGTCATGGCCGCACCGTCGGTTACGTACACGTTGGGCGCGTCCCACACCTGGTTGTGCTTGTTGAGCACCGAGGTTTTGGGGTCGAGGCCCATGCGGGCCGTGCCCATCTCGTGAATGCCACCGCCCAGGTTGTAGCCGTTGTTATAGGTGTTCACGTTTTTGAGGCCAGCTTTTTCCAGCATCTCCTTCGCGTCCTCCATCATATCCACGCGCATTTTCTGCTCGTTGTCGCGGATAGTGGCATCCATCACCAGCACGGGTAGGCCCCAGGCATCCTTCTCGGTTTTGGAGAGGTAGGTGCGGTTGTCGTGGTAGGGTAGGATTTCGCCGAAGCCAGTGATGCCCATGGTCCACTTGCCGGGCTCCGTCAAAGCGTCTTTGTAGTCGCCGCCAATGCTCATCTCGGCCACATCGCGGCTCCAACCCTCACGGCTAGCGCCGCCCTGGTAGCCGAAGCCGCGCAGGTAGTCACGCTTATCGCCGAACAGGTTGCGGTAGCGCGGCACGTAGATACCGTTGGCGCGGCGGCCAAACACATATTTGTCATCGTAACCTTCCATCTCGCCGTGGGCACCAGCCCGGAAGTGGTGGTCCATCAGGTTGTGACCCAGCTCGCCGCTGCTGCTGCCCAGGCCGTCGGGCCACACGTCGGTGGCCGAGTTCATCAACACCCAGGCCGTATTCAAAGCCGAGGCATTGACGAAGATAACCTTGGCAAAATACTCGTAGGTTTTGTTTGTTTCAGCATCCAGCACCTCCACACCCTTGGCCCGCTTGGTGTCCTTGTCGTAGAGGATTTTGGTAACGATAGAAAACGGCCGCAACGTAAGGTTGCCGGTCGCCATAGCCGCCGGCAGCGTAGCCGACTGCGTGCTGAAATAGGCCCCAAACGGGCAGCCCAACCAGCATTTGTTGCGGTACTGGCAGTTTACGCGGTTGTTGTGGGGCTTGGTGATGTTGGCCGTGCGGCCAATAATCATGTCGCGGTCCTTGAAGTGCTTCTTGATGCGGGCCGCCACGTCTTTTTCCACCACGTTCATTTCCATGGCCGGCATAAAGTCGCCGTCGGGCAGCTGGGAGAGGCCGTCGCGGTTACCGCTGATGCCGGCAAACTTTTCGGCGTGGCTGTACCAGGGGGCTAGGTCTTTGTAGCGAATGGGCCAGTCCACGGCAATGCCTTCTTTGGCGTTGGCTTCAAAGTCGAAGTCGCTGTGCCGGTAGCTCTGGCGGCCCCACATCAACGAGCGGCCCCCTACCTGGTAGCCCCGGAACCAGTCGAATGGCTTGGCCTCTACGTAGGGGCTTTTCTGCTCGTTGGTCCAGAAGTCGAGGTTGGTTTCGTTCAGGGTATAGTCCCGGCTCAGCACGGGGTAGTCCTTAATCATCTGCTGAGTTTTGCCGCCGCGGTGCGGAAATTCCCAGGGCGCTTTGTTGGCATTCACGTAGTCTTTGATGTGCTCTACGTTGCGGCCGCGCTCCAGCATAATGGTCTTCAGACCTTTCTCCGTCAACTCTTTGGCAGCCATGCCGCCCGATATGCCGGAACCGATTACAATTGCATCATAGGTATTCTGTGCCATACAAGAGGGGTGGGTAGTTTCAGGTTATTCGTTTTTGGTTTTGGCAGTCTGTAGCAGCGGTTTGTGTTTGTTTTTGGGGGGAGCCTACCTAGCACCCCACAGAGGTGCAGCACAAGGGCCAAAAACCAAAAACAACCAACCAAAAACCAGCCTTATACCAGCGTGCGCTTGATGTAGGAAACGCTCTGCTTGATGCTATCGAAGGGAGAGCCGGGCGTCTGATCCTGCTCCACGAAGAAGTACTGCATGCCGGCCAGCTTCTTCTGCGCGAAAATGCGCTTGAAGTCGATGCTGCCGTTGCCTACCTCCGTAAAGTTGCGCTGGGGCGTCTTGTCCATGTCCTTCACGTGCCACAGCGGGAAGCGGCCGGGATGCTGCTTGAACAGCTCTACCGGGTCTTTGCCTGCCTTGGTGGCCCAATACAGGTCCAGCTCCATCTTCACCAGGTTCTTATCGGTAGCCAGGAGTATATCGTAGGGCAGCTGACCGTTCTGCGTCTGGAACTCGAAGTCGTGGTTGTGGTAGCAGAGTTGGATGCCGGCTTTCTTGCACTGCTCACCAGCTTTGTTTAGATACTCGGCTACCTTCTTGTAATGGTCCCGCTCACTATCCATCAGGTAAGCACACACCATGTATTTCACGCCTACCTGGGCAGCGTCGTCTACAGCCTTGTCCCAGCCGTGCAGGATGGTGCCTTGGGTAGGCTGGCCGTTGTTCATGGCCTCGCCCAGAATGTAGTGGCTGCTGGGCATAATCAGCCCATTTTGCTTGAGCACTTTGGCAAAAGCGGCGGGCTCCATGCCGTAGAACTTCTGGCTGCCGGTGTAGGTGGCGCCTTCCACCGAGTTGTAGCCCAAGGCCGCCACTTTAGCCAGCGTGCCGGTGGGGTCTTGCTGCATTGCCTCGCGCACCGTATACAGTTGCAGACCGATGTAGGATTTGTCGGCGGCCAATACGGACGGGGAGGCGCAGGCCGCAGCCGATAGCAGGGCGGCAGATTTTAAAAAGGATCTTCTGGTGGTCATGCAAGAGAGTTGGTAGGGTACAAAAACAGCGCTGGTACGCCGGTGCAGGTCAGGGCAGAAAAGCAGGGTACATCCTGCGCAAAAAGGCCTTGCGTACTACAAGCGGGGAGCTATTCTTCCCCAATGTATTCTTCTTTTTAGCAGGAAGCCAAGCCTTTTGCTGGTCTATTTCATTCAATAAGTTGAAAGAGTGCGTGGCGATATACACATAGTGCACACGCTAAACCGGGAGTAAGATAAGCGTTTCGAAATCCTACCGCAAACGATTTCTCTGATAAGACACACGCAAAAAAGCAAGGCTGCATGGAGCTCCTGCCACGGGTAGCCAACAAAACGGCCCTGGCGTGGGGGCCAGGGCCGCAGAAGATAGAAGCCGCCAAATGTGGTGGTTGCGGCTAATAGTTCAGTCCCTTGAGGTAGGTAATATTGCGCTGCATGCTCGCAAGCGGTGCGCCTTCGTACTCTTCCTGCTCCACAAAGAAGTATTTCATGCCCGACTTCTTGGCGCCGCGCAGCAGCTTGGCCACATCCAGGCGGCCGGTGCCGAGCACGGTGCTGTGGGCTTCCCCCTTTTTCATGTCCTTGAGGTGCCACAGTGGGAAGCGGTTGGGGTAGCGCTCGAAATAGCTGAACGGGTCCTGACCGGCGACTACCACCCAGCCCAGGTCCATTTCCATAGCCACCAGGCGCGGGTCGGTTTTTTCCAGCAGTACATCGTACAGCACGCGGCCATTGTCTTTGGCAAACTCGGCGTCGTGGTTGTGGTAAGCAAACTGCACCCCGGCTTTTTTGCAGGCTTCGGCGGCTTTGTTGAACGTATCGGCGCACCGCTCGTAGTTGCTCACCGTCTGGCCCTGGGTGGGTAGGGAGGGGCACACCAGGTACTGCTGCCCGGCTTCGGCGGCGGCGTCTACGGCTTTCTGCCAGTTGTTGTCGATGCCCACGTGGCCGCTACGAAGCGTCATGCCCAGGTCCTGCATCAACTGCTTCATCTCTTTAGGGCTGAGACCATAGTAGTAGCCCTTGGCGCTGTTGGCCGATTCGATTTCCTTGTAGCCCATCTTGGCCAAGCTGGTGAGCGTGCCCTTGGCATCGCGCATCATATCGTCGCGCACGCTATACAGCTGAAGACCAATGTCCTGCACGCGGGCGGCGTGCGCCAGGGTGGGTAGGGCAAGTACACCGGTAGCAAGGGCTCCTACGGAGGTCAGAAAATCTCTTCGGGTAGTCATACAAGAGGGCTGGATGGAAAGACACGGAACAACTAATGCCACCAAGATAGAAATTTGCCCACCGGAAATCCGAGAAGGGTGATTTAGGTACACGAATTGTTAAAAAAATATTGGTTCGCCGCCCACCCGTGTAATGGTCAGGCAACGGGAAGCAGAGTAAACTTGGTGCGCTGCTAGTTAGACCTTCGTTGGCGGCTTTTTTCTGGCCTATTTTTCTTTGGCAAGAGTACTGCACGCTACCTCAGCGTATCTTTGTGCTCTTACTAGTTATTGTGTTTTTTATATGTTTCTGCCCTCTAATCGACTATATTTTGAGAATGCGGCGGGCCGCGTTGAAGAAGACCGGAGGGGTTTTGTGCGGCTGACGTATACGCAAGGTCGTCGGGAAACCAGCGCCTGGCACGGACTGTTGCAACATACCAAACACTTACTTGCTCGGCAGGGTCAGGGCGTACTGCTGGTCGATCAGCGCCATATGCAGGCTTTTTCGTTGGAGGAGCAACGCTGGCTGGTCGAAGAATGGTTGCCACAGGCTATTGTAGAAGGTGGCTACCGCTACGGAGCCGTGGTGCAGGCGCACGATGCCTTTGCTAGATTGGCCATGGATACCATACGCCTGCACGCGAAAAACATGCAGCTCACCTACCGCTATTTCACCGACGAACTGGAAGCAGTAGCATGGCTGCAGGAGCAAACCAGTACCCTCTCCCTGCGCTACAATTAGGCACGAGACAAAAAGCAGTTGGGCTGGGAGATAGATAAGAAGTATCTATCTCCCAGCCCAACTGCTATACTATTGGTAGGGTGCGCGATACAAGAAGTACCCGGTGCGTTACCAGGAACTGCTGTTGTCGCTGCTGTCGTCGAAACCGCCGCCCCCTACATCATCCGAGGAAGAGTCGTCGTAGGAATTGTCGGATGAGAAGTAGTCGCCGCCGCTGGATGCAACGTCGTCAGAAAAGTAGTCTGGGCCAGGGTCGTTGGCTGTGCCCTGATTACCGAAGAAGTCGTTTACCTCGGCATCTGAGGCGGGCGGGGTAGCACCCAAACCAGCCGCACCCACCCCGGCGGCAGCAGCATTACCATCATTGTTCAATTGCAGGTCGTTGCCGGTGTGGCTCTGGCCCGAGGCCATACGATTGCCGAGGTAGGCACCAGCCGCGGCGGCCGCACCCGTAGCCAACATGCCGCCAATGCCAGGGCCGCTACTGTTGTTTGTAGTACCACCGCGGTTCGGGAAAAAATCGGGGGCTGGCTGCTGTGCACCGCCTTGTGGGCCGTAGCCTTGGTTGGGCTGATTCGGGCGGGTAGGTTGGAAATTAGGGGTGTTATCGGCGTTTTTGCGGCGGAATAGCTTCACCACCAACCAAAGTACGCCGCCCACTGCCAAGGCGCCAAGCAGCAGGGTACCCATGCCCGGTCCCGAGGGCGCAGGGGTAGGATCAGACGAGCCCGGCGAAAAAGGCGCAGCTGAGGGTTCTGCCAGCGGCTCCTCCATCGGCGCCGTCGCAATCGAGTTATCAGCCGTGGCGGGCGTAGTGGCCGCCGGCGCTGGCGTAGGCGCCGAGCCAGGGTTGGCTGCTTGCAGCAACGTGTTCAGTCCGGCCCGCAAGCCGGCAAAGTAGCGCCCCTGCTTGAACTGCGGCCCCATTTGCTGGCTGATGATGCGGTTGGTGAGTTCGGGCGTAATCTGGCTGCGGAGGCCCGAGCCCGCCTGAATGCTCACCTGGCGCTCCTGCGCCGATATGAGCACCACCACGCCGTTGTTTCGGTCGCGCTGGCCTACGCCCCAGGCAGTGCCCAGGTCACGGGCATAATCGGCTACGGTGCGGCCTTCCAGGGTAGGCACGGTCACGACCACCACCTGCGTGCCGTTGTTGTCGGCGTAGGTGCGCAGGCCGTTTTCCAGCTTGCGGGCATCGGTGGCGTCGAGTAGCTGGGCTTTGTCGGTTACGAAGGTGAACGGGTTGGGCCGGGCCGGTAACTCACCGGCTGCAATGGCCGTGTGACTTAGGCTGAGGGCCATGGCTAGCACAAAAACAAGAAAGCGAAACATGGCGAAAGAATAGGAGTGAGAGAAGAGCTTCAAGTTCAGGGCTTTCTACGCACGTAGTGCCCAATGGGTGCCTACCCTTTCGCGGCGGCGTAGCGCAGCCACAGAATGCCTTCGGGCCGTTGCTCTACGTGTTGCAACGTAAACTGGCGCGGTGGCCCCGGCTGGTCGCCTTGCTCGAAGAGGGTAGGCGACGAGGCCGCGCCGTCTACCACCGGGTAGTGCAGTACGCTCAGTTCGTCTATCAGCCCAGCCTTCAGCAACGAGCCGTTGAGGTGGCCGCCGCCTTCCAGTAAGATGGTCTGAATCGAAAACAACTCACCCAGCTTGGTTAGTACTTGTTTGAAGTCCAATTCCTTGGCTCCGCCAAACACGTAGGACACGCCCACACGGCGCAGGTAGGCGAGGTATTCGTCGCTCACCTGCTCCGACAGCACACTGATAATATGCTCCCCATCAATATCGGCTGACTCCCAGCCCAGCTTGCCGTGCGCGTCTACGGCCACCACAAAGGAGTCGGCGGAGTGCTCGGCTACGAAGTCGGTGCGGTCGAGGGGTGCGGTTACGGGTTGCAGGTCGGGTTCCAGGCCTTCGGTGAAGTCCTTTTCCATGGTCACGCGGCCGCACAGCCAAGCGTCGGCTTCGAAGGTAGCGGCGGTGGTTTCGTACTCCTGGGTGTTGGGCGCATGGCCCCAGCGGCTCAGAATAATGCGGCCGTCCAGGGAAGTCATCATGTGGCAGATTACGCGGGGTAGCATAAGCGGGAGGGAAGGGTAAGCGAAGTGCTAAGCGGAAGGAGATTCTGCTACGTGCCAAAGGCACGGTAGAACTACAGTATTCAGGGTAAGAGCCGTCTATCTATGCCTAATACATTACGCCAGTTCCTCATGCTGAGTTAGGCTATTGCAACGCATAGGAAACACAGGTAAGTTTACGAGTATTGTATTTTGAATTATTTCGTTATTATCATTCGGAAATATCTTAGTTAGAGGCCTAGTTTTTGCGTGGTTGCGCCGCCTACTTACGGCTAAATTGAAGCGCTTTTTAACATCTCTATGCATGTCCTATGCTTTGTTAATAGTAGAGGTATCGTAGTTCTAATAAGCTGGGATAAGCTGTTTCAGGCCACCTGTTACTGATGAATAACAGGTGGCTTCCTTTCTCAGATAGAAAGAATCATCTCATTTATATTACGCTTTTCTAGTAAACAGTACATGAAAAAGGTTATCTACTCGTTTTATAATTTTTTGATTATTTCAATATTTATTGTTGCTCCGCTGAGTGCTGTGGGTCAGACACCTAAACTGGTGAATACACAACCTACTCGACATTCAACAAATGCTCCACGCGCAGGAGCTATTACGCTACTTTTCAATCAACCAATTGCTGCCATATCGGCCAATTCGCTGCGTGTGTACGGTAACCAATTGCGCGGTTTGCGGCCAGGGACGCTTAGTGGCGGTAATTCATCCACGCTAATATTCACGCCTACTCAGCACTTTGCTCCTGGTGAGCGGGTGAGCGTGAGCTTACCTGCTACGCTTATAAATACAGCAGGCGTCGGAATTCAACGACATGTATACGAGTTTACCGCTGCTACAGCAGGAACCGGGCGAGGCTTTTTTCTTGATACTACAGAAGTTGCTGCTACCAATTCGCGCGACCAGCTGTTAGGTGACTTGGATAATGATGGCGACCTAGACCTATTAACGTCAGCCGGTTTATACGGTATGTTTTCTTACCTGAATGATGGTAGAGGCCACTTCAGAGCACATTACAATTCCGTAGTTGGAAGTACGCCTAGTGGAGCTACGTTAGCTGATATAGACCAGGACGGCTACTTGGACTTACTAGCTGGGGATGCAGATAACGCCACGGTTGCGATTGGGCTCAGCGACAGCGCGGGAGGTTTTGGCTTTGTCAAGCAATTGGTCGTTGTTGGTAACCATCCTGTGAGCGTTGCTGCTGGTGATGTAGATGGGGATGGAGATATGGACTTTGTGTCTGCCAATTACGCGGATAACACCATCACTGTAGGCTATAATGGTGGTACAGCTTTGTTATTTCGCATTGCTCGTACAGCCACCTTTCGCGTTGGTCAGCAGCCTACGGCTGTGCAATTAGCCGATGTTGATAACGATGGTGACTTGGATGTGCTGACTAGCGACAGTGGAAGCAATACCGTCAGCATTCGGATAAATTCGGGCGCGGGTACTTTTAGTGGCACTACCAGTATAGCCGTAGGCGCTGCTCCTGCTGATCTGCGTTTAGCCGACCTCGATTCGGATGGGGACCTTGACTTGGTTACAGTGAATGCTGCCGATGGAACCGTGAGCGTACGTCTTAATAATGGCCTGGGTGGCTACAGCCAAACGGCTACCCTGCTTTTGCCGCTGGGCAGTACACCCAATAGTCTGCAAACTGGGGATGTTGATGCAGATGGTGATTTGGATTTAGTAGTGGCGCAGGGTCGGGGCGGACAAGTAATGACCTTTCTTAACAAAGGTGCGGCGAACTTTGCGGCGCAGTACGGCGCTCTAGAATTAAGCTCCTTGTTTGGGTCACCCGTTGCATTAGGAGTGACTTTAGGTGATGTAGACGGGGATGGGGACTTAGACTTGATTACAGCAGACGAGAAGCGAGGTAAAGTTGTACTAGGCCGAAACGGGCTGGCTCCGTCAATAGGACCGCCTATGTTGAATGCTTTCTCCCCTGCAGCTGGTCCAGTAGGTACTTCTGTACAGATTTCGGGTAATGATTTGAGCAGTACAACTCATCTGTTGTTCAATGGTGTGGATGCCACATTCCTTGTGAACTCCAATCAGCAAATAACGGCTGTTGTACCGGCAGGTGCTAGTACGGGAGCGTTACGTCTCACTACAGTGGGTGGTAGTGTAGAATCAACTCAGCCTTTCGTCGTAACGACTGGTCCTGTTCCCTCAGTACCCGTTACGGGTACTATTCCGGTGCGTAACGCGCTAGGGGTAGAGACAACAGCGCCAGTGGAAGCGTCCTTTGCGGGTCCCATTACAGAGTTATCGGCGCACAACATGGCCGTTATTGGCTCTCAGCGGCGCGGCCGTCAAATGGGGATAGTAACAGGTGGCGGTACAGCTACGCTACGTACCACGCCGGAACCTGCTTTTGCTCCGGGTGAACGTGTTACATTAATCCTACCTGCTACCTTGACAAGTACTTCAGGGGGAGCAGTGCAACCACAGGTAGTGGAGTTTCAGACCGCAACGGCAGGTACCGGGGAAGGCGTGTTTGATGCAAGTGATAAGGCTAATACCGCTTCCGCTACGGCCCCCTCCTTTGTTCGCGTGGCAGATCTTGACAACGACGGGGACCTTGACTTGATCAGCAGTCCCGTTGGAGCTGAGACCGGAGCAGTCATGCTGCACTTCAACGAAGGGAATGGCACATTCAGCCCTGCTACCAGCAGCAGCTTACCAGCATTTGTGGGTACGCCTGGAGAAGTAATACCTGCCGATGTGGATGGGGACGGGGATTTTGATCTATTAGTGGCAGAAAATTACTCATTTACTTCTCTTATCACACGCATTAACGTGTGGTTGAACAATGGACAAGGCCGCTTCACTGCAGGATCTTCTTTAATAATACCTAGCACTAGTGTTAATGCACTACGCGTAGGAGATATGGATGCAGACGGGGATTTGGATATAGTGTTCATCATGGCATTCGATACCGTTTATGTGGCTCTGAATAATGGCAGTGGTTATTTCTCCCTAACTAGTAGCACTATTGGCCCTAATTCTTCTCAACTGGATTTACTAGACTTTGATAAGGATGGAGACTTGGATGTACTGGTTACTTCCTATAACTATCCAGAAAAAAAGCTAGTGATTGCACTTAATGATGGACGCGGGCAACTTACAGCGCAATCACCTGTTCAGATTACTTTGCCGCAGAATCTGCAAGATTTAGCGGTCGGAGACATAACGGGGGATGATATAGCTGATCTAATATATATAAGCGGCATTTCCACTCAACAGCCTAGTGAACTAGCTTTTTGGCCAGGATTGGGTAACGGACAATTTGGTGCCCGTAGCATAGCATACGCGACGAGCGCATACGCTCGATCAGTGAGATTGGCAGATGTAAATGCCGATGGAAAGCTTGACGTTGTAACTTTATCCTCGGGCGGTATGAGCGGTTATACTCCGCTACCGCCAGCCGAACTACAGGTGTTGCTTGGCGATGGACGCGGAGGATTAGGTCTACCTACTACTCAAACACTAACTGCCAAAGGCGAATCAGCACTAAGCCCCGAGTTAGGTGACGTAGATGGGGATGGGGACCTAGATATAGTAGTTGCAAATACAGCGGCCAATGCACTTCAGGTACACTTCAATCGAGGTCGTCCAGTTCCTACTCTCGCGACGTTTGCCCCCGCTCAGGGCCCAATAGGCACTCAGATTATCCTAACGGGTACTAATTTCACCAGCATTCGGGAGGTGCGGTTTGCAGGTAAGGAAACAACCCAGGTACAAGTTCTCTCTCCCACGCAGTGCGCAGTGGTAATTCCTGAGGGGGCTCGCACAGGACTGATTACGGTAGGTACACCTAGTGGCACTGCTACAAGCGTAAGTAGCTTTACGGTAACCGTGCCAGCGGCAGTTACAGAATTTACGCCGGCCCGAAACGCCATTAATGTTCCCGTAAATAGCGCAGTGAGCTTGCGGTTTGCGCAAAATATGCCGTTAGAGTCGGCCGGTAACATAATAGTGCAAGGGGAGTTACGACAAGGCCGTCGGACCGGCATAATGAGTGGTGCTGGTTCATCGGAGCGCCGTTTTGTTCCAAACGTAGAATTTGCGCCAGGCGAACGGGTACAGGTTACACTACCTGTTTCAGGTACGCCAGCAACTGGCGTTGCGCAACCGCAGGGGTACACATTTACGGCCGCTACAAGCGGTCCTGGTCGAGGTAATTTGCGTTGGGCAAGCTCGACTACCGACCATTATAATCAATACAATACGGTAACGGGAGACTTTAATGAAGATGGAGCGCCAGATATTATTATACCGAACATCTTCAAGAATAGGCTGGATGTCTTACTGAATGACAAGCAGGGTACGCTTACCACACAAACGATGAGCGTACCTGCAGCATCCATATTCACCACACAGGTTTCTGACCTTAATGGTGATGGTCATCTAGACCTCGTTCTGACAGAGTATGTCACTCGTCGCAACAATCGTCAGATCGACAGGATAGTATGGCAAGCAGGTACCGGTACGGGTGCATTTGGTCCCGTACAGCCGCTGCACACGCTTAGCGGTAGTCCTAGCGAAATAGTGATAGGAGATGTGAACGGTGATGGACTACCAGATCTGATGGCGGTAATTGGAAGCCCTGACAGCGTCTTTATATCCTTGAACAAAGGGAATGGTAATTTTCAGCGGCAACCCGATATACTGGCGGCTCCTTATACCAACATGTTGCGTTTAGGAGATTATAACAACGATGGAATACTCGATATGTTCATGGTGAGCAACGGGAGTGCTCGGTTATATCGTTACCAAGGGGTAGGCAATGGCACTTTCGTGCCGTTGCCACCATTGCTATTGAACAACCGCGGGCAAGGTATTGCTATAGAACTTGGCGACATAGATGCAGATGGTAACTTGGACATAATCACATCATCTGGTGCCGTGTATGTGTATCGTGGCGATGGCAAAGGCAACCTTAGTGCGCCCCAAATACTCGAGGGTACCGGGCGCTTTGACCATTTGCGGTTAGCCGACTTTGATGCGGATGGTGACTTGGATTTGCTTACAGGCAGCCGAGATGCTTTTAAAGGAGTAAAACTATTCTACAACGATGGTACGGGACAATTTAAGCGCTACGCTACCGCTGGAGACAATACCGTTCCAAGGTCTGTAACCGTAGCGGACTTCAACTTGGATGGTAGCTTAGATATGGTTGTTACGGGTGATAGTATTTATAACTTAGGTAACTCATACCCCAATAAGAGTGGGCTATTCACGTATTTCAACCACCCTACAGGTCCATCCATTATAAGTTTCTCACCAACAAATGGAGAGGCTGGGACGGTTGTTACACTCACAGGAACGGGACTAGGTAGTGTCATCAGCGTAACGGTGGGCGGGGTAGCAGTGCCTTTCATAGTGCAATCAGACACACAGCTTACCCTAACGGTTGGCGTAGACACGCCAACTGGGGTGATTGTCGTCAACTCGCCGCACGGCGCTGCTACCAGCGCAACTTCTTTCCGAATGCCGCTGCCCACTATACGCAATTTCACGCCCTATGCTGGTGCTGTGCAACGTCTGATTACGGTAACTGGCAGCTATTTCAGTGGTGCCACTGGCGTCCGTTTCAATGGGGTAGCAGCACCTGGTTTCCGAGTTCTTTCCCCTACGGAACTTACCGTATTAGTTCCCACAGGTGCTACCAACGGTCCGCTAAGCATCACAACGCCTAGCGGTACGACAACCAGTAATACGTCCTTTGCTTTCTTACCAACTGCTACCGGCTTGCAACCGGGCCGCAACGCGCAGAATGTACCGCCTAGCGCCCCCCTAACCATGGAGTTTTCGCAGCCTGTGGGCACATTTGCAGCCAATAAGTTGCGGATATTTAGTAGCCAGCAACAGGGGAAGTTAACCGGGATGCTTACAGGAGTAGGTACATCTTCGCTACGCTTTGCTCCTACTCTAGCATTTAAGCCCGGTGAGCAAATAAGTGTAACGCTGCCAACGGAACTACTTGGAATGCAGGGAGCTATTTCATCTAAGCAAGTTTATCAATTCCGTGTTGCAACGGGTGGGACGGGACGTGGTGCGTTTACGGGCAACCAAAACCTACCTAGTTGGGGAGCAGTACAGATGATACGACTAGGAGATATGAATGGTGATGGTCAGTTGGATATTGTAACCGTCGACATCAATCGAATTGGCGTTAGTCTTAGCAAAGGTAACAACACCTTCGCGCCACCCATCTACACCTTATTAGATAACTTTTATCCTGCTCTACAGCTAGGCGACTTCGACCTTGATGGAGACCTAGACGTGGTAACTTTATACAACTCGGGCTCCTTGGCAGTTCGCCTCAACGATGGCACGGGTATGCTTAGCACGGGACAAACGTTGTATCAGGTACCTGTAGGCATAGGCTACGACGAAGTAGCTTTCGAAGCAGGCGATATTGATGGCGATGGGGACTTGGATGTGGTAACGGGCTCCTTTAATTCCAGCACTATCACAGCGCTGCTTAATGACGGGACAGGTAATTTTCGCATTGATAAGCAACAGAAAGTCAATAATTACTTTACACTAATTCGGTTAGGCGATGTTGACAATGATGGTGATTTAGACGTAGTCGCTGTTAATGAACAGGCACAAGCAATTGGTGAAAATAAGTTAGTGGTGTGTCTTAACGACGGCAATGGACAATTCACCGGAGCATCTAATCTCACCTTGGACGTATTTCCGACTAAGCTACAGCTGGGTGATATGGATGGCGACGGTAACCTGGACGTAGTTATTACCGGTTCTACTCCGCGCGCGGCTGCCCTTGACCAATACAGCGTCACTACGCTGCGTAACGATGGCACTGGTCGATTTGCTATCGGGCCACGCCAATTGCTTACCGGGCGAGGTGCTACCGCCTATGAAATAGAGCTAGGAGATGTAGACGCCGACGGCGACTTAGATGTGCTTACTGCTGGTATCGAAGTAATTTCCCCCGAGCAAGTGATTATGCTGTTTCTGAATGACGGAAAGGCTGCATTAACGGGTAGTAAAGCAGTGATTAGCAACCATAGTCCAGCTTGCATGGCCCTAGGTGACCTCGACAATGATGGTGACCTAGATTTAGCTTTCGATAACGATAAGATTGGGTTGCGATTTAATGATTCTGCTATTCCATTAAGCGCTACGCCTAGGAACTCTGGTACATCTTCCATTACGCTATATCCTAATCCCGCGCACCAGCAGTTTACGCTACGATTACCAGTTGGACTACTCACACGCGCAGGTACACTTGTGTTGGTCAATAATTTGGGCCAGACAATACATCAGCAAGATCTGCCAGCCATACCAGCAGGTGGTGATTGGGTAGTGAAAGTTCCGAGCGCCACAGCTGGGATGTACTGGATTCGCTTGACGATAGGCGACGAGCAACAGACTATTGGCCGAATAATGTTGCAGTAAATCTCAACAATGGTTTTCGGCCATGCACATAAGGAATAGGCTGCTCTAGCATGGGCCAACATTATAGTAAAAACTTGAGGTAGTCTAGATAAGACGGATAGAAGAAAGACGTGTCTTCTTCTGTTATGGTAGTAAAAGCCAGCGGGGCGTCGCCCAGCAAACGGAGTAAATACGATGAAAGCTTCAGGGCTGATGTCTAGTTGCCCTGAACTGCTTTATTCTGCCTACCCCACTAATTCGTGCAGCCATTAAATGCGGCTAATAGGGTAGGCGAATAGAGGCGCCCGTTGTAATGAAATAAGCCGGCGCGGCACTGCTGATACCGGCACCGCCGGCAATATCCAGCTGCAAGTTTGGTCGCACCAGCCAGAGCAACCCCATATCTACTTCGTTGTCGGGCCGACTGCGGGTTTCGGTGGTGCCAAAGGCCTCGCCGTACACCGAAAATTGCTTGCTCAGCCGGGCGGCGAGCTTCACGGCGTACTTCTGCTCAGTAGCGTTCTGCACCCAGCCATAGCCGTAGGTGTAGGTGAGGGTAAGATCATCGGTAAGGGAATTGGAAAGACCCAGGCGCATACGGGCCTCGGGGCTGGTAGGGCGTAGCTCTTTCTTACCAACGGGTAGGGTAGCCGTAGCCGTGAAAGCGGCTTGCGGCAGCACTCCCTTCTCATCCCACAGGTACACGCGGGTGCCTACCTCGGGTGCCCCCACCCCCCGCTGACGCTGCCGGCTACTACTCGGCACCGACGCCTCAAACCCAGTGCCCAGCCGCAGCTCCACCCTATCCAGCAGACCGTAGCGCACCGTAAGGGTAGGGTAGTTGTACGTGCGCGACGACCGGCCTTCCTGATAGCGCAGGCCACCTTCCAGCTGCACAAAGTGCTTTTGCACCACACTAGTACCGTTGGTCTGATCGGGCCGGCCGGGGTCAATGGAGTCTATGTCCTCGCGTTTCTGCCCGTAGCCAGGTAGCGCCAGCAGTAGGCAGCATACAGTACTCAATAATAGAAAGCCTCTACAGCCCAGCGCGTCCAGTTTCCTCATAGCGAATGACCTGCCGGGCAGAAAGCAAAAGTGCTTAGTGCGCGCTAGCTAGACCAGCAACAGGTATACCCGCCTACGCTGCTACACTCCATTTCGTTGAAAACGATGGCGCGGGGCTGTGCCCCGTGCCGCCTCTTAGCAGGCCTCTGGCCTGCGGTCGTGCGCGCCGTTGAGGCTGTTCGGGCAAGTCGTTCGGGCGGGCAGGCCGAAGGCCTGCCAAGAGGTAGCACGGGGCGCAGCCCCGCGCCATTAGAATTTTGATTTAGAAAACTATACTCTAACTTTTTCCTTCATCGAAGATGGGTCGATATAAATCTGCCCCAACGTCTGAGCAGCTTTAACTTTCCTATCAAGCATCTCTGAGAAACTCCAGATTCCTTCCATCACCAGTGCTAGGTCAGCTCCATCTATCAAAATGGATTTGAGTGATTTACCGTGCTTTAAAGCATGAACTGAATCAGATGAAAAGCCATTAAGGGAGATAAAAAACCCTCGACCATACATTTTACCTTCAACCTTATATGCAAACTGATAAAGTGCATTTGATGCGACCAGTTCATCTTGCCATTTGGCCTCTATTATATAATGCTCGCCATCGTATTTAAGAGAGCCGTCTATTTGTTCGCCCAATGTATTAAGTTGGAATTGCTCTGTAAGATTGAGTTCTTCAAACTGAAAGAGGTCACGTAATAGGGCTTCAAATAAGTAACCTCGCTTCTGCAAATTAATTTCCCGGCCATGCTCATCAAGGCCCTTGTGAAGCAGAATAAATTTCTTTTGAATATCAGCTAATGTGTGTTTAGCCTTCAATTCCTCCTGTTTTCTCTTGCGTTCCTTCGTTTCTTCATGAAGACGGCCGTCGTGCTTAATCTGAATTTCTTTAAGGTGGCGAATAGCACTTTTCGCTTTGCTTAAGTCAAGCATACCATTCGGCCCGAAATAATACAGGTCAAACGTTGTCCATTCTGTTAGTTCTCTTGTGATGTTACGAATGGGCACAATGCCACCATCAGCTCGGTTTTGTAACCGTTGAAATACTCTTTCGATAATGGCATTTTTGGTGAGGCCAAGGGATTCAAAATTTATCACTTCACGCAAATCATCCCTAGTGCATCCTGTTCTCTGGAAAAAGTCCAGAACATCTACTCGTCGGTAGAAAATGGAGAGAATGCAGTTGCGGATACTATCGGAAATTTCTTTTGATAAGACCATGCTTTCTGTGGATATAGGATTAGAAAAAAAGAAGGGGGCACTCGCCCCCTTCTTTCACTTTCCTACGACCCGCAAGCCTCGCAGGCGTCCGGATTATCTAGTGAGCAAGCCATGTCGCTTTGGTTCTGGGCGACGTTGGCGTAGACCGGCTCCAGTGTTTCGGCGGCTTGTTTCTCCACCGTGAACTTGATGGCGTCGGCGGCGGCTTTGGTGCGCAGGTAGTACATGCCGGTTTTCAGACCCTTCTTCCAGCTGTGGAAGTGCATGCTGGTGAGCTTGCCGAAGTTCACGTTTTGCACGTGCAGGTTCAGGCTCTGGCTTTGGCAGATGTACGCGCCCCGGTCGGCCGACATATCAATGATGCGGCGCTGCGAGATTTCCCACACCGTCTTATACAGATCCTTGATGTGCTGCGGAATCCGGTCGATGTTCTGCACCGAGCCGTTGGCCGCAATGATTTCCTGCTTCATCTGGTCGCTCCACAGGTTCAGGGCCACCAGGTCTTTCAGCAGGTGCTTGTTCACTACCATGAACTCGCCCGAGAGCACGCGCCGCACGTAGATGTTGCTCGTATAAGGCTCAAAAGATTCGTTGTTGCCCAAGATCTGCGCCGTGCTGGCGGTAGGCATAGGCGCTACCAGCAACGAGTTGCGCACGCCGTGCTCCACTACCTCGGCACGCAGCGTTTCCCAGTCCCACCGGCCCGACTCGGGCGTTACGCCCCACAGGTCGAACTGGAACTTGCCCTGGCTCAGCGGCGAGCCGGGGAAGGTCTCGTACGCACCGTCTTTGATGGCCAGGTCCTTGGAGGCCGTCATGGCCGCGAAGTAGATGGTCTCGAAGATGTCCTTGTTCAGGCCGCTGGCTTCGTCGCTTTCAAACGGCATCCGCAGGGCAATAAACGTATCAGCCAGTCCCTGCACGCCCAGCCCGATGGGACGGTGGCGGAAGTTGCTGCGCTGCGTTTCGGGCACGGGGTAGTAGTTCACGTCAATCACCTTGTTCAGGTTCAGCGTGGTCTGGTACGTTACCTCGTACAGCTTGTCGTGGTCGAAGGTGGTGTTGCCCTGCGCGTCGGTTACGAGGTAGCGGGGTAGGGCCAGCGAGGCCAGGTTGCACACCGCAATTTCGTCCTTGTCGGTGTACTCCATAATCTCGGTGCACAGGTTCGAGGACTTAATCACGCCCAGGTTCTGCTGGTTGCTCTTGCCGTTGGCGGCGTCCTTGAATAGCATGTATGGCGTGCCGGTCTCGGTCTGGCTTTCCAGAATGGCAAACCACAGCTCCTGCGCCTTGATGGTCTTGCGGCCGCGGCCTTCCTTCTCGTACTTCATGTACAAGCGCTCAAACTCGGGGCCCCAGGTGGTGTCCAGGCCGGGGCACTCGTGGGGGCACATCAGCGTCCACATGCCGTTTTCTTCCACGCGCTTCATGAACAAGTCGGGCGTCCAGAGGGCGTAGAACAGGTCGCGGGCGCGGTTTTCCTCCTTGCCGTGGTTCTTCTTCAGGTCCAGGAAGTCGAAAATATCGGCGTGCCAGGGCTCCAGGTAGATGGCGAAAGCGCCCTTGCGCTTGCCGCCGCCCTGGTCCACGTAGCGGGCCGTGTCGTTGAACACCTTCAGCATGGGCACCAGGCCGTTAGAGTTGCCGTTGGTGCCTTTGATGTAGGAGCCCGTAGCGCGCACGTTGTGCACAGCCAAGCCGATACCACCAGCCGACTGCGAAATCAGCGCGCAGTTCTTCAGCGTGTCGTAGATGCCCTCAATGGAGTCGTCCTTCATCGTGAGCAGGAAGCACGACGACATCTGTGGCTTGGGCGTGCCCGCGTTGAACAGGGTAGGCGTAGCGTGCGTCATCCACCGCTCCGACATCATGTTGTAGGTCTTGATAACTGAGTCGATGTCGTTCTTGTGAATGCCTACCGATACGCGCATCAGCATGTGCTGGGGACGCTCTACAATCTTGCCATCGAGGCGCAGCAGGTAGGAGCGCTCCAGGGTCTTGAAGCCGAAGAAGTCGTAGTTGTAGTCGCGGTCGTAGATGATGGCCGAATCCAGCGTATGGGCGTGGTTATGAATCACTTCCCACACATCCTTGGCGATGAGCGAGGCGTTTTCGCCGTTTTTGGGGTCCTCGTAGGTGTAGAGGCGCTTCATCGTGCTCGAAAACGACTTCGAGGTCACCTTATGCAGGTTGCTTACCGCAATGCGGGCGGCCAGAATGGCGTAGTCGGGGTGCTTGGTAGTGAGCGAAGCAGAAGTTTCGGCAGCTAGGTTGTCCAGCTCCACGGTGGTCACGCCATCGTAGATGCCGTCAATCACTTTCTTGGCCACCTCAATCGGCGACACGAAATCCATATTCAGCCCGTAGCAGAGCTTTTCAATGCGGGCCGTTACTTTATCGAATTTTACGGATTCGCGGCGACCGTCGCGTTTGATTACCAACATAGGCGTAGCGGTTTGATGGGTTAGGATAAGCGAAGCCCTACCCTGGAGGGGCGTAGGCACTGATGCGAAAAAGGATGAGTCGAAGGAACTTTTCGACTATTGATAGTCGGAAGATATTCGTCTCGAAGGTGTAGGACAAACCTTTCCTTTAGAAGTTTTCCACATAATCGCAAAGCGGTAGTGCTCAGCCGCTTTTTGCATAGAAACTAAAGAATATAGCAATGAAAAATTGCTAGTGAAATAGGGTTGCGAATTTGCCGGAAGAATGGTATTGTAGGAGGTAGGCGCACAGCTATTTGCCATCCCGCGCCCATCTGTCATCCTGAGCTTGTGAAGGACCTCTCCACGTTAGAGTAAGTCATTATCGCATCACTCAAAAACATCTGTCCTCCTGAGCATTCCGCGCATCAAGCGGCGACGAAGGACCTTCTCACGTCACAACGAGTTGTAGTACTACCTTATCAAAAGCGTCTGTCATCCTGAGCATTCCGCGCATCAAGCGGCGACGAAGGGCCTTCTCACGGCAGAACAAAAATCGTATTAACGACTCGTTCTCGCATCAGAAGGTCCTTCGTCGCCGCTTGATGCGCGGAATGCTCAGGATAACAGATAGATAATTAAGATTAAAATATGCCTTACTACGTCTATATCACCACCAACCCCGCCCGCAACGTCCTCTATATCGGCATCACTAACGACCTCCGCAACCGCATCGCACAGCACTATGAAAGTCGTGGCACTACACAATCCTTCGCCGGGCGCTATTTCTGCTATAACCTGCTCTACTTCGAAGAATATACAGATAGCAAAGCGGCCATCAGCCGCGAGAAAGAGCTAAAAGGCTGGACGCGGGCAAAGAAAGATGCCTTGATTGCGACGCAAAATCCGCAGTGGGAGTTTTTGGAGGTAGGGTAGGGTAGGGTAGGGTAGGGTAGGGTAGGGTAGGGTAGGGTAGGGTAGGGTAGGGTAGGGTAGGGTAGGGTAGGGTAGGGTAGGGTAGGGTAGGGTAGGGTAGGGTAGGCATAAAAAAACGCCTGTCATCCTGAGCGGAGCGAAGGACCTTATCACGGTAGAACGACAAGCGTAACAACGACTTGTTGTAAAGTAAAAAGGTCCTTCGCTCCGCTCAGGATGACAGGCGATGTAGGAAGCGGCTAAGCAGCCAATAGCTGCTTAAAAATCCTCGTCCAGCGAGAAAACGTTGTCCTGACGGTCGGCCATTACACCGGCTTTCTGGTACTCGGCCACGCGCTTCTCGAAGAAGTTGGTTTTGCCCTGCAACGAAATCATCTCCATGAAATCGAAGGGGTTGGTGGCGTTGTAAATCTTGCCGCAGCCCAGAGCTACCAGCAGGCGGTCGGCCACAAACTCGATGTACTGCGACATGCTCTGTGCGTTCATGCCAATCAGGTTTACAGGTAGGGCGTCGGTCACAAACTCCTGCTCAATGGTCACCGCGTCGCGGATGATTTCCTGCACGCGAGCCTCGGGTAGCTTGTTCTGCAAATGGTCGCGGTAGAGCAAGCAGGCAAAGTCACAGTGTAGGCCCTCGTCTCTGGAAATCAGCTCGTTAGAGAACGTAAGACCGGGCATCAGACCGCGCTTTTTCAGCCAGAAAATAGAGCAGAACGAGCCCGAGAAGAAAATGCCTTCTACGGCGGCAAATGCAATCAGGCGCTCCGTGAAATTCTCAGAATTGATCCACTTGATAGCCCACTCGCCTTTCTTCTTCACGCAGGGTACAGTTTCCAGCGCGTTGAAGAGGCGGTCTTTTTCCTGCGGGTTTTTCACGTAGGTGTCAATCAGCAGAGAGTAGGTTTCCGAATGGATGTTTTCCATCATCACCTGGAAACCGTAGAAGCAGCGGGCCTCAGCCGACTGCACTTCCTGCATGAAGTTGACAGCTAGGTTTTCGTTTACGATACCGTCGGAAGCAGCGAAGAAGGCCAGCACGTGCGAGATGAAGTGCCGCTCGCCGTCGTTCAAACTATCCCAGTCCTTTTGGTCCTGGCCTAGGTCAATTTCCTCGGCCGTCCAGAACGAGGCCTCGGCCTGCTTGTACATCTGCCACATATCGTTGTGCTGGATGGGAAACAACACGAAACGGTTGGGATTTTCGGTCAGTAAGGGTTCCATAAGCTGAAGTTGTAAGTAACCGGGGTAGAAATACCGACCAGCCAAGCTGGTCGGTAAGGCAACACGCCGCAGGGCGTAAGGTTATGGCAGAGTGTTACACCCCATAGCTTGCTGCTTCTTCAAAGATAGTCGACCTGCCTCCGAACGCGGCCGTGGAACATCATTTTTTGTGTATTAATTTTTTAGTATGGCTTTGATATGAAACGGGCTATATTTCTCATAATGGGATAGAGTAAAAAGTCAATTCTATCAAAAAGAGAAAAGTTATCCACATTTTGGGTGTGGACAATGTGGTTTATCCACAAAATTTGTATTCGCGTGTTCTTTAATAGAAGGATTACATGTAGCAACGAAAAGGAAAAGGATGTCAATAAAAGGCGAGTAGATGAAGATTAGCGAGTTAGGTTTGCAAATCTGAATTTAACCAGCTACTTTTGCCTTCCATTTTTCAGAAACCGCGAAGACACTGATGTACGCAATCGTCGATATAGCTGGCAAGCAGACCAAGGTCGAAGCCGACAAGTTCGTTTACACCCACAAGCTGGCTGGCAACGTCGGCGATTCGGTAGAGCTGGGCAATGCCCTGCTGACCGATGACAACGGCACCATTTCCATCGGTGCGCCTACCCTGGATGTGAAAGTGACCGGTACCATCCTGGCGCACGTGAAGAGCGACAAAGTGCTGGTGTTTAAGAAGAAACGCCGCAAAGGCCACCGCAAACTGAACGGTCACCGTCAGGACTACACCAAAGTACAAATCAACAGCATCGGCTAGTTTTATAGCAGTTAGCTGATGGCTTTTAGCTGTTAGCTTGCAGTTTGACTAGCTTGCGCTTTACACAAAAAGCTAACGGCTAATAGCCAGTAGCTAAAAGCTTAAAACAACATGGCACACAAGAAAGGTGTCGGCTCGTCTAACAACGGCCGCGAATCGCATAGCAAGCGCCTTGGCGTAAAAATCTACGGTGGTCAGAGCATCATCTCGGGCAACATCATCGTGCGTCAGCGCGGTACCAAGCACCACGCTGGTCAGAACGTAGGGATGGGCAAAGACCACACCCTGTTCGCCATGATCGACGGCACGGTACAGTTCCGCAAAGGCCGCGGCGACCGTTCGTTTGTATCGGTTGTTCCCGCCGAAGTGTCTGCCGCTGAGGTAACGACTGCACCCGAAGTAACTGCTTAGTTTACTGTAAACTAAACACGAAAAGGGGCCATCCGCACGGATGGCCCCTTTTCGTGTTTAGTTCGTAGCAGGCCTACTTCAGCAAGGCATATAGAACCGGCTTGCTGGGGCTGGCATCTAGCGCTAGACTGGTGATTTGCAGATTGAGTAGGTATAGACCATCTTCTATTGCATCGGGTACAAAGATCAGCTCCGTGATGGTGGCACTTTGGCGGGTGGCGTGCGGATATTGCCAGAAAGCATGGTGCGCCAGCAGTTGGCCGCCATCTTCTTCACGGTCTACACTAGGTAGGTCCAGCAGCAGGTGGTCGATGTGGTGGTCGGCTAGATAGTATGCCAGAGCGGGCTCCAGGTAGGGCGGGTTGGTGCCAGAGTAATGCCGGGTGCGCTTGGCGCGGTGGTTGGGGAGCGTGCGCAGCACCAAAGCCTCGGGCACAATGGCCGCATCAGGGCCCTTTTCCAGTTCGCGCTGCAAGTCGGCTAGCAGTACCACCTGGTCGCCGTTGGGTAGGGGGCGGGGCTGCACCGACACCAGCCGCGCCACAAACAGAAAGCGCCGCAGGCAATGGCTGAGCAGCGCGCCTGGCTCGGCTGAGATGTGGCCGTAGCACTCCGTATGCGTGCCGTTGCCGTGGGGTGTAAGGTGCACACGCTTGTAGTTGGTACTACCACCTTCGGCTACGCTTCCCACAAAATCCCCCACCCGAATAGTTTCCACTTCTACCGGCTCAGCCCAAAAGCAGCTTACCTGCTCCGGGCCGGGCGCCAGGGGTAGGGAAATATCCAACGGCGCGCTGGGGTCGAAGGAGTACATGCGGCCGCGGTAGGGATAGGTAGCGAGCATTCGGTGAAATCGTGAGCTTGTGAAGTTGAATGAAAACCGCCTGTCATCCTGAGCAGAACGAAGGACCTTCTCACGACTGAGCGAGTCGTTGATACGGCTGTTGTTCAGGTGAAGGCCCTTCGTTCTGCTCAGGATGACAGGCTTCTTTTACAATAAGTGACCTTTTGACTTAAGCATTCCATTCAAAATAACGCTGATTTCTCTGGCGTGCGTGAGGACCATGAAATGGCCACCACCTGGAATGAGATAGTCGACGGGCGAAGGGCCAGGCGGGAATACCCGGTCGCGGGTGCCTAATATTTGCACGCCCCGGCCTATATCGGTGCTGTCCCAGTGCAAGAGTCGGTCGATGGCCCAGCGGGTATACACCGGCTCCATGTCGCGCAGAATCTCACGGAACAGGTGATACTCCTCTCTATTGTTGATACCAAAATACCATTGACCCACGCGGGGCAACAGCTTGAGCAACTGTGGTGGTACCAACTTGTAGATACCCGTATTGCGAATTATGCGCAGAAGAGGCGGCAGGCAATCGGCATCCGGGATGCTGCTGATGAGCACAGCCCGCGCCATAGGCCGTAGCCGACACATTTCTAGCGCTACGACACCTCCGAAGGATACGCCTACCAGCAAGCAGGGCTCGTTGGACACTACGCGCTCGGCCATGCGGGCTACGTAGTGGGGTAGGGATTCGCGCGGCTCGGGCGTAAGCCACGGCAGCACCTGAGTTTCGGTGTGCAGGAGTGGCTGCAAGTGACGGAAAATACGCTCATCGGCGCCCAGCCCCGGAAACAGGTATACCTTCATCACAGATGTTGTCTAAACCACGGATTCGGCCGTATTTATCGAATTACACGGATTCTGTAGAGGAATCAGGTAATGGTTGTTTATCGAAATTGACCACAAATTTCGTTGCAATCCGAACGAAGCTGTAGCTAGGGCTCTAGACGCAGAAAGATGCCTTCGAGGTAGAAAATATTGTGCGGCCGTTCCTCGTCAAACTCTTCTTCTTCGTACTCATCCTCTTCCGACTCATCAGTATCGGAGGGAAGCTGCATAAACGAAATTTCTTCTTCCTCGTCGTCGTCCGGACCATTGGCGGGGTAGGTGCAGGCCAGCTTGAGGGCCACGCCGGGTAGGGGCACGGGGGGCACTTCGGAGGTATTGTATTCGAGTAGGCAAGGCCACTCCGTGACGGTGGCCAGGGCCTCGGCTACTTGCTCCTGCAAGGTCTCGGCCCGGTCGCCGGCCAGGCGCAGCAGCAGGTCCAGCGACTGAAACTGCAAGCCTAAATGAAAGAAATATAAGGTGTTATCAAAAAACGTGGTGGCCCATACCGTTACGTCGTTCGTGTTGTCGAACACGATGGCCGTAATTTCTACCTGCTCCACAAAAAAATCGGCGTTGTCCGCCAGGGCATCTATCAAGCGTTCCATTACTACAGATTTACGCCGAATTTCCCGAATTCGCTGCAATCAGCCGGGCATCTTTGTGCTACTGAAACAGGGCCAGCGTGATATGATCGGCTAGCAGCTTGCCCTGGTCTGTGAGCGTGAGCACGTTGTGGTGCAGCGTAGCCCAGCCGTCGGCTTGCAACTGCCGGAGGTAGGGGCCGTGCTGGGCCGGCAGGTCTACCCCGAGCGTGTCGCGCAGATGGGCAAGGTCGCAGCCGCGGGCGGTGCGCAGGCTGGTCATCAGGTACTCGTTGGCGCGGTCTTGGGCCGAAAGGTGTTCTACAGTAGTAGGCACCTCGCCTTGCTCCAGCACCGCCGCCACGTAGCGGGCATTGTTGGCTACGGTGTATTGGCGGGTGTGGCCATCAAAGGAGTGCGCGCTCGGTCCCAGCCCCAGGTAGGGCACGCCGCGCCAATAGGCCGAGTTGTGGCGCGACTCGCGGCCGGGCTGGCAGAAGTTGCTGATTTCGTACTGTTGATACCCGTGCCGCGCCATTTCCGTGAGTAGCAACTCAAATTGCCGGGCCACAAACTCATCAGGTGGAGCCTGCATCGTGCCTTTTTTCAGGCGATGCCCGAACACGGTGCCCGGTTCGATGGTAAGCGCGTAGCACGACAAATGCGGTACGCCCAGCGCGAAGGCCGCGGCCATGTCCTGCTCCCACAGCGCATGGGTAGGAGCGGGCACACCATAAATCAGATCCACCGAAATATTCTCAAAACCTGCGTCCTGTGCTGCCCGCACGGCCTGGCCGGATTCCTGTGCCGAGTGGGCGCGGTTCATCAGGCGCAGGTGCGGCTCGTGAAAACTCTGCAACCCGATGCTGAGGCGGTTGATGGGCGAGGCCGCCAGCTCCCGCAGCTTAGCCGGCGTAAGGTCATCGGGATTAGCCTCCAACGTGATTTCTGCGTCGGGCGCTACCGTGAATTGCTGATGGATGGCCAAGAAAATCGTGTCCAACTCGGCGGCTGTCAGCAACGAGGGTGTACCTCCGCCGAAATAGATGGTAGTGAGGGTAGGAGCCGGGCCAAGGTAGGAGGCGCGCAGTTGTATTTCCTGCGTTAGGGCTTCCACAAAACGACTTTTCAGCACCATGGAGGTGCTAAAATGGAAGTCGCAGTAATGACAGGCCTGTTTGCAGAAAGGAATATGAAGGTAAAGGCCAGACATTGCTTGAGTTGTCAGTTTAGCAGTAAAGATACTATGGATGGCAGCAGAGCGGCCGGAGGTTTGTAGTAGAATAGATAGGCTGAACAGCGCCGCGTAGTGGTGCAAGAGTCGTTCGTATAGATCTTGCGCCGCTACGCGGCGCTGCTGCTTGACAAGCAACAGCTTGCCTTGTGACAACGTTCGGACGCTCTGCCGTCCTCCGTAGTATCTTTACTGCTAAACTGGCACCTCGCAACTCGACCAATGTCCGCCCGTGTCCTCGTGTTCTGTCTATTAGGGTGGCTGCTGAGCAGCTGGCCAAGCACGGCATGGGCGCAGATGACGCCTACCCCACCCAACCAGCCGGGGTTGCAAACGCCACCGTTACCTCCTAAAGCCACCCGCCCCGATACGACGGCCCAGCGTCGGATGCCGCGCAAAATTCCCCGGTTTGTGCGCCTGCGCACCGCCGATGCCGCCGACCAAGCTGTGCTGCGCCGCTACCGCTACCGTACCACGGCTCCCGATTCGCTCGCGGCCCTGCGCACGGTGCGCGAGGTGGTACAAGCCCTGCAAGCCGGTGCCTACCTCACGGCCTCGGCTGATGGGCTGCACTGGTCGCGCGACACGCTGGTGGCCGACGTGTATGTGGGCGAGCAGTTTCGGTGGGCGCGCCTGCGCAACGGCAACCTCGGCGACGCCCTGCTTACCCGCGCTGGCTACCGGGAGCGGTTTTTCACGGGGCGCCCCTTTATGCCTGGTGAGTGGAGCCGCCTACAGGAGCATATCCTGGATGAAGCCGAAAACCAAGGCTACCCTTTCGCCACCGTGCGCCTCGACTCGGTGGAGCTGCGCGGCAACGAAGTAGAGGGACGAGTGGTGCTGGACCGCGGCCCGGTCATTGTCTTCGATTCGCTGGAAGTGATTGGGGCCACCAAAACGCGGCGTAATTTCCTGATTAAGTACCTGCAACTCTTCCCTAACCAACCCTATAGTCAGCAGCGGGTAGACGCCGCCGCCCAGCTATTGCGCCAGCTGCCCTACCTGCAAGTGAAGGCCGAGCCCGAGGTGCGCTTTGCCAGGGGTAGGGCGCGGGTGTACCTGCTGCTCGCCGACCGCTCAGCCAACCAGTTCGATGCCATTGTGGGGGTGCTTCCTAATCCCAACCCCACCGCTACCCAAAATCGCGTGCAGCTTACCGGTGATGTCACCATCAACCTGCGCAACATCAAGGGGGGCGGCAAGCAACTGGGGTTGCAGTGGCGCAAGGTAGATGCGGCCTCCCAACAGCTCGATGCGCAGTATGTGCACCCCAACTTCTTCGGCACGCCGCTGGAAGTAGCTGGTACCTTTAATCTGTATCGGCAAAACGATGCGTTCTTGACCATCCGGCCGCGCCTTCAAGTTACCTACCCCACGCCGCGGGCCGGGCGTCTCACGGTCTTCACCGAGTTGCGCAGCTCCCGCCTGCTCGATACGCTGCTGGACCGGCGCACCACCCTCCCCGAAAATATCGACTCCGAATATACCAACTACGGCCTCAGCTACACCTGGAATTCTTTAGATGACCTGTTATTTCCGCGCCGGGGCGTACTGTTGGCAGCGCAAGGCAACGTGGGCAACAAACGCATCAGCCGCAACCCCGAGCTGAACGAGGAGCTATACGCGGGGCTGGCCCTGCGCTCCACGCAGGTGGGCCTGAGCGGACGCGCCGAGCGCTACTACCGGGTAGGCCAGCAAGGCGTACTGCTCACGCGCGTGCATGGCGAAGCGTTGTTCAACCAGCGCCTGTTCCTGAACGACCTGTTTCGGGTAGGCGGTTTGGCTACCCTACGGGGCTTCAACGAGTTCAACTTCTACGCCAGCCAGTATGCCGTGGGCACCGCTGAGTTCCGGCAGTTCACGGGTAACGAGGCCTACGTGTTTCTGTTCGTGGACCAGGCCTATATCCGACGTGACCTTATCAATGATTTCCGGCAGGACGCGCCCACGGGGCTAGGCGCTGGCTTGAGCTTCCGCACCGGCGCCGGGCTGTTTCAGTTTGTGTATTCAGTGGGCCGCACCCGCGGCCAATCTTTTTCTCTGAACGCCTCTAAGATTCATTTCGGCATCACGAGCCGGTTTTGATGACGAGTAAGTAAAAAATAATGATTTGATAATCAGTTACTCAGTAATTAATTATAGGTTTTTGTAACTGTAAAAGGTGTTTTATCGATAAAATTCCTACATTTGCATCACCAAACAGTGCGGGGTGGAGCAGTTGGTAGCTCGTTGGGCTCATAACCCAAAGGTCACTGGTTCGAGTCCAGTCCCCGCTACCTCGAAGAAAAGGCCAAATGATTCAATAGAATCGTTTGGCCTTTTTCTTTATTTCCGTTACTTGCCTGTAGCCCTGCCAAGCACGGCAGGAAACTATTCGGACGAAATAGGGTTTTTACAGGCGTCTTATCTCATCACCTATATGTCACACGAAGTAGCTAACCTGGATATGGCCGCGGCCACCCGGCACCTGCCGGTCGTGCACTATGCGTATTGCACCGATGCTTCTGACCGTCCCCTCAACCACCGCGGCGACTGGCCCGAAGAGGGTAAACTATATCCCGTGCGCGTGGTGCCCAGCCGCCTGGAAGGTATGGAACTGGTGCACGTGCTGACGTTTGAGGGCGAAGCCCCCTACTACAATGCCTTCGGGCCACAGCGCTTTGCCGTGGTAGCCGAGGTATGGCTGAACTAAACCGGCCCTTACTCTATCACCAAGTCATACTTAGCAACCAGCCCCACTAGCCCCGCCACCGTGAAGCGGGCCCCGCGCAACGGGTTGTGCTCTGGGTCGATAATGAAGTCGGTGGCAGTCGTGAAATCGGCACCGTTGAGCTGTGTGTGGTGAAAGACGGTCCGACTGAGGGCAGTGTGCGCAAAAGCAGCGTTGCTGAGGTCGGCCTGGGTGAAGTCGGCTTCGGTGCAGGAGCAGTGGCGGAAGGAGGTGCCTCGCATCTTCTTGCCGGCAAAGCTGGCGTAGTGCAGCTGGCATTGCTCAAAATCGACTCTGAATAGCATATCTTGGCAGGTGGCAAATTGTACGCCTGTAAGCTTACACTCCGCAAACGCTACCCCCTGCAGACCCACACCGTTGAGGGTAGCCAGCGTGAAGTTGCACCGCTCGAAGCGACAATCGATGAAGCGCTTGTGGCGCAAATCTGCCTCCGCAAAATTACAGTCGACAAATAAACACTGCTCCCACTCGGTATCTGTCCGGAGCTGATCTGCTGTCCAACGCGCAAAGGTATTTTCGGGTAGGTAAACGGTAGGGCTCTTAGAGGCTGGGGATTTCTTCATAGGGCGAAGAAACAAAACTAGTGGGGTAGGGGCCAACATCCGTTTGCGACTATATTTCGTTTGTGTTAACAAACCCTGTCTCAGCTCCCTACCTCTATCTTTCCTCCCCATGCCTCATCTTCCTTTATTTGCGTTAGCGCTGCTGGCCGCCGCGCCCAACGCGCCATCAATCGTTGGCTCTGCTACTACCTTTGCTGCTTACCAGCAAAACCCGGCCGAAACACAGTTTAACCGATTAGGGTCGGATATGATGGCTGTGGTACAACGGGCCTTATCAGCGCCTACTGATGCTGAGGCCATTGCTATTCTGGAGAAAGAAGGAGCGCCATTGCGCGAGCGGGCACAGCAGTTGCGTCCTACCTATGCGCAATGGATGGCAGGACGTAGCCCACGCGAAACAGCCGGCGTGCGAGCTCGTCTGCAAAACTCCAGCTTTGCTACCTATTTCGGCACTCTCGAAACGGACCCCCAGCTAAACAATAGACTGCGCGGTAATTCAAAGCTAAACCAAGCTGTGAAAAGCCTGCTCAATACGCTGGATATGCGGGCGAAGTAGAAGTAATCTGGCACTATGTCATCTGTAGCCCATTTGTCATCCTGAGCTTGCGAAGGACCTTATGCCAGTTGAACGGGGCATTGATACACTTGTCGTTCTTGCGTGAGAAGATCCTTCGGCACTAGCTTGATGCGCGGAATATTCAGGATGACAAGTAGGGTAAAATCACAGCCGGAACTGAAAGCTGACTTTCGCGCCGAAGTTGCGGGCGCCGGGGGAGTTGCGGTAGGTGAGGCGGTGAATAAAATCGACTCGTACTACCTTGAAGATATTCTCTACACCATAGCCTAGCTCGGCGTAAGGCGCGCGTCCCAGGGCCTGGAAGGTAGGCAGCGGCTCGCCTACTTGATTTTCGGTGGGGTTGATAGCGCGGTTGGCCTCGCTGATGCCGCCATACAGCACATTGCCAGTTACCAACAGGCGCCAGTTTAGCTTGCGCAGCAGCGGCACGCTGTTGATGAGAAAACCATCCAGATGGTTTTCGAGCTGAAGCGCCACATATTTGTCGCTCACAAACTCAAAATAGCGCATCAGGTTATAAGCGCCGGAGTTATAAAACGGCGTTTGGTTGCCGAGGTGGTTCTTGAGCAGGGGGTAGGGCACCGTGCTCGGAACATAACCCGCATCCAAAATATAGTCGGTGCGGCCAAGCTGACCGAGCTTCACGCTCTGCGTTACCAGCAGGTTCAGCTTTTGGTACTTAAAATCGCTGCCCAGTACGTTGTTGAGCCCCACCGTGTAGCGGAGTGTAACTACCGGCCAGCGCATCAGCCCAATGGCATAACGGCGGTTTTGGTTCTGGCTCTGCACCAGTACCTGGTCGCGGGCGTAGCGCGACTCCACCACAATTTCTGATAGCGTAAAATTATCGTCGGTAGGAGCGCCGGGGGCGGGTACATCGGTGTAGTAGGCAAAAGGGTAGAGCGGCCGAAACTGCTGGTGGCGCAGCGTCACCTTCTGCGTGAAGCCCCGGAACAGATCGCTTTGCAGCGACAGGCTGCTCAGTTCGCGCAGCAGTGGCCGACTGCTGCGAATGTTGCCCAGACGGGCCGAGGCCTCAAACAACGGGTTTTCCAGCGCGTACGCGTTGTCGAGTAGGGCTATTTGCTCAATATCGTGCCGGCGCTCTACGGTGGCTACCGTCCAGGTGCGGCGGTCCAGAATGCGGCTCCCCTGTACGCCGTACTTCACACGACCGTCGCGGGTACCGTAGGCCAGGTAGGCGCGCAGCAACCAATTGCGGCTGATAGCGGGGGTAGTCCGAAAGCCGAACTGAAAACGGTGCCCCTCAATACTATTAAAGGCATAGGTGCTCAGCACGGGCCCCAGGTCCAACTTGCCCGCCCGGTAGTAGCCGTTCACGGCAATGTCCATGATATCGAGCACGGTGCGCACTTCAGGTAGGCGCTGCACCGAGTCGAGGGTAGCAAAGGTGCCTTGCTCACGGGCCGTGAGGGTATCGGGGCGGTTGGCCTCCCAAAAGCCGGGCGGAGTTTCGTAGGCGCTGGCTAGCGTCTCGATGGGGAGGTTGTAGAACTCGGCCGGGCGGTCTTGGTTCACCACAAAATCGGAGTTAATGGTAGTGAACTCGGCCCGAAAAGCCGGACTTTTCTTGAGCGGCTTCACGCCCAGCTCCACGTGCGTACGGCGCGGTAGGCCCGGCCCGGCCGAGGAGGCCACCATGTCCTGCTGCACCACAATGTTATCGGCAAAGTTGAGGTTCACGGAGGAGCTCACCTTCAAATCAACTCGGCGCAGTGCGTAGGTTTCGGCATTAATCCAGATCAGTCCCGTAAAGGCCAAGTCTGCCGGACGGCGTGGCTCTACGGCAATACGGTAGCAGTAATCGGAACCCAGGAATACCGAGTCTTGCAGCTCGTATTCGTAGGTGAATTTCCAGCCGTCGGCTATGGGCGAAATGAAATCTTTGCCCAGCAGTTGCTGCCAGTTGCGGTAAAAATCCCAGTCCTGAAACGAGGTGCCCATAATCTGCGACAGCACCGAGCCCTCGCGCGGGGCCAGACCATGCATCTGCGTATGGCGGATTTCCTCGCGGGTCAGGCGCGGTTGCGACTGCACGTAGAAGCGCGAAATGGCCTCGGAGGCGAAAATAGGTAGGGCTACTCGCCCATTGGTCGTGTCGCCCAACGCACCTAGGCTATCGGCCACGTCCTGAATCTGTTGAAACAGGCTACCCTCCTCCGGGTCGCGGGGCATATTAGCCAGAAACACTTGGAGGCGGTTGTAGCTGTCGAAATCGTAGGTTTTGAGGCTGCGCTTGTTGTTCTCGTTTTTGTGTGCCTGCACCAGCCGCAAAATCCGGTAGGCCGGGTTCTCGACCTCGCCGGGCGGGCGTATGGTTACCTCACCTAGCGTGAAACCGCCTCCGCCACCTAAGGCAAAGTTGATGGTTTGCGTAGGCTGAGTACCTACGGCTTTCTTGAGCGGAGTGAAGCCCAGCGCCGAAGCACCCAGCGAATCGACGGGTTGTGCCACGGTGAGCGTGAAACGGCCGTTTTCATCGGCCGTAGTGCCCTGGCTGGAGCCCGGCACAAACACGGAAGCGAAGGGTACCGCCTTGCCCGATTTGGCTTCCGTAATGCGGCCGGCAAAGCGCACTTGCTGCCCCACCGCCGATAATGTGCTCAGAATCAGCAGCAGCCCTACCAGAAAATACGCACGCGGCTGCCGCAAAAACATAGAGAAGAAGTAAGAAAAGTTGCCCGTTTCCCTTTACTGACGGGCGGAGTTAAAGTTACGGTATTGTTGACAGGCAATTGCCAGCGCTGCCAGGAAAGCGCTTCGGAACCAGCTACTTTGCCAAACGCCGCGGCTATTTGCGCGTATCTTTGCCAAGGATGGTCGTCGGCCGTATCTTTTATACCTTAGAATTCAGTATTACGTGAAAATTCGAGAACGGGGACCGCGCCGGCCGGCGCGGGTGGCTACCCTAGTAGCCGCTCTAGGGCTTTTCAGCCAATCTTTGGTGCATGCGCAGTCGTCTTCGCCGGCGCTCCGCACCCGCACAGTAACCGTGGAATATACCGCTACGCTCCACGACTTACCTCCTACCACCCACTACCTCGACCTGTGGCTCCCTGTACCACACAACGATAAGTCGCAGGAGATTACCGGGGTAAGCGTTACTTCGCCATATCGCTACGAAATAGCTACTGGGCCCTACAACAACCAGATGGTGCACCTGCGCGTGGCGCAGCCACCGGCTGAGGGGTTCACAGTGAAACTGCAATTTCAAGCAGTACGCCGCGAGCATTTGAATCCGTTTTTGAGCGCCGGTCGCAAGCCTACCAAGGCCGAGGCCAACGACCCCGATATGGCCCGCTGGCTCCAACCCGACCGCCTCGTGCCCATTGATGCGAAGATCAAGACCTGGGCAACAGAAGTAGTAACTAAGGCCGGGGCCAAAACCGACCTCGAAAAAGCCCGCGCCATCTACAACCACGTCGTTAGCACGGTACAGTACGACAAAACTGGCCAGGGCTGGGGCCGTGGCGACATCTACTACGCCTGCGATGCCCGGCGCGGCAACTGCACCGACTTTCACGCCATTTTTATCGGCTATTGCCGGGCACTAGGTATTCCGGCGCGCTTCAGCATCGGGTTTCCCCTACCCGCCGAACGGGGCAGCGGCCAGGTGCAGGGCTACCACTGCTGGGCCGAATTCTACACCAAGCAAACCGGCTGGGTGCCCGTCGATGCTTCTGAGGCGGCCAAAAATCCGGCCCGCCGCCAGTACTTTTTCGGCGCCCACGATGAAAACCGCGTGGAATTCACCCGCGGCCGCGACCTGACTCTAACGCCTCCGCAACAGGGCGACCCGCTCAACTACTTCATCTACCCCTACGCCGAAGTAGACGGCCAGCCGTTCGATAAAATCGACCGAAAGTTCACCTATCAGGATAAGACGCAAGTGCCGTAGCCGCTCCACCAAAGCAAATGCAAAGGCCGCGTCTCTGTACAGAGACACGGCCTTTGCATTTGCTTTGATACGTGCTGTTTACTTCATCGAAGTCAAATTCTGTGTAAGTAAAGCGGAGCCATTTTGGAAGCTGCGCATGGCCTGAAGCAACTCAGGGTCTTGCTGTTGCATCACTTGGTAAAAAGCCGTGTTGCCGTAGGCATGACGCGCAATAAGGGCTTTCAGTTGCGTGCGTAGCAATAGTGCACACCGATTTTGCTCGGCTACAGAAGCACGTGTGCCAGCCTTGGCCGCCAGAGCAGCCAGCGTTTTCAGTTGTTGATCCGTAACCTGAAATTGTTGGTTGAACTGTTCGAAACGCAGCCCTGTCAATTCTGTCTGGTGGTCTTGGTAGAAGTTGAGGGCAAACTCCCGGATCAGGTTTAGCTTTTGCAGCTTGGTATAGTAAGCCGATTGCAGCAGCGTGTCGCAGGGTACGAAGAAGTCGGGCATGATGCCGCCGCCACCATACACGGTACGGCCGTGGGCCGTGCGGTAGCGCAGGGAGTCGGCAAAGTGGATGCTGTCGGCGTGCAGGTACTCACCGCGGCGTTGGCGGTTGGCCAACTCCTGCTCGTAGGCCACTGCACCACCCTGGTATGACTTCTGAATGCAGCGCCCCGAGGGCGTGAAGTAGCGGGCAATGGTCAGGCGCAGCTCCGAGCCGTCATTGAGCGTGATGGGCTGTTGCACCAAGCCTTTGCCAAAGGTGCGCCTACCCACCAGCAGAGCGCGGTCGTGGTCTTGCAGGGCACCGGCTACTACTTCGGCGGCCGAGGCGCTGTTTTCATCGACTAGCACCACCAACGGGCCTTCCTCAAACTCGCCGGTGACGCGGGCAAACGTCTGGGTATCGTACTGGTCGCCTTTGCCATCGGTATACACTAGCTTGCGGGTGCCGCCAATAAACTCGTCGGCAATTTTGGTGGCGCGGTCGAGGTAGCCGCCGGGATTACCGCGCAGGTCCAGCACGAGGCGGGTCATGCCCTGACGGCGTAGGTCACCCAGTGCCTGCTTGAACTCATCGAACGTGCCACTGGCAAAGCGGCTGATTTTGATAAAGCCCGTCTGGTTATCCAGCATATAGCTCACATCCAGTGAGTTGTTGGCGATGCGGTTGCGCGTTACCAGCATAGTGATGGGTGCACGCTGGTGACGACGCATCACGAGCAGCGGTACGCGGCTGCCGCGAGGACCCCGCAGCAAGCCCAGCACCGACTCCAGCGAGGCGTGCTTACCCGAAACAGGAGTTTCGCCGATGCGCAGGAGCCGGTCGCCGGGCAGCAGGCCAGCCATTTCGGCAGGGCCGCCACTCAGTGGGGCTACCACCGTCACGGTATCATGGAAAATGTTGACCTCGGCGCCTACCCCATCAAAGTCGCTCTGCAACAGTACCGAAGCCTGCTGCTGTTCGCGGGCCGGAATAAAAACCGTGTGCGGGTCCAACTGCTCCAGCATCCGGCTGATGGCGTAGTCTGATAAGGCCTCGGCGTCTACTGAGTCCACGTAGTCGCGGTCTACGTAGCTCAGGATTTCTTTGAACTTAAGGTAACCGCGGGAGGTACCATCAGGGTTTTGGCTGGAAGGCCGAAAGGGATTGGCACCCACCAAAATGCCGCATACCAACACAATGGCCAACAGAAAGGGCTGCCGCACCTGCCATTGCCGATTATTGGGCGCCTGCTCCGGAGCTACGGCTGGGCGAGGGGTAGGGGCAATGGTCGGCTCAACAGGCATAAACGAAAGCGGCGTAGTGGGTAGGGCGATAGTGCAATCCTGAAGGCAATAGCGTATACAGGAATAGTAAAACTTTTTCAAGAATAACGCCACACTATTTCGGAGATATGGTTTTCCAATAACAATGCAATTTGATCTTGTTAAAGAGTTATAAGTGCCCCATGTGTTTATAATTTACGTGGATTGTGTATTGTTAGATTGAGTTGTATAGAGTAATATGAATTATAATTTTAATAAGCTGCAAGATGCCATTTTGCAAAAGCGAGAACATGTGATTGTAGGCAATAGCAATATTCTGGCAGTTCCAGTTGGTCGTCGTATCTTTGCACAGCCCGCACGATAAGGAACTATACGGCGCGGGTAGGTGGTTTTTTATAGTTGCTGATGGGTCGAATTCTTGCCATTGACTACGGTCACAAACGCGTGGGCCTGGCGGTAACGGACCCCTCGCAGCTCATTGCTTCGCCGCTAGACACCGTGCACAGCAAGGACCTGCTGGCCTACCTGAAAGCCTACCACCAGCGCGACCCGCTGGCGGCTTTGGTGGTCGGGATGCCGCGCACCCTACTCAACGAGGCTACCGATGCTACTAGCGCCGTAGTAGGACTGGTGCGGCAGTTGCGGCGTGAGTTCCCGGCGGTGCCGGTGCACGAGGTCGACGAACGGTTTACCTCACGCATGGCGCACGCTACCATGTTGGCGGGCGGGCTAGGCAAGAAAGCTCGCCGCGATAAAGCCACGGTGGACCGCATCAGCGCGGCCATCATTTTGCAATCTTTCCTTGAATCCCGATGATTTACCCTGTTGTTGCCTTCGGCGACCCTGTTTTGAAAGTTCGCGCCCGCGACCTGCCTGCCGATTTTTCAGCTGACGAGCTAAAGCAGCTCGTGGCCGATATGTACGATACCATGTACTATGCCCACGGGGTAGGCCTGGCCGCACCTCAGATCGGCAAAAGCGTCCGCCTGTTCGTAATTGACTCGGCGCCGATGATAGACGAGGAGGACGAAAACGGCGAGCCAGCGCAGTTGGAAGCTACCGCGCAACCTGTGAAGCGCGCCTTCATCAACCCGCAGATCATCCATGAAGAAGGCGAGAAGTGGGGCTTTGAAGAAGGTTGCCTGAGCATTCCGGGCGTGCGCGAAATGGTGTACCGTCAGCCCGTGGTAACACTGCGCTACGAGGACGAAAACCGTCAGCCGCACGAAGAAACCTTTTCTGGTATGACGGCCCGCGTGATTCAGCACGAGTACGACCACCTGGAAGGCGTGCTGTTCACGGATAAGATTTCAGCATTCAAAAAGCAGTTTATCAAAGGCAAACTCGCCCGCATCAGCAAAGGCGACGTGAAAGCCGACTACCGCATGAAGTTTCCGCTGGTGAAGCAGCGGTAGAAAAGCAAACTGCTATACATATGAATAGCCATGGTCCACCCGGAATATTCCGGGTGGACCATGGCTATTTTTTGTGTGCCTTACTTGCTGGTGAGCAGGGGCAGTACGTCTTGCACTTCAAACAAGGAGTTGTATTGCAAAATCGACTTTAAAAAGGCTACGTGGCCCTGGCCGATGAGCAGCACAATAGATTTATCGCGCTGCACATCCACGGTGCGGAGTAAATTGTTATAGATGCGCACGTTGCGCTTGAAGAACTCCCCAGCTAAGTCGGCGCCTACGTAGTTGGGGCCACCACCCACGCGAGCCAATTCGAGCAGATAGACATCCATATTGCCCTGGTCGGCTGCTTTGGTGTTCATGCGGGCAAACTGAGCGAGGAGCGTGTTGCCGGGAAGCGGATTTTCAGGAGTAGCTTTTTTCTTGCGAGCCGCTAGCAGGCGGCCTACGCTATCCTGAGGCGTCTCGGCAAAGGTATCTTTCAGAATTTGTTCTTGGCCATGCTGCTTGGCGTAGGCCTGGGTGGCCGTGTAGTTGAATACCCCGTCGGCATCGGCGCAGTACACGCGGGGGCGGTTGAGCTTCTTAGCCAAGCGGTAGCCTACCTGGTATACCTCGTTGTTGCCGAGTGTGAACTGATTCTGGCGGTATAGCGCGTAGGTGCTGTCCACGAAGTGTTGCCGCGTTGGCTGCCATTCGATGAACACTTTATCAGCCTGCGTTTTTTGAAGGCGGTCAATGACTTCTTCTACCTCGCGTTGCTTTTCGGGCGTGTTCATGTCGGTTTTGGTTCCTTTCACTACGTCGCTGGTTGAGCCGCTGAAATGGAAAGTGCCCACGATATACAATTTGATTTTGCCGGTAGCCGGTGAGGACGTTTGGGCAGTAGCAGCGAGGGTAGGGCCTAGCAGCGAAAGGGCTAGGAGAATGCGACGGAAGTAGCGGAGCGTAGTCATCGGAGGTAGTGGTGAAGTGATGACACAAAGGTGGTAGCCGCATGAGGGGGTAGGAAGTTTATTATCCCAACCAACCAAAAATCGGCTTGAAGCCGGGAAACGCGGTCATGAACTGTTCGTCCGCCAGTGGGCGGCGTTGAAAACCACAGGGTAGGGGTTCGGATAATATTCTGGCGCAGGTGCAGGCACTTGGGCTACTTTTAGCCTATGAACCGCAAACGACTTTTTCTGTACCAAGCAGCAGGATGGACACTGTTGATTGGCTACGACTTACTGAGTATCTGGCTGACGGGTAGGGAAAAGAGTAACCTACTGAAATCGTTGTTGCTGCAATTCACTTTCTGGCTTAGCTTCATGAGCTTGTTCTACTATTGCTACCTGTTCGTGTTTCCGCAGGGCGTGCAACGGGGGCGTTGGTTGATAGTAGTGGTGGGTGTGCTGGGCACACCGGTAGTCTTTGCGGGCACCCGCTACCTGCTCGAAGAGGTGCTGTTGCCGTTGCTATTCGGCTTCCGCAATTACATGCCCGGCACTCCACTGCTGTACTACCTGAAAGACAACCTCTACTTTTTGGTGCCGACGGTGGTATTAGCCGGTGCGGCCGTAGGCGTGCGCGACACGCTGCTTCGGGAGAAAGAGCGCGAAAATCAGCTGGCGCTACAGCTGCTACAGCAGGAAAAGACGCAGGCCGAGCTGGCCTTCCTGAAAACTCAGATCAACCCGCATTTTCTCTACAACACGCTCAACTACATCTACGCGGAGGCCTACCCCGTATCGGAGCCGTTGGCCGAAGCGGTGCTGCGCCTTTCCGATCTGATGCGCTACATGCTGCACGAAAGCCCCGACGGGCGGGTAGACCTGCATAAAGAAATAGAGTACCTGGATAACTACTTGGCTATTTATCAACTGCGGTTTGAGGACCGGTTTTTTGTGCAGTTCCGGCAAACAGGTGCGGCTGTAATGGGGCAGCGGGTAGCCTCGCTGCTGCTGATTCCTTTTGTAGAGAATGCCCTAAAACACGGTGTCGTGAACAGAGCCGACCAACCGGTGGAAATCAGCCTGCACCTGCCTGCACCCAACCAGCTACTATTTGAAGTGCATAACTTCATCAACCAACATCAGAAAGACGCTACCACAGGCATTGGGCTGGCCAACATCCGCCGGCGCCTAGAGCTGCTCTACCCTAACCGGCACGACTTGCAGATAGAGGCAGATGGGGTTCAGCACCACGTGCGCTTGCTGGTAGAGTTGTAGATTTTTAGCTAGCCGCTTCGCCCGAAAGAGACGCCGAGTGTAGTGCGCAACACGGTCGAAATAACGTTCTTGCCCACCTATTTACTACCCCGTTCTTATGCTCCGCTGTATTGCCGTTGATGATGAAGCCTACGCTACTCGATTGCTAGCCAGCTACATTCAGAAAATTCCGACGCTTACGCTGGTAGGCACTACCACCAATCCTATTGAGGCGCTGCACTGGGTGCAAGAGGGCCGCGTTGATTTAGTGTTTCTGGATATCCAGATGCCGGAGCTGACGGGCTTGCAGTTTCTGAAGATCTGCGGCAACCGGTGCAAAGTTATCCTCACCACCGCCTACCCCGAGTACGCCTTAGAGGGCTACGAGCACGATGTGGTAGACTACCTGCTCAAGCCCATTGCCTTCGACCGATTTCTGCGGGCTGTGCAAAAGGCGCAGGCCCTACTGCCCGCGCCGGCCGCTGCGCCACCGCCCGTGCCTACCCCAGTGGCTTCGCCCGCGGGCAACTCGCTATTTGTGAAAGGTGAAAGCAAAAACAAATTCCTGCGTCTCGACTATGCCGACATTCTTTACGTGGAGGCGCTGAAGAACTACGTGTCCATCGTGACGCCGGGGCAGCGCGTGGTTACCTACCAAACCCTGAAAGACTTAAGCGAGCAACTGCCGCAGCCGCCGTTTCTGCGGGTGCACAAGTCCTACCTAGTGTCGCTGGACAAAATCCGAATGGTGGATGGTAACACGATCTACATTGCCGACCACACCATTCCGGTAGGCGAAACCTACCGCGACACGCTATTTCGGCTGGTGCGCGATAGGGGAGAGTAGAACTACTTCTCTAGTTTCTCAAATTCCTTAGCCAGGAGCTTGCCGTAGTAGCTTTGCTTCAGTGAATCGGGTAGGGCGCGGTAGTAGGGGCGGAGGAGTGGCTGGACGTTAGTTGTCTTAGCATTATCCAGCAGGGCGTAGGCGGTGAGGTCGGAATGGGGATACTGCTTGGCGAAAAGCACCGACGATTCGGCCATGTACTTGGGAAAACGTCCTTCGAAGAGACGTGCTGAATCGGACCACTGCTCCACGAGGGCGCGGTTGCCGGAATCGTAGGTTTGAACCAGCTTCGCGGTCACAAGGCTTTTATCCACGAAGAACTTGTTCCACAAGCTGTCATTGAGGTATAAGTAGCGTTCCAGCTCTTTTTGTTGCGGTGAAGTAGAAAACACTACGATATTCCGGAGGTAGGAGCCGAGACCAAGCCGCTGGTAGATATGGTAGAAAGTACGCTTTTCCTGTTCTTTAGGCAGAACCGTTAGCTGCACCGAATCGGCTGGTAGATAGATATCCGCATTGATGCCGAAATTCTTATCTGTAGGCTTATGGCCAAAGATATGATACACACCAGGCTGCGTAACGGTGCCTGATAGAACTAACTGACCGGCTTGCCTCTGGGCAGTGTGCAGTGTGTTGTAGGAAGGAGGGAGGTCCCTGAGCGTAACGGAGCAGTCAGTACAGCCGTCGATTTTTATTAAATAAGGATATTTCTTCTGCTTTTGCTGGCAGCCCGACATCAGCAAGAGCAAGGCGAAAGGAATGGTGGAATAGGGAAGGTGTCGTGACATAAGAGGATGCTTAAAGAATAGGAGACGCTTAAGCTACTCAGAAAACTAGCTCCGTACCACGTTGGTACGATATTGTAAGAGCAGCTTGTCTATCGGTATATCATGCTGTTATGAAAGCTGTTACTATTCTCCTCGCTTTATCGCTGCTACTACTCCCTACTATTCCTACCCACGCCTGGGGCTTCTTCGGGCATCGGCTCATCAACCGGCTGGCTGTTTTCACCCTGCCCCGAGAAATGATTGGCTTCTATAAAGCCAACATCGACTACCTTACCGAAAACGCCACCCGCCCCGACTCGCGCCGCTCGGTGGTGCCCGGCGAGGCGGCTCGCCACTTCCTGGATGTAGATGTGTACGGCGACTCAGCCCTCACCAAGCACGGCCTACCCCGCAACTTCGCTGATGCCGTGGCCCGCTACGGCGAAGATTCGCTAATGCGCCACGGTATTGTGCCCTGGCAGGTAGCGCAGATGAAAGGCCAGCTTACGGCCGCTTTCCGGGAGCATAACACCGACCGCATCCTGCACCTTTCCGCCGACCTGGGCCACTACGTAGCCGATGCCTGCGTGCCCTTGCACACCACCCGCAACTATAATGGCCAATTCACGGGGCAGCGGGGCATTCATGGGTTGTGGGAGAGCCGCTTGCCGGAACTGCTGAGCACCGACTACGATTTGATGGTAGGCCAGGCTGCCTACCTCGACCGACCCACGGAAGCCATCTGGCAGGCCGTGGCCGCCTCGCACGCCGCCGTCGATTCGGTGCTGCGCTTCGAGCGGGAGCAAACCATGCTGTTTGCCGCCGACCGCAAATACGGCTACGAGGAGCGTGGCGGCCAGACTATCCGTACTTACTCCCGCGATTTTGCCCGCGCCTACCACCGCCAGCTCAACGGGCAGGTAGAGCGTCGTATGCGCCAGGCCGTGCGCCTAGTAGCGGCCTTTTGGTACACCTGCTGGGTGGATGCCGGTCAGCCCGATCTGAACAAGCTGCCCCGTACGCCTTCGGCCAAGGAGCAGGAGCGGCTGGCCCAGGAAGCTGCTCGTCAGCAAGTGCCAAGTGTGCTCGTACCGGGCCATGAAGAATGATCAGAAGGGCAGGCTAAAAAGCACGACCTAAAAAGGTCTATCATTGGAAAACCTGGCAGCGCTGATTGCGTACGAAACTCGCTGCTACCTCAGTGGCTTTCTATATAACTATATGAAGAAACACTACTTCTTACTTGCTGCCCTGCTGCTAGTGCTGGGCGCAATAAACCTAGTACAGGCGCAGAAGGTAGGCCTGGTATTGAGTGGGGGCGGTGCCAAAGGCTTGGCGCACGTGGGCGTGCTGAAGCAGCTGGAAAAGAACCGCATCCCCATCGACTACATCGTGGGTACCAGCATGGGCGCCATTGTGGGGGGCTTATATGCCGCTGGCTACTCACCCGAGGAGATTGAAGAAATTGTGCTAAAGCCAGAATTTCAAAACTGGGTGGATGGCACTCCCGTCGAGGGCAAAGTATATAACTACTACGACATCGACCCTACCCCAGCCGCCCTGCACCTGCGCCTGGCTATCGACTCAACGCTGAGCGCACGTGTTACGCCCAAGCTCGTCAACGACGTGACGCTAAACTACGTGTTGTCAACCATGCTGGCCCCCGCCGGCGCCATTGCCAAGTACAACTTCGACAACCTGCTGGTGCCCTACCGTAGCGTAGCGTCGGAGGTGTTCACCCGCGAGAAAGTGGTGCAGAAAAGTGGTTCGCTATCTGATGCCGTGCGCAACTCGATGGCGTTTCCGTTGGCATTTCGGCCCATCCGGCAGGAGGATGGGCGCTACCTGTTCGACGGGGCCGTGGTGGATAATTTTCCTACCGATGTAATGCGCAAGGAGTTCAACCCTGACATTATGATTGGGGTGAACGTTGGGGATGTGGCATTTGATAAATACCCTAAGGAGAAAGACGATAAACTGCTGGCTAGCACGCTGATATTCCTAGGGTCGAATGTGGCCGATACCACGTCGGTAGGACCCAATGGTATCTACATTCAGCCCAACCTGAACGACATTACGGCGGCCGATTTCAACAAGGTAAAGCAGCTAATTCAGTACGGTACGCAGGCTGCGCAACGCAAAATGCCGCTGATCCTGGAGCGTATCCAGCGTCGGGCCGACACACTAGCCTTACAGGCGCGTCGCCGAGCGTTTCAGGAACAGGCGCCGCGCCCTGTTTTCAAACGGATTGATGTACAAGGACTACCCAGCCGGCAACAAGAGTTTGTGCGGCGCTTCTTCCAGAGGTCAGGTTCTAGCTACTCGCCTGGCGATATTGAGGAAGGCTACTATCGCCTCGTTAACAACGACTTCTTCAACAACGTGTACCCGCGCATCAACTACAATACTCAACTGCAAGGCTACGTGCTGAACGTAGATGCGCGCCAGAACTCCAACCTGACCACCGACTTGGGCGTGCTACTGTCGACGCGCTCCATGAGCAACATCTACCTCGGCCTGGGCTACCGTTACCTCAACAAATACCTCTACTCGGTGCGGGCCGATGCGACTATTGGGCGCTTCTACAACGGGGCACGAGGTTCTTTCCGCATTAGTATTCCTGGCAACACACCGCTCTACTTCGAGCCGACTATTACCTTCAACAACTTCAACTACCAAGATACGGGTGGCCTGCTGGGTACCTCAGCCCAGAACACCCAGCTCCAGCAGCGCGACCTGAAAACCTACCTACAAGTAGGCATCAGCCCCAACTATCGCAGCCGCTACGTGCTGAGCGTAGGCGCCTTCACCAACCGCGACCGGTTCGCTAATACCAGCGATATCAACACCAATGCCACGCTGGATCAGGATCGGCTGCAGGGTGCCACTGGTGCCGTTCGGTTTGAGCGTAACTCCCTGAACCGCCGCCAGTATGCCGTAAGTGGCCGCCGGGTGGAGTTTGGCTTTCGGGGCGTGACGGCGCGGGAAAAATATACCCCTGGTACCACTGCCGATGACTTGCAGGAGCGCAGTCGCAACCATCAGTGGGTGAAGCTGAGCATCTACAACGAGCAATATTTTACCTTTCACAAGACCGATTCGGTTGGTAGCAGGGTGCACGCTTGGGGCTACTTAGTAGAGTCGCAAATCAGCACGCAGGGTCGGTTCGCCAACTACCGCGCCTCGCTCACCATGGCCCCCGCCTTCCTACCCCTGCCCGACTCGCGCACCATCTTCCTCGACCGCTACCGGGGCACGGCCTACGCCGCGGCTGGCCTGCGCTATATCAAAGCCATTATAGGCTCCTTAGAGTGGCGCACCGAAGGCTACATGCACGTGCTAGTGCGCCCTTGGGAGCGGCAGGAAGCTAACCCGCTGCTGGCGCAACGTGGCCCCGCCGTTAGCCGGCCCTACTTCACGGCCATGACGGGCTTTGTGTACCAAACGCCCGTAGGTCCGGCCTCACTGCAATTCATTCACTACGATGCGCCGAATCGGCAGTTTAGCGTGTTTGCGCACATCGGTTTCGTGCTGTTCCGCGAACGGTCGTTGGATTAATAGAGGTGGTCATTAACACAAAAGCCCTGCTATCATCAGATAGCAGGGCTTTTTCAAATCAGCGGACTGAATAAGGCAGTTGCTACTGCGCCTTATACTCGTTCCAGCTCTTAATCTTCAAATCCGACATTTCCAGCTTACAGAATGCCTTGATAAACGCCTTGGCTAGGCGCGCATTCGTAATCAGCGGCGTGTTGAAATCGACTGCCGTGCGGCGGATTTTGTAGTCGTTGTCCAGCTCGCCCTTGGTCAAGTTCTTGGGGATGTTGATGACCAAGTCGATTTTCTTTTCGCGCAGGTAGCTGATAACGTTCGGCTCCTGGTGGTCATCGGGCCAGAAGAGGAGCTGGGAAGGCACACTGTTCTCGGCGAAGAAACGGTGCGTGCCCTGAGTGGCGTAGAGCGTGTAACCCTTTTGCACCAGCAACTTCGCGGCAGACAGGAGCGCCACTTTCGAGGCAATCGGCCCGCCGGAAATCAGCACCGACTGCTTCGGAATGCGGTAGCCCACCGACAGCAGCGACTTGAGGAGCGCTTCTTCCGACGAATCGCCCAGGCAGCCTACCTCGCCGGTCGAGGTCATGTCTACGCGGGTAACGGGGTCGGCGCCTTGCAGGCGGGTGAATGAGAACTGCGAAGCCTTCACACCCACGAAGGTAGAGTCGTATACTAGCTCGCTGGCGTCACGCTCCACGGGCAGGCCCAGCAGCACTTTCGTGGCCTTCTTGATGAAGTTGTGGCCCGAAATCTTCGACACGAATGGGAAGCTGCGCGAGGCACGCAGGTTGCACTCAATTACGCGGATTTCGCCGTTTTTCTCCAAGAACTGAATGTTGAATGGTCCACTGATTTCGAAGCGCTTGGCAATCTGCTCGGCAATAATTTTCAGCTTACGCACCGTGCCCACATACACCCGCTGGGGTGGGTAGTACATGGTGGCGTCGCCGGAGTGCACACCGGCAAACTCCACGTGCTCAGAAATGGCGTAGCTCACAATGTCGCCGTGGTCGGCCACTGCGTCCAGCTCAATCTCCTTAGCATCCTGAATAAACTCCGATACTACCACCGGGTACTCGGCGCTAACCGCAGAGGCCAAGTCCAGGTAGGCTTCCATCTCATCGCGGTTCGATACCACGTTCATGGCCGCACCCGACAGCACGTAGCTGGGCCGAATGAGCACCGGGAACCCTACTTCCTGCACAAACTCGTACACAGCATCTAGAGTCGTCAGTTCGCGCCAACGCGGTTGGGCAATGCCCAGTTCGTCGAGAATAGAGGAGAACTTGTGACGGTTTTCAGCCTCGTCGATGCGGGCGGGGGCAGTACCCAATACCGGCACTTCAGCATCGGCTAGGCGGGTAGCCAGGTTGTTGGGAATCTGGCCGCCAGTGGAGAGGATTACGCCGCTGGGCTGCTCAAAATCTAGAATGTCCATCACCCGCTCGTAGCTCAACTCCTCAAAGTAGAGCCGGTCGCTCACGTCGTAGTCGGTCGAAACGGTTTCGGGGTTGTAGTTGATAATGATGGACTTGTAGCCTTCCTCGGTAGCCGTTTGGGCAGCATTCACGCCGCACCAGTCAAACTCTACCGACGAGCCAATGCGGTACACGCCTGAGCCCAATACCACCACCGACTTATCGGTTTCAGGCTCCAAGTCGTTTTCGGTGCCGTGGTAGGTGGTGTAGAGGTAGTTGGTTTGGGCCGGGAATTCAGCTGCCAGCGTGTCAATCTGCTTCACCACGGGCAGTACACCCAGGGCCTTGCGTTGCTCGCGCACCACCAGCTCGTTGGCTTTCACATCCTGGTCGCCGTAGAGCTTCACGGCCAACTGCTGGTCAGAGAAACCGGCCTTCTTGGTTTCGCGCAGCAGCTCTGCGGGTAGGACCTCGGCCGAGTCCAGCTCACCTACCTGGTTGCCCAGCTGGAAGATGGTATAGAGGCGCTGCAGGAACCACAGGTCAATCTTGGTCAGATCGTGCACCCGCTCAATGGTGTAGCCCGCCTCAAAAGCCAGGTCAATGGCGAAGATGCGTTCTTCGTTTGGCTCGCTCAGCAGCTTATCGATGGTGTCGTTGTCGGTCGGCTCGGTGCGGTTGCCCACAAAGCCGCGCTTGCCGGTATCCAGCATCCGCAGGCCCTTCTGAATGGCTTCCTCGAACGATTTGCCGATGCTCATCACCTCGCCCACGCTCTTCATACTGCTGCCAATCTGGCGCGCCACACCCGAGAACTTGCCCAAGTCCCAGCGCGGCAGCTTACACACCACGTAGTCGAGGGCTGGCTCGAAGAAGGCCGAAGTCGTCTGCGTTACGCTGTTTTTCAGCTCGGCCAGCGAATAGCCCAGGCTCAGCTTAGCGGCCACAAACGCCAGCGGGTAGCCGGTAGCCTTGGAGGCCAGCGCCGAAGAGCGCGACAAGCGCGCATTCACCTCAATCACGCGGTATTCCTCCGAGAACGGGTCCAAGGCATACTGAATGTTGCACTCGCCCACGATACCCAAGTGGCGAATGGTCTTGATGCCGATGCTGCGCAGCTTGTGGTACTCGCGGTTGCTCAACGTCTGCGACGGCGCTACCACGATGCTCTCCCCAGTGTGAATACCGATGGGGTCGAAGTTCTCCATGTTGCAGACCGTGATGCAGTTGTCGTACTGGTCGCGCACCACTTCGTATTCCACTTCCTTCCAGCCTTTCAGCGACTCTTCCACCAGAATCTGTTCCGAAGTCGTGAAAGCTTTTTCGGCCAAAGAACGCAGCTCGTCATCGTTGTTGGCGAAGCCGCTACCCAAACCGCCCAGCGCAAACGCCGCCCGCACGATGATGGGGTAGCCAATTTCAGCGGCAGCTTTCAACGCATCGTCGAGGGTGGTCACGGCCCGACTGCGGGCGATGAGCACACCAATCTGATCGAGCTTCTCCTTGAAAATGTCGCGGTCCTCGGTGTCGATGATGCTCTGCACCGGCGTACCCAGCACGCGCACGTTGTACTTCTCAAACACTCCCCCTTGGTACAAGGCCACGGCGCAATTCAGGGCCGTTTGGCCACCAAACGCCACCAAAATGCCATCGGGTTGTTCCTTCTTGATGACCTCCTCCACGAAGTAGGGCGTCACGGGCAGGAAGTACACGTCGTCGGCAATGTTGTCCGACGTCTGCACAGTGGCAATGTTGGGGTTGATGAGGATGGTGCGGATGCCTTCCTCTTTCAGGGCCTTCAGGGCCTGCGAGCCAGAGTAGTCAAATTCGCCGGCCTCGCCGATTTTCAGCGCGCCCGAGCCAAGGACCAGGACTTTTTGTGGTTTGTTCATTCTAAGAGTAATGTTCAAAAAAGAACGTAGGCGAAGGAGTTATCAGAACGTCATGCTGAGCTTGTCGAAGCATCTTTACCGCTTCGTTGGGGTCAGCCGGCCCACGTTTCCAAATCAATGGCCTGCCAAGTCGGATTAAACGCCGCAATCAGCGCGTCTTTCTTCTGGCGGGTCCAACCTTTCAACTGCTTTTCTCGCGCTATGGCCTGAGTTGCATTGGGGCAAATTTCAAAGTAAACCAGCAAATCCGTCTGATACCGTCCGGTGAATTTCCCGGTGTCGCCTCGCCCGCTGCTGTGCTCGTAAAGTCGCCGCGTGAGGTCGTTGGTGACGCCGATGTAGAGTACGGTTTGGGTAGGATTTGTCAGGATGTAGACGTACATGCTGCAAATGGACTTTCGAAACAGCGGGAACCAAGTTTCTTATCAAATAAGTAACTTGATAATACCTATTAAAAAGAAGGTAGCTTGAACTACAATAGCAATACCTAATGAAACTGTAATCCATTTTACCGAATAGCTAATGCCTTTGTATGGAATGGCAGCCACCAAAGCACCTACAATGAAGCTGATTAACTGAATTCCAAAAAAGAGCGTAGAAATAATGGACTTTCGCATTTCAGGACTACCCGCCGTCAATGTGTGTCCTTCCAATGTACGTCCATCGCCAACAGTCAAATTACTTATCAGCAGATTCGATACAGCCAGAATGGCAAGTACAATTAACTGCTTTTTGTTGGTGTTGCTCATATTCTGACGATTGTTCAGCGAAGCAGTAGAGATGCTTCGACTCCGCTCCGCTACGCTCAGCATGACGGTCTACTTTGTCCGTTCACTTACCCTCCTTATACTCCTCTACCGCCTTCAAAAAATCATCAAACATAAACTCCGTGTCCTGTGGACCGCCCGCAGCCTCGGGGTGAAACTGGGTGGAGAAGAACGGTTTGGTTTTGTGCTTGATGCCTTCGCAGGTACCGTCGTTGAGGTTCTCGAACAGCATCTCCCACTCAGCAGGTAGGGTGTCTGTATCGACTGCAAAACCGTGGTTTTGGCTGGTGATATAGCTACGCTTAGTGCCCGTGAGTAGGACAGGCTGGTTGTGGCTGCGGTGGCCGTATTTCAGCTTGAAGGTGTCGCCGCCCGCCGCCAGGCCCATGAGCTGAGAGCCCAGGCATATGCCGAAAATAGGCTTGTCCTGCTGCAAGGCTTTTTGAAGGTTGCCGATGGTCGCCTCGCACATCTTCGGGTCGCCGGGGCCGTTGCTGAGGAACAGGCCGTCGTAGTCGAGTTGGGTGAAGTCGTAGTCCCAGGGCACGCGGATTAGCTCCACATCACGCTCCAGGAAGCAGCGGATGATGTTGGTCTTGGTGCCGCAGTCCACCAGCACGATTTTGTTTTTGCCGCTGCCATAGCGCTTCACCTCAGTAGGGCTCACCTGGGCTACCAAGTTGTCCTGGTTGGGGTCGTGTAGAGGCACGTCTTCCTCGGCTACGATTTTGCCCAGCATGGCACCTTTCTCGCGGAGCTTCTTGGTGAGCAGGCGCGTGTCCACGTCGAAAATGCCGGGGATGTTGTACTCAGACAGCCAGTCGCCGAGGCTCTTGGCAGCGTGCCAGTGGCTGTGCTCCTCGGAGTAGTAGTTCACTACCAGCCCGGCCACGTGAATCTTATCCGACTCAAAAATCTTCGAAATAGACTCATACAGGTCCTCGCCGGGTACGCCGTAGTTGCCTACCATAGGGTAGGTGAGCACCAGAATCTGGCCGGCAAACGACGGATCTGTGAGGTTTTCGGGGTAGCCAGTCATGGCCGTGCTGAACACGACTTCGCCCGCAGCCGACGTGAAGGCGCCGAAGGATTTGCCCTGAATTTCGGTGCCGTCTTCCAGCACCAGCTTCACCGATTTAGCGTTTTCCACTCTGTTTTGCGAAAAAGGGTTTACTCTATTAGTTAATTTCTGCGGTAGTCAGGCAGGCCGTTTTCTGTCGCGTTGCGGCGGGCTAAGGCGCCCATCGTCTCACGCAACGTTGATCGAAGCCTTACCATCGGAGCAAAATGCGCCGATTTGTCTCCCGTGCCGAGCATCTGGCGGGGGCGCGACTTGTCCTCAGCCAGCGTTTGCAACCGTCCCGATATTTTTTCGGCTGGAACAGGACCGAAAATCAGGGGTCTGTTCCAGCCGAAGCAGGATGAAAGCCAGATGGGAGCAAAGGAATGCGTTTCACTAGGCCCCGTGCAGTACCACTTCCAGATGTCAGGCATCGGGAAGTCGGGTGGGCACGACTGCGGCAAGGAAAAGGGAATGGCCGTTCTTTCAGGGAAAGAACCAGCCGGCTGCTGCGTACTAATGGCCAATGGCAGCGTGCAGCTAATCAGAAGGGGAGCTTGGCTCGTGAGCTTCGTCGTGCTACTCATTGGGGCTGCAAGTTAGGCCACAAGTCGCTTACTTCCTTACCTCGACCGGAATAATTGCATACAGTGCCTCCAAAAACCGATCTACTTCCTCCTTGGTGATATTTAGCGGTGGCAGCAGACGCAGCACGCCGGGGTCGGAGGCATTGCCTACAAAAATGTGGTGCTCCGACAACAGCTTGTCGCGCACCTCTTTCACAGGGAAGTCGTACTTAATACCCAGCATCAGGCCCAGGCCGCGGATTTCCTCGGCACCAGCGTTGGCTTCCAGCTCCTGCCGCAAGTAGTCGCCCAGTTCGCGGGCGTGCGCCACCAGGTTTTCCTGGTCGATGACTTCCAACACAGCCAGCGCAGCGGCGCAGGCTAGGTGGTTGCCGCCGAAGGTAGTACCCAGCAGCCCATACGACGCCTTCAGGGTAGGCGCAATCAGGATGCCACCGATGGGGAAACCGTTGCCCATACCCTTCGCCACCGAAATAACGTCGGGCTGAATGCCCGCCCACTGGTGCGCGAAAAACTTGCCGCTCCGGCCGTAGCCACACTGCACCTCATCGGCAATCAGCAGGGCGCCGTATTGCTTACACAGCTCAGCCAGTCCGCGCAGGAAGTCGTCGGAGGGCATAATGATGCCGCCTACCCCTTGGATGGGTTCGATGATGGCCGCGCACACGTCGCCGGCTTGCAAGGCTTGCTCTACCTCAGCTAGGTCGTAGGGTAGGAAGCTCACGGCGTGCCCCGCGTTGAAGGGCGCCACAATCTTAGGATTGTCCGTAGCAGCTACTGCGCCCGAGGTACGACCGTGGAACGCGCCTTTAAAGGCAACAACGCGGTTTTTGCCCGTGTGGAACGATGCTAGTTTTAGCGCATTCTCGTTGGCCTCGGCGCCCGAGTTGCACAGAAACAGCGTGTAATCGGGGTAGCCCGATACCTCGCCCAGCTTCTGCGCCAGCTCCCGCTGAATCGGAATTTGTACCGAGTTGGAGTAGAAGCCCAGATTCTGTAGCTGCTCGGTGAGGCGCTGCACGTAGTGCGGGTGGCTGTGCCCAATGGAAATCACGGCGTGGCCGCCGTAGAAGTCGAGGTATTCCTGCCCGTTGTCGGCCCACAGCTTCGCGCCGAGTGCGCGTACGGGCGTGATGTCGACGAGGGGATAGACGTTAAAAAGCTCCATGATGATAAGCAGTTAGCGCCGTTCTGATATCCAGGGTAGAAGCTCTGGGCTAATCAGCGTTCCGGCAAATTTCACTACAGTAGACCAGGGTTTCAACCCTAGTACATTCGCGCTGCTAAAACAACGCCGCCTTCAATCCCAGCCCCGTCGTTTCTGGCAACCCAAAAAGCAAATTCATATTCTGTACCGCCTGCCCCGAAGCACCTTTAATCAGGTTATCAAGAGCCGAGGTGATGAGCAGTTGCTTGCCGAACTTCTGCACGTGCAGCAGGCACTTGTTGGTATTCACTACCTGCTTCAGATGGATTTCCTTGTCCGAAACCGTCGTGAAAACTGCATCGGCATAGAAGTTCTGGTATAGCTCCCGCGCCTCGTCCTGGCTCAACTCCGATGGCGTGTAGACCGAGGCGAAGATGCCCCGCGTGAAGTTGCCGCGGTAGGGAATGAAGTTGATATCGACTTCCGCCTGGGGCTGCAACTGCCGCAGACTCTCCCCAATCTCACCTAAGTGTTGGTGCTTGAAGGGTTTGTAGATGGAAATATTACCTGTGCGCCAGGTGAAGCCCGTGGTTTCGGTCAGTTCGCGGCCGGCGCCGGTGCTGCCGGTAATGGCCGACACGTGCACCGCCTCCGTGAGCTTGCCCACCGCCGCCAGGGGTAGGAGCGCCAACTGAATAGCCGTGGCAAAGCAACCCGGATTGGCAATACTCTGCGCCTGCTGAATGCGGCTTTTGTTCAGCTCCGGTAAGCCGTACACAAATTCCCTACCCCCAAACTCGGCGTCGGCTTCCAGGCGGAAGTCGTTGCTGAGGTCAATGATGTGGGTGGTTTCGGGCAGGTTGCTCTTTTCCAGCCATGCTTTGGAGTTGCCGTGGCCTAGGCACAGAAACACCACGTCCTCGTCGCCGGCCAGCTCCGAGGCAAACCGCAGGTCCGTATCGCCTACCAGGTCGTCGTGCACTTGGTAGACGGGGTTGCCAGCGTTTGACGAGCTGACGATGGCGCTCAGCTCCGCGTATTCGTGGTGCAGCAGAATGCGGATCAGCTCCCCAGCTGTGTAGCCAGCGCCGCCCACAATGCCGACTTTGATATTATGATTTTGCATACTTGAGTCGCCCTCTTTGGTGCGCTCCACCCCCCGGCTCCATTCTCCTTGGTTCGGAGAATCCGGGGAGCCACGGTGGCGCAGGCGCAACAAGCTAGAGCTAAAAAAACGAGGCTAAAACTAGAAACTAGTCCCCCTCTCCCCGAGGAGAGGGGGTTAGGGGGTGAGGTCCCCGCCAGGCTATTCGTTGAACGAGCTATGTATGCGCAGCTGGTTGCTAAAAATCTTGATGAAGCCCCGCGCGTCGCGCGAATCCCAGGCATTGTTTTCCTCGCCGTAGGTCGCCACTTTCGACTGCATCATGTCGTACTTCGACTCAATGCCTTGCAGCTCGAACTGGTAGGGCTTCAGCGTCACGAACACCGTGCCCGACACCCGCTCCTGCGATGACTCCAGGAAAGCCTCAAAATCGCGCATCACTGGGTCGAGGTATTGGGCCTCGTGGAGAAGGGTACCGTACCAATTGGCCACGTAATCCTTGTGCAACTGCTGCCAGCGCGAGGAAGTATGCTTTTCCAACAAGTGGTGGCCTTTCAACAGAATCAGCGGGGCGGGTGCCTCAAAGCCTACCCGGCCTTTGATGCCTAAAATCGTGTCGCCCACGTGCGTATCGCGGCCAATGGCGTACTGGCCAGCCAGGTCGTTGAGCTTCTGGATCAGGACTACAGGATCCATCTGCTCGCCGTTCAGCGCTACGGGTTCGCCTTTTTCGAAGGTGATTTCTACGTTGGTCGGCTCAGTCTGCGTGAGCTGGGTAGGGTAGGCCGACTCGGGCAGCGCCTGGCGCGAGGTCAGCGTTTCGACGCCGCCTACGCTGGTGCCCCAAATACCCACGTTGATGGAGTATTTGGCTTTCTCCCAGCTCATCTCAAAGCCCTGCTGTTGCAGATACTCAATCTCCTGCTGACGCGAGAGTTTTAGGTCGCGGATGGGCGTGATGATTTCCGTGTTAGGCGCAATCACCGCAAAGGCCACGTCGAAGCGCACTTGGTCGTTGCCGGCGCCGGTGCTGCCGTGGGAAATGTACTCGGCCCCGGTGCTGCGGGCGTACTCAGCAATAGCCAGGCTCTGGAACATGCGCTCCGCACTGACGCTCAGGGGGTACGTGTCGTTCTTCAGAATATTCCCGAAAATCAGGTAGCGCACACACTCGTGGTAGAATCGCTCCGTCACGTCGATTACCTCGTGCGTGGTGGAACCCAATTCATAGGCACGCTTCTCGATGGCGGCCAATTCCTCGGGCGAGAAACCGCCCGAATTCACAATTACCGTGTGGACTTCCAGCCCAAGTTCGCGCGACAAATACACGGCGCAGTAGGACGTGTCGAGGCCGCCGCTATAGGCGAGGACTACCTTTTTCTTCATTTCAGAGAGTTAGAGGATGTATGCGAAAGTAGGGAGAGGGTAGGAGAATGCCATGTTGATTGACCTCACCCCGTCTCCTCTCCGGGAGACGACGTGCCAAACGGTATCAAAACGCACCCCTCTCCCGGAGGGGAAGGGACGGGGGGCACGCTACCGCAGAATCTCAATAGATTCCTGCGCAATCTGGCCGTATTGGTCTTTCAGATTGTCGTAGACCATGCCCGTGCACAAGCACATTTTGCGCTCGTTTTCCTGCAAAATGTGGTAGTTCTTGCAGCTCATGCAGCCTTTCCAAAAGTCGTCGCTTTGCGTGAGCTCAGGGAAGGTGGTAGGGCGGTAGCCCAGCTCACTGTTGATTTTCATCACGGCGGCGCTGGTGGTAATACCGAAGATTTTGGCCTGCGGGTACTTGGTGCGCGAGAGTTTAAACACCTCGTGCTTGATGGCGCGGCCTAGGCCTTCCTTGCGCAGCTCGGTATTCACGATCAGACCCGAGTTCACGACAAACTTGGCGTCGTCGAACGTCTCAATATAGCAGAAGCCGGCCAGCTCATTATCGACAAAGGCGATGATGGCGTCACCGTTTTGAATCTTCTTAATCAGGTAATTAGGGTCGCGCTTGGCGATGCCCGTGCCCCGCGTCTTGGCCGACTCAACGTACCATTGGCAAAGGGTATCGACATATTGAATGTCGGCGAAAGTAGCGACGCGTAGAATCATGAGGAGAATACGGCAATGCTCGCCTACGCTCGGGGGTAGGCAAAATGTCTCGAAAAGCAGAAGTGCGAAAAGAGAGCCGTTGCTGCCGAAAGCAGCTGGGCAACCGGGGCCGGCGAGGGCGGGTTTCTGGTAGGACTTCCATAGCCGGCCACGAAGCGGAGCCGGGCTGAGCAGGTCGCCAGAGGGCCTGTCATCAGCACATGAATAATCGTCCTACACCCGTCGTCGCATCATTTCGGTTGAAGTTGTTCCCAGACCAGGCTACCGAGCAGGTTAGGTGCCGGTTGGGAAATTTTTGCAAACATAAGCCCCGTAAAGGATATTACAAGCTATTACTGAAAATTCCCCTCATTGGTTATGGAATTAACCAATTCTTAATCAAGGGGTTGTCAGGGTTGCAAAAATCACATTGGGCTAGAAAAGAGTGAGCAAGGAACGCGCCAAAGCGCTTAGGAGTATCGGCAGCCGCACGTAATCAAGACGTTATGGCCTGCCTCTGAATTGAACTATTCGAGTTCAGCTATATAACACATGTTGGCTGTAGCAGTTCAAAACAGGGACAAAATTTTGTCTGAAGCGTGTGTTGCGGCGGGCACGTCCTGCTGAGCGGAGTCGGAAGCATAATGTGCTTGCCGCAGGACGCGAGATTTCGCCCGTTGATCGAAATGACGTTCTTTGTGCGTCCCTTCTATTCGCAATGAAAGACTCCCTAAAAATAGTGAAGATAGGCGGCGGCGTGCTCGACGACCCCGAGCAGCTGCACCAGTTTGTAGCTGAGTTTCACCGCCTACCCGGCCAGAAGGTGCTGGTGCACGGGGGTGGCAAAGGCGCCAGCACGCTGCTGCAAAGCCTCGGCATTGAGCCCCAGATGGTGAATGGTCGCCGCATCACCGACGCCGCCACGCTGGATGTAGTAACAATGTTTTACGCTGGCAAAACCAACAAGCTGCTGGTGGCCTTATTGCAAGAGCGCGGCACCAATGCCTTGGGCCTCTCTGGCGCCGATGGCAACGTGCTGCGCGCCACCCGGCGCCCGGTTGGCGCGGTAGACTACGGCTACGTGGGCGACCTGACTGACCAGAGCGTGAACACGCCGTTGTTGCAAACCCTGCTCGGCGCGGGCCTCACGCCCGTGTTTTGTGCCATCACCCACGACGGCCAAGGGCAGCTTCTCAACACAAACGCCGACACCATTGCCAGCGTACTGGCCCGCGCCCTGGCGCCCTTCTACGAGGTGGCGTTGCATTTCTGCTTCGAGAAAGACGGCGTGCTGGCCGACGTAAACGACAACAGCTCGGTGATTCCGCAAATCACGCCTGCGCGGTTTCAGGAGTTGAAAGCCAGTGGTGCCATTGCCGCTGGCATGCTGCCAAAGCTGGAAAACGCCTTTGCTGCGCTGGAGGCGGGGGTAGAGAAAGTTATTATCGAAAACGCGCTCAAAATCAATGAGCCTGTGAAGACCGTGCTATGCCGGAGCTAGTAGACCAACTGGCCGAAGAAGCTGTTCAGCTGCTGATTCGGCTGATTCGGACGCCGTCTTACTCACGGGAAGAGGCCGACACGGCGGCGTTGCTGGAGCAGTTTCTGCAGGCGCACGGCGCCACGGTGCACCGCGATGCCAACAATGTGTGGGCCCTGTCACGCCACTGGCAGGAGGGCCGCCCCACGGTGCTGCTCAACTCCCACCACGACACCGTGAAGCCCGGTGCTTCTTGGACGTACGACCCATTTGGGGCCACCGTGGAGGGTGATAAGCTCACGGGCCTAGGTAGTAATGATGCGGGAGCCTCGGCCGTGAGCCTGCTGGCTACGTTTCTCTACTTCGAGGAAAGCCCGCTGCCGTTCAACCTGATCTGCGCTATTACGGCCGAGGAGGAAGTGTCGGGTGCTAACGGTATTCGCCGCCTGCTGCCCCTACTTCCTGCCATCGACTTGGGCATTGTAGGCGAACCTACCCAAATGGAACTGGCCATTGCCGAGAAGGGCCTCGTGGTGCTCGACTGCACTGCGCACGGCCGCACTGGCCACGCCGCCCGCGAGGAAGGCGACAATGCCCTCTACAAAGCCTTGGACGACATTCAGCTGCTCCGCAACTACCAGTTCTCGCGCGTGTCGGAGCTGCTGGGGCCGGTGAAGCTTTCTGTCACGCAGATTCAGGCTGGCACCCAGCACAACGTGGTGCCCGACCGTTGCACGTTCGTGGTTGATGTGCGGACCAATGAGCTGTATACCAATCAGGAAGTAGTAGAGATTGTCCGTGCCATGATTGGGGCGGAGGTAACGCCGCGCTCTACTCACCTCAACTCCTCACGCATTGCCCTGGAGCACCCGCTGGTGCAGCGCGGGCTGGCGCTGGGTAGGCGTACGTTCGGCTCGGTTACGCTTTCCGACCAGAGCATGATGCCGTTTACGACCGTAAAAATCGGCCCCGGCGACTCAGCCCGTTCTCACACCCCTGACGAGTTTATTTATTTAAGCGAGATTCGCGGTGGGGTGCGCGGCTACGTAGAATTGCTGCAAGAGCTAGTGCTAGTTCCTCTCCTTTTTTAAGGAGGGGGTAGGGGGTGGTAAAAGACGTTGGACGACTTGCTAGCTTTAGCTTTTAAACTTTTAGTTATTGTTCTGACGGCTTCATCCCCTACCCCCTCCTTAAAAAAGGAGAGGAGCTAGTTCTAGTTTTAGTTTTGACAAATATGAAAATCTGGGAAAAAGGCATTCCGGTTGATGCCAAAATCGAGCAGTTCACCATCGGGCAAGACCGGGAGTTGGACTTGTATCTGGCTAAGTTTGACGTGCTGGCCTCCAAGGCACAGGCCAATATGCTGGCCGGGGTAGGGATACTGACTGCAGAGGAAAACCAGCAGCTGCAACAGGGCCTTACGGAACTGGGCGAGCAGGTAGAAGCCGGCACCTTCACCATTGAGGACGAGTTTGAGGATGTGCACTCCAAAATTGAGTCCTACCTAACGGAGAAGTTTGGCGACGCGGGCAAGAAAATCCACACTGCTCGTTCTCGCAACGACCAGGTGCTCACGGCTATTCAGCTGTTTTTGAAGGACTACACCGAGCGCGCCGCCGCCAAGATCGTGCAGCTGGCTGAGGTGATGCTGCAGAAGGCCGAAGCCCATAAAACCGATTTGCTACCCGGCTACACGCACTTTCAGGCCGCTATGCCCAGCAGCTTTGGGCTGTGGTTTTCGGCCTACGCCGAGCACTTGTTGCTGGATCTGGCGTTGTTCGAAGCGGCCCACACCGTAGCCGACCAGAACCCGCTGGGCTCCGGCGCGGGCTTCGGCAGCAGCTTCCCCATCAACCGCCAGCAGACTACGCAGGAGCTTGGTTTTGGTAATATGGCTGTGAGCAGCGTAGGCGCCCAGATGCTACGCGGCAAAACGGAGAAGACGCTGGCTTTTGCCGTGGCTGGCTGCGCTGCTACCCTCGCCAAGATGAGCTACGACCTGGTGCTCTACAATTCCCAGGACCTGGCGTTTGTGGAGCTACCCGCCGCTTTCACCACGGGTTCTAGCATCATGCCGCACAAGAAGAACCCCGATGTGTTTGAGCTGATTCGGGCGCGGTGCAACGCTTTGCAGGCCCTACCCAACACTATCACGCTCACCATCAGCAACCTGCCCGGCGGCTACCACCGCGACTTCCAGATTCTGAAGGAACTGCTCTTCGAGCCCATGACGCAGTTCCTGGACATTCTGGACATCGTGCTGTTTGCCCTACCCCAGTTGTGCATCAAGCCCAACCTGCTGGCCCAGGACAAGTACGACGGGGTATTCTCGGTCGAAAACATCAACCAGCTCATCCAAACCGGCACGCCCTTCCGCGAAGCCTACCAGCAGGTAGGCCGTGCCGTGAATGAGGGCACCTACGTGCCGCACAAGGAATTCCAGACCACCCACCTGGGTAGCGTGCACAACCTGGGCTTAGAGGAAATAGAAGCCAAGCTGACGCGGGTACGGCGAGGGAGTAAGGTATTGGGCAGAGAGTAAAAACGTCTATCATCCTAAGCTTGCGAAGGACCTTTTCACGGTAGGACGAGCCATTAATAAGAGGGTTGTTCTTCTCGTGAAAAGGTCCTTCATTAGTTCAGGATGACAGGGGTAATTATTTCCTACCTGCTTTCACACGCTTCACAAGCGGCACCGTGAACTGCACATTTGCAGGCTTGCCGTTCTGCCTACCCGGCCGAAACTGCCCGATAGTGCTGAAAGCCTCGTCCAGCGCAAGTGCTACGGCCTCTTCCGATTCGGCAGCGGTAGGCCCTAGCGCGGGCCGGCGCACCTTGCCAGTTTTATCGATGATAAACGTAACGACGGACAGAGGGCCGCTGGCCGCGCCACCATGCACGTGGCTGGTTGCGAAAGCTTGCAACCCCTCCATGCCTCCATCCAGGTAGGCAGGCATCTGCTCCACGTAAGTATAGATTTTATCGCCGTCCAGCATCGTCATGCTCGGCTTTTGCGGTTTTAGGGCGTTGGGCATGGGCGCGGGAGTAGCCGTTTGAGCATGGGCGCCGGGGCTGAGTAGTGCTAAGAAGCCTAGGAGGCTGAAGTAGAGGAATGGGCGGGGTAGGGAGGTAGGCATATGGGGAAGCATCTTTATTTTCTGTTCTTTCCTCTGTAAGAGGTTGGTGGCAGATCTTTAGCAAAGCCGACCGGAATTGTAAAAGGTACACTCACGGGTTTGCCGTTGTTTTCACCGGGCTTCCACTTAGGCATGGATTTGATGACCCGCAACACTTCATCGTAGAATGCAGGGGATAATCCTTTGTTAATGTGTGCGTTGGCTACTTGCCCAGTTTCTGTGATAACGAAGCTGACGAATACCTTACCTGTTATGGTTGTGTCTGCTGAATAGCGGATGTTCTGCCCGATGAATTGAAACAAGGCCTCGAATCCACCGGGAAATTCTGGAAAGGCGCCGAAAAAACATATAGTGCCAGGATAATACACCGGCTTCGGCAGGTTGATGGGTAGATCATACTCCTTAATCGGTAACGGATTAGCCGGAATCAATACAACTGAGTTATCATATACAGCTGTATCCCGCTGTGTTTCCGTACGCACTTGCGCCCATGCGTCCCTGTCTGGCATTCCCAACCCACATAGCAACACTACCCAAAACCAACGCAACTTGATGGGTAGTTGGGGTAGGGCAATTGCTTGAAAGGTGGATAACATACAAGGATAGGATTTTTGTATAATAATTTGATAAACAGAATTTTATTCTGTGTCCTTTTTCGGAAAAGCTGATTTATCTGCTGCCGTGAAGGTGATAGGTAGGGTGTAGTGAACATCATCCTTTATTGGAATCCATTTCCCCATGAGCTTAGCGACGCGTAGCGCCTCTGTATCGAATGGCTCCCCCATTCCTTTTAGTATAGAAAAGCTACGGGCGTACCCATGTTTGGTAACAATGAAGCTTACAAATACTTTCCCGCTTCGCCGTTGTCCAGTTGGATAGCGCAAGTTTTGGATAATGAAACGGCGTAGGCCCGCCTCGCCACCATCTTTGTATTCTGGCATCACCTCGAAGCCTAATACTGTCACTGCTTGTTCAGGAGCTACATAATGCTTCGCACCCGCCCGCACTTGCGCCCATGCCTCCCTACCCGACAGCCCCAACCCACACACCAGCACCAGTGCCACCAGAAACCGCCGCAGCCTGGGGCGCAACTGGGGCCCTGGGGTAGTCGCCAACTGGCTTTGGCGAAAACGCCCACACAGGCGGCCGTCGGGTGAAGCAGCGCGGGCGGCTTCCAGGTCGATAGCAGTGCTGTTTGTGAAGTCCACTACTTCGTGGTTGCAGCGGGCGCAGTGGCGACCTTGGTCGGTAGGCGTCATGTGCTGCCAGTCTTCGGAGCAGGCCTGCAGATGTATAGTAAGGATAGGAAGCTCAAGCATAGGTCGATAGAGAGGATATGCTAACAACGCTTTACTACGGAATTTTAGTGGCCGGTGTGGGGCGCGTCGTTACTTTTGTGAGGCCGGCTGACCAATGGAGCTGCGGGTTGGATTCACTGGTCCTTCACCCAACGCAACAAAGTTTTGTGGGTCTTTGCGTAAACAATAGGCCTTTCTTGCCACTTTATGACAGCGCTCCGCGGCAGACGATGGCGTAGTATATTTGTCGCCTCCTCCGCTGCGGACTTTGCTTTTCGTCTTATGTCATCTCTTCAGAATTATCCTCGCTTCACTTTAGGTAATACGCTGACCACAGAGCAACTAGAGTTTTTTCGGCAGTATGGGTTTCTGCATTTCCGCCCTTTTTTGACCCCCGATACGGTGCAGGACTTGCTGCGCGCGTCGGAAGACGTACAGCGCAAATGGCTGGCCGAGGGGGTAGAGAAGGTGAACGGCGTGCCCATTAAATACGGCAAGGATGTGGACGGGCAGCCCATTGTACAGCGGTTTGCCTTTGCCTCCCACCACAGCCCTGTACTACACGAGTTCCTGAAAGACCCGCGCTTCGAAGCCCTATTTCCGCTGTTGGAAGCCCCCGGTGGGCGCATCGGCGAAAATGAGAAGGACGGCCTCGTCATCAATCACTACGTGAACGTGACGGGCTCGGAGTTTTCGCAGATGGGCTGGCACACCGATTCGCTGCGCGACGTATTCTACGGCAAGCGCATCGGCCCCATGCTAAACGTGGGTGTGCACCTCGATGGCACCCCGGCCACCAACGGCGGCTTGCGCCTGCTGGTAGGCACGCACACGCAGAGTCTGCGCAAGATGCTGTTTCGCAAGAAGTACTACAAAGACGTAGACTCTGACCCCAACGAAATAGCCGTAGAAACCGAGCCCGGCGACCTGACCGTGCACGACGGCCGCATGTGGCACCGCGTGGCCCGCTCGCCGCTGGTAGGCGAAGTGTCGCGCCGCCGCGTGATGTATATTCCCATCATTTCGGGCAAATACGAGCCGAAGAATGAAGAAAGCCCCACGCCGTTTTACCTACGCTTCTTGCACTTGGTGAAGTAACCAATAGGGTTAAAATCGTACGTCATTTCGACCAACGGGAGAAACCTCGCGTGCTGACGCCGGATGGTAAGTACCGGAGCACATGAGATTTCTCCCGTTGGTCGAAATGACGTTTAAACCGAAAACGAACATATGAAAACCGCACTCATCACCGGCGCCTCGCGGGGCATTGGGCAAGCCATTGCCACCGAGCTGGCGCGGCGTGGCTACCATGTGCTGCTCACGGCACGCTCCGCAGAGGCTCTGGAAACGGTAGCCGCTACCCTGCGCCAGCAGTTTGGGGTAGAAGCGCACGTACTGGCCGCCGACCTGGCTGCAGCCGATGGCCCGGTCCGCGTGGCGGAGTGGGCTACTACCATCGCGCCGGAACTGGCCGTGCTGGTAAATAATGCCGGGTACGGTCTGTGGGGTAGGTTCGAAGACTTGGGGCTGGACGAGCAGCAGCAGATGCTGCGCCTGAACATGCAGGTACCCGTAGAGCTGACGCACCGCTTGCTGCCTACCTTACGCCGTCAGCCTAAGGCCTACATCCTGAATGTGGCCAGTACCGCAGCCTACCAGGCTGTGCCTACCCTGTCGCTCTACGCAGCCAGCAAAGCGTTTCTGCTCAGCTTCAGCCGCGGCCTGCGCTACGAGCTGCGCGACTCGCCGGTGTCCGTTACTTGCCTCAGCCCTGGCTCCACTACCACCGATTTTGCCAACCGTGCCGGCATGAACGACGCTCTGCAAGCCACCGCCAATAAGGTGTCGATGACACCGGAGCAAGTAGCCAAAGCCGCCGTAGCGGCTCTGCTAGCCGGCGAGGCCGAGTTGATTCCTGGAGCGCTCAATAAGATTTCGGCCACGCTCACCAGCTTCGTTCCCAAAGCTCTAACAGAGAAAATTGCTGCTGGCATCTACGAAAAGCACTTGCAGTAGGTGGTGAAGTGGTGAGTTTGTGAAGTTGTGAATATAAAAAGCGTGTGTCATCCTGAGCGCAGCGAAGGACCTTCTCACATCGGAACGATTATCGTCTCAACGACTCGTTCAATTGGCATAAGGTCCTTCGCCGCGCTCAGGATGACATACGCTTTTTATATTCACAACTTCACAAACTCACCCCTTTCCCTGCCAGCCAATAGCTGCCGAAGGCGAACGGAATAGCGGCCAGCACATCGTAGGTGTAGTGTGCGTGCTGCACCAGCACCAGCGCGGCCACTACCCCTGTAAGAGCAGCCAATACCTGGCGTAGTCTGCCTGGTCCTACTGCCAGGGAAAGTAGGGCGAGAGTAGCTGTATGACCCGAAAAAAATAGGTCTTTGGTGATGGGGACTTGCGACGCGTAGAAGAAACGCTCCACCAGTGGGTCGTGGAGGACGAGCAGGTGGGCCGGTGCCTCCAGGGGAAAAAGCCACAATGTGGCTATGCGCAGCAAGTGCAGCAAGGCATACGCCCACAGCGCCCGCAGCAGCAGGGTAGGGCGGGGCAGCAGATAAATCAAGGCCACAGCAATACTTAGGTAGATAACCCCGAAAGTAGGCGCCGATACGTCGTGGGCGGGTAAGGCTTCCAGCAGCGGATCGGGCAGCACCGTGCCTGGCCGCGCCTGAACGAAGGTAAAAAAGGCAGGCAGGGCGTAGGAAATGCCTAGTAGCAGCAGCAGCGCCACCAGTAGCCGTTGCCGGAAGGCGGGGTGGGTGCGGGCTGCCGACCAAGTGAGTGGGCGTGCCGGCGTTGTGGCGGCGGAAGAACGATGGGTGGGCATGCGAAAGAGCGCGTCGCACTATAAAAGAGTGGCGCAGTACAAAAATAAGCAGCGCGAGTCAGGTGTGCGAAAGTGGTGCCATCGGCGTACTTTAGGACGTTTTTTCAGGCCTTCTATTGCACTGCATATGCCCCGTTTTTCTACCCTGCTCACCACCGCATTGGCGTTGGCTACCTTCCCAACGCTGGCGCAGAACGCCGCCCTAAATGCGCGTATTGCCAAGCTGGCGGCGCAGGAAGAAAGCAAGGTAGTTGCCTGGCGGCGCGATATCCACGAGCACCCTGAACTGGGTAATCAGGAAACCCGCACGGCCGGCATTGTAGCCGCCCACCTCAAAAAGCTGGGCATTGAGGTGCAAACCGGCGTGGCCCGCACCGGCGTGGTAGGCATTCTGCGCGGCGGCAAACCTGGCCCTGTAGTGGCGTTGCGCGCCGATATGGACGGCCTACCCGTGACGGAAACCACCGGCCTACCCTTTGCCTCGCAGGTGAAGACTACCTACAACAACCAGCCTGTAGGCGTGATGCATGCCTGCGGCCACGACACGCACGTAGCCATGCTGTTGGGCGCTGCCGAGGTGCTCAGCCAGGTGAAAAAAGACCTACCAGGCACGGTGAAGTTTATCTTCCAGCCCGCCGAGGAAGGCTCCCTACCCGGTGAAACGGGTGGTGCCAAGCTGATGGTGCAGGAAGGTGTGATGACGAACCCCAAGGTAGACGCCATCTTCGGCCTGCACATCAACGCCCAAACGGAGGTAGGCAACCTACGCTACCGCGCCACCGGCGAAATGGCCGCCGCCGACGTATTCAGCATCAAAGTGAAAGGCAAGTCGGCGCACGGGGCCTACCCCTGGCTGAGCGTGGACCCCGTGGTAACGGCCGCGCAGATTATTCTGGGCCTGCAAACCATTATCAGCCGCCAAACAGAACTGACCCGGGATGCGGCCGTGCTGACGGTGGGCATGGTGCACGGCGGCGTGCGCAACAACATCATCCCCGAGCAGGTGGAGCTGACGGGTACCATCCGCACGCTGGATAAGGATATGCAGCAGAAGCTGTGGGCCGATGTACGTCGCGTAGCCACGGGTATTGCCAGCAGCGCCGGCGCCACCGCCGAGGTGGAGATTGTGAACTACACGCCCGTGACCTACAACGACCCAAAGCTGACCGCGCAGATGGTGCCTACCCTGCGCGCCGTGGCGGGAGCGACTAACGTGCAGGAACAGAAGGCCGTAACCGGCGCCGAGGACTTCGCCTATTTCCAGGAGAAGGTGCCCGGCCTGTTTGTGTTTGTGGGCGGAATGCCTAAAGGCAAGAATCCGGCAGATACGGCCCCGCATCACACGCCCAACTTTTTCGTAGACGAAAGCGGCCTGACGCTGGGCGTAACGACGCTGGCTACCCTCGCCGCCGACTACCTGGGCGCGAAGCGGTAGCAGTGAATGACCCATCACTGTCATCCACCAATCCTTCAATTCCCGTTCGCGAAATTCTTTTTAATCCGCACCATCTGCGATGAATATTGCCTTAGTTACCTGCGACATTTTGGCGCAGTATGCCGCGCCCAATGTAGAAGATGAAGACAGCCTGCTCACGCGCTACCTGCGCGCACAGGGGCACCACGTAGAGCCCCGTGTGTGGACCAACCCGGCCGTGGAATGGGAGAAATACGATGTAGTGCTTCTAAAATCGCCCTGGGACTACTTCGACCGCATTGAGGAGTTCTACGCATGGTTGGACCGGATGGAGCAGCTGCAGGTGCCCATGCTGAACCCCGCCACCGTGGTGCGCTGGAACACCAATAAACGTTACCTGCGCGATATACAGGATGCCGGCGTACGCATTGTACCCACGCAGTGGCTGCCTCGTGGTAGTCATTTCGATGCCGAAGCTGCCCACACTGCCCTGCAAACCGACCACTTAGTAGTGAAGCCGGCTGTGAGCGGCGGTGCCAAAAACACGTTTGCGCTGTTGCGCGGCGAGTCCTCCATCCGCACGCCCGACCTCAACGAACTGCTTCAGCACGAAGACTTCCTGGTGCAGCCTTTCCTACCCCAGATTCAGGAGCAGGGCGAGTGGTCGTTGGTGTACCTGGGCGGCGAGTACAGCCATTGCGTCCTGAAAACTCCCAAGTCCGGCGACTTCCGGGTGCAGCACTACCTGGGCGGCGGCATTCAGGCCCGAACCGCGCCGGAGCACTTGCGTCGCACCGCCGATGCCATTGTGCAGCAGTTTGCCCCCGGCTGCCTCTACGCCCGCGTAGACGGAGTAGAAATCGACGGTGAGCTGGTACTCATGGAGTTGGAGCTGATTGAGCCCTTCCTCTACCTAGCCACCGAGCCTACCTCCTTGCCACAGTACGAGAAAGCGCTATCAGCTCTAAAAAGCGGAGACGTTTCCTAACCGTCTGTTCTCCTGAGTAGCGCGGAGGACAGATAGAGAGGATACCGTCCACAAAATCCGACTAATCCGTCAAATCCGCTTCAATCCGTGAGCCTAGAAGCCATTCACCTCGAAGCCTCCGTCCACGCTCAGGCATTGGCCGGTGATGTAGCTGGCGGCGGGTAGGCACAAGAAGGCCACGGCCGCGCTTACCTCTTCCGGCTCGCCTACCCGGCGCATGGGGGTGCGGTCGAGCACGCTGTTGAGGTAGTCGGGGTTGCGGAGCACGGTTTCGGCTAGGGGCGTGCGGATATACCACGGCGCTACCACGTTCACGCGAATGCGGTCGGCGGCCCACTCCACCGCCAGATTGCGGGTGAGTTGTACCATGGCGGCCTTGGTCATGCCGTAGATGGAGCCCGTGCGCACGTGCCGCAGCCCCGCCACCGACGAAATATTGACCACGCTGCTGCTCTCAGCAGCTTGCAGCAGCGGGTAGGCGCCTTGGCACAGCGCAAACGTCGATTCGAGATTGGTAGCCAGCAAAAACCGAAACTCTTCGATGCTGTATTCCACCGTGGGCTTGCGGATGTTGGTGCCTACGTTGTTGACCAGAATATGCAGCCGGCTCCATCGCTCGCGCACCGCGTCCAGTACTTGCTGCCTACCTACGTCCTCGCTGACATCGGCGGCCAGCGCGTGTGCGTCCAAGCCAGCGGCTTGCCAGTTGCCTACCTGTTGCTCCAGCGCTGGGGCGGTGCGGGCTACGGCCAATACGGTGGCACCCAGCCGTAGCAGCTCCTCGGCCACGGCGGCTCCAATGCCTTTGGAAGCTCCCGTAACAACGGCAACTTTCCCTTGCAGCGACCAACGCGTGGCAGAAAAAGTAGAAGCAGAATGTTCCATGGAAAAGGATTATTGTATAAGATTTTGTCCTTTTTTAAAGGGAGCTATTCGTTAAGAATTTCCCGGATTTGTAAACTTAACGGGGTAGAAGTGCAATGCGCTCCACAAAATGATAATTAAATAGTCCACAAATGGGAATCCTTGATGGTAACTCATCCTATAGCTAGCTGAATAATGACTATTTGCTATGTATAAATAATAAGGGTTGATATTAAAATATTATTAATTTGGATATGCCGCTTTGAGCGGAACGACCTACTCTTTCTTCCTTTCCAAACCACACTTATTTGTATGGCAGAAAATTACTCTGCTGCCGCCTTGCTTTTGCTCGGCGGCCTAAGCATTGCTACGGCCCAAGCCCAGCAAAAAATGCCTGTATTGGCCGATAGGCCAGTCAAAAACGATTCGCCTACCCTAGTGCAGCTTCGCGGTGCGAAAAGTAGTTACGCTCTCAGCGAAGCTAACAAAGCCCTGCGCGAACAGTTGCAACTAGCTACAAACGACCAGCTTCTGCGTACCAAAACGTCGGCCGACGCGCTGGGGTATGTCCACGAAAAGTACCAACAATACTATCGTGGTATTAAGGTAGAGCACGGCGACTACACTGTGCACGCCAAGCAAGGACAGATCGAGAGCCTGAGCGGCCGCCTCACGCGTATTGAAAAGTTGGAAGTGCAACCGGCTTTGGCCGAAGCGGCCGCCTTACAGCGGGCTCTGAGCTTTGTGGGCGCCCGGCAGTATATGTGGCAGGACGCCAATGAAGAGGCTCTGTTGCAGGAGCAGCAGCAAAACCCAGCCGCTACCTACAAGCCCAAAGGCGAGCTAGTAATTCTTGGGGTAGGCGAAAACGAAGAGAAGCCGGTGCTAGCGTGGAAATTCAACGTGTACGCCAAAGCCCCCGTGAGTCGCGCCTACCTCTACGTGGATGCCCATTCAGGCGAGGTCGTATTTAAAGACGACATCATCAAGCACGCCGCTGCTACGGGCAACTTTGCTACGGCCTATAGTGGCACCCGCTCACTGGCCACCGACAGCTACAACGGCAGCTACCGCCTGCGCGAGGCTACCCGCGGCAACGGCATCGAAACGTATAATTGCAAGAAGGGCAACAGCTACACCAGCGCCGTCGATTTCACCGACGCCGACAACAACTGGACCGCTGCCGAATACAACAACGCCAACTTCGACAACGCGGCCGGCGACGCGCACTTTGGCGCGCAGGCCACCTATGACTACTGGAAGAACATCTTCGGCCGCAACAGCTACGATGGCGCCGGTGCCAAAATCAGGAGCTACGTGCACTTCGACGATACACCCGGCGACGGCAAGGGCTTTGAGAATGCTTACTGGAACGGCTCGGTGATGACCTACGGTGACGGCGGCACCCGCTTCCGTCCCCTGACGGCGCTAGACGTGTGCGCGCACGAAATCGGCCACGCCATCTGCGAAAAAACCGCTAACCTGACGTATTCCTACGAGTCGGGAGCCATGAATGAGGGCTTTTCCGACATCTGGGGCGCTTGCGTGGAGCAGTACAACGCCGCCCGCTACGGTCTCACCAAAAACACCTGGCTGATTGGCGAAGACATCGACAAGCAACAGGCCGCTTTGCGCTCCATGAGCGACCCCAAAGCCATGGGCCAGCCAGCCTTCTACAAAGGCCAGTATTGGTATGCTGGCACCCTTGACAACGGAGGCGTGCATACCAACTCGGGCGTACTCAACCACTGGTTTTATATCCTGACCCAGGGCAAAAGCGGTACCAACGAAGGGGGCAACAGTTACTCGGTGACGGGGGTAGGGATTATAGACGCGGCCAAAATTGCCTTTCGTACCGAAGACGTATACCTCACCTCGTCGAGCAACTATGCGGCTGCGCGCACTTACTCCATCCAGGCAGCCACCGATTTGTTCGGGGCAGGCTCGGCACAAGTAATTGCCACGACCAACGCCTGGTACGCCGTGGGGGTAGGCGCGGCTTACTCTGGTGGCGGCACTACTACGCCTCCGCCCACTACAGTTGCCTACTGCACCTCAAAAGGCAATGACGTAGCCTACGAGTGGATCGACTACGTGAAGCTGGGTAGTATTGCCCGCACCTCGGGCAAAGACGGAGGCTATTACGACGGCACGGCCCTGAGCACGTCTATTGCAGCCGGTTCGTCGCAGACCATTAGCTTCAGCGCGGGCTTTGCCTCTTCGGCGTATACCGAAAACTGGGACGTATACATCGACTACAATCAGGACGGCGACTTCTCGGATGCCGGTGAAAATGTAGTGGGGGGTAGCAGCAGCAGCAGCAGCACGCTGAGCGCCACCTTCACCGTACCTACCTCGGCCAAAACCGGCAAAACCCGCCTGCGCATTGTGATGAGCGACAACTCGGCTACCACCAGCTGCGGCACTTACGGTTATGGCGAAACTGAAGATTACTCCGTGAACATCACCGGTGGCACCCTAGCTGCCGACAACACGGGTGTAGCCAGCCTCACGGGTGCTACTACTCTTGATGCTAAAGCACCTACCCGCCAAGTGTCTATCTACCCCAACCCCGCCACCGACCACGTAGCCATTGCTCTGCCCGACAATGGTACCGTAGCGGGCGTGGAAGTGATGGATATCCGCGGTGCGAAGCTAGCCGTGCCCTATACCGGCAAGGGCGAACTGAACGTATCGACCCTGGCAAAAGGTGTGTACATCCTAAGCATCAGCGACGGACAGAAAACCTTTCACCAGCGGTTTGTAAAGGAATAATATCCTTTTTACTAAATAGAACAAGAAAGGCCCGATGCGCTGTGCATCGGGCCTTTCTTATGTACGCCACTAGATTCTAATTTTCTCACATACCACTGCGCGCGAGACGTGCCTACCTACTCCACGGCGAATATTCCAGCTTCAACTCAACCAATCCATACCCATCCTTGAGGGCGGAGCTGGAGCGGCCGAGGCCGGTGCTGATATCATCGAGCTGGTCGGTGGTGGTGAAGTAGTAGGCCGCTTCGGCCGTGGCGTTGAGCTTGTGCGTGAGGCGCAGGGTTACGCCCAGACCCACGGGTGCCACTATCGCCAGGGCGGGATAGTCGCCGCGTTCAGGGCGCAGAAAAGAGGTAGTGGCGTCGGGGCGGGTGGTACCGTTGTAGGCTTTGGGGCTGTAGAGGGCCAGGCCCACTCCCAGCTTCAGGTAGGGTTTCACGAGGGCGGTAGGCGCTGGCCGTGGGGCAGCGTAGTATGACCCATCGCGCAGGGGTTCGAAGCGCACGAATACGGTGCCCGTACCGTTGCGCCCCCGAAAGGCAAGATTACGCTCGGGAAGGTAGTCTGTAGAGCCTATTTGGAAATAGGTAGCCTCGCTGCCCACTGTCCAGTGCGGATGCACGGGATAGAGCACGCCCAGACTAAAGCTGGGACCGGGCAGCTGATTACTAAGGCCTTTCGTCAGGTCGCCATTGTACAGGGCTACGCCAGCACCGGCCGAAAAGCGCACCGGTCCCCGGTAATAGGTACGGGCCTGCATGTCGTAGTGGCGTTTGCGGCGCTCCGGATGGTCTTGCGCATGGGCTTTGGTGCAGGCAAATGAGGTGAGCAGAGCCGCAAACAGAAGGTAGGATTTCACGGGAATGAAAGAATGGAAATGAAGGACGGGGGCCGGGAACGGGGTAGTGCGCTGTGATGCTGAGCACACTAGGTAGATTTCCGGTTCTCTATTTAAACGTGCCTTGCGGGTCGGGCTGTTTGGCTATCAACTCGCTGATGAAGTTGAAATCAATGCTGGCTACGCTGTACTTCTGACCCTGGTGCACAGCATCCCAAGCCTTGGCGTAGTCTTCCTGAATGTAGTATACCCGGGCCAACTGCTGCCAGGCGGCGGCGTTGGTAGAGTCGGCGGCCAGGGCTTTGTTGAGGAAGTCGGTGCTGGTGGTCAGGTCTTTCTTCTTCTTGGTTTGCTCGTACCGAATCAGGTAAAGGCTGCCCAGGTCGCTGAGGGCCTGGTTGTCGTTGGGAGCCAGCGCCAGAGCCTGGTTGATCAGGTCGATGGAAGCATCGGGCGTAGGCTGTCGGCTGGCAATCACACCCAGGCCACGGTAAGGTAGGGGGTTCTTGGGGTTGAGCACCCACGCTAGGTTGAGGCGGTACGTAGCCGTATCAATCTGGCCTTCGTTGAGATACTCGAAACCCTTGGTAGTGAAAAATTCACTGGCTTCGGCCCGCGATGCAAAGCTCTTCTGAATATTGCTGAGGTAGGTAGCGCCCAGGGCCTGCTCGGCCTGCGCCGCCGATAGTCCGCCAAATAGTGGCTGCACGCGGCTGGCCGCTGTAATGGTGGTAGTGGCCGCTTCAGTTTTGCCCTTGGATTTGGATTTGCGCTGAGCATGCGCCGGGGTAGCAGCCAAAAAAGCAAATAGCAAAGCGCAGGGAAGCAGAAAGTGTTTCATCAAAGAAAGAAGCAGAAAAACGAATGATAAAGTGGTAACGTGCAATGTTAGCTAACAAATATACAACGCTGCGCCACGCAACCATAATACCTATAAGTAGGCATGGCAATCCGCCTGCTGCTAGGCGGAGTACGTATGGGCAACGTTCCGTTTATCCCATTTCTGCTCCTCTTATGCGCTTACTCCGTTATGGATTACCGGCTGCGGTGGCTGGCTTGCTCCTGCTACTGGTTGCTGGCGAGTACGCCGTAGCCCGACCGAGCCGCCGCATCCGCGACGTGGCCTACGTGCCGGCTACCGACTCGGCCTATCGGGTCGGTCGGCAGTTGCTGGATGTGTACACGCCCCGCCAGCGCGGCCCCGCACCCTTACCGGTGGTGGTGTTCATCCACGGCGGCAGCTGGAACAGCGGCAGTAAAAATCTATACTCCTTTATCGGGCGCCGACTAGCCAAACAGGGTGTAGTAGCCGTGGTTATCAGCTACCGGCTGGCCCCGCAGGTGCGCGTGCCGCAAATGGCCGACGACTGCGCCCGCGCCGTAGTCTGGACTACCCAGCACGTGGCCGCGTACGGTGGTGACCCACAGCGGGTGTTCGTAATGGGCCACTCGGCCGGCGGTGGGCTGGCGGCGCTACTTGCCACCAAAAACGAGCTGTTCACGCGCTGGGGGCTGGCCCACAACCCCATCCGTGGTGCCATCCTCGACGACCCCGCCGGGCTGGACATGCTCGACTACCTCCAAAAAATGGAATACCCCGGCGACGAGCAGTATCTGGTACCGTTTGGCAACGACCCCGCCGTGTGGCGCACTACCTCTGCCATGTACTCCGTGTCGGCTAGCAGTCCGACTTTCCTGCTGTTCGTGGGCGGCGACACGTATCCTTCTATCCAAAACAGTAGCGCCCGGTTTCGGGAGCGGCTGCAAGCAGTAGGGCAGCAGCCCAGCTACACGGTGCTACCCGGCAAGAAGCACATCCCGATGGTATTGCAGTTGTATTGGCAGCACAATATAATCTACCAGCAGTTGCTAAAGATGGTAGGAGCTAAAGCAGGGTAGGGCGAAAAGCAGACCGCCCCGTTACGCGCAGCACTGCACGTAACGGGGCGGTCAAGAGTATTGGCAGTCAGTGAGCTACGCCATCGACTCAATCTCGAAGCCAGCTTCCTGCACAGCCCGGATTACCTGCTCCGGCTGCACGTTGTCGCCCTGCACCGTCAGGATTTTATCGGGGTTGTCGGTATCCACCTGCCAACTGGTAATTTCCGGTTCTTCATTGAGCGGGCCAGTAACGGCGCGCACGCAGCCGCCACAGTTGATAGTAGTCTTAAATTTCAGGGTGTTCATAAGAAGTAGCACGTTAGGTCGCCGCGATTCTGCCGGAGCTACGCAGCGACGGGTTGGATAAGGATAGAACAAGAAAAGCGATAGAAAGTATCGGGTAGAATTGTGTAAGCTTTAAGCGGCAGTGTATAAAATTCGGCTTACTACTACCCTTGCCGCATGCTACCCTCGCTCGGCTGCTATAGGTGAAGTGGCAGGCAAAAGAGTTACGCTGGCCGTTGTGGACGCTTTTCTAGGATCAGTTGGGTGCGGTAGTCGTGCAGAGTAGCCTCCAGGCCCACGGGATACACGTGTGGGTTCAGGAAGCGGCGGATGCTGGGGTCGAGGCTTTGCACTTCCTGTAGGGCGCGGGCGCGGCTTTCGGCCAGGGTAGGCAGTTGGTGCACCAGTTCGCCTTGCCGAAAAATAGGCTCCAGTAGCTCCCGAAACGTGGTGGAACGGATAGGTCGGCGGCGCGTGAGGTCAGTAGGGTCTACAATGGTCAGCGACTCGGGTAGGGGCTCGGCGATGTTGTAGAGCATATCGGCGCGGGGCTGGCCTTTCTCGTTTTCGTAGCGCCGCACTTGTAAAATACCTGGTATGCTGGTCTTCACAATTTGCTCCGAGAGCTTCACGGTGTAGTCCCAACCCGAGTTGTCGGGTTTGCGCAGGGCAGCCAGCTTATACACGCCTCCCAAAGCGGGTTGATTGTAAGCCGTTACGAGCTGCGTGCCTACCCCCCAAGTATCAATGCGGGCGCCTTGCTGCTTGAGGCTGATGATGAGGTTTTCCTCCAAGTCGTTGCTGGCCACAATGCGGGTGTTGGTGAAGCCGGCTTCGTCGAGTAGGGCGCGTGCTTCGCGGCTAAGATAGGCTAGGTCACCAGAATCGAGGCGAATGCCGCCCAACTCGTGCCCCTGCGCCCGCATCTGCCGGGCCACGTTGATGGCATGGCGCACGCCTTCCAAGGTGTCGTAGGTGTCTACTAGAAACACCGAATCGTCGGGAAAAGCCTGCGCGTAGGCCGCAAAGGCGGTTTCCTCGTCTCCGAAAGCCATTACCCAACTATGGGCGTGGGTGCCACGCACGGGAATGCCAAACCGCTGCCCGGCCAGTACGTTGGAGGTGCCATCGGCCCCGCCCAGGTAGGCCGCCCGGCTCGCCGACAAGCCCCCATCAAACCCTTGCGCCCGCCGCAGACCAAATTCCAGAATCTGGTCAGAGCCGGCTACTTCCCGGATGCGGGCAGCCTTGGTGGCAATCAGTGTTTGAAAATTGACAAGCGTGAGCAGGGCCGTTTCGACGAGCTGCGCCTGGAGTAGCGGCCCCTGCACGCGCACCAGCGGCTCGTTGCCAAACACCACCGTGCCCTCGGCCACAGCGTCTACGTCACAAGTAAAGCGCAAGTCGCGCAGGTAGTCCAGAAACTTGGGGTCAAACAGCGCCGTGCCCTTACTGCCGCGCAGGCTGCCCAGGTAGGCCAGGTCATCGGCCGAGAAGTGCAGCTCCTTCAGCCAGTCTACGGCGTAGGCCAGGCCCGCCGCCACGGCATAGCCGCCCCCAAACGGCGGCTTCCGGAAATACAGATGAAACACCGCCTCGCGGTCTTGCATACCCTGCTGCCAATAGCCATAGGCCATGGTGAGCTGGTAGAGGTCGGTGAGGAGGGAAAGCGAGGGGGCATAGAGCCCGGATAGCGGAGCAGGATTCATGCAGTGACGCTTAGAGGCTTGCTAACAGTATAAAAGTTACCGTTGAGCCATCAAGGTACGCGCTACCCGCGAAGAAATAGTGGCCTAGCTACCGAAATCTGTGACTTCAAGTTGAGACCTGGTTGCCCAATCAAGCGAGAAGCTTGGTCGTCATGCTATTATCTGCTACCAATCAGACAAGTGGCTGCGAATTACACCACCGGCCCAGAAACGGCATAAGACACCAAAAACCGAAAGCTCACGCCTTCGGTTCTTAGGGTCTGGATGTGGAAAGGAATGGAAAGGAAGAATGGAAAGGGTGAAACCGCTAGTGAGCGGTAGGAGCGGAGGCCGATAGGATGCTAGGTGAAGACAACATCATAACGGCAATTAGTTGAAGCAGGCCTTGTTGCGAGGTCGGAGGCTGATGAGAGTGTTGCATAGCTCGGAGGTCGAAGAGTATACCCAAAGGTCTTGCTTCATCGGCTCCCAAAAAAGGTAAATCCTGATCAAAATGCGACTAGGATATTTTTTATATTAAATATAATAGTAAGCTATATTTAGGCTATATAGAGGTGGATTTTTGTTCAAAAGTTGTTGGTGTGCACTCCAAGTTGTGACAGATCCATTTTTTGAAAAATATTTTCAAAAGTCAACTTTCCGGACAAAGCACAAAAAAACGCGCCACGAAGGCGCGTTCTCAAGCAAAACAGCATAATATTCGTAGTAGCCGCGACGGGAATCGAACCCATATCAAGCGTTTAGGAAACGCCTATTCTATCCGTTGAACTACGCAGCCAGCGTTGTCGTGCAACTCGGTAAAGATACGTGTATTTCAAATGCTCTTCCAAAGTTGTTAATGGGTAGGCGTCTCGCCGCTGTCTGTCTTCGTATGAACGTTGTCCTCTCCTTCACCTCTTCCTTGCTGTATGGGCCTACTGGATGATTTGCGCGCCTCCCGCCGGGCGGCGGGTCGCCGCCCAACGGTGGCTATTGCTGAAGCCGACCTTTGCACGCCGACCCTGTTGTGCATTCCCGATATCAGTGGTTTCACTCGCTTCATTCAGGAGTCGGGCAGCCAGCTGGCACCGTTCCTGGTGGCTGATCTGCTCGAAATCCTCATCGAAGCCAATATGATAGGGATGCAAGTGAGTGAGATTCAGGGAGATGCTATTCTGTTTTACCGGATAGGGCCACCACCGCCCATCCGGCAAATGGTAGAGCAGTGTCGCCGCATCTTCCTCGACTTTCAGAACTACCTGCGCCTGGTAGAGCGCGACGCCGACTCGGAGCTGGGTATTGCCCTGCGTGGGTACGAGCTCACGCTCAAGATTATAGTGCACTACGGCCCTGTGAGCGTGGCCCAGATTCGGCAGCACACCAAGCTGATGGGCAAAGAGGTGATTGTGGTGCATCGCCTGCTCAAAAACAACGTGATGGGTAGCGAGTACATGCTGTTCTCGGACGGCTACCTGCGCACCCAGCAGCCTACCGATATTGCGCAGAGCTTCAACTGGACGCGTTTGCTGCGAGGCTCTACGGCCTACGAGCATCTGGGTCGTATACGCTACCGCTACGCCCATCTCACGCCCCTGCGTCAGTTCCTGGCCACGCTCGATGGCAGCGACTCCAGTAGCCAGAGCGGCGTGCTGAAGGTGCGCCGGGCCGTGCGAGTGCCCGCCAGATATGCCTTGCGCGTGATTCGTAACTTCCGGCTGCGGCCCTCGTGGATGGAAAAGGCCACCGGCGTACACTACGACGTTACCAAAGCCGGCCGCCTGGGCACCAGCTACAAGGTGGACGTGGGCAATGGGCAGATTGATTTCCAGACAGTACAGCTGTTTGAGGAAGAAACCGAGCGGCTGGAGTATGTGGAGAAGATTTCGCATTTCCGCCTCTTTCCCAACTCGCTGCTTTTCTTCTTTATTGAAGTAATAGACGAGCATTCCTGCCTAGTCACGCTGGAGTTTCAGTGTGGCTACGTAGCCAGTCCCCTGCGCAGCGTACGCATTGGCCAGCTACGCCGGATGCGCCGCTTTCTGGGCCGCTCCATTCTTCAACTGGCCTCGCTCTGCGAGCGGATGTATGAGCGGCGGTAGGGGAGATGGTGAGATAGAGAAATAGAGAGTAAGGAAAGGCGACTGTCATCCTGAGCAGAGCGAAGGACCTTATCACGTCAGAACGACAAGCGAAACAACGACTCGTTCTGCGGGCATAAGGTCCTTCGCTCTGCTCAGGATGACAGCCGCCTTTCCTTACTCTCTATTTCTCTATCTCACAGCTTATACAGCAGCACGATACCGAACGACAGCGCCGTTAGGATCAGGCCGACCATGAAGATGGTGTAGCTGATACGCAGCAGGCGGTACTTGCGCGATAGTACTTCGCCGAGGTAGTACACGTCTGTCACCATGTTGGTATAGAGCGAATCCTTCTGGCGCATGAGCTCGCGCATGCCGCCCTGAAAATCGTCGAGGTTGAGCTTGGTGAAGTTGCCGAAGAACAATAGGTTGACGCGGCGGTTGGTAGCAATTTCGGGACTTTTCTTCAGCCACTTAAAGCTGGTTACATCGGGTTGGGCTGAGAGAATGGCCGACACTACCGAGCCCAGCGACGTGAGCAGCAGGATGCCCATAGGAATAGAAAGCACCGGATTGTGTGTGATGGCCGGGCTGAGCACCGCCGTTTTACCGCCTACCTTGGTACCCAGGTAGGTGATGATAACCGAGATAAGCACCGCATTCAGCGAAATCATCATGTTAGCCTTTTTGTCGGCCATGTCTGATAGCTTCATGTGGTTGCCGTACATAGTCCGAAACATGGTTTCGATGCCACGTTTGGGCTCGGCAAAGGTTTCGGTGCGGGCTTTGTCTTTCTCCTTGCGCTTCTTCTCGGTTTTCTTCAGCAGCTTGCGCTGTTCCTTGATGTTTTCTTTGAGCTGCTCCTTGTAACGGTTTTTGGCCACCGAGGTCAGGAACTTGAACGACATCAGAAAATCAAGCTGCGACTCGGCCCAGCCTACGCTGGAAAACGTACGGCCCTGCGACAGCTCCCACTCGGCGCGCAACAGCTCGGCGCGGGCCGCAAAGTCCTCGCGGCCGGTGTTGCTCATATCGGCATCTACTAGCAGGCGCTGGAGCTCGGTGGTGCGCGGCTCGTCGCGGTGCGTGGCCCGAATCGTATCCACTACCAGCGCGGTGCGGTCGGTGGGGTAGTGCTGTTCCTGCAGCCACTGCTCGGCCAGGGCCATACTACGGTACTCGTGGCCGTCGTATGCCTCGGTGTAGCCCGCATCGTGAAACCAGGCGGCCAGCACCAGGGCTTCTTGGTCGTCTTCGCTCAGACCAGCATCCTGACCCAGGGCTCGCGCCTCCCGCACCGTGTTCACGGTGTGGTCCAGATTATGATAGACAAGTTGCTTCGACAGTTTTTCCTCGAAAAGCGTCGTAATGTACGCCTTGGCTTTTTTGACTATCTCAGCCTTGGTAGATGGTAGCGTGGCAGTTGGTTCCATACAAGAAAGGAGGGACTGAAAAGAGACTAGCAGCTCGGCTGCTGCGCTCCATCGGATTACAACGGGAATGCCGCACGGAGGTTTTTGTGAGACCTACCCAAACTGTGACGCCAGCATTTGCGTAGGGCTCTGCACCACGGTAAAGCAGGTATCGGCTTCCTAAGACAGTGGAAAACGCTGAATAAGTTTACTGAAATTATCTAACTGAACGGGTCCAAAGCGGTTCACAAAAGGTGAAGCGACACGTAGTAGTTAAAGTTCTGTTTATTTCCTTCGTATGAGAAGAAAGATTTTGCACTATTTCCTGTCGCTGGCTCTTGCTGGATCGGGTGTGCTATCGGCGCGGGGCCAGGCCACGCAAACGCCCCACCCCGAGCGGCCCAACTACCGGGGCGATGGTAAAAACTGGGAGTCGATGACGCCGCCCGACAGCAGCCAACTGCGCTACACGGTCTTTCTGATTGGCGATGTGGGCAAGCCCGCCGATGCCAAGGTAGGCGGCGAGCCATCGTTGAACTACTTGCGCCGCCAGATTCTGGCGGCTGGTGCCAAGAGCACCACCGTTTTTTTGGGCGATAATATCTACGAGTACGGCCTACCCCCAGAGGAGGCGTACGACCGCAAGATATCGGAGGAGCGCATGGTGGCCCAACTGAAAACCCTGGAAGGCTACCAGGGCGAGAAATACATGATTCCGGGCAACCACGACTGGAAACAGGGCCACGCCGGTAGCGTGGAGCAGGTGAACCGCCAGCAGGACTTTGTAGAGCGCTACCTGCAAAGTGACTCGGCCGCATTTGCCTACACCGGCGACTTTTTCATCCCGCGCGACGCCTGCCCTGGTCCCTACGAGATTCAGCTCTCCGACAACCTGGTGATGATTGCCGTGAACTCGCAATGGTTTTTGCAGACCAACGGCGAGCGGCCCTATGGCAGCAACAACGACTGTGGCGTAGCCAACGAAACCGACTTTTTCACGCAAATCGAAGACATTATTGCTCGCAACAAGGGCAAAAACATTATGGTGGTAGCCCACCATCCGCTGTTTTCCGACGGCATCCACGGGGGCTACTTCACCTTCACCGACCACCTGTTTCCACTGTCCATCGTCTACAAGTACGCCTACCTACCGCTGCCCGTTATTGGCTCCATCTACCCGTTGGCGCGCAAGTACGGCGGCATCAGCCAAGATCTACCCCACCCGCTGTATCAGTCCTATAAGAAGGGCCTGATGGAGATTTTCGCCAAGTATCCCAACATCATCTACGCCAACGGACACGAGCACAACCTGCAGTTTTTCCGGGAGCAAAACATGACGTTTATTACCAGTGGCTCGGGCTGCAAAACCCAGCATGTGAAACCGGGTAGGGGGGGCGACGCCGTATTTTCGGACAAGGAAAAGGGCTTTGCCCGCGTAAACTACTACACCAACGGTGAGGTGTGGACCGAGTTCTGGGTGCCAACTGGCCGGGGCGAAACCGGTCGGCTGGTGTTCCGCACGCCCAATTACGCGCTGCAGAAGGACGTGGCTACCAAGCAGGTAGGCAGCGAGTCGAACCAAGCAATGCCAAACGTGCCGCAGCGTAATTTCCGCGACAGCACCGTGACGGTGGCCATCAACCCGGAGTACAACGACCACAATGGCTTTCACAACTTCATTTTTGGCAAGCACTACCGGAAAGAATGGGCCACGCCCGTGCCGTTTCCGGTGCTGGATCTGGCGCGTGAGAAAGGCGGCCTGACACCCTATAAAGTAGGTGGCGGCAAACAAACGGCCTCACTGAAGTTGCGCAACAACGAAAACCGCAACTACACCCTGCGCAGCCTCGACAAAGACCCCGCGGCCGTGCTGCCCGAAGCCCTGCGCGACGGTGCCGCCCGCGACCTGCTGCAGGATCAGATTTCGGCCCAGCACCCTTACGCAGCGTTTGCCCTACCCCCGCTGGCCTCGGCAGCGGGCATCCTGCACACCAACCCGGTGCCGCGCTTTATTCCGCAAGACCCCCGACTGGCGCAGTACTACAACCGCTTTGCCAATACCACGGCCATGTTGGAAGAAGATGCCAAGGATGACCAAAGCAATGTGGCCTCGCTGGACTATGCCACCAACCTGGTAGGCACCGACCGCGTGATGGAGCGCCTGGAGCAGGACAACGACAACCAGGTAGACAAAAAGGACTTTGCCCGCTCGCGCTTGTTTGATATGTGGATTGGCGACTGGGACCGGCACGAAGACCAGTGGCGCTGGGCTGAGAAAAAGGACAAGGATGGCGACCGGAAGTTTACGGCGGTGCCCGAAGACCGCGACGTGGCATTTTTCAAGGGCGATGGGCTGCTGCCCTACCTGGCCTCGCGCAAGTTTGCGGTGCGCAACTTCCAGAACTTTGGCTATGACTACGCCGACTGGCGTGGCCTGAACCTGACAGCCCTCAGCAACGACCGGCGCTTCTTGGGTGAGCTGACCCAGAAGCAATGGGTGAAAATTGCCGAGGACATGAAAAACCGCCTCACCGACGCCGAGATTGAGCAGGCCTTCAAGAAGCAGTGGCCTGCCGAGATTTACGCTCTGCACGGCGCCGAGATTGTGGCCAAACTCAAAAACCGCCGCAACCTGCTGCCCCAGGTAGCTGCCGATTACTATGGCATGCTAAACAAAGTAGTGGAAGTGAAAGGTAGCCGGAAGCGCGAGCTGTTTGAGGTAGAGCGCCTACCCGATAGCAAACTGCACGTGACCATGACCAAAATCAGCAAGAAAGGCAACACCAACAAGGTGTTGTTCGACAAGGTCATAGACGGCAAAGTAACCAAGGATGTGCGCCTGTATGGCGTAGCCGGCAACGATATTTATAAGGTGACGGGGCAGTCGAACGGCGGGCCTATTCTGCGCATCATTGGGGGCATTGACAAGGACACCATCACCGACAACTCGCGGGTAGGCGGCTTTCTGCGGCGCCACAAAACGCTGGTGTATGATAACGAGGTAGACACGGCCAACGTCATTACGGCCGGCTCCGAGACGCGCTTGCACCTGGAACCCGGCAACGACGTGAGCCGCTACGACAACCCCAACCGCGCCGACCGCAAAGACTACCGCCTCAACTACTTTGGGCCGGCGGCTTACTTCGGCTACAACATTGACGATGGTCTGTTCGTGGGCGGCGGCGCCACCTATCGCACGTATGGCTTCCGGCGTGGTCCGTTTGCCACGGAGCAAACGTTGGTGGCTAACTGGGCACCCTCGCGCAATGCCTACAACATTCGCTACACGGGTACCTTTGTGGATGTGCTAGGCAAGTTCGACCTGAAAATCAACAGCCAGCTCTACGGCCCGCAGCTGCTCTACAACTACTTCGGCAAGGGTAACGACTCGCGTAATATCTTGGCCGAGCAGTCCGACGACCGGGTACGCAACCGCGACATCAACGACAATTACCGCGTGCGGTTCTCGCGCCTCTACGTGGCACCCATGCTGGAGAAGGACGTGTTCAGCTTCCTGAAGGTAGGGTTTGGCCCGCAGTACGACCAGTTCCGGGTGTCGACGTTTGACGTGGGCAATCAGATTCAGCAGGGCATCGACAATGGCTACACCGGCGCGGCGCTGGGTATCCGGCCCTCCGATTTTCAGCTGAACCGCTATCTGGGCGGTAAAATCTACATGAACATCGACGCGGCCAGCTCGCCCAAAAACCCGCGCATTGGCCTGCGCTGGTACAACAGTGCCGAGTTCAACCACCAGCTGGGTGGCGAGATGCTGAACTATGGCCGCTTGGCCTCCGAGTTCCGGGCCTACATCAGCCCCAATTTCCCGTTCCAGCTCACCTGGGCCGGTCGGGTAGGGGTGGCCCACAACATCGGTGACTACCGCTTCTACCAGGCCAATACCCTAGGCGGACAGAATACCATGGTGCTGTCGGCGGCCAACCTGCGCGGCTACCGCCGCACGCGCTACGCCGGCCGCAGCTCGCTCTACGGCAACTTAGAAGCCCGCTTGCAGCTCTTCAGCTTCAATGCCTACCTGGTGCCCGGCAAGTTTGGTATCCTGGGCCACACCGATGCCGCCCGTGTATACTCCGGCAACGATGTGCAAACAGGCCTCAAGGCCTTCCATACGTCCTACGGCGGCGGTATCTGGATAGACGTGCTCAAGCAAGCCGTGCTGAACGCCACGTATTCGGTGGGCGAGGAGAAGCTCATCTTTGTCGGTTTCGACTTTCTGTTTTAATGGTTTTTCAATTGTCATCCTGAACGCAGCGCAGTGAAGGACCTTATCACGTTGAAACGAGTCGTTACTATGTTTTTCAATGTAATAAGCTCCTTCACTGCGCTGCGCTGCGTTCAAGATGACAGAAGAGAACTAACCAGTACCCTTTTTCAGGAAAAGACGTTAAGAGCAACGCTTAACGTCTTTTCTTTTTTGAAACACGCTCATTTTCGCGTACATGACGCTACTTTATTCCCTACGGTTTCCGGCTAAAGCAGCGCTATTGAGCGTAGGGCTTAGCTTAGGATTTCATTTCGCCAGTGCACAGGAAGCGCCACCGCGCACACCCGTATACCCAGTGCCGGCGCCTACCCCCTCCGATACTATTTCCGTGGGCGAGGTAGGGCAGACCACCGAAGCCCGCGAGTTTGCCGTGCCCTCGGTTATTGGAATGGGGCCCAGCAAGGGCATTGTGGCGCACATTGAGCGCCTGAGTGACTTTCGGATCGACACTAAGACCAAAAGCAATACGGAGGGGGTAGCCGACGTGAACACCCGCACCACGGTGACTAAAAACAGCCGGGCCTTTATCAAAGCCTACGCACCGCTGTGGAACCGTCCGCACTTGAAGGTGATTCTGGGTGTGAACTATGATCGGGAGGAGTTTCAGTTCAAAGACCCCGATGCCTCGCCCTTCTACCGTAACCTAGAAGACAAAGGCCTAAAAACCCTGGGCGCACAGCTGGCCGCCATTCGGCCCATCGACGAGGTGCACTGGTACCTGGCCCGCGTGAAGGGCGAGCTGAACGGCGACTATACCTCCGAGAGCAGCAACCTGGGCTTCAACGACTACCTGAAAATGTCGGGTGAGTTTATCTACGGCTGGAAGCGCAACGCCCGGTTTGCCTGGGGCGTTGGGTTGCAGCTGAGCTACACCTTTGGGCGGCAGAGTATCTACCCAGTTATCCTCTACAACCGCACCTGGAACGAGCATTGGGGCGTAGAGTCGTTGTTTCCGGCCCGCGTTACGTTCCGCTACAACGTGAACGAGAAAACCCTGTTGCTGGGCGGCTACACCGTAGATGGTCTCAACTACAACATCACGCTGCGCGAGCCCCTGCCCAATAGCAACCTCACCACCCTCATCATCCGCGAAACGGAGCTGAAACCCCGCTTGCGCCTGGAGCGCGAAATCTATGATTTCTTGTGGTTTGGCATTGAGGCCGGCTACCGCTATAATGCCTCCTTCAACGGCTTCGACTACGACGGCAACCGCGGCTTCAGCCTGTTCCGGGCCGGCACCCGCCCCCGCATCATCGACAACACCCTGGGCGGCGCCCCCTACGCCAGCCTGGAGGTCTTCATCGTGCCCCCGCGCAAGCTGTTGAAAAAGACGATGGGGAAGTAGAATCGTGAACTTGTAAACAGGAAAAGCGTCTGTCATCCTGAACGCAGTGAAGGACCTTCTCACGCAAGAACGAGTCGTCCATATGACATTGTTCTAGTGTGAGAAGGTCCTTCACTGCGTTCAGGATGACAGACGCTTTTCCTGTTTATAACTTCACAAACTCATAACTTCACCTTCCTTCCTCACCCTTTTCTCCTCTTCTTCTGCGTCAGCTTCTTTAAGTACTCGTAGGTGGCGAGTTGGGCTTGCATGGGGGTAGCACCGTCTTCAACCTGCATGAAGTTGTTGTGGTAGTCGCGCGACTTCACATTGTCTTGGCGTTGGAAGTCGAGGAGTAGGCGCACTTCGGCGCGTAGCTTTTCGTCGAGAATGGGGAAGGCTACCTCTACGCGACGGCTTAGGTTGCGGGCCATCCAGTCGGCGGAGGCCACGTACACCAGCTCCTGGCCGCCATTGCAGAATAAGTACACGCGAGCGTGCTCCAGGTAGCGGTCCACAATGCCTTGCTGACTGATGTTGTCACCTGCGCCGGCCGCATCGGGTATCAGGCAGCTAATGCCCCGGATAAGCAGCTCTACCCGCACGCCAGCTTGGCTAGCTTGGTAGAGCCGTTTGATCATGTCTTCATCCTGCAAGGCATTTAGCTTCAGAATAATGTAAGCATCCTGGCCGTTTCGGGCGCGCTCCATCTCCGCATCAAGTAGAGCGTCTAGGCGGGTGCGCAGGTCAAAGGGCGCGGCCAAAATGTACTCCAGGTTGGTAGGCGGCTGCCGGTCGTGGAAATAGCGGAACAGCGCGGCCACTTCCTGCGTCAGGCGCGGATCGGCCGTAAATAGGCCGTGGTCGGCGTAGATGCGGCTGGTGGCTTCGTTGAAGTTGCCGGTGCTGAGGTAGGCGTACTGACGGTTCTGCTCGTTCTCGGTGCGCGTAATCAGCAGCAGCTTGGTGTGCACCTTCAGCTCAGGCATGCCCATAATCACGTCGGCGCCGGCTTTCTGCAGCTTGTCGGCCCAGAAGATGTTGGATTCTTCGTCGAAGCGGGCTTTCAGCTCCACTACCACCGTCACCTGTTTGCCTTTTTTTAAGGCTTTCAGCAGAGCTTTCACCACTTCGCTCTTGCTGCCCGCCACCCGGTAGAGCGTGATGCTGATGCTGTTGACAAGTGGATCGGCGGCGGCTTCGCGCAGCAGGTTCACTACGTAGCTGAACGACTGGTAGGGTAGGTGCAGCAGGTGGTCCTGGCGGGCAATGGCGGCCAGCATGGTGCCCGGCCGCGCTGGCAGGGTAGGGTGGGGTAAGGGCGGCTGGGCCTCATACTGCAAGTGCGCCAGCTCAAAATCCGGGAAGCCGAAAAAGTCGCGGAAGTTGTGGTAGCGGCTGCCCTCCACCAGCTCGTCGCGCCCGATACCGGTTTTCTGCATCACGGCGCGCAGCACCTCTTTGGGCATGGCGGGGTCGTAGAGCAAGCGGGCCGGAAAGCCGGTTTCGCGCTTTTGCAGGCTGCTTTTGATTTTGAGGAGCAGGTTGCTCGATACCTCTTCCTGAATGTCCAGCTCGGCATCGCGCGAGAGTTTGATGGCCTGCACTTGCACGTGCCCGTAGTCGGGAAATAGCTCGTGCGCGCCCACCCGAATTACATCGTCCAGAAACATTACGTAGTGCTCCTCGCCTTCGTCGGGTAGGCGCACAAAGCGGCCACCGTGGCGCTTGGTGGGCAGCTCCATCACCAGCACGCGCTCTTCGTCGGCCTGCTTTTTACTGGCTGGGTGCGTCAGAAAAAACGTGAGGTATACGGCCTGGTCGCGCAGGAACAAGTGGTGCAGATTGTCGTCCAGGAAGATAGGGGAAAGCAGGTCGCGCACATGCTCGTGGAAGTACGCCTGTACCCACTCGCGTTGCGTGGGGCTCAGGTCGTGCTCCGAAATCAAGTGGATGTGCTCCTGCTGCAAACCCGGCAAAATCTGCTGCCGAAACGTGTCGCCGAAAGCTTGCTGCTGCCGCCCTACCTCCTGCAGTACCGTTTGGAGTAGCTCGGCGGGGTCGTCGCCCAGCTTGGCGCGGGTTTTCTTCTTCAGCTTCACTAAGCGGCGCAGCGTAGCCACGCGCACCTTGAAATACTCGTCGAGGTTGCTGGAGAAAATAGCCAGAAACTTCAGGCGCTCCAGTAGCGGCACACTGGGGTTCTGCGCTTCCTGCAACACGCGGTAGTTGAACGTCAGCCAGCTCAGCTCGCGGTTGAGAAGGGGTAGGGCCGGAGGGGTAGTAGTGGACGTTGCCATAGGGCGAGGCGTTATTTCTGGTTCTTGGGCGTGTCGTAGAAATAAAACTCTGCGTTGGCGCGGTCAATGGCTGTCCAGTTATCCACTCGAAAATGCAGGCATACCACCGCCGCGGTCGACATTTCGTTGAGGGGGGTAGGGGAGAGCAGGTTGGCAAACTCCGTGATGGTGTTATTGTGGCCTACCAGTAGTACCGAGCTGGCCGAATCGGGGCATTCGCGCACTATTCGCAGCAGATCCTTCACCTCGGCCCGGTAGATGCTTTCATCCACCACAATCTGGTCGTGGGGGTAGTGAATCTCGCGGGCTACCAACACAGCCGTGCTCTGGGCCCGCACCGCCGAGGAGGTCAGCAGCAAGTTTACCTTGATGTTGCGCTCGGCCAAGGCCTGCCCCATCAGCGGGGCATCGTCGCGGCCCCGGTCGTTGAGGGGACGCTGGTGGTCGTTCAACTCGTCGTAGCTCCAGCTGGATTTAGCGTGGCGCATCAGATACAGAATCTTCATGGGTAGAGGCACGATGGGTAAGCACGTCTCTTTACTACGCCCCGGCCGAAATGGTTATCGGGCACGGGCAAGGTTGCGGATAGGCTGGCCGCAAGAAAACGGCCAATACAAAGGCCGAGGTACAAGGGAATTGAGAGATGCAGTTTGTAGATGTGATTCAATTTGAGAATTGAATTCCAAAAATAGAAATATTTATAAATTATATAAGATAGATGTATTGGTTTATAATCAACTCAAGAGGAATTTTGCTGTAGAAAATACACATAGTCAAGGCAATGAGCAGATATAATACTTTCCTGAGCAATAATTTGCTTATTCCTATTTTAGGATTATTGTTGTGCGCTGGTAGATACGAAGTAAAGGCCGAGGGCTCAAAGAACCTAACGCCGGGTACGACCTCACCTCGAGCCGCCACCAATGCAACCAACGACTATGTGGGCTACCTCCAGCAAAACGACGGCAACAATACCCGCGAGTTTCTGAACGAGGGTAGCTCGGCTGCCGAACGCATGTACGTGCACGTGGAGCCCAACGAAACCGTGCACTACGGCGTGCACCGCATGAACTACAACAATACGCACACATCCCTGCGTATTCAGCTGCGTTATATATCAGCGGGAACATCGACTATCAATACGGTCATGTCCACGCAAATCAATCCGGCAACGGGCACTAATCCCAACAACGCCCTGCTGGCAGCTGGTCCTGGTGTCATTGATAATCCTGCGCAAGCCAGCGTGGGCCCCAACTACGATGGCACCGTTACGGGGGGGTACAATCCGCTGTCGTACACCAACATCACGGGTAGCGCCCAGGAATTCTGGTTGGAGTTTGTAGCCGTAAACACTGATGGTAGTGTTGTCGCCAATAAAGTACGTACAGCTTATGACATCTGGGACGTGACGGTGCGCGCTGCTACTGGCGAGAAAACCGGTCGATTGTACTCGCAAAGCTGGGGTTTCACGGCGGGTTCAGACGTAGCCCGGCTGGCCAGCACCTTTTCGCTCTACCCCCTCATTCCGAATCCTAATTACGATGGTACTTATTTTATTAAGCGGGTCGATTACGCCGGGATGCAGCCCTGGGGTGTACTCCTAACGGCCAACTCCTACGGCGTTAGCAAAGCTTCTGGTACCTACAAAGACTGGCGTAAAAGTCGTGGTGGATCTTTCAATACGGCTGAGTATAAATTGTTTGTGAATGATCCGGATCCGGCTATTTATCCTACTACCATTCGCCCTTCGGCCCCTACCATCAGCACCAGCTGCCGCTCCGATAACAAGGGAGCTATTTTCACGCTACGCGTCGATCAGGCTGGTTTCGGCACCATCTTCATCGATGGCAACAACAACAAGATCTATGAAGCCGCGAATGACCGGCTGCTGGAAGGCCTGACGCAGAAAGGCGACAACCAGTTCGATTGGGACGGTACTTCCGATACGGGTGTTACCATGCCTTCCGGCAACATCAACATCACCTATTCAAGTGGGGTAGGGCCAGTAAACTTTCCCATCTTCGATGCAGAAAACAATACCGGCGGCATCATCATCCGGGAGGTACGGCCCGGCAACACAGGCAACATCGACTATGCCTTCTGGGACGATGCTAATTTGACCAATTTCCCCGCGCCCCAACAAAATCCGTATGGCATCAACTCGGCCGAGGGAGCGCACAAATGGTCAGGAAACATTGGCGACGTGGTGACCGTGAATACCTACGCCGTGGGCCTGATTGCGCGTAATCAGTCCAATAACATCACCTACAACAATGGTAGCTGTTTGGTAATTGCTCCTGTAATATTGCCGGTAGAGCTAACCAGCTTCACGGCTACGGCTCAGAAACAGCAGGTAGCGCTGCGCTGGGCCACGGCCTCGGAGAAAAACAGTGCGCAGTTTGTAGTAGAGCGTAGCCTCGATGGACGGCGGTTTGAGGCCGTGGGTCAGGTGGCCGCGCAGGGCAACAGCGCCAGCACCCGCATCTACACCTTCCTTGACCCGATTTCCGAGCTGAGCGGCAGCATCTACTACCGCCTGCGCCAGCTCGACCTCGACCAGACGGCCCACCTCAGCCCGGTGGTGACCGTGCAGCTGGCCGCAGTAGCCGGCACACTCTACCCCAACCCCGCTACCAGCGAGGTGGCGGTGCGGTTCGCCGCGCCCCTACCCCACGAAACCGCATATACGGTGCTGAACGCGGCTGGCCAGGTGGTGCAGCACGGAACAGTATTGCCGGGTGCTGAACTGCGTATCTCAGTGGCCGATCTGCCAGCGAATGGCCTCTACCTGCTGCGCGTAGGCACCCATACCTACCGCTTTTCGAAGTAAGTAGTGTAAAGTATAAAAACCTGTCATCCTGAGCGGAGTGAAGGACCTTCTCACGCTAGAACGAGTCGTTGATACGAAAATCGTTCTGCCGTGAGAAGGTCCTTCGCTCTGCTCAGGATGACAGGTTTTTATACTTTACACTACTTTACTCCGCCTCGTCGTACTCCGTTTGGTTGGGGTAGCGCTGGCTGTGCAGCTCGCCTACCTTGCGCACCAGCAACGCCCGCAGCTCATCGATGTTTTCGCGCTCCTGGGCCGAGATGAAAATCACCGGGTCGTGCATTTTGGCCATATAGGTGGCTTGCAACTGCTCCAGGGTAGGCCGAATCAGGGTGCCGTCTTCCTCGTCGGGGTTCATGTCCTCGAAGCCGCCGTCGGGGTCGATGCCTGCTTCGGCGTCGGGGTTGTACTGATCTATTTTGTTGAAGACAAGTAGGATAGCCTTGTCGGCGGCGCCGATGTCCTTCAGCGTGTCGTTCACCACTTCGATGTGCTCCTCAAACGAGGGGTGCGAAATATCGACTACGTGCATGAGTAGGTCGGCCTCCCGAATCTCGTCCAAGGTGCTCTTAAAGCTCTCAATCAGGCGGGTAGGGAGTTTGCGGATAAACCCTACTGTGTCGGACAGCAGGAAGGGCACCGTGTCCAGCACCACCTTGCGCACCGTGGAGTCAACGGTAGCAAAGAGCTTGTTTTCGGCAAACACGTCGGAGCGGGAGAGCAGGTTCATGATGGTGCTCTTGCCCACGTTGGTGTAGCCCACCAGCGCCACCCGCACCAGCCCGGTGCGCGACTTGCGCTGCGTCACGCTCTGCTTGTCGAAGTCTTTCAGCTTCTCTTTCAGGAAGGAAATCCGGTCGCGCACCACGCGGCGGTCGGTTTCGATTTCCGTTTCACCCGGTCCGCGCTGGCTCACGCCCCCGCCACGCTGCTTGTCTAAGTGGGTCCAGAGGCCGGTGAGGCGAGGTAGGAGGTATTGGTATTGGGCCAGCTCTACCTGCGTGCGCGCCGTGGCCGACTTCGCCCGGCGGGCAAAGATGTCGATAATCAGCAGCGAGCGGTCCACGATTTTCACCTTCAGCTCGGCCTCCAGGTTGCGCAACTGCGAGGGCGACAGGTCGTCGTCGAAAATGACCATGCTCGCGCCCGAGTGATTCACGAAGGCTTTGATTTCGGCCAGCTTACCCTCGCCCACAAACGTGCGGATGTCGGGCTTCTCCAGGCGTTGCACGAAGCGCTTGACCACTTGCGCACCAGCGGTTTCGGTCAGAAAAGCCAGCTCGTCGAGGTATTCTTGGGTGGTGGTATCGGGTTGGCGCTTGTCGGGTACGGCTACCAGCACGGCGGTTTCCTGATCCTGGGCCGTGTTGTAAGTAGCGTCTTTGTTGCCTTTGGCCAGAATGCGGCCCGCCCTACCCTTCACCGTATCGGTGGCGCCGGGGTGGCGGGTGCTATTTCGGCGGCGTTTGGAGCCAGATGTAGTACTCAAAATATAGGTGGTTTAATTGTTAAATGGTTGAATAAGTGAGTGGTTGAATGAGTGATTGAGTGAATGCTTTTTATCCGTCATCCTGAGCTTGCGAAGGACCTTATGCCCGCAGAACGAATCGTTATAACGCTGGTCGTCCATATATGAGAAGGTCCTTCGCTGTGCTCAGGATGACACACTTTTTTTCACTTGGTCACTCAGCTACTCAGTCACTTCAAGGTTAGCGAGTAGGCTACTACTTGCTCAATCTCAGCGTCGCTGAGCTGATCTTTGAAGCCAGGCATCTTGCCTAAGCCGTTTTTCACCATATATATACGGCCTGTGGTATTGAGGTTGCTTTTGGTGAGGTCGTGAGCCCCGTTGGCGCCTTTGCGGCCGTCTTCGCCGTGGCACGCAGCGCAGCGCTGTGTGAAAATAGCCTGTCCGGCTGCCAAGGCGTCCTGCTGCAAAGTGCCCACTATGGCTTCTGGCACCTCCCCAGCCGAATCGACCACGATGCCGTTGGGAGAAACGGATACACCGGGCGTGGCGCGGGTGGTGTCGGTGGAGCTACAAGCGGCCAGTAACCCCAGGCCGACGGCCGGCACCAGTACCCACCGCAGCTGGGAAAAAAAACAAACAAGCATAGGCAAAAAAGATAACACCAAAACCTGCCGCAAAGTAGCCAATGCGCTGCTGTTTCTGTAGACGCACGGCAGGCGGCCCGCGTAGGGTCAGGTAGGCGGCGCGCCAGAAACGAGGTATGTGGTTGTGCGTGAATTAAAACAACTCTATATTTAATTGAATTCCGCTGATGGCCGCTGAGGAGAAGAAAAGTTGACAGCGCCGCACTACCCTACCTTCCTTTCTCACATCGTGTATGAAAACAACCACTACCCACCGGGGTGTGCTGCTCTTGCTGTGGCTGCTCCTGTTCTTGGCCGGGTGCCAGCAATCCAACGACGACCCGCAGCCCGCGCCGCCTACCGGACAAGAGCGCTTTGTGTCGGCTACGCAGGTGGCCACCACTCCCAAAGCCACGCTACAGCTACTGGCTACACTGGGCGGCTTCGGCAATTATGCTTCCTACGTGCAGTACGACGTGGCGTTTTACCGCTTTATCTACAAAACCACATTTCAGGGCAAAGAAATTCAGGCATCGGGTCTGTTGGGAATTCCGCAGAACACGACCACGCCGCCGGCCCTGCTCAGCGCCCAGCACGGCACTATGTTCCGGCAGGCCGACGCGCCTTCCAACTACCCCAACACGTTCAGCGGGTTTGAGCTATTTGCGGGAGCTGGCTTCGTCACGGTCATTCCCGATTTCATCGGCTACGGCGAGTCGAAGAACATTTTTCACCCATACTACGATCAGCCCGCTTCGGCCGCGGCGGTGGTCGATATGCTGAAGGCGGCGCAGTACTACCTCCAGACTCAGCAGGTAACGCTAAATAACCGGCTATTCCTGGTGGGCTACTCCGAGGGCGGCTACGTAACCATGGCCGCGCAAAAAGAAATTGAAACCAACGCCGACCACAACCTGACCCTAACGGCCGTGGCGGCCGGCGCAGGTGGCTACGACCTGACGGGCATGCTCACGCAGATTGCCACGGTACCATCGTATGCCACACCGGCTTTTCTGCCTTTCATCATCCAGGCATACAATACCACCTACGGCTGGAACCGCCCCCTCACCGACTTCTTCCAGGCTCCTTATGCCGCCAGAATACCCAGCTTGCTCGACGGCTCGAAAACACTAGACGAAATCAACGCTCAGCTCACCACCGAGCCGGCCATGCTGTTTACGCCTACCTTCTACGCCAACCTAAAAAATAGCACCGGCGAAACCATGCTGAAGCAGAAGCTTCAGGAAAACAGCTTTCTGACTTGGGTGCCGAAAAGCCCTACCCGTCTCTTCCACGGTACCGCCGACGAGTCGGTGTTCTACCAAACTTCCGAGTCGACTTACAAGCGCTTTCAGGCGGCGGGTGCCACCAACGTGGAATTCTTTCCTATTCCCAACGGCATGCACCGCACCAGTATCGCGCCCATGATGGTGAACGTGCTGCCGTGGTTTCAATCGTTGAATAAGTAGAAGAAGTAGTTGTCCTTCCGAGCGGCAGCGAGGAAGCTGAGTTGAACCGTTGTAGAGGTTTATTCACATTCCTTGCTTTCGCTCGGAAGGACAAGCAACAATCCCCCTACCTTTGCGGGCCAACTATTTACCCGCCCGAATGCGCGTTGCTATTGTTATCAATACCTCCTGGAATATCTGGAATTTCCGGCGGAGTCTGGTGAAAGCCCTACAAGCTGCCGGCCACGAGGTGCTGGCCATTGCCCCCCCTGACGACTACTCGCAACGCCTGGAAACCGAGTTGGGCTGCCGCTACGTGCCGGTGCTGATGGAAAACAAGGGCACCAATCCCGCCAAGGATGCCCAGCTCACGCAGCGCTTCTACCGCATCTACCGTCGCGAACGGCCCGATGTGGTCTTGCACTACACCATCAAGCCCAACATCTACGGCACGCTGGCCGCCAAGCTGGCGGGTATTCCCAGCGTCAACAATGTGTCGGGGCTGGGCACGGTGTTTATCGTGCGCAACCTGGTGAGTCGGGTAGCGCTGGGCCTCTACCGGTTTGCCTTCCGGTTTCCCCGGCGAGTGTTTTTTCAAAACGACGACGACCGGCAGTTGTTCCTGCAATACCGGCTGGTAGCGCCCGGCATCACCGATTTACTACCCGGTTCGGGTGTTGATATCCAACGGTTTCAGCCCGCTGCCGAGTTCACGCGCAACACGCCCTTTACCTTCCTAATGATTGCGCGGGTACTCTACGAGAAGGGAATTGAGGAATACTTTGAAGCAGCGAAGCTGGTGCGTCAGGCCGTGCCCGGCACGCGGGTGCAGCTGCTGGGTGGCATTGATGAGAGCGGGGGGGTAGGGGTGAAGCGCGCAATCTTCGAGCAGTGGCTGCAAGCCGGCAATATTGAGTACCTGGGCACTTCCGACGACGTGGCTTCTCTCATTCATCAGGCCGATTGTGTGGTGCTGCCCAGCTACCGCGAGGGCACACCCAAAACCCTGTTGGAAGCGGCGGCTATGGGCAAACCCATTGTGACAACCGATGTGCCCGGCTGCCGCGAAACCGTAGTGCATGGCCACAACGGCCTGCTCTGCCAAGTGCGCGACGCTGCCGACCTAGCCGAAAAGATGCTGCAAGTTCAGAAACTGTCCGACCCCGATCTGGCCCAGATGGGCCGCGCCAGCCGCCAACTGGCCGAGCAAAAATTCGACGAGCAATTGGTGTTGGACAAATACTTGCGCATTGTGGAGGAGCTAACGCGCCCAGGTCGCTAACCCAACGTAACTTCGCAGCTCAGAGGGACACCTGTTCTCAATGTTTAACTAGTGATACATGGAATTTAAGTACTTCGATATTGCAGGGGTGGTAGAGGTGCTACCTCGCGTATTTGGGGATGCCCGCGGCGCCTTCTTTGAGTCGTTCAGCGCCGAGAAGATGGCTGCTGCTGGCATCGTCGGCGACTGGGTGCAGGACAACCAGTCGCGCTCCGATCGGGGCGTGGTGCGGGGCTTGCACTTTCAGGCGCCACCTTTTGCCCAGGCCAAATTGGTGCGTGTGGCAGCCGGCCGTGCCCTCGATGTGATTGTGGATATCCGCAAAGACTCGCCTACCTACGGCCAGCACGTAGCCGTAGAGCTAGATGCTGAACGTTACAACATGCTCTACGTGCCAGTAGGCTTTGCCCACGGCTTCACGGCCCTAGAAGACAACACGTTGTTTCTCTACAAGTGCACCAACTACTACGCGCCGCCATCGGAGGGCGGCCTGCGCTGGAACGATCCTGAGTTGGGTATCGACTGGGGGCTGCAGGACGCCACCGTATCAGCCAAAGACCAGGTGCTACCGTTGCTGAAGGACTTCGTAAGTCCATTTTAAAACGAAGCTCGCCTGTCCTCCTGAACATTCCGCGCATCAAGCGGCGATGAAGGACCTTCTTACGCTAGAACGATGCTCATAACAACGGCTCGTTCTAGCGTGAGAAGGTCCTTCATTGCGTTCAGCAGGATAGATAGATGACAGATAATTATTATTACCCGCCCGTCGGCCCGAACCGCTCGGTTTTGATGTCTTCGGCAGGTAGTCCCAGATCTTGCAAAGCAGTAGCGGCACTTTCTACTAGACCGGTTGGGCCGCACACGTAGCATACAGGCGACGCTTCAAACCGTCCTACCACCTCCGCCAGCAATGCCTTATCGATGCGGCGGTGGTAGCCTGTCCAGCCGGTAGGGGCTTGGCGGGTGTAGTCCAGTAGTAGGGTGAAGGTAGGGTCGGTGGCAGTTAGGGTTTCCAACTCTTGCTGATAGATAACGTCCTCCGGCGTGCGGATGCTGAACAGCAGCACCGTCGGGTTGTGCAGCCCAGCGCGCTGGCGGTGGCGCAGCACAGCCATCAGCGGGACCACGCCCGAGCCACCCGCCACGAGTAGCAACGGCCGGGCGCCAGTTGCGCTGCGCCACACAAAGTAGCCCCCGATGGGGCCGCGCACTTCCAATTGGTCGCCTACCCCTACGCCCTCAAACAGGTAGCCCGATACCTCGCCCTCTTCCACGGCTTCCACCGTTAGCTCAATCTCGCCGGTCTGTTCGGGCGGAGAGGCCACGGAGTAGCTGCGCTCGGCCTGGTAGCCGTCGGGAGCGGTGAGGCGCAGAGTATAATGCTGGCCGGGTAGGTGAGGCGTCCAGTGGGGCAGGCTGAGCGTGAACGTCTTCACGCGGGCCGTTTCGGAGCGGATGGCCGTGACGGTAGCTAGTTGCCAGTCCAGCTTACTCATCGTCGTCGGCGTAGCGTTGGGCCTTCCACGGGTCGCCGTACATGCTGTAACCAGCCCGCTCCCAAAAACCTGGCTCATCGTCGGCCATAAAGCGCAGGCTGGTAATCCACTTAGCGCTTTTCCAGAAATAGAGGTGAGGCACCACCAGGCGGGCAGGGCCACCGTGCTCGGGCGTCAGCGGCTGGCCGTCGTAGATGAGGCCGATGAAGGCCTTGCCCTCGCGCACATCAGCTAGGGGTAGGTTGGTGGTGTAGCCGCCATAAGACGAAGCCATGACATAGCGCGCGTCAGGTTTCAGCCGCACCTGTTCAAGTAGCGTATCCAGGCTCACACCCCGCCACTTGGTGTCGAACTTTGACCATTGCGTGACGCAGTGAATATCGGGGTTGAAGTCCTGCTGGGGTAGGGCGTTGAACTCCTGCCAACTCCACTTTTTAGGTTCCTCCACCAAGCCTTCCAACGTGAGGGTCCACTTGTCCAGCGCAATGCGTGGGGTAGGACCCGCCGAGAGTACCGGAAAATCATGCGTTTCGTACTGGCCGGGCGGCAGCTTGTGGGTACTAGGCCGCTTGCGCTGAAAGCCTTGATTGAAGAAGGAAGAAGGCATGAGGAGGGTGTAAATGAGTACAAGTCAGAACGTCATGCTGAGCGAAGTCGAAGCACCTTGCGTGCACCCGGTATATCCAACTGTCAAGGAATTACCGGGAGCACGCGAGATGCTTCGACTCCGCTGCGCTCAGCATGACCATTTATGAAAGCCTAAATAGCTCAGCAGTTGCCATCTACAGCACAGGCCGCGCTATCCTGACCAGCTACCAGGGTAGGAGCAGGGTGGTTTTCTTCCCACACCTTCTCCAATACTTCCTGAAACAACTCGGCCGGTTGGGCACCCGACACGGCGTATTTGTCGTCGAAGACGAAGTAGGGCACGCCGCGCACGTTGATTTGCTGGGCCTGGTATTCGTCGTAACGCACTTGCTGGGCGAAGGCGTCGGTTTGGAGCGTGGCTTTCACCTCCGCAGCGTCTAAGCCGAGGTCGGCGCCGAGTTGGGCCAGCGTGTCGAGGTCGCCTATATCTTTGCCTTCGGTGAAGTAGGCCGCAAATACGCGTTCTTCGGCTTCGTTGCCTTTGCCCTGGGCGGCGGCCAAATGCAGGAAGCGGTGGGCCAGGAAAGTGTTGGTGGGCACAACGCGGTCGAAATCGTACTGCAGCCCTACCTCGGCGGCAATGCCGGCCATGTGGTCGTTCATTTGCTTGCCTTGGGCCACGGATATGCCCTTGCGCTCAGCCAGCAGCTCATGAATGGTTTGGCCGGGCTTATGCTGCATGTTGGGGTCCAGCTCGAAGCTATGCCATTGCACTTCTACCGTGTCGGCGTGGGCAAATTTGGCTAGGCCGGCTTCAAATTTCCGCTTGCCGATATAGCAAAACGGACACATAATATCAGACCAGATTTCTACTTTCATCGTCAGAGGGTTTCTTTCGATGAATAAGTAGTTTGCACGCGAAAAGTTTGCTGACCGGCCCACCCACACTGGCTCCACTTACCCCTGCTACCGATGACCTTGCCCGTTACCTTCCGCGCCGTGGTGCAACCCGGTGGCCCCAGCTTTATGCCCATGCAAGTACTCGTGGTGCCCGTGGAGATGGTAGAGGCGCTGGGCGGCAAAGCCATTAAGCGCGTGTTGGTGGAGCTGCGGGGGCGCACGGTGCGGCTGGGCCTACACCCACTGAAATCGGGCGAACGGTACCTGATGCTAAATCAGGCCCTGCTGACGGAACTGGCGCTACACTCCGGCGATGAAGTGCCCGTCGGCATCAGCCCCGACCCTACCCCCGACCAAGTAGACCTACCCGACGAGTTGGCGGAAGGCCTGAGCAGCTGGCCCGAGGCCGAAGCCGCCTTCGAGCGCCTGACACCCGGTACCAAGCGCGCCCTGGCCTACCACATCGAAAGCGCCAAACGCCCCGACACCCGCAGCAAGCGCGTGGTCAGCATGTTGCATCAGCTAGCTACTGGTGGCCATCCTTTTAAGAAATGGGAGGGGGAGTAGAAAGGGTAGGAAGGTATGGGGGAGTGTATGGGGTGTGAGGGTAGGCGGGTAAGAGGTCTGTCATCCTGAGCGGAGCGAAGGACCTTCTCACGTGTGAACGATTCGTTGGTACGATGGTCGTGCTATCGTAAGAAGGTCCTTCGCAAGCTCAGGATGACACCCTTCCTACCCTCCTACACCCATACCCTCCTACCCTAAACTCATATCTGAATATTGAAAACCAGCGGGGAGAAGGACGCCTGGCGGGTGCGTGGATTGTATACAAAACGAGCACCCAACTCAAATGGCGTACGCAAGCGCAGCGCGTTGAACAACACCGCCCCATCGACGCCTACTGTGCGGTAGTCGCGCTGTATTAGGTCGCCGGTAGGGAGGCGGGCTTCGCCGTGGGCTACATCCAGGAAAGCAGTAGCGCGCAGACGCTGCACGTAGAGCACCCGGCCCACCGGCCAGTGCACAAACGCCAGGGGCAGGGCGTACTCGGTGGTGCCTACCCACAGGCGGTCGAAGCTCACGTAGCCGATGCCGCGGGGGAAGAAGATGCTGGAGCTAAATTGGTATTCGCGCTGCTGCTGCCACTGGTAGCCGCCGCGCAGCCGGATGGCGTGGTGCCGCCCAATACCGGGCAGGTACACACTACCCTGCGTGCCGAACTGCGCCGCATTTAGTCCCGCGCCAAATGGCGTGGTGCGCCAGGTTGCTAGCAGCGTGCCGCCCCAGCGCGGGGCCACGTCGCGGGCCGAGAGCTTGAGCTGCCGGACATAGCTGAGGGAGGTTTGCATGGCATTCACAGGCCGGTCGGGGGCGGGGTCGGTGCGGTAGCGTAGGGGTAGGTCGTAGCCGTTCACCTGCTCGCGCAGATAATAGGCGCTGAGCGTGAGGGCTTGCAGGTACTTGGAGCGCGTGAGCGTGAGGGGTAGGCGGCCGCCCACCGTGAGGCGGGTGTAGTTCCACCGGTCGCGCACGAGACTGTCGAGGGGCGTTCTACGGTCGACATACACGCCGGTGTTTCGGCCGCCGTGTTCCACGCTTAGATCGAGCACGGGGTAGCGGCCCTGGTAGCTGAGGCCACCGAACACGTTGGCCGTGCGCTCGGCCTGGTTGTAGCCTACTCCTATCTGCGCCTGGGTAGTATTCAGCAAGTCCTGGGAGCGTACGCCCACGTTCACGCTGTTGCCGGTAGGGCTTTGCACCACGCCCCAGCCAAACACATTAAACGCGTGCCGTAGCGGCGAATACGCCTTCACCGGGTAGGAAGTGGTAGCCGAGTCGGGCCGCACCAACAGGGGCCGGACAAGCGGCGCGGCCGGTTCCTGGGCGCTTAGTTGCGCCGCGTAGGGGTCAGAAAGCACAGCTGTGGTGACTGGGGTAGGTAGGGCGCGCCAGGTTGTGGTATCCAGCGGCATTTCCAGCACGCGGCTGCCCGTGGCCTGGAATTCATGGAAAGCCAAGCGTTTTCCATCGAGTGAAACAGCGGCGTGGTAGGCGCCCACCGGCCGCGAAGTCACTTGCCAGGTCTGGCCTGTGCGCCGGCTTACGGCGTAGATATTATCAATGCCCGACTGCGGCGAATTATAGAGCACAAACTCGCCCCAGGGCTGCGGATTAGTGAGGTTGATATTGGCCACGGGCAGCAAGTCCTGCTCCTGGCCGGTGGCGGGGTTGAGCACCGTGAGGGTTTTGCCGGCCCGGCGAAGGGCCACGGTCACCACACGGCCATCGGGTAGCCAGCGGGGTTGCTGGTAGAAATCGTTGCGCGGGTTGGGCAGCGTGCGCAGCTCCTCACCGGTAGCCACGTCCACAATACGCAGGGAGTGATGGTAGGCTGAGTCGGTGTGCGTGACCACCAGCTGCCGGCCATCGGGGGAGAGGGCGGCGGCCGTGTAGCGGCGCTTAGTGAGATGCGTAAGCCGGCCGGTGTGTAGGTCCAGGATGCGCAACTCAGAATACACCCGCTGCCGCCAGCGCGGGTCGTAGCGGTACTCGGGCCATACCACCTTGCCGCCGCCTACCGACAGCATTTCTGGCATGTTGGTGAGGCCCTGCACAAATAGCTTCTGCTCGGGCGCGTGCGGGCGCAATAGCACCAGTTGAGCAATGGTGCCCAAGCCAGTTTTCACAGCTAGCACGGTGCTGTCGGTTACGTATTGCGGGTATTCGTACTGCGTAAACACGCGCTTCTCAGCCTTCACCCGAAACTCCCTACCCGGTGTAATAGACAACCCTTGCTGGTCGGCTTGCCAGGTGGAGTCCAGTTCGTGCATGGTGCGCTGGTAGAGGTCTTCTACGCGCAGGCCTGTGGTGCGCCGAATGCTGTTGGAAAACGAAAAGGGGTAGAACGGAAACCGGTAATACTTGTCCAGCACCGAGGCCCACACGTTGGGGTCGTAATGCGTTTTCAGGTAGGAGGTCATGTAGTAGCCCAGTACGTACCAGTTGGGTACATTGTCGCGGAAGGAGCCATTCACGGCCTTTTGGTAGTTGAAGTGGCGGCCTGCCAGGCGGTTGGCGCGCATCCCTACCCCAAAATACGGCACCCGGCCCCGGCCACTGCGGCTCAGGGCCGTTTCGCTGCCCACGGCGTCGCCCTCAAAAAACCACTGCGGCACGCCCACCGCGCCCACACCCAGGCCCTGGTCGCCGAGCAGGGGCACCAGCAGGCGCCCTATTCCCTGGCGGGCCTTATCAAACTGCCCCACGTGGCGGTACTCGTGCAGCACCAGCCCATCCAGCCAGTCCACGGTGCCCAGGGCCTGGCCCTGCTCGGGCGTAATGAAGAATTCGGCGTGCCGCGGCAAAAACGTGACGAAGGCATTGCTGATGGCCGTCTGGTTTTGCAGCACAATGGGTAGGTGGCGGGGCACCACGCCCAGCGAGGCCGTGCCGGGCTGCTGCACCTGCTCCAGCCGGTGCGCCGTGCGCTGGGCCGCCGAGTCGAGGCCGCGGGGGTAGAGCAGCCGAAAATGAGGCGTGCGCAACTCCTGCCAGCGCAAGTCGGGCGGGTTTTGGTCGAGCACGGGTAGGCTTTGGGCCACGCCGGGTAGGGCGGGCAGCAGGCTACACAGCAGAAAGCAAAGAAACAAACGCATGAGCAGGAGCTAGGGTCCTGCAAGAAACTGGTTGCCTAAGCGAAAAGCAACGCCTTTTATAACAGTTATAAATGTTTGGGTGGACTGACTTGAAGCCCGGCAGTAGCTCGGCTAATGTGCAGTGATTGTGAGGCTTCGTCGCTGCGTAAGTCGGAATATAGATACATATACATTCTTATAAGATCGAAATTATGTTCAGCCCCTATTCGCAACCTATGCGTAAGACCCTGAACACGAGATAAAAGTATCTCTATCATCCTTCCCTAAACATCGAATATTATGAAACGCATTGTTCTTTTCGCAGCAGCTCTTATTGGTGGTATCTCTGTAGCCTCAGCTCAAACGACCACTGGCGGCGGTATGACTACCGGCACCATGACTACAGGTGGTACTACAGCAGGCACTACCGCTGGTACCACGGCCGGCACCACAGCTGGTACTACTACCACAGCTACCACTGGCACCACAGCCGGTACAACTACCTATGGCACCACAGCCGGTACCACTAGTGGTACAATGGGCACCACTTCGGGCGCTACCACCGCGGGCCGTCGTTCGGGCACTACAGCTGGCACGATGAGCACTACCACGGGCACGACTACTACGGGCCGTCGTCGTGCAGGTACCACGGGCACTACCAGCGGTAGCATGCGTACCACATCGGGCACTACTTCAGGTACTACTAGTGGCACCACAGGTACTACGTCGGGCACCACTTCGGGCTCTACTACCATGCGCTAGTCGCGCTGCCTTACTTGCTTTTTTAATCAGCGCCGGGCTTTGGTCCGGCGCTGATTTTTTGTGAGGTAGGCTATTTCTTTTTCGGGGAGATGAGCAAAAGCTAGGCAGCCCGCAACGTGGTGGGCGCCTCGCTCATCGACCTTAGTCTGATAGAAGCAACAATTGAATTTTCAACAACATGGAATACAGAGAATTAGGTGATAGTGGCCTGCGGGTATCGGCTATTACGTTTGGCAGCTGGGCTGCCGGAGGCTGGATGTGGGGCGGTACCGAGCAAAACGATGCCGTAGGCGCCATTCATGCCGCCTACGAGCACGGCGTTACTAGCATCGACACAGCCCCTATCTACGGGCAGGGCCTGAGCGAGCAGATTGTGGGCGAGGCCATTAAGAGCTTACCCCGCGACAAGGTACAGATCCTGACCAAGTTTGGTATGCGCTGGGATTTGCCCGAAGCTAAGGGCGACTTCGCCATGAAAACCAAAAACAACGAGGGTCAGGACATCGACGTGTACAAATACGCGTCGCCCGAGAGTATTATAAAGGAGTGCGAGGACAGCCTCCGGCGCCTCGGTACCGACTACATCGACCTCTACCAAATTCATTGGCCTGATGTGACCACGCCTATCCACGACACGATGGAGGCCGTGAATAAGTTAGTAGAGCAGGGTAAAGTGCGCGCCGTGGGCGTGAGCAACTACTCGGTGGAGCAAATGCGCGAAGCCGAAAATACCGTGAAGCTAGCGTCCAACCAAGTGCCGTACAGCATGTTACGCCGTAGCATCGAGCAGGAATTGGTGCCGTATTGCCAGGAGCATAACAAAGGTATTCTGGCCTACAGCCCTATGCAGCTCGGCCTGCTCACTGGCAAGTTCAAGCCCGGTCAGCACTTCGACAGCAGCGACCTGCGCTCCACCAATAAGCTCTTCACGCCCGATAACATCGAGAAGGTAAACGCCTTCCTGCACCAATTGCAGCCCCTAGCCGACGATAAAAAGGCCACACTAGCACAGCTCGTCATTGCCTGGACTATTGCGCAGCCAGGCATCACGGTGGCACTGGTAGGCGCCCGCAACCCCAAGCAAGCCACCCAAAACGCCCAAGCCGGCGACGTGCAGCTTTCTGCCGAAGATATTTCCTTCATCAACGACGAGTTGGGAAAGGTACAGATAGGGTAGGGAGGGTAGGAAAATAAAAAGCGTGTCATCCTGAGCAGAGCGAAGGACCTTCTCACGTGTGAACGAGTCGTTGTTACGAGCATCGTTCTACCGCGAGAAGGTCCTTCGCTCCGCTCAGGATGACACGCTTTTTTAAATCATAATCTCACCTAACCTTATTTCCCCGTCACCACCAAGGTGCCGTAGCCAGTGCCGGGTAAACCATTATTGGTGATGCCTTCCAGGGAGAGACGATATTCGCCACCTATGTCAGATGTATAGAAAGTGACGGTGGCCTCGCCATTAGCGTCTGTCACGATCTGGGGGACCCAGAACAGTGTGGCGCTACGAGTATCGTTGGGCGGAAGCTGAGCGCCGGCCTGCTGGTAGGGTGGCTGGTAGAACTCGCGTGTGGGGTAGTAGCGCGGTAGCGCGTAGGTGGCCATGCCAAGGGGAGCAGCCGCGTACGGGTCGGTGCTGGGGTCGTAGTTGGGGTTGCCGCGCTTGGTAAAGATGGCAATAACCCCAGCGCCGCCCCGCGAACCGTAAATAGCCGCTGATGGGCCTTTCAGCACCTCCACGCTTTCCACATCCTGCACCGGAAGAGAATTGACGATGCTGGCGTCCGTTTGCACCCCGTCGAGAATAAACAAGGGGGAGTTGCTGCCCATAATCGAGCTGGCGCCCCGAATCGTGACGCTCATGTCGGGCGGGCTACCCGTTACCTGCACGCCGGCTATGCGCCCCTGAATCAGCTGTAGGACGTTGATAAAGCTATTGGCTGCCGGCACATCGGCGGTACGAATGACGGCATCGGCGCGGGAGTAAAGTCGGCGCCCATCCGAAATCTCCCGGCGGCCCCGCACGTCTACGTTTTGCAGCAGAATGCGCTTGCCATCGGGACTGTACTGGCGCTCCATCACCTGCTGCCGCTTGCTGCTTTGCAGGTAGGCTACCTCTTCCGCTGAGCCTGCTTTCAGGGGTAGGACAGGCAAGTTTTTGGCTCCCTCGGCCACCTTTTGGTCGAGCCGCACTATGGGGTTGCGCAGGCCTTTCTGGGGCTGCACGCGCACCAGCAGGCGGCTGGTGTCCTGCTCGGCAAATCCACCGAAGAAAAAGCGCCCCAGCGAGTCGGTGGTAGTGGTCATCAGCTGATTTTCGGTTCCGAAGCGTAGCAGCAGCACGGTGGCGTTGGCGGCTGGTGTTTCCTTGCTGCCCAGCAACTGCCCATTCATCACCTGGCCGCTCACGCTCAGACTCTGCTCCAGAGGGTAGGGGTAATTGCCGAAGCGGTTGGCCAGCAGCTCCTTCCACACAAACCGCCGCCAGCCCTGCGTCAGCATCAGGTTGTCGAGGGCCAGGTTGGTGTTATAGGTAGGGTTAGCAAAATAATAGCCGGGGTCTTCCACGGTGCCGCGCAGCTCGGAGGTGAGCAGCAGGTAGGAGCGAATGGTGCGCTGCTCCATAGAAGCGGGCACCAGCTGGGCGTTGTTCACGGCCAGCGAAAACTGCCCGGCCACAGGTTGCCCTTCAGCATCCGTTACGGCCACGCGCAAGGTTACTTTCTCGCGGGGAGCATAGCGGGCTTTATTGGGTTGCAGCGCAATGCGCAGGTCGGGCGTGGTGGCGCCCACAAAGGCCAGCCGCTCGCACCGGGCCTGGTTCTGGCTATCAAACAAGGTGAAGTGCGCTACACCCGTCGAGAAACGGTTTTTGGGAATGCGGGCGCTGAAGGTGGTGCCCGTGCCCACCTGGCCCTGCCCGGCATAGGCTACCTGGCCGCGCACATGCGCCACCAGCGTAATGGCCTCAGCCGCAGCCGTGCCCGTACCGCCCTGACGCTGAATATATACCTGGATCTGGTCTTTCAGCTCCATCACCTTCATGGTGAAGCCCGTGGGTAGGGCAGTGGGTAGAGGCATGGTCAGGAAAGCCCCGCCCGATTGCCGCACCGTGGCCTGGTACGTTTGCCCCGGCTCCGGCTTCAGCTGAAAGCGCCCCATACCTGCGTGCTGGCTTTTGAAGGCCACCACATCGCGCCCGCGGCTGTCTTTGATGGTGCCCGCCACGTCTACCCCCCGGCCGTTGGCATCCACCGCCTTAAAGCCGATGGTGCTTTCCAAACCCGTAACCAGATTGCCACCCTCCGGGAAAAACTGCACCGTGAGTCGGGCCGCCGCTGGTTTGTTGGCCACGCGCCCGCGCCGCTCGCCAATGGCGGGCGCCACGGCATCCAGGGGCGTGTGCCACACCGTAATCTGTTGGTCGTAAAAATAATCGGGGCTGGTGTTGCGCATCCAGTTGGTGTAGGCGCGCACCGTGTAGCGGCCTTGCACTAGGGTGTCAGGGAGCAGGATGTCGCCGTTAGCGGTGCCGTTGCGCAGGCGCAGGAGCTGCTGCCGCACCAGCACTTGGTCAGGCGAGAGCAGGTCTACATATAGCACCCGGCTCAGCGTATCGGGGCGGTGGTTGCCAGCCTGCACCACGTAGGCTTTCAGCCACACCGTTTCGCCGGCAGCATACGTTGTTTTATCGAGGTGTAGGTAGCTTTTCTCGGGAAAGGTAGCGGCATAGAAGCGGCCCAGCTGGCGCACCAATTGCTGGATAAAGCCATCGGCCTGAGGCACCGCCCGAAAGCCCGCGAATACCAGCACCACGGCCAATAGGCTCGTTAGAAGGAACCCCGCTCGCCCGCGTGTGAAAGGAGAAGATATCATATAGTCTACGTTGGAATCGACAGAAAATACCACTGGCTACGGCCAGCTATTCATCCAACGATGAGGGTAGGGGCATCCGTTCCTGCTTCACTTTCAACGTGAGATAGGTATGCAGTACCAACAGTACCCGTACCGTCAGTACAAACAGCACAAGCCCTGCTAGCAGGTAAAAAATGGGAATAATAAACGCGAGTTGAAAAACCAGACCACTATCCATAACGCAGAACAAAGTGAATAAAGAAGATTAGCTGTTTCTAATATAAGCAAACGAACAGGCGTGCCTCGCGTTGACGACTTTTTCCTTTTTTTTAATATTCGCATCTAATTCAGTAGCAAGACTAGGTTGTCGTCATTTGCAGATAAGCACATACGGGTATGATAAGAGCGTACATACTTCTGATTAGTAGTGTGTTGTTGGGCGGTTGCAGCGCCCGCACCTACGCCACCCGCGACGTTAATCAGTCGGTGTTGGCCACGCACCGCACAGTGGCCATTTTGCCCTTTGAGGTAGAGCTAGACCGCCTACGCACGCAAGACATTGTGTACCACGGCACTGGCAACCCCACGCCGGAGCAGATAGCCCAGCGCCAGCAGCAGTGGACCGAAGAACAGCGTCAAGCGCGCGAAACCCTGGCTTATGATCTGCAACGCAGTCTGCACAACCAGGTGCAAACCGCAAAAAAACGGGGCTCATACCCTGTAGTGTTTCAGTCAGTTGGCGATACCAACGAGCGTCTGCGCGCCGCCGGCATCACCTACGACAATCTATTTGAGCACTCTATGACAGAGTTGCAGCAGGCCTTAGGCGTCGATGCGGTGCTGTCGGGGTCGGCTACGCTCTACCAACCCATGCCCAACGGGGTAGCTGTGGCCGCGCACCTGCTCAGTAATACCCCGTTGCTGCTGGGCGGGCCGCTCACCGGCAACGTGGTCACGGCCAACCTCACGGTGCACGACTGCCGCAGTGGGGAGCTGGTCTGGCGTTTCAACTACGAGCGTACGGGCAGTACCACCCTACCCACCGCCGAGGCATTGGTGAAGCAGCTGCTTCGTCCCGCAACTAAAACCTTCCCCTACCGGTAGCAGCGGCAGCATAGTTTTCCAAGAATAAGCCCAGTCAGGAAAATCAAGGGTGTTACAGCTATAAAAAATGCAAAATTCCTGCTTCAGTACCAAGAAAATCAGGTGCTGGCTTGAACTGGCGGGGCTTTTGCATTCAGACAATGCCAACCGACTTTTTTCGGGTGCGCATTCCTGCTTTTTATGCTTTTTCCTATTTCCAAAGTTGATTTCAGCATCTGGCGCCGCTTTCTGCTGCTGGCGGCCGGATTCTATTTGCTCTGGTTTTTTGGCTACGAGCAGTGGCTAGGTCCCGATGGCCGCCTCGATGCCTTGCTCACAGCCAACATGGCCGATAGCAGTGCCGTGCTGCTGCGCGTGGCGGGCTTTGCGGCTACCGTGGGCGCCAATCCTATGCTGGTGCTCATGGATATGCGGCCGTTCGTTTATATCGGTTCGCCCTACAACGGGTTGGCTATCTACGCGTTGTTTGCGGGCTTCATTCTGGCCTACCCTGGTCCTACCCGCACCCGGCTATGGCTGATTCCGGTGGGCATAGCCGGGCTCTATCTGCTCAACCTGCTGCGTGTGGGCGTGCTGGTTGTCAACCAGTACTATGCGTACCGCGCCGTGGCATTCAGCTATTATTATGGCATCCTAACGGTGCTGGTATACGGCTGCATTGTTAGCCTATGGCTGTACTGGATTAGGCAGCAGCCCCAGCCGAAAGCTGAGTAAGCGCCTCCTCTATATCATAAAAAAGGCCCTGCGTACACCGTACGCAGGGCCTTTTTTGTATAGGGAACAGGGAGAGTGAAAAGCTGGAGTGCCTCTATTTCGGCATCAATACCTTGTCAAGTACGTGTATCACGCCGTTGCTCTGCAGCACATCATAGGTAGAAATGCTGGCTACGTTGCCGGCCTCGTCGATGAGCACTACGTTTTTGGGGCCGTTCATCATGGCCGTCAGCGTGCCGCCGCTCACCGTTTTGAAGGAGGCTTTTCCTTTGCCCGCTTTGATAGCAGCCATAATCTTATCGGCCGTCATGTTGCCGGCTACTACGTGGTAGGTCAGCACCTTGGTGAGGGTAGCCTTGTTCTCAGGCTTCAGCAACGTTTCTACAGTGCCGGCAGGTAGATTCTCAAATGCATCGTTTACTGGCGCAAATACCGTGAAAGGACCTTTGCCCTGCAAGGTTTCTACTAGCCCGGCAGCTTTTACGGCGGCTACCAGCGTCGTATGATCCGCTGAGTTAACAGCATTAGCTACAATATTTTTGGAGGGCAGCATGGCCTGGCCACCTACCATCACGCTTGTAGGAGAAAGCTGGGCTTGTTGGGCCACAGCAGAGGTAGCAGAGGCAGCGCCCAGCAAGGCCACGAAGGCGAAGGAAAACAACTGTTTTTTCATCACGGAGGGAGGTAGGAAAATGGAGGGAAGAAAAGAAATTATCTAGGGAGAGTACTACTTGCAAGTCTGGTCTCACCTACGCTGCCCTGCTACGTTTCGGATTTAGCTGTTCATCTGTTTTTCTGTTCAGCGGCGCCTGCGTACCATCTGGTCAGTACTTTGCCAAGCACAAAAAAGCCCCTTCCAACAAGTGAAAGAGGCTTTTATGGTTGAGGTGGTTCTTTGAAAATTACGATTTCTGAGCCGGAAATTTTTCCAAAATATCGCGCGCTGATTCGGAGAACTGTTTACCGAAGCTGGCTGGGTTGTTCACGGGGTCGGCAATGGAGCCACGCCATACCAAGTCGTTGTTACTGGCATCAATGATGTCTACAATCATCGTTCCCTCCTTGTATTGTTCGGTACGGTAGCCGGTGTTGAAGTAAGCCGGAGAGTACCAATAGCCGTAGTTGATGGGCAGGAAGCCCCCGCGGTACGACACGGCATAGGGGTAGGCAAAGCCCGGCGCGGGCGGATTAGAAACCGTACGCTCGGCGTCCTCCACGTACAGATGATACGTGATGTAGAAGTCTGGCTTGGCATTGCCGCTCACCTGGCGAATACCACGGTTGGTCAACTCCTGGTTGATGGCGCCCTGAATCATCTCGTCAGCCAAGCTGCTTTTGTAGATGGGGTTGGCGTCGCCGGTGGTTTTTACATCTGTCTTGGCCCAGTCGTAGGTGCGAAAGCGGCTGAAGTTGACGCCCTGCTTTTCCTGCACGTTCACGGAAGAGCAACTGCTCAACCAAGCTACCAGCAGCAAGCAGAAAATACTTATGGAAAATTTCATGATTTTAAGAGTAAATAGGATGAGAAACAGTTACTTGACCAATACTCTTTTTAACAAATGAGGTTGCGCTGGGCGGGTGGGCGAAAATTCTGCGCTAACCCAAAGCAGGACTGTTCGCGTATGATAGCGCGCAAGATGTCATGACTAGCTTCTCTGCAGTGCCAGCTACCAGGTAGCGGGCGGGGTGATAAGATTTTTTGGGTTGACAGACAACGTCTTATCACAGTCTTTGCTTGTGCCTGCAACCATTGGCCTGCTGTCGGACTCTTCTCCTGAAAGTATGCAGTTCTACTATTTATTTCCGTGATTATGCCACTGCGTCTCGTACTGTGCGTCTGCACTTTCTTGGGAGCGGGGTTTTTCTGCGCCGATAACCAGCCGGCCCAGGCCACCACGCCGGCCCCCGTGGCAGTGCAGTGGGAGCTGCGCCTGCTAGATGGACAGCCTGTGAGCCGGCACCATCGCTACCTCGACAAGGCCCTGCTACCTACCTTGCCCGCGAGCACGGCGCCGGCTAAAGCTACGCCCCGTACGGGCGCTTGCCTACCCTCTTTTGGCACGCAGCTAGCTGGTACCATGCGTCTGATTATCACCATGCTAGAAGCTGATAACTCTGCCCTTGATTTTGGTCTGCGCTACCTAAGCCTGCTCCACGACGTGAGAACATACGAGCTGCATGGCAACCAGCTCTGCCTCTACGATGCCGACCGCTTGGCTCCCCGACTGGTTTTTGTTGCGGCCTCACCTTCGTCTTAAGTCCATAGCAAAGCGCCGGAAAGAAGTCTTTCCGGCGCTTTGCTATGTAAATAATGTGCAGCTGCTACTTAATTGCTCCCGCCGGCCCAGCGGCGGGCGTCCTCCACGCTGGCAAAATGCTTGGTATCGAAGGGTACGTGGGCCGAGGCGCGGGTGAGGATATTGTCGATGCCCATTTGGTTGAGCGCGTCGTTGGAGACCACGACTGCCAGGCGGGCAACACCCAGCTTCTTGAACTCCGGAAACCACTCCTGATTCATCCAGTCCTGATCGGTGGGCCGGATGGTGCGCATCCGGGTGTTGTTGCCAATCCAGCCCCGCACGTGGTGCTGCCGGCCCAGGCGCAGGGCCTCCAGCAACGAGGAACGTATCTGCTGGCTGTTGGCAAAGTCCAGCCACTCGGTTTCGAGCACCCGCGTCTGCTCATCCAATAAGATGGTGAGGTAGGGAGCAGTAAATAGCACTTTCATAACAACACGGCAAGCAGGGAGGGCAGTCAGATGGGCGGACTGCGGCGGCCGGCCAGCTACTAAAAGCATGCAAAGATGCACACGCTCTGACTGATAAAAAATGGTTGTGCCAAATCATAAACAAATAATATGCTATTGCTTTAGAAAGAGGAAGAATCTTGGTGGTATGCCCTGCCTTTTCCTGACTTAAACCACTTATTTCCTGCCGAAGGCCCCTACCTTGTAGATATGAACTTTACGTCGAAGCTGCCCGATGTGGGCACCAGTATATTCTCGGTAATGACCCAATTGGCGCAGGACCACGACGCCATCAACCTGGCGCAGGGTTTCCCCGATTTCGACCCGCCCCAGAACCTAACCGAGGCACTGGCCCGCCACGCCCGCGCGGCTGGCCAGCAGCAGTACGCGCCCATGCCCGGCCTGCCACGGCTGCGCGAGCTCATCAGCCAGAAAACCGCTGCGCTCTACCAAGTGCCTGCCCCCGATCCAGCCTCCGAAATCACCATCACCAGCGGGGCCACCGAAGGGCTGTATGCGGTGCTGGCGGCCACCGTATGCCCCGGCGACGAGGTGCTGGTGCTGGAGCCGGCCTACGACCTCTACGGGCCAGCCATTCGGCTGCAGGGCGGCACGCCCGTATACGTGCCCCTGCGCCTACCCCATTTCCGCCCCGACTGGGATCATGTGGCGGCTTGCCTTACACCGCGCACCCGCCTTATCCTGCTCAACACGCCCCACAACCCCAGCGGCGCCGTGCTCACGGCCCAGGACCTGGATACGCTGGCCGGGCTTCTCGAAAACACGGATACGCTGGTGCTGAGCGACGAGGTGTATGAGCACCTGGTGTTCGACGGGGTGGCGCACCGCAGCGTGTTGCAGCACCCCACCCTGGCAGCGCGGGCGTTTGTGCTGTCGTCGTTCGGCAAAACGTACCATGCTACGGGTTGGAAGGTAGGCTACTGCATTGCGCCCGCGCTGCTCACAGCCGAGGTGCGCCGCGTGCATCAGTTTCTGACCTTCAGCGTGAACACACCCACCCAGCACGCCCTGGCCGATGTGCTGGCGGAGGCTGACCACTACCGCGAGCTACCTGCTTTCTACCAGCAAAAGCGCGACCTGTTTGCCGAGCTGCTGCGCGGCACGGGCTTGGAGCTGCTACCCGCTGCCGGAGCCTATTTTCTACTGGCGCGCTACGCCGCCCTAGCCCCACACGAGCCCGATACAACGTTTGCCCACCGCCTCACCCGCGAGGCCGGCGTGGCCGTGGTACCGGTTTCGGCCTTCTACCACGATGGGCGAGATGAGGGTCTGGTACGGTTCTGCTTTGCCAAGCGTGCCGAAACCCTGCAGGAAGCGGCCGCGCGATTGCACGCTTTCAGTAAAAGATACGTATAAAAAATTATTTCTTACTTTCGGCATAATTTATCATAAATAAATACCAAAATGGCAAATGCGGCAGATTTCACTTTATCGTTTGTGCAAACCAGCTTACACTGGCACCAACCTGCCGCCAACCGTACCTCACTGGAACACTACATCGATACTATCTCTATCCCAACAGATTTGATTGTACTGCCGGAAATGTTTGCCACCGGCTTTACAATGGAAGCTGCCGCGCTGGCCGAAGATATGGATGGCCCTACCGTGCAGTGGATGCAGCGCATGGCAGCAGCCCGCAACGCCGTTGTCACGGGTAGCCTCATCATCCGCGAAAACGGCCAGCATTATAATCGCCTGCTTTGGGTGCGCCCCGATGGCTCCATGAGCTACTACGATAAGCGCCACCGCTTTGGAATGGCCGGTGAAACCCACGTGTATGCCGCCGGGCAGGCGCGACTATTGGAGGAGTGGCGCGGCTGGCGCATCTGCCCGCTGGTGTGCTACGATTTGCGCTTTCCGGTGTGGAGCCGCAATGCGTCGGTGGCGCCCTACGACCTACTGCTGTACGTGGCCAACTGGCCCGCCGCCCGCCGCGACGCCTGGATGGCACTGCTGCGGGCCCGCGCCATCGAAAACGTGGCGTATACGCTGGGCGTCAACCGGGTAGGGACAGATGGCAACAACCTGGAATACGCCGGCGACTCGGCTCTGCTGGATATGCGTGGGGAATACCTGGTGGAGGTCGGCAACCAGGAAACCAGCCTCACCCGCACCCTCCGTCGCTCCGACCTAGATGCTTTCCGGGAGCAGTTCCCCGCCCTCTATGATGCCGATACGTTTGAGGTACACCCCGATGAACCTGAGCCGCAGTGGTAAGGAAAGTAGAGAGAAGAATTATAGGCGGTGGTCTAAAGCGAGTTGATACTAACCTCGCTTTAGACCACCGCCAAGTTTTAATCACTCCATTTAAACGAATTAATGCGAATTCCTCTAAAACAATCGTCCGCACAGCCTTTTGGTACAAATCCACATAAATTCATTGATCCATTTATTTTATCAGTGTCAAAATACAATGTGTTCTTCTCTTTGTCAACGATTAAGTACTCACTTGCACAAGAATTATAAAGGTCATCAATGGTTAAAGGAGCTGCCCCTTTTTTATGGCTGCCTAAATTAGCTTTTGTTTCAGTATATGTATCAATTATCTCTCGTTGTCCATTAGTTGCATTGATCTTAAACTCTTGATAGGCCCTTGAAGTTACTATTCCCTTTTCTATTTTTATTTCAGTGATACTGCCAAATCCCGTCCATGAAACGAATGTTGTCTGGTATACATACGAATTTCCATTCGTTTTTTTGAGTTCATACCATTTAGATAAGCTTTCATTATAAGATATACCACTCTCTCCCTTTAAGGTCGTTAGTACTGATAAATTTGTAGTTTCATCCTTACTGCATGACATAATAATTGCTGTAAGGATTGGAAGAATAAACTTGTTCAGTTTCATTTTTATTTGTGTTGATTGTTGTGAAAACAAATTATATAAGTAAGTACTTTACTTAATCAAGTGAAATAATATCTTTCATATCACGCCTTATAAAAATCACCAAGCATAGTGCTATTTGCCTTTAAGAGACTTTCTGCTTTGACTTAGTTGCAAGTCAAAGCAGAAATTTTGATAATAAAGTTTTCATCCTTCATTCGCTAGTATTTAGCGAACGGGCACTGGAAGTAGATTTGGGTATCTAATCAATAGATGCAGCAGCGCACTTTTGGACGAGTCAGATCGATGGACAAGCGTAAAGAGCTCCAGGAAACTTTAGTATGAATGATGGGGAGAACGTTACGGTGTGTCTCATAGACAAGAAAGCTATTCGTAGCGCTTCCATTTATGCGCCCGTTTTTTGAAACATGCGCGGGTCAAGACAAAGGCCGTCAACAAGCCTCGTGGATCAGTGACGCGCTATAGCAACTTCTTCAAGAGATGCGCTAGCCGTGCATAAGCAATTAGATTGTGCGATCTACCTCTCTGAAACTTACCTATTATGTGTGGTTATTGAGGGATATAGCCTTTGCTAACAATAGACTGAGAAAAGCTATAAGCGCTTCAAGCAGTAAAACCTATGGCTACTGCATATCAATTATTGATTCATAAAATTATAGTGTTCCTTAATCCCTACCAGAACCTGTTGGTACACACCACCTGTGCTTTCTTCTTCAGGCGCAGGCCCAGCAGGATTTCGTGGCTGCCATAGTGGTAGTTGTTGAGCTTGGAGAGGCCAGCGTCGTAGGAGTAGCCGATGGTGAACTGCTCGTAGCTGAGGCCAGCCAGCGCAATCACCGAGTCGAAGGAGCGCCAGGAGGCGCCTACCCACAGCAGGTCGCCGTACTTGAGCTTGGCGTTGAGGTCAACGGAGAGCGGAGCCGGATTCACGGTCTTCACCAGCACTGAGGGCACCAGTGACCAATCCTGACTGAGGGGCACGCGCACCCCGCCCGTGAAGAAATAGTGCCGCTTGAGCGCGTTGCCGGGCGCGCCGGCACTCACCTGGTCGGGGCCGTAGGAGAAGTTGAGCTTATTACCCAGTAGCTGCGTGCTGGACACGCCTACGTAAAAATCGGAGCTGTATACCCACAGGCCCACCGAGCCATCGAGCACCCGCGAGGCCGCACTGGCCGCCACGGTGGTAGGGTCGTAGAACTGGAGCTGGTTGCCATCCACGGCAAACTGCTGCATACCGATGGAGGCACCCAGCGCCGCCCGGATTTTGGGCGTTAGTACCAGGTTGTAGGCGTAGGAAGCGTAGGCGCTGGTGCGGCTGGTAGGGCCGGTTACGTCGCGGTACACCAGGCCGCCGACGGCGTGAAACGGCCGGCGCCGGTCATTGAGGGTGCGCTTGCTGGTGCTGCGCCACTTACCCAAAGAGGAGCTGCCGCTGAGGTAGAACGTTTTGGGGGCCCCGTCAAGCCCTACCCACTGCGTGCGGTAGCTGGCCTTGATATCAATGTAATCTTCTACGCCGGTGGCGCCGGGATTGAGAAGATAGTTGTTGTTCATGTACTGACTGTACTGCGCCTCCTGCTGGGCCAGCGCCGGCACGGCGGCCAGTAGCAGCAGGGGAAGCAACAATAGAAGTAAAGCTCTTTTCATACCTGGGGGTGGTTATGCCGTTATGTGCCATGACCGTCATGCTGAGCGCAGCGGAGTCGAAGTATCTCGCGTGCTGACGTTGCGTAACTAACTCAACGAGGCGAGCGAGATACTTCGACTCCGCTGCGCTCGGCATGATGTTCTGGTTCTATCTAACTCAATACAAAATCGTAATCGACCCGCTGTACGACCGGCCCAGGGGACCTTTCGTCACCACGACGTAGTAGTAGGTACCCACCGGAGCGGGTTGGCCGTTGATGTCGCCGCGCCACTCGTTGGCCCGACTGTAGTTTTCGGCGGAGAAAATCTTGGTGCCCCAACGGTTGTACACCGTCACGGTGTTGTCGGGGAACTGCTCGATGAACTCAATCTGCCAGGTGTCGTCGCGGCCGTCGCCGTTGGGCGTAAAGGCGTTGGGAATGCGGATGGGCGGGCGCACCGTCACCGTTACCTCGTCAAAATCGGCGCAGCCGCCCGAGCCAGCCGAGAGTCGGTAGGTGGTGGTGACGGTAGGCGAAGCCGTGGGGCGCAGCGGGTCGGCAGGTGAGATGAACAGGCCGGTTGCCGGCGTCCAGGTAACGGGATAGGTACCATCGGCGCGGCCTTCCAGCGTCACAGAGCTGCCGGCCAGAATCTCCTTGTCGGGGCCTGCGTCCACATCTACCGGCGGCTGGATTTGTACAGGTACACCGTTAGACGTTACCGTAACAGGCTGACCGCAGCTGTTGGTAGTGGTCAGGCGCAATGTTAACACCTGGCCCGCACGCAGTGCGCTGCTGGTGAACACCGGCCCCGTGGCAACCGGGTTGCCATCTACCAGCCACTGATAGGTAGGGATAGGGCCGGCCTCCGTGACACTGGCAATGTTGAACGTGATGGGTTCACCGGCGCAAACTGGCCCACTGGGCTGCGCGGCAATGGCCAGGGTAGGCGTGGGGGTAGGCGTGCGCGTCACGGTCACGGTAGCCACGGCTGGTGCGGTGCTGCACAGTCCCGCCGTGGGTGTCACCTCCACCCGCACTTGGTCGCCCGTCGCGAGGGTGCTGCTGGTGAAGGTAGGCCCATTGGCTACGGCCGTGTTATTGACAAACCACTGATAGGTAGGCGCAGCACCCGCGTTGGTAGCCACCGCCGTGAAGGTGAGCGGTGTGCCGGGGCACTGCACGGGCGGCGTAGCCACGGTGACGGTCGGCGTCACGAGGGGTTGCACCCGGATGGTTACCACGTTGGAAACCACAGTGGAGCAAGTGCCTGTACCCGACGTTACCCGCCGACGGAAGTAGGTGGTAGCCGTCAGTGCACCGGGCGCGTACGTGTCGCCCGTAGCGCCGGCTATGGCTGTCCAGTTCACGTTGTCGGCCGAGGCTTCCCACTGGAAGGCGAAGGTGCCCGTGCCACCCGCAGCCGCGCCCGTGCTGGTGAGCGGGGTAGGGGTAGCGTTGGCACAAATCGTTTGGTCGGCAGCAATGCTACCGGCAGTCAGGGTAGGCAGCACGGTTAGCGTCACTACATTAGATACCACTGGCCCGCATGCCCCCGACGTCACCTGCCGGCGGAAATACGTGGTAGCGGTGAGTGGGCCGGGGGCGTACGTATTACCGGTAGCGCCAGCTATGGCCGTCCAGGTGGAGTTATTAGCCGAAGATTCCCACTGATACGCAAACGTACCCGTGCCACCGGTAGCGGCGGTAGCGCTGATAAGGGGGGTAGGCGTAGCACCGGAGCACAGCGTTTGGTCGGCGGCAATGCTACCGGCCGTGAGGGCTGGCGTTACGGTGATGGTTACCACATTGGATACCACCGGTCCGCACGGACCTGAAGTAGCCCGACGGCGGAAGTAGGTAGTAGCGGTAAGCTGGCCCGGCACGTAGTTGGGGCCAGTGGCCCCGCCAATGGCTACCCAGGTGGTATTGTCTGCTGAGGACTCCCACTGATAATCAATCGTACCATTGCCGCCCGTAGCTGCGCCAGTACTGGTGAGCGGTGCGGGCGTGCTGCCTGCGCACAGCGTCTGGCTGGCCGCAATGCCACCAGCCGTGAGGGCCGGCGTGACGGTAATCGTGACGGTGTTGGATGTCACTGCTGCGCACGCTCCGGAACTCACCTGCCGCCGGAAATAGGTAGTGGCTGTTAGGGCACCGGGCGCATACTCCGCACCAGTGGCACCCGGTATAGCCGTCCAGGTAGTGTTATTGCTGGACGATTCCCACTGGTAGGCAAACTGCCCGGTACCGCCCGTGGGAGCAGCGCTGCTGGTGAGCGGCGCCACGGTGCTACCCGCGCAGATAGCCTGGTCGGCGGCAATAGTGCCGGCCGTGAGAGCCGGCGTGACGGTGATGGTCACCACATTGGAGGCCGTTGCGGCGCACGCGCCAGAGCTTACCTGCCGCCGGAAATAGGTAGTGGCCGTTAAGGCACCAGGCGCATACGTGGCGCCCGTGGCCCCGCCAATGGCAGTCCAAGTGGCATTATCCAGCGAAGATTCCCATTGATACGCATAGGTGCCCGTGCCACCAGTGGCGACGGTACTGGTGAGTGGGGCGGGCGTGCTACCCGCACATATGGTTTGGTCGGCGGCAATGGTACCGGCCACCAGGGTAGGCGTTACCGTAACGGTCACCACGTTCGACGATACCGGCCCGCAAGCACCAGCCGTTACCTGCCGTCGGAAAGAGGTAGTGGTCGTGAGGGCGCCCGGCGCAAACGTCTCGCCGGTAGCCCCAACAACTCCAATCCAAGTAGTATTATCGGTCGAGTATTCCCACAGATACGCAAACTGGCCCGTGCCGCCCGTAGCCGCACTGGTGCTGGTGAGCGGCGCCGGCGTCACGCCCGCGCAAATGGTCTGGTTGGCCGCAATACCACCGGCTGTCAGCTCGGGTAGTACCGTCAGCGTTACCACGTTGGACACTGCTGGTGCGCACGAAGCGGAAGTAACCTGGCGCCGGAAGTACGTGGTAGCCGCCAAAACACCGGGCGCATACGTGGCGCCGGTAGCATTGGGTATAGCAGCCCACGTGTTGTTGTCGGTGGAGGATTCCCACTGATAGGATACTGCACCCGCGCCGCCGCTAGCGTCAGTAGTGTTAGTAAGTGGTGCAGGTGTAGCACCGGCGCACAGCGTCTGATCGGCGCCAATAGCACCGGCTACTAGTGCCGGTGCCACCGTGATAGTCAACACGTTGGATACGGCTGGAGCGCAAGCCGTACCCGCACTAGCCTGCCGACGGAAATAGGTGGTGGCCGTGAGAGCACCCGACGCGAAGGTTTCGCCAGTGGCACCGGGTAGAGCCGTCCAGGTGGTGTTATCGGTAGAGGATTCCCATTGGTAGGCCACAGCGCCCGCGCCACCTGTAGCCGGCGCGGCACTCGTAAGTGGGGCAGGAGTAGCACCCGAGCAAATGCTCTGATCGGCAGCAATGCTACCCGGTACTAGGGGCGGCGTTACGGTGATGGTAACAGGGTTAGACACCACATTGCAAGGACCGGAAATAGCCTGACGACGGTACTGGGTAGTAACCGTAGCTGCGCCGGGCGTGAGCGTTTCGCCGGTAGCGCCGGCCACCGCGGTCCAGGTGGTGCCGTTGTCAATGGAAGATTCCCACTGATAGGCAATCTGTCCGGTGCCGCCTGTTGCTGCTGCTGTGCTCGTCAGTGGAGCAGGCGTACTACCCGTGCACACGGTCTGGTCGGCGGCAACGGTGCCAGCTGCCAGGGTAGGTACTACCGTGACAGCCACCGGAGCCGTGAAGGTAGGCGCGCAATACGGGCCTGTGCCGCTGGGTAGCAACAGTTGTGCCCGCCGCCGGAAGTAGGTGGTAGTGCCGGGTTGCAAACCAGCAGGCGTGTAGCTGGCAGCAGTGGCCCCGCCAATGGGAGTGAAGTTGGAATTATCCGTCGATATTTCCCACTGATACGTCACGGGCAGGCCAGCGTCGCTGGTGGCATCGGTGGCGGTGAGGGCGGCCGGGGCGCTGCCCGCGCACACGGTTTGGGGGCCGGCAATGGTCCCCGGCACGGGCAGGTTTGGTATTCGAATCAGGCTGCGCGACTCCCGGCAAAAGCAGTCTGTGGTGATGCGCAGCGTGACGGTGTACTCAGCAAAATCCGGGAAGGTGTGGGTAGGATTTTCCTCCGTTGAGGTAGTTCCGTCGCCGAAATCCCAGGCGTATTGTTTGTTATCGAAATCGATAGGAGGCGCGCTGAATCGTATCGTGCGACATTCCGTCAGCTCACCCCCAAAGCCTACCCGCAGCAAGGAGCTTTGGTTGAAGTTGGGCAGACCCAGGCCGCTGGTGCGTCCTGTTCCCAGTTGCAGGCTGTCCTCGGCGAAGCCAATGGCCGCGCCCACCGAGTCGGGGTAGGGAATGAAGCCCAGGGTTGCTTGGTTGTTACGGGCCACGTAAATCTTCCCGTCCGGCGCGGCTTGCATAGAGCCCAGGTCGGCGGAGGTGGTCAGCGGAATTTCCTGGCGGTTGAGTGGCCCCTGGCCGCTGATGTTGAATTGCAGCAGCTTGGGCGGGTTCATCACCGTGGCGTACAGCTTGCTGCCGGGTACAAACTCTATCCCGTAGTATTTACCTTCACCACTGTCAATAATGAAGGGCGTCTGCGGGTTGGCGCTTACCTGGCCTGTACCCGTATCAAAGTTGAACAACTCTACGGTACTGCTGCTGTCGCCTACCACTTCGCTGTAGCGGGCCAGGGCCAGCTGCCCGCCGTCGGGCGTTATCTTCATCTGGCCCTTGTAGCCCACCGGCGACTCACTCGGTGCGTGCAGGCTGCCCACAGTAGAGATAATGGGTGTGGCGTCTACACCTGCCACCCGCACGCGGTAGGCCAGAAAGGCGTCGCCGCGGTTGTCGTTGCCGGATTTTGCATCGCCCCAGCCATGCACGATAACCCAAATGTCGCAGCCGTTTTTGTGGAACACACCCGATAGCTTTTCCGCGGTGCCACTGGCAAGGGGCGTATTTTTGTTGGCTGCTAGTACCGTGCCCGGTCCGCCACCGGCCGGTATCTCAATTTCCGAGTAGCTCAGGCCAGCCGTGCTGTTCAGCGTGAAGAGCAGGTAGCGCGTGGGTTGACCAGGTAGTACCAGGCCGGGCTTCCGAATAGGTAGGGCACCGTCGGTGTTGTTGACGTTGCCGGCCAGCCCCGTGCCGTTGGTCATCACGCTACCGTCGCCGTTCCACACGGTTTCGCCGTTGCTGTAAAACAGGATTTTACCGTTGCCGTCCGACATCACTCCGGAGCCGGCGGGCGCGTCCATCGCGCTGTTGTTTAATAACGTGGGCGGAATAGAGTCGGTGGCTTGGTTGAAGTCAAGTCCAGCCTTGAAGCCGAAGTACCAGGTGTTAGCAAACTTTTCATCGGCGCTACACTCGGGCGGGGGCGTTTGCGCCAGCGTCGTAGCAGTTATGCCGCTCAGCAGCAAAAGCAATAGCGTCAGAAACCAGCCAACCGCCATACGTTGCCTACCTACTCCACCGGGTTTGGGGCTGGGTAGCGGGGCAGGCGTAGGAGCAGGGAGGAGGGTGGAAATAGACAGTAAATTTTTGGGCATAAAGGGTCGGGTAAGGGGGCGGACGGATAACGTGTACTCGGAAAGAAAAAGTACTTCGCGCCACCGGTAAGGAGCAAAACCAGATAGGGAGTTGCTGCACTGCTGCAAAACACTGCCAACCAGTCTCAGTAAAGCTACGCACTACCTCCCAGGTTTGCGCAACGGAAGGGGCGAATAGTAAGGCGTTGAGTGCAATTAATTGCCGGCATCGGTCAACCCTGACAAGGTGCCAATCACGCTAGGCCTACTGTACCACCAGCCGCCGGGTGGTGCGCTGGCTAGCCAGGGTTTCGGCCTGCACCACGTACACGCCCGCGGCGCGGTCGTGCAGGTCGAGCTGGTGGGTGCGAGCAGCGCTGGCAGAGCGGTAGAGCAGGCGGCCCGTCACGTCGAACATTGACACGCGCACAGGGTCGGGGGATTCTAGGGTAGCCGTGCCACGAGCCGGATTGGGGTAGAGCTGCACGGCCGTGAGCAGGGTAGGGGCCGTGGGGGCGTCCGTGACTACCGTGCCGCGCATGGCGTAGGCCACTATGCCGCCACTTTCGAGGCCGATGAACAGCTCGGGGCGCTGGTCGCCGTTGAGGTCCGCCACGGCGGGCGCCAGGCGGCTGCGGGTACCCTGCCCTAGCCACGCTTGCTGATAGCGGCCCAGTAACTCGTTGTAGAACGTTTCGGAAAGCGGCGTGAAGGCGCCTTGCTGCGCCCGGTAGTTGGAAAACAGCCGGATGCGGCCGTCGCTGTCGGTTACCAGCAAATCGGGCTGGCCGTCGTTGTCGAAGTCGGCCACGGCGGGGTGCACGTTGTAGGGACGGTTGGTGAGCGGGGCTTCTCGCGGACTACGCAGCTGCCCAAAATCGGCATTCACCAGCGCAAATGCTTGGCTCAGGTTGGCTGCACCAGTGTTGCGGTAATAGCGTAAGCTGGTGGCGGCCTGGTCGTTGATGTTGGTGCCGATCAGCAGATCCAGGCGGCCGTCGCCGTCTACATCCGTAAAGCACGGCGCATCATCAATGTAGTTGGGTAGGTTCTGAATAACCTGGGCCGTGGCGTTGTTGAACGCGGCTGGCTGCCCGGCCGGTGCGGTGTTCAGCAATACCCGCAGCTGACTGGTAGGCGCGGGCGTGCCGTTGGGGTTCATCGGAATCACCATCAGCGCCAAGTCGGGGCGGCCGTCTTGGTTAAGGTCCGTGAGCAGAGGCCGGATGCCAGCGTACCGCTGCATAGACAAGTTCAGGTAGTCCTTGGTCATCAGCTGAAACGTGGGCTGCGTGGCCGTGCCCACGTTGCGGTAATACGTCAGCGAAGCCCGGAAAAAGCCCTTGGCGCCGTTGCGGTTGGTGCTGCCCACCAGCATATCCAGCAGCCCGTCGCCGTCGATATCGGCAAAGGTAGGGGCGGCACCTTCGCCGGTGTCAATCATGCCGCGCTGCAAAAAGTCGTTTTGGCGGTAGGCAAAGTTAGGCACCGCGCCGGTGCTGGTGTTCTCATAAAACGCCACCGATTGCGTGGTGTTGATGGTGTCCTGATTATCGAACACGCTGGGCGTCACCACCAAGTCGGGGCGGCCATCGAAGTTCACATCGAGGTGGTAGGCGGTAGGGAAGTTGGCGACGCGCACGGGTGTGGTGCCGCTGGGGAAGCTGGAGCTGAGGCTGGCACTGCTCATCAGGGCTTCCGATTTGGTGCCGTCGTTGCGCAGGCTCACCAGCTCAGCGCAGTAATCGCGCCCCACCAGAGCATCCTGGTCGCCGTCGCCGTCGAGGTCGAGCAGGGTAATGTTGTGGCCGCCCGTGTGGGCCGTACCTGCCGGGCGGCAGTAGGTGTTGTTGAAGGTGAACGAGGTGCAGGAAACCGCACACGAGGCAAAGCCGCCCCATTGCGGTGCTTCCAGTCGGAATTGCAGCCCCCCGCAGGGCTCGGGGCTGCTGTTGCGGTAGTACTGCACCACCGCGCTGTTCACGAAGTCAAAGGTGACGATGTCCAAGCGGCCGTCGCCGTCCACGTCCTGCAAGGCGGGCATGTTGTAGCCGCCGGGCAGGATGTTGCCCTGAAGCGTAGGGGTGTTGAAAAAGCTCAGCTGCTCACTTACCAGCTGAAAGTCGGGGCGGCCACCGCTGCCTGCCACGTTGCGATACACGGCAATGTTACCACTCCGGGAGGTGAACAGGTCTGGGCGGCCGTCGCAGTCGTAGTCGCGCAGCAGCACCCAGTTCACGAGGGTGCTGGGAAACAGCGCCTCATATTCGGGGGCGTATTGGTAGCGGCGTCCCCCACCCGGGGCCGCCACGTTCAGAAACGTGAGCGAGCGGTTCGTGACGCGGTCGAACAGGTAAAGGTCAGGCTGCTGGTCGCCGTTCAGGTCGATGGCCGAAAACTGGGGCGAGTTCAGGCCGCCTACCCAGGCGTTGGGTAGGGTTTCGGTGCCGTGCACTATTTTTACGAGGTCGGGCCGACTGACCAGGCCAAACGGCACATTGTTTTGGGCCGTGGCCACCAATGGACCCGCTATTACGAATAAGAAAAGTAAAAAACGGTTCATTGGCAGCTGTTTTAGTAGTTGCAACGCACAATCACGTCACGAAAGTACTTCACTAGGTTCATGGTAGATACAGCGGCCCTCTACGCCCGGTTCCTTCAGTGCACCGCCGTCAGCACCGACTCGCGCCAGGCGCAAGACAATACCTTATTTTTTGCATTGAACGGTCCCAGCTTCCGGGGCCGCGACTTCGCCCCGCAGGCTCTAGCCCAGGGTGCCCGCCACGCCGTCGTCGACGATGCTGCTCTGGCTGCCCAGGACCCCGAGCACTATACCTACGCACCCGACCCGCTGTTGGCTTTGCAGGAGGTAGCGCAGTACCACCGCCAGCAACTACAGATTCCGGTGCTGGCCATCACGGGTTCCAACGGCAAAACCACTACGAAAGAGCTGATTAACGCGGTACTGAGCCGACGCTACCGGGTACAATACACGCGCGGCAACCTCAACAACCACATCGGCGTGCCGCTCACGCTGCTCAGCATCCGGCCCGGGGAGCACGAGCTGGCCATTGTAGAAATGGGGGCCAACCATCAGGGCGAAATTGCGCAGCTCTGCGAGCTGGCCGCCCCTACCCATGGCCTGCTCACCAACATCGGCCGCGCCCACCTCGAAGGGTTTGGCGGCGCCGAGGGGGTAGCCAAGGGCAAAGGCGAGCTGCTGCTCTACCTGGCCGCGCACAATGGCACGGCTTTCATAAACACCACGGACGCCAAAATTGTCGAGCGGGCCATTGGGGTAGACCGGCAGGTGTCCTACCCTGGTGCCAACGACTTGTACCCCGCTACACTGCTTCCCGGTCCCGATTCCGCCGTGCGTCTCCGCTTGTTCGACGGCACCGAGGTAACAGCCCAGATTACCGGCGACTACAACTTCCCCAACTTGGCCGCCGCCGCTGCCGTCGGTGCATATTTCGAGGTGCCTACCCCGGATATTGCCGCTGCTCTAGCTGCCTACGCGCCCACCAACAACCGCTCCCAGCTGGTGCAAACGGGTCGCAATGAAATAGTGCTCGACGCCTACAATGCCAACCCCAGCAGCATGGCCGCCGCCCTGCGCAGCTTCGCCGCCCGCCCTACCCAGGCTAGCGGTAAGGTGGTTATCCTGGGCGACATGTTTGAGCTAGGCGAGGAAAGCGCCGCCGAGCACGCTGAAATAGGTCATATACTTGCCGATCTACCTATCGACACAGTAATAGTGATTGGTCAGGAAATGAAGAATGCAGCACTAACGAATATTGCTGCAAAACACTTCGTCACCAAATCCGAAGCCGCCGACTGGCTGAAACAACAGCCGCTTCAGAATCAGCTGATTCTGATTAAAGGCTCGCGCGGTATGGGGCTGGAAACGCTGTTGGAGCTGGTGTAGCTAGGACCCCACCCCCAGCCCCTCCCCTCCGAGAGGGGTGCCAGTCGCAAAACTAATGTGTCGTTGAACGCGCCCCTCTCCCGGAGGGGAGGGGCCGGGGGTGGGGTCCCCTACTTCCCGATCTTCATCTTATACAGCCGAAACGGGTACTGCACCTTATCCTCGCCGTTGTTCCACTTGGGCGTTAGGTTGATTTGGGCAGCCGTGAGGTAGAGGTAGCCGTCGGGGCCGATGGCGAAGGTGTCGGGCCAATGTAGGCGCGGGTCCTGGGTCACGGTTTCGAGGTGGCCGGCGGGTGTCACGCGGCGCACGGCGTGGTTGGGCGAGTCGGTGAGGTAGACGTTGCCAGCCGCGTCGGCAATCATGCCGTGCGAAATGCCGGTTTCGCCTACCGTTTCCACATGTTGGGCTACCTGCTGCGTGTTCAGGCTGGCATCGCGCAGGTACTCGGTTTTGATGCGATAAAGCTTGGTCTGGTTGATGGCGCGGTAGTAGAAATACTCGAAATCGTGGGTCAGGGCAATGCCGTTGACGTTGCTGCTGAATGGCTTGCCAGTTTTGTCTTTCACTTCTTTGCCGTCGATGCGCAGCACGTAGCCCGGCTCGGCCATCGTCGATTTGTGGCCTTGCAGCACTAGGCGACTCTTGCCAGTTTTCAGGTCGAGCACCACGATGGCCGCCAGCTTAGGGTCGGAGAGGTAGGCAACCTGCCGGCGCGTGTCGATGCGCACGTCGTTGAGGCCGCTCCGCTCGCGCGGAATGTCCTCGAAGCGGTAGACACGCTCCACCTGGTTGGTCTTTAGGTTGATTTTTAGAAGCTTAATGCCCGCAATCAACGGCGCCTCATCACCAGGATTCGATGGGTCCAATACCCACAAATTATCTTCCTGATCTACAAAAACCGTCTGCACGCTCACAAAGCGCGTGCGCGCTTGCAGAGAGTCCCATTGGTTCCACTCGGCGTTGGGGTAGGGGCGGCGCTGCCCGTTCACAATTTCCGCCACAGCGTAGTCGTAGTTCTTGTCCTTCTTTGGAAACGTCACGAAAATGCGTCCCTGCTGCGACACTGCTACCCCAATGGGCTGGTGCTTGCCAAACTCGGCCACTTGCAGCAGCGGCGTGCCAGTCGTTTGGGCCGCGGTAGGTAGGATGGACATAGCAAGGAGCAGCAGGAAAAGGATCGTTGATTTCATGTATCGGAAGGTCAGGAGATCAGGAGAAGCAGTTTGTAACGCTGTCATCTTTTTCATTCTGTCATCCTGAGCAGCGCGAAGGACCTTCTCAGGTCGGAACGAGTCGTTAGTACGCCTGTCGTTCTGACGTGAGAAGGTCCTTCGCGCTGCTCAGGATGACAGAATGAAAAAGATGACAGTAGCTGGTTTTCCCTACGGCGGCCTTTCTATCTGGGTTGATGCAAGCCGCGTTGCGCAACCTTCAGCGTAGCAGCAGGGTAGGGAAGAAGCGCCCCTCCTTCCACTGTTCTGCTAACGCTGTATCTAAATGCGCTTCCTCTTTCTACTACTGTCCTGCCTACCGCTGCTACCCGTATCAGCCACCGCTCAATCTTCGCCTAACCTTACCAAAGGCCGTATCGTGCGGCAAGACCCTAGCCTCGACCAACTCCTCGGCTCCGACGCGAAAATTGAAATCGTAGGCTCCGGCTTCGTGCACATCGAGGGCCCGCTGTGGGTGGCCGACAGCAGTATGCTCCTATTTTCGGATACTAAGTCGCGTACGATTTACCGCTGGTCGGAGCAGAAAGGATTATCGAAATTCTTGGAAAACAGCGGCTACACTGGCCGCATGCCCTATGGCGAGGAGCCGGGTAGCAATGGCCTGGCATTGGACGGAAAAGGCAACCTGCTGCTCTGCCAGCACGGCGACCGGCGCATCGCCATGCTACCCCTCTCCCAGAAAAGCGGCCTGCTCACCCTCACCGACCGCTACGACGGCAAGCGCTACAATAGCCCCAACGACGTGCTGGCCCACCCCACCAACGGCGCCATCTACTTCACCGACCCGCCCTTCGGCCTACCCCAACAAGAAAAAGACCCCCTCCGCGAGATTTCCGTGAGTGGCGTCTATCGGCGCGATGCCAAGGGTAGGATAACGCAGGAAGTCACGGACCTGTCGAAACCCAACGGCTTGGCTTTCACCGCCGATGGCCGCACGCTCTACGTCTCTAACGCCGACTCGCTTCGCCCCGTGATCATGCAGTACGACGTGCGCAGTAACGGCAAGCTCAGCAACGGCCGCGTGTTTTTCGACATGGCTACCCTACCCAAAGTGCGCCCCAAGGAACTACCCGATGGCCTGAAGGTAGACCAAGCCGGCAACGTATATGCCACCGGCCCCGGCGGCGTCTCCATCCTCTCGCCGGCAGGCAAGCTGCTCGGCACCCTCGACCCCGGCGAGGTGGCCGCCAACTGCGCCTGGGGCGACGACGGCCGCACGCTCTACATCACCGCCAACACGTTCCTATGCCGCATCAAAACCAAAGCGCAGGGTGTGGTGACACGGAAGAAAAACTAAAACTAGTCTAGTTCCCCTCCTTTTTGAAGGAGGGGTGCCCGCAGGGCGGGGTGGTAAAACCGTTAGAACGGCAACTAGAACTAGAAGCTAAGAAGTAAAGAGATTAATTCTACCTATATCGTTCAACGAATTTTACCACCCCGCCCTGCGGGCACCCCTCCTTCAAAAAAGAGGGGAACTAGCTTCTAGCTCTAGCTCCTAATTTTTAGCCTCTAATAACCCCACCAACTCCCGCACCAGTCCGGCATCTGTCTGCCAGTGCGTCGTGTCAAACTCGTTCGGCTGTGGGGGTAGGGGAATCAGTTTTTTGGCGCTGGTGTGAAACTCCGTGGCGCCCGTAGCTGCCGCTAGAGGCAGGAGATTATCGGCGTGGATGCCGGCGCCTGGCTGTATGCTGATGCGGCCGGCTGCTTGTGCCACCAACGCCGCCAATTGCTGCTGGCCGGCCTCGGCAGAAGTGGCGCCTCCCGAGGTCAGGATACGCGCACAGCCTAGCTCGATAATCTCCTCCAAGGCCTGCGCCTGGTCTTGGCACACGTCGAAGGCACGATGGAAGGTGACCTGCATGGGGCGTGCCAGCTCTATCAGCGTGCGACAGCGGGCTACGTCTACACGACCGTCCTCGTCTAGCATGCCCAACACTACCCCGTCGCAGCCCAGCTCGCGGCAGGCCAGCACGTCGGTTTGCATGAGGGCGAATTCCTCGTCGTCGTACACGAAGTTGCCCGGGCGGGGCCGAATCAAGACGAATACCTGAATGCTGAGCAGCGCCCGTACGCGCCGAACGAGGCCGTAGGAAGGCGTGATGCCGCCCTGCTCCAGGTTCTGACACAGCTCGATGCGGCTGGCCCCGCCTGCCTGCGCCGCTTGGGCCGACTGCACCGAGTTAGCGCAAATTTCCAGGGTATAGCTCACTTCAGCAGGTACTCGCAATTGATGAGCTGCTTCTGGTCTTTGGCATCGCACACAGCGTAGCTGAAACCTTTTTGCAGGGCAAACGCCCCTACCTCGCCCTTACTGCTCACGGCAATAAAGCCCACCTGAATGTCGCGGGCGGCCTTATCGCCTTTGATGCGGAGGATACGCTCCACGGCGGCCTTACAGGCCGCTTTCGGCGAGAGGCCCTGGCGCATCAGCTCCACTACCGTGTGTGAGCCCACCATCCGAATCACGTCTTCGCCCTGGCCGGTGGCGGCGGCGGCGCCTACCTCGTTATCCACGTATAGCCCTGCCCCAATAATGGGCGAGTCGCCCACGCGGCCGCGCATCTTGAAGCCCATGCCGCTGGTGGTGCAGCTGCCGCTCAGGTTGCCCTGGGCATCCATAGCCAACATGGCAATGGTGTCGTGGTTTTGGGGGCCGCCCACGGGTCCTACCTTCTTCTGGTTGCCGCTGTTCTCGATGTTGACAACGGGCTTATACTCGCTCTTTTTCAGCCACTCTTTATACGCTGCGGCTGCATCGGCGCTGAGTTCTAGGGGCTCCAGCGGGAAGCCTTGGGCCACGGCAAACTGCTGGGCGCCCTCGCCTACCAGCATCACGTGGGGCGTTTTCTCCATTACGGCCCGCGCCACGCTGATGGGGTGCTTGATGCGCTCCAAGGCCGCCACGCTACCGCAGTTGTACTTGTCGTCCATGATGCAGGCGTCGAGCGTCACGATGCCGTCGCGGTCGGGGTTGCCGCCCAGGCCTACGCAGCAATTCTGCGAGTCCTCGGTCACGCGCACGCCGGCCTCTACGGCATCTAGGGCGCGGCCGCCTTTGCTGAGCACCTGCCAGGCAGCCTGGTTGGCGGGCACGCCGTCGTTCCAGGTGGCAATGGCCAGGGGTTTGTTCTTTACCTTGCCAGCAGGGGGTAGGGCCGCCGCGGCCACGGGTTTGGTTGCCAGCAAAGCCAGGCCGGCCGCCGACGATTTGATGAATTTTCTACGATTGGACATGCACAAGCAAAATGCGTTCGGGGTTAAAGAACGCAAGATTTAGGCATTTCTGCGCGATTTGGATGCAGACCCTACCCAACCAATGACTGGCGCGAGTTTGCAGCTCGTGCCTATGCTATTGTGAAGCTGTGCCTCACCCGCAGGAACGAATACGCGTTGCCCATTTCCAGCTTGCCGCGCTGCGGCAGATGAGGTACAACCTCATCCGCGAAGCCGGCACGAACTGCAAGCTCGCGCTAGAAGGAGGTAACTATGCCAGTGAAGTCGTACTTTTCGCAGCGTCATTCTACTTCATTATGTCTTACCGTTTTATCTCTACCCCTATGCGTACAGCATCTACCATCTTACTACCCCTTTTACTTCTCGGTGCTCCGCTAAGCGGCTGGGCGCAGGCCACGCAACCGATGACCGTCAGCCAAAAGAACCCCGCGAGTCGGGAAGAATTCAGTGTGTTGACGAGTGATACGCAGACCAAGCATGGCGCCTACCGTCAGTATGGCGGCCGCAAAGGCACTGTGCTGCTCGCAGAAGGCTTCTACATGGCCGGACAGAAAGACAGCCTGTGGACGGAGTACTTTGACCTAAGCAGCCAGCCGAAAGCCAAAGGCAGCTACCGCCGCGACCAAAAGGTAGGCGAGTGGGAATACTACGCGCCCGATGGCACCCTGGCCACCCGCTACGACCATACCACCAATCAGTTACTATTTCGCTCGCCTAGCAAGTGGCCAAACAAGCTGGTCATTCGCCCCTTGTCCAAAGATGTGGTGATTACCGAACCCCCCATTGCGCTGGTCGGCAACGATGCTTTGGCGCGGTCGGTGGGCATGAGCGTGCGCTACCCAGTGATGGCGTTGCGCAATAGGGTAGGCGGCGAGGTGCGCGTTGCCTTCACCATCGACAGCAACGGCAACACCTCGAATCACCGCGTCGTGCGCGGCATCGGCTCCGGCTGCGACGAGGAAGCCCTGCGCGCGGTAAAGAGCCTGCATGCCGAATGGATTCCGGCCTCCGCTAATGGGCAGCCCGTGGCATCGGAATGCGAGATGCCGGTTGTGTTTGCGGTTAGGTAGGGAGTGTTACATGGGTAGGATATGTGGATAGATAGCATTTAAGGTATTGCAACTTCCCAACTGGTGCGAGCTTGTAGCTCGTGCCTAAATTGGGTGAGGTTGTGCCTCGCCTAGACTACAGGTTAGCATCAGAAGTAGCCTCTGTTGCTAATATCTCTACAGTAGTTGTTAAAGGAGTAACGGTAGGAATGAAACTTCGCAACGCTACATTAAAGAAGTCTCTAAATTCATCTATTAAGAAATATTCTTCGATTTTACGTCCTTGTTCAATTTGCTCCTTAATATTTAGCAGCTTCGTTTCTTTTGAACCAGGTACTTTTTTGCCTTCTTCTGTTAAATATTTTTCTAATTCGCCTCGTCTTAGAATATAGATTTTGTGATTCGTCCATATATCATCTAAACAGTCATATAATTTTTTCTTAAAATCAATATTTTCAGAAAGCTCTAAATCTTCATGAGTAATTTTCTTCTTAATTTTTGGTCTCAAAAATTCCCAAAGTCCCAGTAGTTATGGTAGCCTAGAATTGTCTTGTGAGACCGTGTCCATCATATGGCAGAATGATTTAGCATCAATGCTTTTTTCAGGATCTAAAAGACGCTTTTTTAGGTTTTTACTCTCCCATTCATCTATGAATTTTGTCTTTTCACTTCGTATTTCTCCGATGTCGGTATGAAGTGTAGTTTCAATTCCTTCAAAAAGATAGTCTAGGTCAGCTAATGCATAATATGGTATTCCACATTCTTTAAGCACCCTTGTGATTTTTGCTATGTCGTTTTTGCCGTTTGCTCTAGCTATGCTGACATTACATTCATCCAAATATTCATTGCCTTTTACTATGCTATCAACTATTACAGGAAGTATAAACTTTTCTCCTCCTTCGCATATAATTACTGCGTCAGCGAAAAACATTTCGCTATTTTCACTTCTTAATAAAGTTTGTATCTGACTTTTGTCAGCTGATGAAATATTTAAATAGTTAGATTGTGTTCTTCCATTTATTTTTTTAATAACTGATATATTGCTTAACTCGCCAGCTTTTATAAATTCAGTTGAGTGAGTAATAACGATAACTTGGTTTTGCTTATCTGGATTTGTATTAACAAACTCACTAAGCCTATTTGAAATTACACGTCTTGCTTGAGGGTGCAAATAGAGTTCTGGTTCTTCAATAGCCAGAATAGTAGCGTTTTGGTGAAATAGACTGCAATAGTAAGAGAATAGTCCGATAATGACAGCACTCTGAATTCCCGACCCTTTATTCTGTAAATTTGAGTTGAATCCATCATTTACGAATACTTGAACTTGTTTATATATTTCCTTAGGATCATGGAAATACTGAAAGTTTATAGACGTTTCATTAAAGGCAACCTTTATTTTTTTGCTTATATCTTTAGCAAGTGCATTATAAACATTGTTGCCTATTTCTTCTACTACGCTCAATGCCTTTTTTAAAACATTCTCAATATCAGTGTCTTCATTAATCTTATGACTCTTTTTATCGTTCCAAACTTTTCTTAATAGCTTCCCATACCAAGACCACGTGTTTGGCTTAAGCTGGTTTACAGGCTCTCGGAATGCTGGTAGAATGGCGCTAGTGATAAGAGCATCCCTGAAAATGGGTGATATTCCCCAAAGTACATACCAAGGTGCGTCTTTCTGAGATACACCTGATTCTTCGGATACTTCCTCTTGATAGAAAAACCTATACTCCTTTTCGTATGTTGTATCTATATCAAGACAAGCTTTTGCATAAAATAATACCATTATACTTTTAGATTTTTTAATGGAATTAATCAATAAATCTAAATTACTTTTTGGTTTGAAATAAGTTTTATCCAAATAATTTTTGTGAAAATATACATCAGCATCGAATACTGAATGTTCAGGAACTATATCTATTTTGCCTTTCGTACTTCGAAATGGAACTCCATTTAATTTGCCTCTATATATTCCTTTTATCTTTGATAATTCTTCCTCGTTAATATCTGTTTCTCTTAATTGGCTAAGGATCCAGAAGTCTTCGCAAGGGCCTTGCTCATGTTCGTGAAAATCGGTATAAGTAATATCTGTGTATAAAGGATTTTTACTGCCAAAACTTATATCTAGAGCTTTTACTATATTGCTCTTTCCTGCGTTGTTTTTTCCAACGACGACGTTTTTGCCCTTCGTTAATTTTAAATGCAAATAATCTATGCTTCTAAAATTTTTAATATAAAGCGATTCTATATACATAAAACGTTGATCAGTATTAGGTGAGCATTATACAAGTATACTATTAAGTGTGTATAAATGTAGCCTTGCATCAGCAAAAAAGCTCACCCTATTAATAAGGTGAGCTTTTTTGCTTTTCACACGTTTACCTTCCTACACCCCTACCTTCTCCTCACTGCCCAACTCACTCAGCACCCGCTTGGCTGCTTGCACGTTCTTCACGTCGTCGATGGTGATGATGAGCTGTTCCTTGCGCTCCTTCATGGTGGCGGTGCGGGGGTGAGTTTGCACGTAGTTGAGCACCGTGCCGAACTGGTCGCCCTGGAAGTAGGCCTCGTTGTTGGTAGCGGGCACGTAGGCTTTCAGCACGTTCTTCTTCAGCGTCACCTTCTCGAAGCCCACGCGGCAGGCCTGCCAGCGCAGCTTCACGATGTCGGCCAGTTGCTCTACCTCGGCGGGTAGGGGGCCGAAGCGGTCCACGATGCTGGCCACCAGCTTGCGCAGGGCCTCGGGGTCCTTCACGCGGTCGAGCTTGCTGTAGAGTTGCAAGCGCTCCGACACGCTGCTCACGTAGCTGTCCGGAATCAAGATTTGCAGGTCGGTTTCCACGTTGCACTCCTTGGGGCCTTTGGTGCCAGCAGCTTCCTGGAGGCGGCCGGTGGTGTCGCCCAAGAACAGGTCGCGGAACTCGGTTTCCTTCAACTCCTGCACCGCGTCGTCCAGGATCTGGTGGTAGGTTTCAAAGCCCAGGTCGTTGATAAAGCCCGACTGCTCGCCGCCCAGCAGGTTGCCCGCGCCCCGAATGTCGAGGTCGCGCATGGCCACGTTGAAGCCCGCGCCCAGGTCCGAGAATTCTTCCAGCGTGCTCAGGCGCTTGCGGGCGTCGGAGGGTAGGCCGGCCACGGGCGGCGTGAGCAGGTAGCAATAGGCCTTCTTGTTGGAGCGCCCTACCCGCCCGCGCATCTGGTGCAGGTCGGAGAGGCCGTGCATGTGGGCGCGGTTGATGATGATGGTGTTGGCATTAGGAATATCCAGGCCCGACTCGATGAGCGTGGTGCTCACCAGCACGTCGTACTCGCCATCCACGAACTTCATCATGCGCTTTTCCAGCGCGTCGCCGTCCATCTGGCCGTGCACGTAGGTCACGCGGGCGTCGGGCACCAGGCGCAAGATCATAGCCGCTTGTTCCTCAATGTCTTTTACGCGGTTGTGCACGTAGAACACCTGCCCGCCGCGCTTCAGCTCCCGCGAAATGGCGTCGCGCACCAGCACCTCATCAAACACGTGCAACTCCGTTTGCACCGGCTGGCGGTTGGGCGGCGGGGTAGCAATTACAGAAAGGTCGCGGGCACCCATCAAGGAGAAGTGCAGCGTGCGCGGAATAGGCGTAGCCGAGAGCGTGAGTGTGTCCACGTTCACCTTCAGCTCCTTCAGCTTGTCCTTGGTTTTCACCCCGAACTTCTGCTCCTCGTCAATCACCAGCAGGCCCAAGTCCTTGAACTTCACGTCTTTGTTGGTGAGGCGGTGCGTGCCGATGAGAATATCGGTTTTGCCCTCCGCCACCCTACCCAGCGTGTCCTTGATCTGCTTGGTGGTCTTGAAGCGGTTGATGTACTCCACCGTCACGGGCAGCTCCGAGAGCCGGTCGCGGAAGGTTTTGTAGTGCTGCATAGCCAGGATGGTCGTCGGCACCAATATCGCTACCTGCTTGCCATCGGCCGCAGCCTTGAAGGCAGCCCGAATGGCTACCTCGGTCTTGCCGAAGCCCACGTCGCCGCACACGAGGCGGTCCATGGGGTGGGGTTGCTCCATGTCGTGCTTTACGTCTTCGGTGGCCTTGCCCTGGTCGGGCGTGTCCTCGTAGATAAAGCTCGATTCCAGCTCGGCCTGCATAAACGAGTCCTTGGCGAAGGCAAAGCCCGGCGCAGTCTTGCGCTTGGCGTACAGCCGAATCAGCTCGGCCGCAATGTCCTTCACCTTCTTCTTGACGGCCTTTTTCTTGTTTTCCCACTCCGGCGAGCCCAGCTTGCTCATGGTAGGCGGCGTGCCCTCGGCTCCGCTGTACTTGGCAATCTTGTGCAGGGCGTGAATGCTCACGGTCAGCACGTCGTCGTCGCGGTACACCAGCCGGATGGCCTCCTGCAACTGCCCGTTGATGTCCACCTGCATCAGCCCCGCGAAGCGCGCAATGCCGTGGTCCTGGTGCACCACGTAGTCGCCAGGCTGCAAGGTGCGCAGCTCTTTCAGGGTAAGAGCCTTTTTCTTGCTGAACTTGCGGGTTTCCTGGGCGCGGTAGTAGCGCTCAAACAGCTGGTGGTCGGTATATACGGTCAGCTTCAACTGCTCATCCACGTAGCCCTCGCGCAGAGCAAGTAGGAGGTGCTGAAACTGCACGTTGTTGTCTAGCTCATCGAAGATGGTGCGGAGCCGGTCGGCCTGCCGCACCGAGTCGGCCGCGATGATGCTGGTGAAACCCTGCTGCTGGTAGTCGCGCAGGTTTTTGAGCAGGCGCGGAAACTCCTTGTTGAAGCTGGGCTGGGGCTTGGCTGTGAAAGCAAACTCCTCGGCCCCGGTCTTGAAGTGAAACCGCTTGCCGAACTCCACCACCGCAAAGTTTTCCAACTGCTTGCGGAAGGTCTTGGCCGTCTCAAACAAATCGGCCGGCTTGCTCACAATCTGCGTACCGCCCGCCGATTCCAGCAGCCGCTGAAAGCCCGCGTCGGCCTTATCGAACGATTCGTCCACCACGTCCAGCGTCAGGCGCACGTCCTTGGCCCATACCGTCAGGTTGCGGGGTAGGAAATCCAGGAAGGCCTCGCGGGTTTCTTGCAGCAGCTTGGTCTGCACGTTCGGGATGATGCTGATCTGCTGCTTGCGGTCTACCGAAAGCTGCGTTTCAGGGTTGAACGTGCGAATACTCTCCACCTCATCCCCAAATAGTTCGATGCGGTAGGGTAGCTCGTTGGCGTAGCTGAAGATATCCACAATGCCCCCGCGCACGGCGTATTGCCCGGCCTCGTACACAAAGTCCGTCCGCTCGAAGTCGTACTCCCCCAGCATCTCCCCGATGAAGTTCACGTCCAGCTTCTCGCCTACCTGCACCGAAAAGGTATTTGCCACCAAGCTCTTGCGGTTGATTACCTTCTCGAACAACGCCTCGGGGTATGTGACGATAAGGGCACCGACCGATTGCGTCTCTGGTTGCTTTTCCTCCACCTCGGGGGTAGGCTCCACGGCTTTCTGGCCTTTGCTACCCTTGCTGCCGCTGAGGCGGTTCAGCACCTCGGCGCGCATCAGCACATTGGCGTTTTCAGTCTCGTCGAACTCGTAGGGGCGCTTGTAGGAACTAGGGAACAGCAAAGGCTCGGCCTGCGGAAGCAAGTGCTGCAAGTCGGCCAGGAAGTAAGAGGCTTCCTCCTTGTCGTGCAGGATGAACAGGTGGTGCTGCTCGGGGTAGAGCGTGTGCAGGGTAGCGGCCAGCACTGCGTCTTGGCTGCCTACCAGCCCGCGCAGGTGCAGGCGGGGTAGAGGAGTATCAGTAGCCGCCTCGGCTTTCTTAAGCGAGCGAAGCGTAGCCGGATTCAGGCGGGCGCCCACCGTCAGCACAGTCGGGTCGAGGCGGTAGAGCTGGAGGAAATCAGTGACCTTCAAAACAGGATATAGCTAGGAGGGAGGGCAAAGGTAGAAGCCCGGCCGAAAGGATTTTTCGGTCGGGCGCGCTCAATGGTATAGTAGTAGCAATACCACAACCGCGCAACGAAAGTTTCCGGTACGGCCGGTAAGCGCCGCAGCAGCGAATCCCGTATCTGAGCAAAAGCGATTATCCGTATTCTACAATGGCTGATAATAATGAAAACCTTCCGCTAGGGGCAGCCGAAATCTTAATCGAAATGCAGGAAATGAGGCGAGAGAGTCAGCAGCATCAGGAGTTGATCTAGGTATTCAACAGAAGCTTCGACGCTATGCTGGAGCATTTCGGTGGGTTGCGCAAAGATGTCAGAGCCATAGAAGAAACCGTTCAGCGTATCGACCAACGCCTGGAAAAAGTAGAGAAGAAAGTCGACGACTTCACCGATTTTGAGTGCCACCTACGCACGCTCGAAGATATTGTGCTGCGCAAAGCTTCATAGATAACCTAAAATAGAAAGCTAGTTCCCCTCCTTTTTTAAGGAGGGGTGCCCGTAGGGCGGGGTGGTAAAACCGTCAGAACGATTACTAGAACTAGAAAGCTAACGGTTAGATTTACTATTGCTAGTAATCGTTCAACGATGTTTACCACCCCGCCCTGCGGGCACCCCTCAAAAAAGGAGGGGAACTAGCTTTTAGCTTGCACTCTAGTTCAGTAATTGCCGCGCCGGTATCTTCGTGGTTTATTTATAGTATCATTTCTCCTTGCGCGGATCTTCTCACCTGGCCATTGGCCTGATTACCGGCGTGGCCGTCGCCGGACTCGTTCCCAACGTGCCTTTCTCGGTGGCCGGCATTGCGCTGGCCGGCTTCTCCTCACTCGCCCCCGACCTCGACCACCCCAACTCCCGCCTGAGCAAGCGTCTGGGGTTTGCGCAGCAGTATGTGCGCTGGGCTTTTGTGCTGGTAGGAGCGGCGCTGGCTGCTTACACCCATTTTCTCCTACCCCTGGGGCCCGACCGGCGCCTGGGCTTCACGGCGGCGCTGGCGTTTGGGCTGGTAGGCGTGGCCATGCAGGGCGGCTCGGTGCGGCGGTTGGCGCTGCTGTTTACGGGCCTGTGCACGGTGGTGGCGGGCTTCTACACCGAGTTTCTGTGGCTGAGCATGCTGGGCGCATTCATTGCCGTGGCGCCCTTCACCAGCCACCGCTCCTGGACGCACACCATCTGGGCTGCGGGGCTCTGGACGTACATTGGGCACTTGGCCAATTACACGCTCGGCTGGCATGGCGTGGCGTGGTTTGCGGGCGCGGGCTACCTCTCGCACCTTGTGGCCGATACACTCACCAAAGCCGGCGTGAAATGGCTGATGCCGATTACCGACGTGTGCTTTAAGATTCCGCTGATTCGCACAGGGGCTGCGAGTGGCAACGCGCTGGAAATAGTCATCTGCGTGGGCTACGCTGTGCTGGTGCTGGGGATGGTGCTAGGCAATATGTCTTTCTAAACGGCGTTTGAGGCCTACATAGACTGGAAAAGCCCCATTTGCGTACGCAGTTTTGCGGGTAGGGTCGCAACGCAACGGATGGGCATCGAAGTGGAAGAGAACAAGGCTGAGGAAAGGAGAAAAAGGATGTGTATTATAAGTTGGATTTATGTTAGAATAGCTAAAAAATATTACTATAATACTAGGGGAACCGAGTAGATTTGTGCCGGACAGTTGAGCAGAAGGTAGGTAGGGCTATTTATTGTATAAGTAATATACTATATGGAATGGCCTGAAATTTACTTTAATTTGCAGATTGCTAAGGCAATATCTTTAACGTAGTTGCAAGACAGCTTTTTGCCTGATCTTCCGTTTTTTCATCTGTGCATCATCTTACGCAGTGCTTTTTAGTTTACTCTATTATTTCAGCTAGTATAGAATACAGGCCAGACAGTACCGCAAGTGCGTAGCGCCGTCAGGTGTATGTGCGATAAGTACTTATAATTCAGTATACATGATTTTACACAGTTGAGCTTGTATCTTTGACCTGGTACTTCCGCAACACAAGTACCTTTTACTTTTGCCCGTTCTCTTTTTCTTACTCACACCTCATTTTGCGCACACACAATTTTTTGCTTTATGAATCAGATCAATAGTCCTCTGGTTAGGATAGGCGTCTTTTACGATGGCAATTATTTCCTTAAAATCAGTGATTACTACTACTTCCAGCACGAGCGCAAAGCCCGCATCAGCCTGGAAGGGTTACACGAATTTATCCGACAACAAGTAGCGGAAGAAGAGGACGTAGACGTACGCCTGAGCCAGATCATCGACTCGCACTTTTTTCGCGGTCGTTTGAGTGCCACCGAAGCCCGCGACAAAGACCGGCTGTTTCACGACCGGCTGTTTGATGATATCCTCATGAACCTGGGCATCAACACGCACTACATGCCCCTGAAAACCCGCGACGGCCGGTTGCAGGAAAAAGGCATTGATGTGTGGCTCTCGCTGGAAGCCTACGAGCTGGCCATGTACAAGAGCTTTGATGTGGTAGTGCTGATTGCTGGCGACAGCGACTACGCGCCCCTCATCAAGAAGCTGAATACCCTGGGCACCCGCGTGATGCTGCTGAACTGGGACTTCAAATACACCGATTACAAAGGCGAAAACCGCGTAACGCGCGCTTCGCAGCAGTTGCTGGGCAGTGCTACCTACCCGGTAGATATGCACGACATTATCGATCAGGGCTTGTCGACCAACGAAGAGCTGATCGAGAACATGTTTGTGGCGCAGTCGGAGCCTACTACCTACCCTACCTCTACCCTAAAGCCGGTTCGTCCTACGGGGCCCACGGCAGCCGGGCCGGTAGGTACGGTTGGTATCAGCACCATCAAAAACCTCAAAAATGGTTTTGGCTTCGTGGTGATGCCGCCCAACAACCTGTTCTTCAGCTACGCTGACATGGCCGAGGGTGACTTCAATGACCTGAACGAGGGTGACTGGGTGGAATTTACGGTAGGCCGCAACCACCGCGACGAGGACTGTGCCCGCAACGTGCGCAAAGTGCAGCCCCCGCAGATGGAAGACGGCGACGAATACGAGGACGACGAGCGGGAGCACGAGTCGGCTGGCTCGCCCGACCGCCTTTAGGCCCCGCAATTTAGTACAAGCAAAAGCGCCGACTCTCCGTGGAGAGTCGGCGCTTTTGCTTGTAGTGGCTCACTATCTGTAAGTTGCGTATAGATCTTACGTGCACTGACTGCGGAAGCGGTGTAGAGTAGCTCATGGGCACCTCTACACCGCTTCCGAATTATTTGAACAACTACTTAGTGGCGGTAACGGCTACGGAATAATCCGGTCGGTACGCAGCTGGGCAAATAGATCGAAGAACGATTCTTCGGTAGGCTGATACACGAGAAAGCCCAGTTTGCGGCTTTTGCTCATATCAGTCATCACCTCCAGCGGCCGACCTAGGTCGAGGTCGGTGTGCCAGGGTGAAGCCAAGTTGTTGAGTTCCGGTTCAACTAGTTGATAACGAGCTGCCATCTCGCGCCAGCGGTCGGTATCGTCAGCCATTTGTGCTTCTAGGGAATGCACCGTCCCATCAAAGCCAGTGGCTTCTACCCCAAACCACGCTGCCAATCGTGGCCACAGCCAGCTCCAACGGAAATAATCACCATTCACTATGTTGAAAGCCTCGTTGTGTGCAGCCTCTGTAGTGGCAGCCCAAGCCAACTGCTTGGCAATGATACGGGCGTCAGTTACATCAGAAAGACCGTTCCACTGGGCTTCCGAGCCAGGCCATTGAAATGGCTGACCGGTTTCCTTGCAAATGCTAGCATATACGGCCAGCGTAGTGCCCATATTCATCAGGTTACCGACCGCTTTACCAATGATGGTATGAGGACGATGAATGCTCCAGGTGAAACCGTCGCGCTCAGCCGCGGCGTATACCTCGTCTTCCTGCGCGTAGTAGAAGTTTTCGATGTCGAGCCGGGGCAGCTCTTCCCGGAACGGGGTAGGGGGTAGGGTGCCGCCCTTAGCGTACGCCTCAAACGGACCTAAATAATGCTTCAGTCCCGTAACCAGTGCTACATGCTGCACAGTGCCTTTTGGCGAAAGCGCCGTTAAGATATTACGCACTAGCGCGCTGTTGACGCGAATATTCTCAGCCTCTGTATCCTGTCGCATCCAAGTGGTGATGAATACATGCGTAGGATGTACATCGGCCAGGGCTGTTTCTAAAGAGGTTGGCTCTAGCAGATTGGCGGCTACGGGGCGGAGACCGGGAAGGTGTTGCGGGGGACGGCGGGCCAGGCCATATACAGTCCAATTGGTAGCAAGCAGTTCAGTAGCTAGATTGCTACCGACAATGCCGCTGGCGCCCACAATCAGGGCAATTTTATCGTTACTCATACTTTTTCACAGAGAGAAAAGAAGGCGTGGAGTCCCCACGCCTTCTAATCAACTCTTAGTGGCAGGAATAGTTGCCCTGTTGCTAGAGGAGTATGGGCTGTACCTGTGCGTCAGCACCGGCATATGTCACTGTAAGATCAATGCGAAATAGCCAGTTGCTTAGCGGAGCTCCTTGCGCATCAGAAAATGCGGCACATTGCCAAACAGCGTGTGCGACGGTGCCACCACCGTGTAGCCGGCTGCCTCATAAAAGGGCACTGCTGTAGCGCGGGCATGCAGTACGCACTCCGTGAGGCCCTGCTGTCGGGCACCGGCTTCCAGAAAAGCCAGCACCTGCCGGCCCAGGCCCCTACCCTGGTAGGCCGGATCGACGGCCATGAAGCGCACTTGGCCCTGGCCCGGTGCCGAGGGGTGTAGCCGGCCCACGGCCACCACGGGGCCATCGGGGGAGGGGTGGCGTAGTAGGGCGTGCAGGGTGGTAGGGGCGTCGTCGTCGGGGGCGCGCTCCGAGCCGGGCGGCTGTTGCCAGGGTGCCCGCAGCACGTGGTAGCGCAGGTGGTAGTAGGCGGCAAAATCGGCGGCGGTGCGAGGCGAGGAAACAGACATGGCAGCGAAGATAAAAATTACGTACAACGCATCATTCGGCTTGCTACTAGCCGCGGTGCAAACGCCTACCTTTAGGCCCCGCACGGCGCCCGCAAGCGCTTTTTTCTCTTTTACCTACCCATTCGTTTATGCCTTCTTTCGACATTGTGAGCAAAGTAGATCCGCAAACCCTCGAAAACGCGGTGAATACAGCCAAAAAAGAACTTCAGACACGCTACGACCTGCGCGATACCAAAGGCGGCATCGAGCTGGACAAAAAAGCCAACACCATCCAGCTCAGCTCCGAAAACTCCATGCGTGTGAAAGCCCTGGAGGACATTCTGCTGGCCCGCGTGGTAAAGCAGGGTATTGATGGCACCGCGCTGGATTTTACCGATGAAGAGCAGGCCAGCGGTGCGCTGGTGAAAAAAACGGTGAAGGTGCGCGCTGGTATCGATAAAGACACCGGCCGTAAAATCAGCAAGGCTATCAAAGATGCCAAGCTGAAAGTGGAAGTGCAGATGCAGGATGAGCAAGTGCGCGTGTCGGGCAAGAAAATCGACGATCTGCAAGCCGTTATTGCCCTCCTCCGCCGCACCGACATCGGCCAGCCCCTGCAATTTGTGAACATGAAATAGATGCACTGCTTGTTGATGAGTCGAGGGGCTGATTTCGACCGGTATATCTACCTCAATAAGCAGACGTTAGACGAAGCGTAACGGTCGAAATCAGCCCCTCGACTCATCAACAATCAACACAGCACCACATCCATTTATCAGCCCCTCCACCCGTGTTCGACTTCTCCTCCTTCACCGACGTGCACACCTGGGTCAGCTTGCTTACGCTGACGTTCATGGAAATTGTACTGGGCATCGACAACATCATCTTCATTTCCATTGTAGTGAACCGGCTGCCGCACGAGCAGCAGGCCCGCGGCCGTACCATTGGGCTGCTGCTGGCGCTGTTGTTTCGTATTGGGCTGCTGCTCAGTATTTCGTGGATTGTAGGGCTGAAAACGCCGCTCTTTTATATTGATCTGCCGTTCCGGGAGCCCGACTTTGGGGTGTCTGGTAGAGACATCATCCTGTTCCTTGGCGGGCTGTTTCTGCTGGCCAAAAGCACCACCGAAATTCACGGGAAGTTGCAGGGCGAGGAAGAGGAGCATAGCGAAGGTAAGTACAACACCTTGTCGCGGGTGATTTTTCAGATTATCGTCATCGACATCGTTTTCTCCTTCGACTCCATCCTGACGGCCGTGGGACTAGTCAACAACGTGCTGGTGATGATACTGGCCGTGGTGCTGGCCATGGGCGTGATGCTGGCCTTCTCTGGCTACGTGGCCGACTTCGTAAATAAGAACCCTACCATCAAAATCCTGGCGCTGTCGTTCCTGATTATGATTGGAGCGATGCTGATTATGGAAGCCTTCCACCAGGAAGTGCCCAAGGGCTACGTGTACTTTGCCATGGCTTTCTCCCTAGGGGTGGAGCTGCTGAATATGCGTGTTCGCAAGAAAGTGCCGCCGGTAGAGCTCCGCGACGTGCACGCGCAGACGAAGGAATAGTCCTATAGACTTATTGCTACCCCCTCTGCCCACGTTGGGGGTAGAGAGGGTAGGGGGCTGCTGCACGTGCATTGCCGCTTACCAGGCCGGTTTGCATAGTAGAAGCTGTTTAAGAAGCGGGGCAGAAGGTCTTGCTGAGCCGGTCGAATCCTCTCGCGTGCTACTGTTTGCGTGGTAATGCAACGTCAGCACGTGAGGTGCTTCGACCGGCTCAGCAAGATGGTCAGTCTTCTACCTTCCTAAACAATCTCGTAATAAAAGGCCTCTGATTCACCCAAATATTTTTCGCATAAAACAGTCGGGTATTCCTAAATTTAGGAATTCCGTTGTCGTATCGAATACCTCTTTTTCTGTTATAGATGAAAAAACTCTTACTCTTTTCCTTTCTACTTATAGCAGCCGTTGCGCCTTCTTTTGGGCAGCAGTTGGTGAAATATGTAGGGCCGGGCGTGCCGGATACCTGCTACGCGAGTTACAAGGCGGTGCGTACGCGGATACCCCCGCCGGCTGCCTTCCTGGCCAACCGGCCATTGGGCACCAAGGCTACCATTACGGTTACGTACACTGGCTTTACCCCCGAAGCACAAGCCGCCTTTCAGTATGCCGTGGATATCTGGCAATCGTTGCTGGTAACAAATGTGCCCATCCGCATCAGCGCCACGTGGCGGCCACTGGATGCGGGTGTGTTAGGCTCGGCTGGGCCTAGCGGTTTGTACCAACTGGCGGGCTATGGGGAGCGGATTAGCAACTCGCTGTATCCTACGGCCTTAGCGGAGAAAATAGTAGGAGCTGATATTAATGGCTCGGGTGCCGCTGATATCAATGCCAGCTTCAGCAGCACCTTCAACTGGTATCTGGGTACGGATGGGCTCACGCCGGCCGGACAGTACGACCTGGTATCGGTGGTGCTGCACGAGCTGGGGCACGGCCTGGGCTTTCTGACGTCGAAAGGCTATGATGTCAACAGCAAACAAGGGTCCTTGTCGACGCCACCGAGCATATATGCGGACTTTATGAAGACGGGCGCGGGCCTGAGCGTAGCCGACACCCGTATCTTCGTCAATCCGTCGGTAGAGTTGGGTACCGCCTTCACCACCAACGATTTGTATTTCGATAGTCCCCTGACGCGGGCTTCCAACAACGGGGAGCGGGCACGTCTCTACGCACCCACTGAGTATGCGTCCGGTTCCAGCCTCTCACACCTCGACGAAAATACCTATAGTGCTGGTGATATCAACTCGCTGATGTCGCCGCAGTTTGCTCCAGGGGAGGCCATTCACTCGCCGGGACCTATCGTGCTGGCCATGTTCAATGAAATGGGGTGGTTTAACACCGCCATCGACCACACGCCCTATACCGATACGGAAACGCCCAGAACCTTCCCCGTAACAGTGCGGTTGCGGAGCGATGGCACTGTTACGCCTGGCTCGGTGAAGCTAAACTACGCATTCAATAATGGCGCCCTGACTACGGTGACGATGACGCCCACCGGCACAACCAATCAGTATACGGCCACCATTCCCAACCCCGGCAGCGGTGTGCGGGTGAGCTACTACGTAGAAGCCTCCGACAACGAAACCCGGCGTATCTACACCGCCCCCGGCCGCGACGCCTTCTCTACGGTGTCTAACCGGTACTCATTCTTCGTGGGGCCCGATGTGGTGCCGCCTACCCTCTCGCATACGCCACCTGCCTACTTGTTTACCAGTAACCTGCCGTATACCATCACGGCCCAGGCTGCGGACAACATTGGGGTAGCCTCCGTGACGTTAGAATACAACGTGAACGGAACCGTCCGGCCATCCATCACCCTGACCAGGGGCACCGGCAACAGCATCAACACCTACACGGGTGTGCTCAGCACCGCTGCCGGTCCTATCGTCGCCGGCGACGTTATCAATTACCGCATAGTGGCGCAGGACAACTCCTCCAACGCCAACCGTACTGCCCTACCCGCTACCGGTTTCTACGCGGTGCCGGTGGTAGACGTGCGCCCGGCGGCCGATATGTACGCCAACGAGTTTGAGCGCACCACGCCCATTGATTTTGTGGGCCCAGGCTTCTCTATTGCTACCCCCACAGGGTTTACCAACGGCGCCATCCACTCCACGCACCCCTACGTCAACAATGTCAACTACTTCTACCGGTTGCTGGTGCCTATTCGGGTGAAGGCCGACCCGCAGATTGCGCGGGTGCGGTTTGATGAAATTGTGTTGGTAGAACCCGGCGAAGAAGGTTCTGTATTCCCTGCACCTAATTTCTTCGATTACGTGGTGGTAGAAGGTAGCCTAGATGGCACCACCTGGACGCCTTTGGCTCCTGGCTACGACGCCCGCAACAACGCCAACTGGCTTGACTTGTACAACCGCGCCTTGAGCGGCGAGAATTCGGCAGCCGTGGGTACGCCTTCCATCTACGCTTCCCGCACTATCAGCCTGTTGGATAAGTTTAAGGCCGGTGATGTAGTGCAGCTTCGCTTCCGCTTGTATGCCGATGGCGGCGCTTACGGCTGGGGTTGGGCCATCGACAACCTGCACATTCAGGACAATACTGTAACGCCCACGGCCCAGGCGCTGCAAGGCGCTGGGGTAAGTGTGTTCCCAAACCCTACGGCCGGGCAATTCACTGTGCAAACCCGCTTCGATAAGCCAGTAGCTAACCTGGAAGTGGTGGTGCGCAACGCCTTAGGGCAGGAAGTGCTGCGCCAGTCGCAAACCGCCGTGAAAGGCCAGGTGTCCCTACCCCTCGACCTGAATAAGTGCGCCAACGGCTTCTACCTCGTAAGCCTAACGGCCGACGGCGAAACCGCCACGCGCAAAGTGATGCTCAGCAAATAGGAGCGCACGAAATGCGCCTATGTGGCGAGCGACATAATCAGCAAACAGAATCGGCTGCTCCAAAAGGGCAGCCGATTCTGTTTGTCGTTACTTAAAGTCTGTCATCCTGAGCGGAGCGAAGGACCTTCTCACGGCAGAACGAGTCGTTATTACGCCTGTCGCGCAGACGTGAGAAGGTCCTTCGCGCTGCTCAGGATGACAGCCGTATTTTTTATTCAGAACCTCACTATCTCCCCACTGCGCCTACCCCATCTTCGATATAAAATCCCACAGGACCACACCCGCCGCCACGCTCACGTTTAGGGAGTGTTTGGTGCCGAACTGCGGGATTTCTACGGCCGCGTCGCAGAGGGCTAGCACCTCATCGTCTACCCCAAATACTTCGTTGCCCATCACGAGTGCATAGCCCTGGCCGGGGGTAGGGCGGAAGGCGGGTAGGGGCTGGCTTTCGGTGGTTTGCTCTACGGCTACTACTTGGTAGCCAGCGGCCTTTAGCTGTTCCACGGCTGCCACGGTGGTAGGCGCATATTCCCACGCCACCGACTCGGTGGAGCCCAGCGCCGTTTTGGTGATTTCGCGTTGGGGCGGGCGACCTGTAATGCCGCAGAGCCAGATTTTTTCTACGGCAAAGGCGTCGGCGGTGCGGAAGGCGGCGCCCACGTTGTGCAGGCTGCGCACGTTGTCGAGCACCAGGACAAGGGGGAATTTTTGCGTATTTTTGAAGTCTGCCACCGTCAAGCGGTTCAGCTCTTCCATTGAAAGTTTGCGCATTGAGCAAAGGTAGGAACACGCCGCCAGCTGGCGGGTGTTACGTTTGCTGATAAAGGAACGTCATGCTGCGCCTCCGCTCAGCATGACATGATCTGCCTACCCTTCTGCGCCCTATTACCCTCGTACTACCCCGCACACCCGTGAAAACGAAATCCGCTGATTCCACCAAAAAGCCTGTCCGCACGCATGGTTCTCTGGGGCCCGCGCCCGTAGCTGATACGCCACTGATGAAGCAGTATTATCAGCTGAAGCAGCAGCACCCCGGCGCGCTGATTCTCTTTCGGGTAGGCGACTTCTACGAAACCTTCGGCGAGGATGCCGTGAATGCCTCCCGCATCCTGGATATCGTGCTCACGAAGCGCGGGGCCGGCACGCCCTCGGAGGTGCCGCTGGCGGGCTTCCCCCATCACTCCCTCGATACCTATCTGCCCAAGCTGGTGCGCGCCGGCCAGCGCGTGGCCATCTGCGACCAACTCGAAGACCCCAAGCAGGCCAAGGGCCTCGTGAAGCGCGGTATTACGGAGCTGGTAACGCCCGGCGTGAGCCTGCACGACAACGTGCTAGAGCGCCGCCGCAATAACTACCTCTGCGCCATCCACTTCGGCAAGCAGGAAGCCGGCATCAGCTTTCTGGACGTGAGCACCGGCGAGTTTCTGGTGGCCCAGGGCGACGTGGCCTACCTCGGCAAGCTACTGCAAAACTTTACGCCGGCCGAGGTGCTGTTTTGCAAGCGCAGCCGCCGTGAGTTTGAGGAAAACTTTGGTCCCGACTACTGCCACTTTGCGTTGGACGAGTGGGTGTTTGGCTTTGATTATGCCCACGACACGCTCACGCGCCACTTCAACACTACTTCGCTCAAGGGCTATGGTATTGATAATCTGAAGGAAGGCATTACGGCGGCGGGCTGCATCCTGCACTACCTCGCCGAAACCAAGCACACCGATATTGGCCACATTGGCAGCATTGGGCGCCTGGAAGAAGACAAATATGTGTGGCTCGACCGCTTCACGGTGCGCAACCTGGAGCTGGTACATGCCCAGCACCCCGGCGGCGTGCCCCTCATCGACATTCTCGATCAGACCGTGACGCCCATGGGTGCCCGCCTGCTGCGCAAGTGGGTGGTCCTACCCCTGAAAGAGCCTGCTCAGATTCAGCGCCGCCTCGATACGGTGGACGGCCTCCTGAAAAATCCCGAGCTGCTGGCCGAGCTGGACCAGTATCTGCGTCAGATCAACGACCTGGAACGTTTGATTTCTAAGGTAGCCGTGCGCCGCATCAATCCGCGCGAGCTGGTGCAGCTGGCCCGCGCCCTAGAGGCCATCGAGCCTATCCGGGAGTTGCTGGCCAATTCAGGGCTGCGCGCCCTGCAGAAAATGGCTGACCAACTGAATCCCTGCGCAACCCTGCGCGACGAAATCAAGGCAAAAATTAAAGCCGACGCGCCCCTGCTCATCAACCAGGGCAACGTGCTCAACGACGGGGTAGACCCCGAGCTGGACCGTCTGCGCCGCATTGCGTTTTCGGGCAAGGATGAACTGCTAAACATTCAGCAACGGGAGCAGCGTAACACCGGCATTTCGTCGCTGAAAGTGGCCTACAATAAGGTTTTTGGCTATTACCTCGAAGTCTCGAATGCGCACAAAAGCAAGGTGCCTACCGAGTGGATCCGCAAGCAAACCCTGGTAAATGCCGAGCGCTACATCACAGAGGAGCTGAAAACGTACGAGGAGACGATTCTGAACGCCGAGGAAAAGCTGTTTTCCTTGGAAATGCAGTTATACAACGAGTTGGTGTTGTCGGCAGCTGAGTCGGTGGCGCAGATTCAGCAGAATGCCCGGGCCATCGGCGTGACGGACTGCCTGGCGTCGTTTGCCAACACGGCCCGCCAGCACCGCTACGTGAAACCGGTAGTGAACGATGGCACCGTGCTCGACATCCGCGCCGGCCGCCACCCTGTTATTGAGCGCCAATTGCCGGTAGGCGAAGCCTATATCCCCAACGACATCTGCCTCGACCAGGACGAGCAGCAGATTGTGGTAATTACCGGCCCCAATATGGCTGGTAAATCGGCCCTACTGCGTCAAACGGCTCTCATCGTGCTGCTGGCGCAAATCGGCTCCTTCGTACCCGCTGATGCGGCTACGGTCGGCATCATCGATAAGATTTTCACCAGGGTAGGAGCTTCCGACAACCTGAGCAAGGGCGAAAGTACGTTCATGGTAGAGATGACCGAAACGGCGTCTATTCTGAATAACTTGTCCGACCGCAGCTTGGTGCTCATGGACGAAATTGGGCGAGGCACCAGCACCTACGACGGCATCAGTATCGCCTGGGCCATTGTGGAGCATCTGCACAACTCGCCCAAGGCCCGCGCCAAAACGCTGTTTGCCACCCACTATCATGAGCTGAACCAACTGGCCGACGATTGCCCCCGGGTGCGCAACTACAACGTGGCTGTGAAGGAGGCCGACGGCCGTATCCTGTTCCTGCGCAAGCTGCAGGAAGGCGGCTCCGAGCACAGCTTCGGTATCCACGTGGCCCGCATGGCCGGTATGCCCACGGCCGTAGTGCTGCGCGCCAACGAAATCATGCACCATCTGGAGCAGGAGCGCGCCGGCACCGGCCTGGAGCCCGACGCCCCCACTGAGTTCGACGAAGTGCTGGCTGGCCTGGATATCGAGCCTGCGCCTACCCCACGCGCCCCCAAGGCCCAACCCGCCGCGGCCGTGCACAATGCCCCGCGCCCCAGCTTGCAGCTTAGCATGTTTGAGCCTGCCGACCCAGCCTTGGAGCGCATACGCGAGCTGCTAGAGAAACTTGACGTCAATACCCTTACACCCATTGAGGCGCTACTGAAGCTGAATGAGTTGAAGCTGGCGGCGGGTAGCAAGTAAACATAAACAGACGCAAAAAGCCCCTCGTGCTATGTGTAGTACGAGGGGCTTTTGCTTGCTACCCACTGAGGGAGTAGGCTACCTAACTAGAAAGAAGACCTAGTAGCCAGGGTTTTGCTTGAGTTGCGCCGACACGTTCAGCGCATTCAGCGGAATAGGATAAATCTTGGTATGGTCGTCACCATCTGGCGATTTGTCCCACCATGTACTGTTGTTGAATTTGCCGAAGCGAATGAGGTCAATGCGCCGGCGACCTTCTCCAATAAATTCACGGCCCCATTCGTCCAGCAACTCTTGCTCCGTAAGAACAGCCCCACCGGCACCGTACAGGCTGGCTGAGCCGGCGGGGTAATTTCGACGCCGCACGGTGTTCAGCAGCTCAGCCGCCGCTAGTGGGTCGCCCGCCCGAAACTTGCACTCGGCCAGCATATAGTAGATTTCCGCTAGGCGTATTTCGGCGTAGTCTGCTTCAATCTTGTTGGGGTCAGTGGAAGGATAGAAAGGATACTTCACCATGAAGATGCCCGAATTTTGGTCGGCATTGTTCATGTTCGACGTTTTATCGGCTGGTACCTGGCCCGGCTTCGTGTATTTGAATAAGCCTACTTGGTCGCGCAAGTATAGTGTGTAGCCGCGGGTGCTTTTGATAGTGTCCTTACCATCGTTGTAGATGAGGTAACCTTTCAAAAACATGCCCTCACGAGTGCTGTTGCCCAGGTTTTGATAGTTTTTCAGGCGCACATCATCGGCGTACTTCTGAAACTTTACGAAAGGCTTTCCTTGCACAAAGGGATATTCCTTGTTTTCAACATCGTGACCCGGCTGCAAAGCGTAGCGCGGATTGCCCCCACCAAAGTCGGTGAATTTAAAGTAGTTGATGGGCACATTGTAGGGAAGTCCCCAGAAGTACATACCACCTTCATACTGCCAGTGTGAGCGGCCAAACGAGCCCGGAAAAGCAAAGATGGTTCCCGAAGATTGGTCATTATTCCAGTCGAACGGGGCATCCCAGCGGCTCTCGATGGCATAAGGGCCATACTTGCCACTTATGATATCCTGACACACAGTTGCGCAATCGGCGTAGCGGTCTTGACCAATGTACACGTTGGCATTCAGGTAGAGGCGACCGAGTAGGGCCGCCGCAGCTGCCTTAGTCCAGCGTCCCTGAAACTGCGCGGTGCCAGGGTCACCTTTCGCCAGTAAGGCTGGCATTGCTTCCTTTAGCTCTGTTTCGATAAAAGTAAATGTCTCTTGGGGTGTCGACTGCGGTGGGCTCGCTAATTCCCCTTGGACCTTTGTGGTAATCTGAACATTACGGAATAGATCAAGCAAGCGTATATTATACCAAGCACGCATGACACGCAACTCGGCAATGAGCTGCTTTTGCTCTGCCTCAGTCATATTAAACCGAGATGGGTCAAGCGCTTGAATATCCTCGAGGGAGTTTGTACCCAAAACAACACCCTGGTTAAGCAGATTCCACGTGTCGTTAATGTAGCCTTCCTGTATCGTCCACGTGTGGTAGTGCGCCCGCGCATACTGCCCGCCGTCAAACCAGTCTCCTTCCCGGTTAGGCGTCATAAGCTGATCGGCACTCAATTCCTGTAATTGAAAGGGGGAACCTTGTATGGTGTTGTACCCGTGCTCAAACGTGCGTAGAAAATCACGGTACACGTCATTCTTAGTTTGCAGAAAGTTGGCCGGCGTAATACGGTCGTATAGGGTTTCGTCCAGGTCCGTGCAGCCGCTCAATCCAGCAGCCACCAGCGCCAGCGAAAAGCCAGCGTATGTTTTGAAGTAGTTCATGGGATGCGAAAAGATAAGTTTACAGGCCAAACTGAAGGCCGAACAGTACTTGCGTGGTGGAAGGGTAGTAGTTGCGGTTGCTATTAATGCCCGGATATAGCCCGTTGATGGGTAAGATATCAGGGTCGCCGCCGGTGTAGCCTGTTATCGTCAGGACGTTTTTGGCCGCGGCATACAGACGCAATGAGCGCGCATACTTCGAGGTGAATTGGAAAGTATAGCCGATGCTCACGTTGTCGAGCTTCACAAAATCACCCTTTTCCAGAAAGTAGTCCGATAGCACATTGGTGGTAGCAGAGTTGGTGAGCTTAGAGTACTTACTGCCATCATAGGCAGACGTCAATACGTTGGCGTTGGACTGCGTGGACGGCGTACCTATGTAGAAAGCTCTGGTGTTAAACGCATCAAAACCCAGGACACTCCGAATGAAAATAGACGCGTCAAAGTTCTTGTAAGTTAATGTATTACCCAGGCTTAATGTGTATTTTGGTAAGCCATTACCTACCACTTGCCGGTCGTCCAGAGTTGCCCGGTTGCCCGGAATAATAGTGCCATCTTTGGAATACACTAATAAGCGCCCTTCTTCGTCAACACCAGCTGATTTTAGCATATAAAATGAGCCAATGCGCTGGCCTTCCTGTAAACGCTGTGCGTTGCCAGGTGTGCCGGGGGAAGGGAGGCCTACTACATCGATGAAGGGTTGTCCCTGGTACGTATCGTTGGAGAAGGAAACGAACTGATTACCATTTGTTGCCCCAGCAAAGGAAATGGCGTACTGAAAGTTCGGTTTGCTAATAATAGGGGCGTTTAGCTGTACTTCTATACCCGAGTTATCTAAGGTGCCTACGTTGGCATATGTTTCGTTCTGCGTGCTAGGCGGTGTTGGTACCCTGTAGTAGCCCAACAGGTTTTTGTTTCGGCGGGTGTAGTAGTTTACGCTACCAGTAAGCTTGCTGTTAAACAAGGCAAAATCCAACCCAACGTTAAAACTCTGTGCCTCCTCCCAGCGCAAATTGGCATTGAGATTTTGGTTCGGTCCATATACTTGGTAGTACGTGCCATTGAGCAGATAATAGCCGTAGCCGGAGTAGGTATTAAGCGAAAGATAGTTGCCGAAATCCTGGTTACCGGTCACGCCGTAGTCAGCCCGCAGCTTCAAATCGTTTATCCATTCCTGACCATCCAGAAAAGACTCTTCTCCTATGCGCCAACCCACAGACACGGCTGGGAAATTGCCCCACTTGTTGCTGGCGCCGAACTTCGATGAACCCTCGCGACGCAAGCTAGCAGACAAAAGGTATTTGTCTTTGAAGGAGTAGTTAACGCGGCCAAAAAAGGCAATTAGCTTGGAGTCGTTTTTATAGCTGCTACCATCAGTGCGTCCGGCTACTTGCCCATAAAGCCCGGAGCCAATATTATTGTAGGTGAAGGCATCGGAAGGAAAATCACGGTTGTAGATGGCATTACCTTCCGAAACGAAGTACTGGTAAGAATAGCCTGCCAAGGCCTGTAAAGAATGGTCTTGTACTGTAAGGGCATAATTACCAATCCACTCGAGGCTGCGCTGGTCACTGCGGTTGTAGTTGCGCCGAGCAGAGTTCATACCCCCTTCGTTCTGTAAAGCGAACGTGGAAGTAGAAGGCCGGAAGAAAAAGTCGAAATAGTCACTGGTGAACTGTCCATACGTTACCTGCGTATTTAATGTAGGTAAGATGTTCAGCTTAAAGGTGGCATCGTAGTTCAGAATTTTGCCTTCCGTACCGGCTAATTCCGTTTGTAGACGCTCTGCTGGGTTGAAACGGCCATCGAACCCGCTTTGAATGTTGTAATACCGCGTCGGGTCGTCGGGGTTCCGTACTGGAATGGTAGGGTTCAGCGTAAGGGACTGCTCATAACTGCCATAGTCAGTATTGCGGGAATTAATATAGCGCGGCGCAAAGTTTAGCCCGATGGAGTAGAGCTTGCTGGGTGCATTGTGATTCAAGGAAAGACGCGCACCATACTCCTGTCGGCCCGAACGTACGTCAATGCCCTCCGCATCGCGGTAGTCCATCGTAGCCCGATAGTTACTGTTTTCGGATCCGCCCGAAGCAGTAAGAGAATGTTTATGCGCAAAGGCATAGTTGCGGGATATTTCGTTCAGCCAGTTCGTTTGGCCGCCATAATCCGTGCCGCGTTCTTGTGCTAAAAACTCTTCGGGAGAAAGTACTTTAGGCTGTAAGGTAGCGTAGTCAAACGTTGTGTAAGTGTTGTACTCAAGCAAGTTGTTCTTTGTGCCCTTCTTTGTAGTGACCACAATTACACCATTGCTGCCGCGTGTACCATAAATAGCCGAAGCAGCACCACCCTTCAGCACATCAATAGATTCTATATCGTTCTGGTTAATGTTTTCCAGATTGCCGCCCGGCACGCCATTAATCACAATGAGTGGGCCCAGCCCGGCGTTGCGTGACGATACCCCGCGCAATTGAATACTCGGCTGCGTATTCGGATCGGCGGCCGTGGTATTAGCGATAGTTAGGCCAGCTACTTTTCCTTGTAACGCCGTAAGTGGGTTGGTTGACCCTACCGTCAGTAACTCTTTGCTGTCGATGTGAGTGACAGTACTGGTTACTTCTTTTTATCAAGTGTACCGTAGCCTACCACTACTACATTATCAAGCGACTGGCTGTTTTCCTGCAAGGAAACGCGCAGCGTTGTAGTCGCTTCCTGCACCGTCACATCCTGCGGATTATAGCCGATAAAGCTGAAAGAGAGTACGCTACCCTGCGGTACTGTCAGCGAAAAGTTGCCATCGGCGTCGGTGGTGGTGCCAGTGTTAGTGCCTTTCACTACCACGGTCACGCCGGGTAGGCCTTGGCCATTGGGCTGCGTCACGCGGCCCGATACGGGCACATCGGCAGCGTTGGCATCGGCGCGCGCCTGGCTCAGAATAACCCGTCCTTTGCGTACTTCGAACTGTGCTTTGCGTGGAGCAAGCAGTTCATTCAAGACTTGCTCTAGTGGTTGGTCTGCGACGCGTAAGGTTACCCGCCGATTAGAGCCGATAAGTTGTGGACTATAAACGAAGTGTACATCCAACTGCTTTTCAAGCTGTTTCAGCACCGATTCAATCGTTTGCGACTCTACTTGAAATGAAACGTGTCGTTCCAGAACTACTTGCTGCGCCGCAGCCGGGCGAGCAACGGCCATAGTAGTCAGCGGCAAAGCTAAAGCGGATTGAATCGCGAATATCCTAAGAGGATATCCAAAACGCTTCGAAAGAGGTAAGCGGTTTTTCATAAACAGAAAACGATTGCGGTGGAGAGGTAAAAAAAAGTGTTATCGTAGAGGTTGTAGGAATGAGCGTGCTATTGTGTTGCCTAGTAGGAGGCCAGGGTAGTAACTAGCTGAAAAAGAGAAGTGTGAAAAGTGAAGCGCCATTGCGAGCTGTATCGAAAGCTTAAAGGGTACAACCATCACTCTGGAATAGAATTCGAGCGTTATCAGCAGTAGAATAGCTGGCTCCGAGCGCCTTGCTGAGCACATCCAACCTATCGAAGAGCGATTCTGCTTCCTGATAGAAAGTAATGGTGATAGTGCAGTTAGCTAGCTTGGCCTGGTCATATACAATCTCGACTCCATATGCTTTCTCCAACGCCTGTAATACCTTTTCGACAGGTTGTTTGTCAAAAGTGAAGGTCTGTGGAGCGAGGATTACGGGGTTCTGTACTAACTGCTTGCGCAATGGGCGCGGCGTTAAAGCTGAGTATACTACCTGTTGGTTAGGCAACAGTATAATGCTCTCAGTAGCTGGTTGTATTGGTGTGGCACTCAGATTGGCTCCGCGGCGTAGCTGTACAGATACGCGACCTTCTTGCACCGCTACCTCATTTTTACGCCCTGCGTAGGCTTTCACTCGAAAGCTAGTTCCCAGCACAGTTGTCACAAGCTGATCGGTGTAAACCAGAAAGGGCTTATTCGGATTTTTAGCAACCTGAAAGAAGGCTTCCCCTCGCAGCCGCACCTCCCGCCGTGAACCTGCTAAGCCATGCCTATACTTTAGGCTACTGCCTGGCGATAACGTAACACGGCTGCCGTCCATCAGGGTAAGCAATTCAGCCTTTTTTCCCCCATTGCGGTGCTGCGTCCACTTAACGGCCGTCGTAGCAGGCACACTTGTTAAGTGCCATTTTGGGGGCAGTACTACAGCCAACGCTACCCCGATCATTAGCACTGCTGCCGCTATCCATCGCGCTGGTGGCGTGCGCCAAAAAGATACGGAATGCCGAAGACCTTCAGTCGGAAGCGTACTGTCGAGGTTATCCTGCGTGAGGTGCTCAATCTGACGCCACATAGCCGCACGTGCCTGTTCACGTTCATTGGGCGGCAGGACTAAGTTATCCGGCTCCCCAAGCTGGTTGCTCCACTGCTCTATCAGCTCTCGTTCGCCAGGCCGGCTAGTGCCGTCGAGGTAGCGTTGGAGCAAACTTTCAAATTCAGCTTCAGTCATAAGGGTAAGCCCGAGATAGGCGTCTAAAAAGGAAGACGCCTATCTCGGGCTTACCCCTAAAGAGTAGCTAAACTTTTTTTAAATAATCACCTCAAAAAGCCTATGCTTATGTGTAGAACTGCTCTTCAACGAATGAAAAAAAAGAAGGGCACCAACATAACCATGAACTCCCGTAAGTATAAGCGTAATATCTTCAACGACTTAGTCAAGTGATACTCAACTGTTTTAGATGTAATACCCAGATGCGTTGCTATTTCCTCCACGGATTGATGTTCTAGGCGACTCAGTCGAAATACTTCCTGTGACTTTTCAGGTAGGAGTTCTACACCTCGTAGGAAAGCAGCTGTCAAATCACTAGCAGCCAACGCTTCTTCTGTTTCGTGCGTTGTCTCAACTCGTATGGTCTGGCAGTAAGTAGCGTAGTGCGTTCGGACTCGATGAGCACGGATATAGCTTAGTACCCGATGGTTGATAGCAGCCAATAAATAATGGTCTAACTGTGCAATTGTCTGCTCGGCCCGCTTGTGCCAGAGGGTAGCGAACAACTCCTGTACTAACTCCTCTGCCGTTTCTCGGGATTTTAGCTTTCGGTAAGCCAATGCAAAGACCCGGTACCAATACCGCTCATACACCTCGGCGAAAGCCCCTCGGTTATCCTGTACTATCGCTTCTAGTAAGGCAGCATCATTCCAAGAAGCATAGAACCGGATAGGCGAGGAGCTCACGAATACAGATGAAATAGAGAAAATTATGGAAAGTAGACAGAAAGGGATATGATAAATATACTGATTTATAATACAATAGTAATAATGTGAGATGAAGTCTGCGTAGCGAATATAGAGCTATCAGCAGTTACTTAAATGACGTAAATTTTACACATATACTAGATGAGAAGACTATGTTTAGGCAGACTGTAGCACACAGATAGCAGGAGAAATGAGTAATTACTCATGTTTGCATGAAATTTTTCTGCTTGAAAATCAGCTGAAAACAGCTTGGTAGTGGCAGAAAGCATGGTTTTTTTGTGCTTGGTCCTTGACTTCAGAAATTCTTCTACTACCTTTGTCACATCAAAACGCCGGTAACGGTGTTGAGACTAAAAGCGAGAGTAGCTCAGTTGGTAGAGCGCGACCTTGCCAAGGTCGAGGTCGCGAGTTCGAACCTCGTCTCCCGCTCCAAACAGAAAGACGTTGCTTTACCGGCAGCGTCTTTTTTGTTTACATGCAGTGAATATTATGTAAATTGATACAACTGCTTGAGCCAGAGTGGTGTAATGGTAGCCACGAGGGACTTAAAATCCCTTGTCTTCACGGACGTACGGGTTCGAGTCCCGTCTCTGGTACCAAAAAAGCCCTTTCATCGGATGATGAAAGGGCTTTTTTGCGTAGTACGCCTCAATGCGATTAGCTTACTACTGCGTCAAGCGGCTGACGAGTTACTGCCCGAAGCGCGTCGGCCAATAGCTGGTAGGAATACACACGGGCCTCGTGCTCGAAAACGTTGGTAATGGCCATCAGCTCGTTGACTTGCGTGCGGTCAACAAACTCTTGAAGTTCAGCTTGCAATGTAGCCTTGCTGCCAATGAAGGAGTAGGACAGCATTTGCTCTACCATGTGCTGCTGAGCCGGCGCCCAAAAGGGCGTCATGTCCTTTACGGGTGGTTGCAACGGGGCCGGGTGACCAGCTACTACGCTCAGCATAAACCGCTGGAGGGAGGTAGACAGCCACTGCGCCTGAGCATCGGTGTCGGCGGCTACTACGTTGACGCAGGCAATAGCGTAGGGCGCCGCCAGTGTAGCAGAAGGCTGGAAGTGCTGCCGGTAAATTTGCAAGGCAGGTAATAGCTGAGCCGGCGCGAAGTGGCTGGCAAAGGCATAGGGGATGCCAAGGGCAGCAGCCAGATAGGCGCTGTCGGTGCTGGAGCCTAGGATGTAGATGGGAATATCCAACCCCTCACCGGGCATGGCGCGCACGGGGCTGGAGCTGTTGGCAGTGGAGAAATACGTTTGCAGTTGCTGAATATCGCTTGGGAAGTCCTGCACGGCTCCGAACCGGCTGCCGCGAATGGCTTGGGCCGTGCGTTGGTCGGTGCCTGGGGCGCGCCCCAGGCCCAAGTCGATGCGGCCGGGGTAGAGCGAGGCCAACGTGCCCATCTGCTCGGCCACTACCAAAGGTGCGTGGTTGGGTAGCATGATACCGCCCGAGCCTACCCGCAGCGAGGTAGTGCCTCCGGCAATATGACCAATCAGGATAGGCGGGGCGGAGCTGGCTACGCTGGCCATGTTGTGGTGCTCGGAAAGCCAGTAACGCGTGTAGCCCATAGCCTCTACTTGCTGGGCTAGGTGTAAGCTGTTGCGAAAGGTATCGGTGGGGGTGCCGCCAGCGAGGATGGGCGCTAGGTCCAGCACGGAAAAAGCAACGGAAGAAGAATCAGTGTTCATCAGTTGAGAAAATAGACAAAACGATGTGCGGGTACGGAAACTACCGGCCGCAGGCAGCCTCGGTGGGCGCCTTTCTTTTGTCAACAAAAAAAGAAGGCAAGCAGTTACCAGGGGCACGTGTTGCCCGCAAGCTGTACCACTCGTGCAGAATCTCGTACCAGCACAACCGGAACGACTTGCCTATCTTTGCGGTTAAGTACCGGGCGCTACCCGCTTACCATATGTTTCGATTCTCTGCCCTTACGCGACGCCTGACGGCGGCTACTTTTTTGGTAGCCTTCCTCAGCATGTTCGCGGGGCGGTGCTTCTGCGGCCCGGTAGCTAGCGAGGTAAAAGCGCCTAAAATGACGTGTTGCGCCAAAATGGCCGACAAGCATTGCAAGGGCATGGGCAAGGTGGAGCACGCGCCCGATACCGACAAATCGGATTGCCAGACACCGGTGAAGGCCTTTTTTGCCGCGCTGGTTGGTCCACCTAGCCACGCTGTGAGCGACGCGCCACTGTGGCTGGCTCTGCCGCCTACCTTCGACTTCACATTTGCGCGCTATGTGCGCTGGGAGCAAGCCCGGCCGGTAGCCCTGGTGCCCCGGCGGCATCTGAAGCCCAAGATTCCGGACATCCGAATCTATACGCATTCCCTAACGGTCTAAAGTTGATTTCGCACGCGCTGCCGGCGCGGATATAGCCTTGCTATGTCCGCGCCGGCAGCGCGTTTTCACGCGCTATTCGGCCGGTAGATTGCCGCTGTGGGTCTGCGTGTATGCAGTTCTTAATTTTCCATTTTCTTCATTTTCAACCCTTTTTCACTTATGCTGATGAAATCTGCATTCCTCTCTTTTATGGCCGCAGGTCTGTTTCTGGTGAGTAGCTGTGGCGCCGACAACAAGCCCGTAACGGTAGGTGCCGAAGGTCCGGCTAATACCATGAAAACGACCTCCGCCGACACGACAGCTACGCCAGCAGTTGCCGGGGCCTACGTGTGCCCGATGGACCCTGAAGTAACCAGCGACAAGCCCGGCGACTGTCCCAAGTGCGGTATGGCGCTGGTGAAGCAATGAGGTAATGCTTAGCAGATGGCGGTACGCTATCGGCTACTGTTTTAAAAAAGCTGATACCCATCGGCTATCAGTCAACCGCTCAGAAATATGGTAGAAAAGCTTATTGCCTTATCGTTGCGCAACCGGGTGCTGGTGCTGCTGCTGGCGGCGGGGCTGTTTGGGTGGGGCGTGTACGCCCTGCGCCGCAACCCCATCGACGCCATTCCAGACCTTTCCGAAAACCAGGTGATTGTGTTCACGGAGTGGAGTGGGCGCAGCCCCCAGGTGCTGGAAGACCAAGTCACTTACCCGCTGGTATCGAACCTGCAGGGAATTCCAAAAGTGCGCAATATCCGGGGCGCGTCGATGTTTGGGATGAGCTTTGTGTACCTGATTTTTGACGACGAGGTAGACCTGTACTGGGCCCGCTCGCGGGTGCTGGAGCGCCTCAATTACGCCCAACGGCTGCTGCCTGAGGGCGTTATCCCTACCCTCGGCCCCGATGGTACGGGGGTAGGGCACGTGCTCTGGTATACCCTGAAAGCGAAGGGCATGGACCTGGGTGAGCAGCGCGCCTTGCAAGACTGGTACGTGAAGTTTGCCCTGCAAACCGTGCCCGGCGTGAGCGAAGTGGCCTCGTTTGGCGGCTTCCAGAAACAGTACCAAATCACCCTCGACCCCACCAAGCTCAACTATTACCGCATTCCGCTGCCCGACGTGCTACGGGCCGTGAAGTCGAACAACAACGACGTGGGCGGGCGCAAGTTTGAGATGAGCGACATGGGCTACATCGTGCGCGGGCTGGGCTACATCGAAAATATCCAGGACGTGGAGAACATGCCCGTGGGCACCTACCAGTCTACTCCTATCCGCATCAAAGACGTGGCCACCGTGCAAATGGGCGGCGACCTGCGCCTGGGTATCTTCGACGTGAATGGCGAGGGCGAAGCCGTGGGTGGCATCATTGTGATGCGCTACGGCGAAAACGCCGACAACGTCATCCGGGCTGTGAAAGCCAAGATGCAGGAGGTGGAAAAAGGCCTGCCGCGGGGCGTGAAATTCGAAATTGCCTACGACCGGAGCACGCTCATCGAGCGGGCTATTGCCTCGGTGCAGGGCACGCTGGTAGAGGAGATGGTGACGGTGTCCTTGATTGTGCTGCTATTCCTCTTTCATGCCCGCAGCGCAATTATCATTCTTGTGCAGGTGCCGCTGTCGATTGCCATTGCCTTCATTCTGCTGGAAGCCTTTGGCGTGTCGTCCAACATCATGTCGCTCACCGGCATTGCCTTGGCCATCGGAGTGATTGTGGACGACGGCATTGTGGTGGTGGAAAATGCCTACCGGCATCTGTCGGAAGCACAACAGGTAGAAGAAGCTACAAGCTAGTTTACTAGCAATAGTATGATAGAAATAAAGGGTTTACAATGACCAGCGAAGAGCGCAACCGAATTATTGAGCGGGCCTGCCAACAGGTGGGGCCAGGCGTGTTCTACTCGTCCATTATCATCGTGGTGTCGTTTCTGCCGGTGTTTCTGCTCACCGGGCAGGAGGGCAAGCTGTTTGCGCCCCTGGCCTGGACCAAAACCTTCATCCTACTCGTCGATGCCTTCATTGCCATTACGGTAGGGCCGGTGCTGGTGAGCTTTCTGTTGAAAGGCAAGCTGAAGCCGGAAGGGAGCAACCCGGTGGGTAGGGCGCTGGAGCGCGTGTATACCCCTATTCTGGCGTGGTGCCTGCGCTGGCGCAAAACCACGCTGGGCATTAACATTGTGGCCCTGCTTGTCAGCATTCCGATGCTGCTCAGCCTGGGCACCGAGTTTATGCCGCCGCTCGATGAGGGTAGTATCCTGTTTATGCCCGTCACCCTACCCGATGTATCCAACCAGGAGGTGAAGCGCATTTTGCAGGTGCAGGACCGCATCATCAAGCAAACGCCCGAAGTGGCGCACGTGCTGGGTAAGGCGGGTAGGGCTAACACGGCCACCGATAATTCGCCGCTGTCGATGATTGAAACCATCATTCTGCTGAAGCCCCGCGACGAGTGGCGCGCCGGCATGACCAAGGCCAAAATCGTGGACGAGCTGAACCAGAAGCTTCAGATTCCGGGCGTGGTGAACGGCTGGACCCAGCCCATCATCAACCGCATCAACATGCTCTCTACCGGCATCCGGACGGATGTGGGTGTGAAGGTGTACGGCCAGAACCTGGATTCTATCTACCGGTTGTCTACCCAAATTCGGCAGCACTTAGCCGGTATCGATGGGGTAAAGGACTTGTACGTAGAGCCGATTACGGGTGGCAAGTACCTTGATATTAAGGTGAAGAAAGAGGAAATCGGGCGCTATGGGCTGAGCGTGGACGACGTGAACCTGCTGGTGGAATCGGCGCTGGGCGGCATGGAGCTGACTACTACCATTGAGGGTAGGCAGCGCTTCAGTGTGAATGCCCGCTTTGCCCAAGACTTCCGCAACAGCCTGCCCGCCTTGCAGCGCCTGCAAGTGCAAACGGCCGGCGGCCCCATCCCGCTGTCGTCGGTGGCTGATATCCGGATTGCGGAAGGCCCACCGATGATCAACTCCGAAAACGCCCTGCTCCGCGGTACCGTGCTGTTCAACGTGCGCGACCGGGACCTGGGCGGCACCGTGGCCGAAGCCCGCCAGCGCTTAGAAACGATGATGGGCAAGCTGCCAAAGGGTTACTTCCTTGATTGGAGCGGGCAGTACGAAAACCAGCTCCGCGCCACCCAAACCCTCAAGCTGATTCTGCCGCTGGTGCTGGCCGTCATTTTTGGGGTGCTTTATTTCACGTTCGGCTCGCTGAAAGAAGCTTTTTTCAACATCGTGACGGTGCCGTTTGCGCTGATTGGGGGTGTGTTCATCGTGTATTTCTACGGCGTGAACTTGTCGGTAGCGGTGGCAGTGGGCTTCATCGCGCTGTTCGGGCTGGCCGTGGAAACCAGCATCCTGATGGTGATTTACCTCAACGAGGCCATGCAGAAGCTGGTGGCTCGCAAAGGCAACTCCCGCGACACCATCACGCCCGCCGACATCCGCGGGGCCGTGATGGAAGGCGCCGCCCAGCGCCTGCGCCCCAAAATCATGACCGTGTCGGTGTCGCTGTTTGGGCTAGTGCCGGTGCTGTGGTCCACGGGGGTAGGGTCGGATGTGATGCTCCCTATTGTGCTCCCGCTGATTGGCGGTGTGTTCACGTCGTCGGTGCACATTCTGCTTGTCACGCCGGTGGTCTTCGAGATGACCAAAGAATACGAATTGCGCAAACATGGCCAGATGGAAATCCCGGTGGCTCGGCATTGATGATGAAAGCTAAAAACTAGCTCCCCTCTTTTAAGGAGGGTAGGGGGTGGTTCCGGCTAGAACTAGAAAGTCTAGAACCTAGCCATCGTTCTATTCGGCTTTTACCACCCCCTACCCCCTCCTTAAAAAAGGAGGGGAGCTAGCACTAACTCTAGTTTGACTAGTTTATGAAACGCTTCCTGCTTTTCTTTCTTTTCCTACCCCTCGGTGCCCAGGCCCAACTGCCCGAGGTGTTGCCGCTCGATTCTATTCTGGCTAGGGTAGAGCGCGTGCATCCGCGCTTGCGGCAGTACGAGGCCCAGGCCAAAGCCGCCGATGCCTACGCCGCCGGGGCGCGGGTGTGGATGGCCCCGAAGGTAGGGGCTGGCCCATTTATGGTGCCCTACAGCGCCAACCGCCGCGGTGAGGATATGGGCATGCAGTCGGGTGGCTCGGTGATGGTGATGGCCGAGCAGGGCCTGCCGAACCGTGCCCGCCAGCGCGCCAACGAAAGCTACCTGCGCAGCCAGGCCAGCGTGGACCGCGAAACCCGCGCCTACACGCGCAACCAACTGCGCGCCGACGTGAAGCAGAACTACTACGACTGGCTAATGCTGCAAAAGAAGCTGCACGTGCTGGAAAAAACCGAGCGCCTAATGGAGTTTGCGCTCCGCAGCATCGAGCTACGCTATAAATACGGCGGCGAGAAACTCAGCGACGCCTACCGTGCCCAGGCGGCCTTGCAGCTACACCACGTAGAGGAGATGGAGTTGGAAGGTCAGCTGAAGGAGCGCCGTGCCAACCTGAATACCCTACTGGTGCGCGACCCGCAAACCCTGTTCGATATCGACACCACCTACCACCTGCGTGCCCTCGACCGCAGCCTGGACACCACCGAACTGGCTGAGGCCCGTAGCGACGTGCGCGCCTTAGATCAGTCGTTGGTACGCAACCAGTTGCAGCAGCAGCTAGAGCGCACTGCCGCCCGGCCTGAGTTTGCTGTGCAGGCCCAGCATATGCAGGGGCTAGGTAGCATGCCCAACCAATACACGGTGCTGGGTACGATGTCGGTGCCATTTGTGCCGTGGGCCTCGCGGCAGTACAAGGCCAATGTGGCGGGTATGCAGCTAGAGGCGCAGGCGCTACGCGAGCAGCGCGCCGACCTGCTCAACCAGGCCGCCGGCAAGGTAGAAGCCCTCAATGCCCGCCGCCGTGCCCAGTACGAGCAGGTATTGCTCTACCAGCAAAGCGTGTTGCCAGCCGTGCTCAAGAGCTACCGCGCTACCCTGTTGGCTTATGAGCAAAACACCGAAACCTTCTCGGCGGTGCTGCAAGCCTGGGAAACCCTGCGCAATACCCGCCTCGCCGCCGTGGACCAGGAACAGCAGCTCTTGCAACTGCAAGTGGAATTTGAACGCGAGCAGGAACAGTAGGGAGTATAGATGTAAGATAAAAGCCGTCAGCGGTTTGTATATGAATAAGAAGAAAAGATGGCAAGTGCGGTTCTACCTACTCGTGCTCTTGTTAGGACTATTTTGGATGGCCACCAGCTGCTCCACCGAACAGCCTCATGAGCACGCCCACGCCACAGCCGAAGAGTACTATACCTGCCCTATGCACCCCGAGGTAGTGCAGGACGAGCCCGGTAAGTGCCCGGTGTGCGGCATGTTCCTGGTGAAGAAAACCACCGCTCCTGCCGCTGATGCCGATACCAGCACCCTACCCAGTCCTGTCAGCGGCACAGCTACACCCACCGATGTGCAGTTGGTGCACCCTACTGCTGGCGCCGAAACGACGACCATTACCGCGCCCGGCGTTATCAGCTACGACCCGCGCCAGTTCGAGCGGGTGGCCGCGAGGGTAGGGGGGCGCATCGAGCGGCTGTACGTGCGCTCCCGCTTTCAGCCCGTCAAAAAAGGCCAGAAACTCTACGACATCTATAGCCCGGAGCTGCTGACGGAGCAACAGAATTTGCTTTTTATCTTGAAAAACAAGCCTGTTGATGAAGCATTGCTGACAGCCTCGCGGCGCAAATTGGAGCTGTTGGGTCTGACAACTGGACAAGTACGGGCTATTGAGAAAAGCGGCCGACCGCAGCTACGTATCAGCGTATATAGCCCCGTGAGTGGCTACGTTACGGAGGCCACCACCGATGCCGCTGCAGCTAGCGCATTGGAACAAGCCGGTACCCTGACCATTCAGGAGGGCGACTATGTGCAAACCGGCCAGCCGGTGTTGCAGCTTGTGAATACCAATACAGTGTGGGCCTTGCTGCAAGTGTATGCCGCCGATATAGCGCACGTGCAACCCGGCCAAACGGTAGAAATTACGCTGAACGACACGCCGCAGGCCACACCGCGCCAGGGCAAAGTAGCGCTGGTAGAACCGCTCATTACCAGCAGCGCCCCCACGGCAACTGCCCGCGTCTACCTGTCAAATAGCGAGCAGCAGCTTAAAATAGGACAACTCGTGACAGCTCAGATTCAATCCAGAGCGCAAGCTACGGGGCTGTGGGTGCCCGCCGCCGCCGTCCTCGACCTAGGCACCCGGCAAGTCGTGTTCCGGCAACAGCACAACCAGCTACAGCCAGTGGCCGTGGTGACGGGTGCCCGCGCCGGCAACCAGGTGCAAATCACGCACGGTCTGACGGTCCAGGACCAGATAGCCGCCAATGCACAGTACCTGACCGACAGTGAAAGCTTTATTGAGCCGGTGCTGTAACCGAGTTTTTGCAACGTTCTTTTCGTCAGAAAACGGCGAACCTCCGCGAGAAAAACATGAAATACACTTTGCTACTGCTGCTACTCGTTGTGGCCTGCCGCCAGGCTACCCCGGAGGCCGATTCGGCCACGGTGCCCGAAGCAAACCCTACACCCAACCCGGCACTGGCAGCTACGGCGGAATCGTACTACACCTGCTCTATGCATCCGCAAATTCACGAGGACGAGCCCGGCGACTGCCCCATCTGCGGCATGGACCTCATCAAGGTGCAGCACCAGTCGGGCACTACCACCGCGCGCACTATCCGGCTCAGCGCCGAGCAGGTGCGCCTGGGCGGTATTAAAGTGAGGAAGGTAGGCGAACCAGTAGCGGCCACTACGGCCGCTGGTACGGGGGTGGTGCTCACGGGCAGGGTAGTGCCCAACCCCGAAAACCTGACCCAGGTAAGCGCCCGCGTGCCCGGCCGCATCGAACGACTGTACGTGCGTAACCCCGGCGAAACCGTGCGCGTCGGTACGCCGCTGTTTGCGCTTTATAGTGAAGAATTGCAGAAAGCCCAGTTGGATTTTCTGCTCGCTACCGCTCAGCAGCGCGAGCTGGCCGGCGCCGATAACATCGACTACGCGCCGATGGTAGCCGCGGCCCGCAACCGGTTGCAGCTTTGGGGTTTCACGGCCGCGCAAATGCGGCGGCTCCTGCGAGCTGGTAAGCCCCTAAACCCCGTCCCTTATTTCAGCTCCAAAAACGGGGTGGTGCAGGAAGTGGCTTTGCGTGAGGGCGACTACGTGCAAGAGGGTACGCCCATCTTCTCCCTCGTCGACCTGAGCACGGTATGGGTGGAAGCGCAGCTTTATGCCACCGATGCCGCCGTGCGTGCCGGGCAGCCAGTCACAGTCACGTTTCCGTCGTTGCCGGGTAGGCAGGTAGCAGGGCACGTAAGCTTTGTAAATCCTGAATTGGCGGATAGCAAAGTGACCCTAGTGCGCGTGGTCCTACCCAACCCGCAACGTACGTACACGCCGGGCCTGCAAGCCGTGGTGCGCGTGGCGCCTACCTCGGGTAGCGCCCCGGTGGCAACAGGTACCTTGCGCGTGCCTGTGGCCGCGGTATTGCAGGAGCAAGCCGGAAACAGCCTGTGGGTGCGCCTCCCCGATGGTAGCTATGAAAACCGGGAAGTAGAGCTTGGGAAACAGGCCGGCGGGCAGGTTGAGATTCTGTCGCACCTGACGGCGGGCGAGGAAGTGGTGATGGATGGGGCCTACCTGCTGCACAGCGAGTATATCTTGCAGAAAGGTGCCTCACCGCTGGCAAAGCAGTAGCATGCAAAATATTACGCCTCTGCCAGCAATAGCGCCACTTTCTGCGTTACACGTTCTGCTGCCGTATCTTTCGCGCCTTCCCATCCCTACCCTTTGCTTCTATGGCTACTCCCGATCCTGAATACTACCGCCAGAAAATCCAGCAGGTCTTCGCCGAAGTCGGCAACGTGGTGGTAGGCCAGCAATACATGGTCAACCGGCTGTTGATTGGCCTCTTCACTGGCGGTCATATTCTGCTGGAAGGCGTGCCAGGCTTGGCCAAAACACTCACTATCAGCACACTGTCTAAGGTGCTGCACCTGCACTTCCAGCGCGTGCAGTTTACGCCCGACCTTCTTCCTTCCGACCTCATCGGCACCATGATTTATAATCAGAATCAGTCGGAGTTTGAGGTGAAGAAGGGACCGATTTTCGCCAATCTGGTGCTGGCCGACGAGGTGAACCGCTCACCCGCCAAGGTGCAAAGTGCCCTACTCGAAGCCATGCAGGAAAAGCAGGTAACCATCGGCGAGACGACCTACCCCATCGACTTGCCCTTTCTGGTATTGGCCACACAAAACCCTGTGGAGCAAGAGGGTACCTACCCGCTGCCCGAGGCCCAGCTCGACCGTTTCATGCTGAAAGTCTACGTCGACTACCTCAAGAAAGCCGACGAGCTGGAGGTGATGCGCCGTATGGCCAATATGAGCTACGTGGAGGCCGTGCAACCTGTGCTGAGCAAGGACGATATTTTCGCTATCCGCACGCTCATCAACCAGGTGCAGATTTCCGAAACGCTGGAGAAATATATCATCGAGCTGGTATTTGCTACTCGCAAGCCCGCCGAGTATGACCTGGCCGAGTACGCGCAGTACGTGCAGTTTGGCGTGAGCCCCCGCGCCAGCATAGCCCTACACCGCGCCGCTAAGGCCGTGGCCTTCCTCAACGAGCGCGACTATGTACTGCCCGAAGACATCAAGGACGTGGCCACCGACGTGCTCAACCACCGCATCCTGCTCAACTACGAGGCCGAGGCCGACGGCATTCGAACTCAGGATTTTATTGAAGCCATTCTGCGCAAAGTGCCCATCAGCTAAAGCAGGTATGCTTCGCTTAAACCTTAGTGCCTTGCTGGACCAAAAGCCACTTACGCCACAGCGCCACGCCGTACGCGACATCGGCTGGGCCGGGTAGCAGGTGGCGCAGGCGTGTGCCCGTATCGCGCAGAAAATACCGGAGCAGGTACAAAGCTGAAGCCAGATAGGAAAGCGACATGGCCAGCGACGCTCCATAAATACCGTAGCGCGGAATCAGCCAGAAACAAGCGGCCACAGTCACCGCTACCCCCAGCCCCGCCGCTACGTTGTTGACGCGGTAGCGCTCTAGGCCGCTGAAGTAGGTGCTACACATAATATTGCTTGCCACCGCCAGTATGCCTGGTGTGAGGTACCAAAGTATGAGTCGTGCAGCCCCAAACTCAGGCCCAAACAGGCGCGTCAGCACCACCGTAGGCAGCGCGCACAGCACCAGCAAGCCTGCGCCAGTTGCCAGCAGCGTGAGACGCGTGGTGCGAAGCGTAGGAGCCAATTGTCCCTGCTTGTCGGTGGCATGCACTAGATCGACGTACTGGATGAGGGCGGTGCTGCGCGGAATTAACCACAGGGCCTCAGCTAACGACACACCCACGCTCAGAATCCCTAAAGCGCGTACGTTGGCATAGTGTGCCACAAAGTAGTACGCTAGCCGGTAGTTGATGAACGTGAGGATATTAGAGAAATGCGCGCCGCGACTATGGTACGCCAACTCTTGTGCTACCTGCTGCAGCGACTGACCCGTGCGCCAACGATCAGGCAACTGCCACAAAGCGCCCAAGCTGAGCAGGAGGGGTAGGCCATACGCCAGGTAGGCAGCGTAGTAGTAGGCGTCTACCGTGCGTTGCCAATTGCCCACAAACGCCACCAGCAGGCCGCCGACCAAGAGTAGCACTTGGCTTATAGTTAGAAGATTATAAGTGGTTTCGCGTTTGCGCCCGAGCAATAAAGACGTATTGGTAGATAACAATGCCTGGCACACCGTTACCACCCAGAGATGCGTTAGGTAGGTAGTCGATACGGGCCGTAACAATCCTACGGTCATAGTGCCCATGCTGCAAACTGCCAGTGCCCAGCCATACGCAGGCACCAGCAGCTGCCAGCTACTATAGCGCGGCGAAAGATAAATCAGCGAAGACCCGCCCAGCAGCCCGATAAACAGCAGCACCGCGGCGCAGTCCGTCACAAATAAGCTCACGGCCCCACGCCCGGCTGCCCCCAGGTAGCGGGCCGTCAGCCACACCACACCAAAGCTGAGCAGTGCAGTCAGCAGGCGCGTCAGGAAATGGTAGGCAATGCGGCGAATCATGCGCGTAGAATAGCACGGTAAAGTAGCGCAAATTGCTGACCTACCGCCGCGTAGCTGAACAAAGCTTCTGCACGAGCCCGCATGAGGCCTCGTGAGAACTGTGTCGGGTTGTTTAGAGCCGAAAGTAGAGTGTCGGCTAATGCTGCTTCGTCGCCGGGCGGCACCAGCAGGCCGAAGCGGCCGTCGGCGGGTAATAACTCGGGCACGCCGCCTACCTGCGTTGCCACGGCGGGTAGCCCACTAGCCTGTGCTTCAATCAGCACGCAGGGTAGGTTTTCGTAGTTGCTGAATAAAACCAGGCAGTCGGCCTGCTGCATTTCGTGGGCTATGGCTTTAGAGGGAAGTTTGCCTATGAACTGCACCGTATCGTTCAATAAGCCCAGCTGTTGCGCTGCGTGCAGCACGTGTGTTTCATCGGGACCGTAGCCCGCTACGCGTAGCGTAATTTCTGGGCGCAATTCTTTTAGACGCGCCATCACACGCAGAAGGCCGGTCAGGTTTTTTGCGGACTCATTGAAGGCGGCCACGTGCAGAAGCCGACGAGCCGGCTGCGGAGGGTAGGGCGTTGGGGACGGACGAAACAGTTGCGTGTCCACCACATTGGGAATTACAACTACGTGCGAGTTGCCAATGCCCAACGTCTGCATAGCCTGGCGCAAATTTTCGGATACCGTATGCAGCGCTGTGGCTCGCGCTACTACGCGGCGCGTGAGGCACTTACGCAGGACGCCTATTCGGGCCGCTTTGGCAGGCAGGTACAGCGTCCAGTGCTCGGTGATGAGGTAGGGAATGCCATAGCGCACCCGCAGCCACCACGCAAACAAGCCCGTACGCAGCAATACGTGCACGTGCACGAGCTGCGGGCGTTGCCTGCCCCAGTACTGCACTGCCTTCCGGTAGCCGCACCCCACGCACCAGTAATACAGGAGCAGCTTCAACACTTTATCAACAAACCTAAACCCCGTTGGCTGCGCACGATAGTAATAGCGCCAGATAGGGGTAGGGGCTGCTACGTCGGCTTCGCAGACAACGAGGTGGGGTAGCGGGCCGCGAGCCACGGTGGCAAATACCACGGCAGTGTGCGCATGCGTTGCAATAGCTGCCACGTGCCGCGCCACAAAGTCACCATCCTGGTCATCGTAGCGGTGCGGGTACCATTTGGGCAGCATCAGCACGCGAGGGGTAGTCATAGCCTGCAAGCTACAGGGTTTTGAGCGGCCAAGGCAAGCACAAAAGAGCAGAAGCAGGGCTTGCCCGGCATAGTTGAAAGCACCGCAGTATTTTTGCAACGTTTTACTCTAATACTTCCTACCATGCTCCTTTCCATGACCGGCTACGGCATCGCGCACCGCGAAACCGACCATTACACTGCTACCGTCGAAATCAAGTCGCTCAATTCCAAAACGCTGGACCTGAGCCTGCGCCTGCCCCGCTTCTTGCAAGACCGCGAGTTGGAGATACGTAACTTATTGGCTAAGAGCCTGATTCGCGGGAAAGTCAACCTGAACTTTGAAGTGAGCCGTACTGCCGGTGCTCGTGCCGCTACCATCTTCAACCGCGAAGCGCTCCTGACGGCTTTCCAGGAAGTGAAAGCCATTGCCCAGGAGCTGGGCCTGCATACCGGCGAGGATACGCTGCTGGCGGCCCTGCGCCTACCTGGCGTGCTGGCCGGCCCCGACCAAACCGCCGAGCCGGAAGTGGAAATCACCTGGGAAGAGCTACTGCCGCTGGTGCACGAGGCGCTGGAGCGCATCAACCAGTTTCGCCGCGACGAGGGTCATGCCCTAACTACGGAAATTTTGGGGTACATCGACCACATTCGCGTGGCTCTGGCCGATGTAGAGCGCCACGACCCGACACGCATCACCCAGGTGCGGCAACGACTGCAAAGCCATTTGGGCGAGTTAGCTGCAACAGAAAATTTCAACGCCAGCCGCTTCGAGCAGGAGGTACTATACTACATCGAGAAGCTCGACATTGCCGAAGAGAAAGTGCGTCTCATCAACCACCTACACTACTTCACCGAAACCGTGTACCTGCCCGAGCCTACTGGCAAGAAGCTGGCCTTTATTTCTCAGGAAATTGGCCGTGAAATCAACACTATTGGCTCCAAAGCCAATGATTCTACTATACAGCACCTCGTGGTTGGAATGAAGGAGGAGCTTGAGAAAATTAAAGAACAGATAAATAATATCCTATAAAGGGGTATGTTTAAATTTAATTATGAAGTGTATTATATGATTTTTATAAGATAATAATTTTTTATTTCAATGTACGATTATAGTACTTATGCTTTGATCTGCATGTGATGATCAGCATTCGGGTTAAGGTTTATAATGTTACTTATGACGGTTTTACAAGAAATTGGCAGGGTTTTCGGATAAAGCACGGTGAAACACGAAAATATTTCTTTTGGACAAAACTTGTGTTTCGGATTCTTCGTATTAAATTGTGCTAATCAAACAGAGTTCATTTCAAGAATGCTGTTTGTCTTCTCAAGAAAATCATCTTTTTTCAAGTAAACGTTATGAAAAAAGCTTTACTTCTTCCGTTTCTATGTCTGTCCTTTCTTCTCATGGCAGCCCGTCCATTCGCTGAGATAGAACTTATCAAGAAGCGCGTGCTGAGCGAGCGGGTTGAAATTCTCATTCCCAAAGGCTTTGAGGTAATGAGCGAGCAGCAGATGGATTTCAACTACGGCAGTGCCCAAAGCCGCCCGAGTGTGATTTACACCAACAGCAAAGAAGCCAGCGTTGCATTTACGTATACTGACAATGCAGCTGATCAGGACATGATCAACATGTACGCCGAAACGTTCTACAAGACGTACACTAAGCAATTCAAGAACGCCAAGTGGTTTTCCAACGGCGTGCGCGAAATCAATGGTCGTAAGATGGGCTACATGGAACTGATGAAACCGGAGCTGGGCCACGAGGTATACACGTTGGTGTTCTTCACCGATGTAGAAGGCAAACTACTCATGTGCACCTTCACCTGCGCCGACCGCCAGAAGCCTGAATGGGAAACGGTAGCCAAGCAGATTATGGGTTCCCTGCGTACTAACGGCTAATTCTGCTTCGTTTCAATTAACGTTATTGCCCCCGGCGTGCCACTACTTAACGTGGCACGCCGGTGGTTTTTTGTAGAATACAGTCCCTCTGAATCCAGGTTAGAACCAGCGTTTTTCCACTGTGCTAATGGATACAGAGCTAAGATTATTTTAAAACGAAGCCAGGAAACGGGTAATTAGCGCGAATACGCTGGCAAAGGCTGTTAGAGGTAGCGTAGCGGCTTGGTCGTGTACATCGTGGTAGGCGGTAGGGCCGCCACGGGTGTACAGAAAAAAGGCGGGCACCCCGCTCTCAGTGAAGTAGTAGTGGTCGGAATTGGCGGCTTTGCCACGAGCTGCTATGGATGATACATAATGTCCAGCCTCGTTGAGTTGTTGCAAACGCTGAAAAGCGGCTGGCAAAACACGGCCATTCACCACCGTAATGCCTTCCTCACCAGTACCCAATAAATCCAGGTTGAGCAGGAACCGGATGCGGGCTAGGGGCAGCAACGGATGCTGCACAAAGTAGCGTGATCCAACCAACCCGGCTTCTTCGCCGCCGAAAGCAATGAATACCATAGAGCAGGCAGGTCGATTTTCGGGGCGGGCATAGTGGGCGGCCAGCTCCAGCAGCATGGCCGTGCCGCTGGCATTATCGTTAGCGCCAGGAAAGTAGGCGCGGCGGCCCATAGTGCCCAGGTGGTCGTAGTGCGCCGTCACCACTAAGAACGAGTCGGGTTGGGTGGTGCCGGGCAGCATCCCGATCAGGTTTTGAGTTTGATAATCGCGCTGCAGCTCGGCATCTACCCGCACAGCTACCTGCGCTGTAGGATTTTCCTGCTGCCGGGCGTACCTATTCCAAACCGATTCTAAGACCTCCAGGCGGACTTGGCCGGCCTGCGTGGAGGCCAACGAGGCTGTGAGCTTGGGGACCAGCGTGAAACGCAAGGCCGCCGAGTCGAGGTGTTGCCGTAGGGGTAGGGGCAGGGTAGCCAAGCGAGGCACATCGGCGGCACGAATGGCTACGCCACCGCCGTGCCAAGGGCGTTTCAGCAGACGGTGTTGGGCTACAGCATCGTAGAAAAGTAGGGTATCGAGGTGAAAAACGGGCACCGCCGAAAGTAGCCCGCCTCTTTTGCCCGGTCCCGAATCGGGAGCGGCAATGAATTCTTTTCCCGGCTGCAAGCGGTGGGAGTGGCCCAGCACCGGAAACCGCGCCATGCCAAAGCTAAGCTTCAGCTGCAACTTTCCGGGAAATGTATTTACCGTGATTGGAAACGACTGAGTGTAGTCGGGCGCCAGGGGCTGCAAGCCTAGCTGCCGAAACCGCTGCCGTAGGTAAGCCGCAGCGCGTTGGTCGCCGTGGCGCACGTAGCCGCGGCCGTGCATACGCGTGGCAGTGAGAGCCGTAATAGTCTGGCGCACGCGAGGCATATCTTGCGCCCAAGCCCCCAGGGGTAGGAGCCCTACTCCCAATAAGAGCCAACGGCATCCAGTAGTCATCAGGCCTGCCACCAGCGGCGGAGTAGCCAGGCCGCGCCCAGGCCCGCCACCGTACCCAGCGTGTCACTGATGAGGTCGGACCATTCGCCGTGGCGTCCCAAGTTCATCGTCATTTGCAGTGCCTCAATCAGCGCCCCAAATAACGTACAGCCGATGCCTACCCACCATAGGGCCTGCCGGCGCAGGGTAGGGAAGCGCCGCTGCCGCCGGGCCGAGATGTAGCTGGTGAAAGACAGTACCGCAAAGACCCCCGCGTGGGCCGCCGTATCAAACGACAGCAAATCCCACTGCGGTGTGTTGGGCATTTCCTGGGCCGGCGTGAGGGTCAGTACCAACACCAACGCCGCCCACGCAGCCGGCACGCCAGCAAAGGCGCGCGGCGACGCGGGCGGCGTTATGCTCGAAGAGGCCGTCAACTTACGCGCCTACGATTTCGCCGTAAGCCTCAGCCGTCAGCAGCTCATCTAGCTCGGCGGCGTTGCCTACCGACATCTTGATCATCCAGCCGTCGCCGTAGGGGTCAGAGTTCACCAGCTCGGGGCTGCCATCGAGAGCGGGGTTGATTTCCAGTACAGTGCCGGTGAGCGGGCTAAACAGGTCTGAAACCGTCTTCACGGCCTCTACCGTCCCGAATACGTCGTTTTGGGCTACGTCTTTGTCCAGCGTGTCAATGTCTACATACACGATGTCGCCCAACTCTTTTTGCGCGTGGTCGGTGATGCCTACATAGGCTACGTCGCCTTCAACGCGTACCCATTCGTGCTCTTTCGTGTACTTCAGTTCAGCGGGGAGATTCATGCAATGCCAGGTTAAAATGAACAGCTCCCAAAAGTACAGGAAAAGGGGAAGAGTGAAATGGTGAAGTTGTGAGTTTGTGACACGCGCGTTTTCAACTCACTATGTCACAAACTCACAACTTCACCATTTCACCGCTTACTGCGACAGGCTGTAACGAAGCTGAATGCCGCCTTCCGTAGCTGCATTGCGGAAGGAGTTTTGCACACGTGGGGCCGTAACGGTGCGGGTGAAGTAGAATTGTAGGTTCAGGCGCTGATTGAGGGTGTAGTCGATGGTAGGGCGCAACAATACCTGGCGGGTACCGCTGGTTACCAGACTGAAAGGCGTGCCCACATCGGTGCCGTCTATCACATCCTCGATGGTGCGCTGGATGATGGTATTATCACGAATCGACATATCCAGGCGGGCGTTGAGTTGGTTACGTAGCACCGTCTGCTCACCCCCGATGCGGAAGGGTAGTTTCAGACGGTCGGTCACGTAGCCGAAGCCTATTACCATCTCGGTGGTGTGCAGTTCCGTTACCTGGGCGTTGATGGTGTTTAGGCCTACGTTCCGTGTCACGCGGTACTCCAAGTTGCCAGATACCTTTTGCAGGGTCTGGAAGTTGATACCAATCAGCGGCGCCAACTGCTCCGAAATGGTCACCTGCCCCAGAATGTAGTAGGGAACGAACAGATTGTTGTCGTTAGTGACGGTCGAGAAGGCGTTATCGTCAGGCGCATTTCTATACAGAGTAGAAGTAGTATAGCTGTTGATGCTATATACCGAGGTATAGGCGTGCTTGAGCGTGACGGAGCGGAAGTAGCGTTGCACAAACGGCAACTGGGCCAGACCGTTGTATTGGATGGTCCAGTTGGGTAGCGGAATGTTGAATTGCTTCGTTGGATTAAATCCCTTCGCCTTGTAGCCGTCCGACGACTTGCCACGATAGGCATCCAAGAAGGCGGGTAGCAGCACATCCTGCGAGTTGTAGCTGTACACACCAGGAGCAGCATTAGCGGCAGTCAGACGGTCGTACACGAAGGCTCGGTTCTGCACGAAGCGGTTGAAGGTCTTGGAAATCGTACCCTCCGCCGACCGGTCGCCGAACAAGGTCTGGATGGAAATGAACGACGTGCTAAACGAGCCTGAGCCCAGTGGGTTGCTGGCCGTAGCCGTACCGCCCGGCACAGGTAGCAACGTCTCCTCATCAATAGGCCGACGGTAGAACACCTCCCGGTTGCGGACGCGCTGCTGGCGGGCATCCAGTTGAATGTTGAAGTCGCGGAAGGGCTGCAAAGAGGTACGCAGCGTTAGGTTGTCGGTAAGTAAGGAGCTGAGCGGCGTATTCAGCAGGTCGCTACGCTCAGTGTACCAGCCGTTGCTGGCGGCACGCTGGTACAGTACATCCAAGTCCGAAAAGTCGCTGTACTGCTTGCCGAGCAAGAACGGAATGCCTGGTGCATCGAACGAACTATTCATCCCGAAGAACCTTGTGCCAGGCAGATAGCCCGGCAGCAGCGTGCCGTTGCTGCGGGTGTAGGTAAAGTCTAGGGAGCGCGCCGTCATCAAGGAACGCAGCACCGCTTTCAGCGCCCGGAACTCGGGGCCTTTGCGGGTAGAGTCAGCGGGGGCGCCGGCCACGCCGGAGGCACCGGGGGGGGTAGGCTTAGGCTTGATGACGCGGCCCTTCTCGTCGCGCTGCACGGGCGGGGGCGGCGGGGCGTTGTTGATGATGTTGAGGAAGCGCACCTTGTTGTAGAGCTTCACCAAGTCAATCTTACCCGTGCCGCTCAGCTCGCCGTTATTTTGAATGGTATTGCCGAGGGTAGTGCTATCGGTGGCCAGCGGGTTGCTAGGGTCGCGCAGCACGCGCAGGGCTGTAGAGGCAGCCTGCCAAGTGTAGTTGGCCGAGTAACGCGCATTCATGGATATCCAGTCAGTGAGCGGGAACTTGTCAAGCGGCACGCGCCACGTCACGGCTACCTGTTGAGTGAAGTTAGTGGTGCGGCCCCCACGCAAGAGGTTGTCGCGAATCAGGTCGCGGTTCTGCTGAGCCTGGTCGGAGCTGCCCACAGCGCGCCCTACCCCTTCATCCACTATGGCGCGGTTGTTCGCCGTGTAGTCCAGAATCAGGGCTTTGGTCAGGTCCCACTTCAGGTCGTAGATGCGGTTGAAGTAGAAGCTTTTCTGGTAGATGCCCGCAATGCCGGCCGTGGTAGGTAGGGTGCCGGGTTCTAGCACGCGCTGCAAAAACCGCTCGTTGTAGCGCCGGTCCAAGTCGGCTCGGAAGGAGAAGCGCGAGGGTAGAGGCGTGAAATTAACCTCCTGCAAAAACTTCAGGTAGGGTGAGTCTAGCGCCTTCAGAGTAGCTAGCGGCGTGTAGTTCTTGGGCGTGGTCTGGTACACGTAGGCCAGTGCCCCCGTAAAGGTGCGAGTGTAGTCGCGGTCGGTGTTGATATCGGTGTGCGTGCGCTCGGCAATGGCGTAGCTCACGGCAAAGTTCTCGATATCGTAAGGGCGTACCGGTTTTTGCTGGTTGGTGCGTTCCTTGTGCGCGTTCAGCACACTGATGCTGCGCTGCTTGGTCTGCGAAACAACCTCCTTCTCGTACTCGCGGCGCAGTTCGTTGTTGTTGTCAAACTTTTGCAATGACTGCGTGAGCTTGGTATCGGGGTCCAGCGGGTCATACTCAGGCTTACTAACCTCAGTGCCTGCCTGCACTAGCACGGGTAGCCGTAGGCCTAGCTTCTCGGGTAGGAACTTATCGGCAGCGATAGTAGCATTCACGTCGCCGCGCATAATGTCGCTGGTGGTGCGCTGCTGAAGCTTGTCTTGCAAGCCGCCGAAGCCTGAGGTAACGTAGCTACCCGTAGCCGTCACGTTGGCCACATCGGCCAGTTGGGTGTTGAAGCGGGCCGTGGCCGCCCAGGCACTCTTGCGGTCAAACTCAAACACCCGGAATTCGTTGGCCCACACCGTTACGGACTTGCTGGCACCGTTGTCCAGCGGGTTGAGAATGCCAATCATGGCACCCTGCACCTGCGAGAAGTCGGGGTTGCCTATAATAGTGATAGTGGCGCCCGGCTGCAAATTTCTGTTGTAGGTGAATGGGGTAAAATAAGCTTCCGGGCCAAGTTTATTATCAATAATGAATTTGTTACGAGCCGCTTTGGCATCAATAAAATCCTGAAACGCTACCTGAACTTGGTTGGCATCGGGCCAGATTTCGGCGGTAGTGGTTGCGCTGGGGCGGGTGATTTGCAGAGGCAGCGAGTACTCGTAGTAGTTCTGGGTGTAGTCGGTACCGATGCGGACGAAGCCGCGCACGTCGCCGTCGTTCACAGTAGGGTCCTGGCTTTCGGCGTGCAAGAACATGCGCAGCTGCTTGTAGCGCAGCAGGCTAATCTGAATGTTCTTGTAGGCCGCTTTGCCATAGCCATCACGCAGGCCTTCCACAGCCAGGCGCAAGCTCTGTTCGTTTTGCTGACGGTTCACGGTGCTGGAGCCATACTCCTGGTCGCGCTGAATGCCGGGCGGCAGCACGTACGGAATAGCACTTGGAGCACCACCAACTGATCTAGCTGATGCGCCGTTTTCCTCTAGGCTCACCGTCGAAATAGCGAAGCCTTCGGCATCGGTATCGTTGTTCAGTACCGGCTGGCCGGGGGTAGCAATGGTGCTCAGGAAGCGGCGCCACTGGTTGGCCACAAACTGCGGCTGCACCAGACGCAACACCACCGGCTGCTGCCACTGTGTGAGGTAGAGGCGCACAAACCGGATAGACTTGAAGCCAAACGGCTGCCCATTGGGCGTGCCGCGCACGGCCGAGTACTGCCGAATGGGTACTCGGAACTGGTACCACGACACCGACTCGCCGTTAGAGCCGGCAATGGTGCGCGTCACCTTATCCACAATGTAGTTTTGGCCCACCACCATGTTGTTGGGGCGCAACGGCATACGGTACTCGTAGTAGCGCTCTAGGTCCGTTACCACGTTGTCGCGGTTCAGGTCTTCTTTATCGGGGTAGGCGGTGGAGCTTTGGTTGGTATCGGAGGTAGAGTTGCCCTCCATGCCATTGTATTGCTTGTAGCGGCCCAGAATGTGGTTGCCAGCCTCGGTGCCGTTGTAGGCGCCCGAGAGGTGGTGCAAAAAGTCGTCGCCGGCTGGGTCGTCCAGGGCCGAGAACGGACCGGGTATGCCCAGCGCTTTTTCGGCCGCGTTGTCTACCCCATCCAGCCCCACGTCCTGCTGTGCCCGCGCGCCGGGGGCAGCCGAGAAGGCATCGGTCAGAAATTGTTGGGTGGTGGCTCGTCCCCAAGCGGTATTCTGCGTTAGGTTGGCTGCTGTATTGGTACCGTCAGGTAGGCCGTTCTCAAACTCATTGATGTTGTTGTTACGCATCAAATCCTCCGACACCGAGCCCAGGTTGATGTAAAAATCACCGCCAGGATTGGCCGAGGCTACCGTTTGCGTCACACCGTCGTTGATGACGTTATTGCCGTTGTTGCTCTGGATGAATGGATCCATCATCCAAAACTCTATGTATTCTACGTTGGCGTTGTCGAAGTCCGTATCGAAGGTGATTTCGCGGCTGATGGCGCCGTAGTTGCCCTGGGCCAGCCCGAGGGGTAGGGAGCGGCCGTCGGGGCCCACCTGCGGGTTGTAGTTGTATTGCCCACGCTCCGAAGGAAAGTAAGCCAGATCGAGGGGCAGCTCGAAGCCGTTGCCAGTGGCGCCCACGTCGCGGGCCGGGAAAATCTCGGTGCGCGGAATACCCCGCACGTAGTGGTTGCGTAGCTCCTGCGCGCCAATGCTGCTGGGCTTGCTGGGGCCGTTGGAGTAGTACGTTTGGTCTACCGTATACCAAGCCATTTTGGCGCGACGGTAGGCAAAGGGCAGTCCTTGCTCCTGTGAGCCCTGGATGGGTAGGGGCGTGGTACCCAGGCGCCACACCGTAGCCGAGTTCAGGCCCGCCAGCGTGTAGGGTGTGCGCGCATTCTCAAAATCGTCGAGGTAGGACACGCCGTTTTCGCCCCGGCCCAACTCGGTCTTGCCCGGCAGCAGCTGCGCAAATTCTCCGCTGAACGCCACCGACGATGGCGCCTTGGTGCTCAGGCCCGGCAGCATATCCAGGTACTTCGTCAGAGCCCGCGACTCGCGGCGCATGTTTACATCGAAGCCGTAGATGGTGTTGTTGTTGGGCTCGTCGCCGATGGCCACGCGGTTGATGCCGGGAGCCTGGTTTTCAATCAGCTTCAGCATGGTAGCGCCGAAGTTGATGTCGGGGCTGAGGCGATAGTCGAGGCGGGTGCCAATGAGGCGGCGCGGCTGCACCTGCACCACGGCGTTTTTCTCGAAGGTGATACGCAGCTCGTTGGCCGAGTTGAGGTAGCTCGGGTTCAGGACTTTCACCTGCGCCTGATCATAGAATACTTGGTAATCAACCCCTTCTTGCAACAAGGTGCTCCCCGCATACACCCGCACCGAGCCCTGGGCAATGCCAAAGCCGGGTAGGCTAATCACATCGGTAGAAGTAGCCTGGTAGCGCCCCCGCAGGAAAAACTTGTCCTTGTCCTGCACCTGCTGGGCATCGCTCTGCACCTGATTATACAGGGCCGAGTACACGTACTTGTCAATCAGGCCTTGCTCAGTGCCGGCCACAAACTGGCCTTGCAAGTAATTGCCAAACGGCTCTACTACCGGGAAGTAGATACGCCCCAGGGTAGGGTCGATGGTGATACCCGAAATGAAGTCGAAGTTGCCGTCGGAGTTTCGGTCGTTGTTGGGATTCAGGTTGTCGAGGTTCAGCACCTGAATGAGCGGCACGTTCTGCACGTTCTGCCCTTCCTTCAGCGAAATCAAGTCCACGCCCGTCACGTCGTCCTTGTACACCACTTGCAGCTGGAAGTTCTCGCGGTTGAGCTGGGTAGCGTTCAGCGAGTACACGTTCTTCATCAGCAAGTCCCAGGTAGGCAGATTGCGCGTCTGCAAATTGGGGTTCTGCGGATTCACGTTGGGGTCGGCCAGGCCCACGCCGGGGTTGGTAGCCTTCAGCATCTTCAGGAAGACTACTTGGTCGGCATTGACGTTGGCGTAGTCGTCCACCAACTCGCCTACCTTGTACACCTGGCCGTTGTAGAGATATTCATAGCTCACACCCAGCACCTGCTCGGGTAGCAGCTGGGTGTTCAGCGAGAGGTAACCCAGCTGAGCATTAAAGGTATACTCGGTAGCGGCCAGCTTGCGGGCGCGTACCCGCTCGAAGTCAGTGGCTTTCACTAGCCCTAATCGGTTCAAAGAGTTGTCTACCGTGAGGTTGCCGCGGTCCTGACGTACTTGGCTGTACTGGGTGTTTTGGTCGTTGCCGGTAGGGGTGTTCACCGTACGGTTGCCTTGCAGGAACTGCGGACGGTACACTCGGAACGGTTCGGCCAAGTCCATCAGCGTCACCACGTTGCGCAGATCGGTGGCGGTGCGGTTGTCGTTGGTCACGTACACTTCCAGGCGACGGATTTCAATGCCGCTCTGTACGGTGGGCAGATTGCGCAGGGCCGCGTTGTACCGGTCGCGGAAAAACTGCGACAGGAAGAAGTGGCGGTTGTTTTCGTACTGGCTGGCCTTGATTTCAAAGTTGCGGCTTTGCCCGCCGTTCTGCACTGTCACGGCGTCTTGCTGCCCGCGCAGGGTGCTGGCCACGGCCGTCACGCCCAGGCGACCGAATTGCAGCTGAGCTTTCACCCCAAACAGGTTTTGGCCACCCGTAATCAGGGAGTTGTTTAGGGGTAGGCTCACGTTGCCGAGCTCCACCTTCCGGATAATCTCTGTTTCGTAGCCCGTATAGTCGAGCTTCATGTTGTTCTCAAACTCGAAAGCCGCCTTCGTGTCGTAGTTGAACGTCACCCGCATCTTCTCCCCGATCTGGCCGGTGAGGTTCAGGTTCATGTTCTGCTCGTAGTTGAAGTCGCCGGTGCGCTGCTGGCGGAGCGTGAGGGTAGGGTTTTCGTTGCGGTTGAAGCGCGCGCCCATGCGCAGCGTCACGGCACCCTGGGGCCGGATGTCCACATAGCTGCCCCCAAAAATGCGGTCGGCCATCGGGCCGAGGTAGATCCGCGGAATCAGGCGCTGGGCCGTGGCGGGCGTGTTGGCGCCGCCGGTTACACCGCCAGCCGCCTTCTCGCGGTAATAATCGCGCACGGCTTGCTGCTGCCGAAATCGCGAATACTCCTCAAACGACATCCGACTCGGGTTTCGATAGTCGATATCCGAACCTATTTTCTCGTTTAAGTCGTAGTAGTCTAAACTGTCGCTCGCCACCACCTCGGGCTTCACGTTGGCGGGCTGGTCGAGCAGCAGGGGTGAGCGGCGCCGGGTAGGCGACGTAATACCTTGCCGGTCCGCAGGCGCCACCTTGGGTCGCGTGCTGGGCCGGTAGCGGCTGGTATCGGGTAGCACCACGCGCGGGGTATCCGGCAGCAACTGCGCCACCACAGGTAGGTGCGTCAGGAGCCGGTGTAGCCGGGCGGCGCTGGTACCCAACGGCTTCGCCTGCGACCACCAGGCCACCAGCAACGCACACAGAACCAGGGAGGAGGAGAGGTGTTTCTTATCGAAGCTCAAGGAAGTGAGCCGGCCGCACGACCGGAAGGAACGCTAATGGGTCTTAAGAGCAAACTTAATCAATTCCTCTACGCTCAGCTCGTTGCCGTGCTTGTGCTGAATGGTATCCAGCGTTTTTTCTGCCGCCGCCCGCGCAAAGCCCAGAGTCACCAAAGCCGCTAACGCTTCGGCGCGGTTGGTATTGTGTGCTTTGGCCAGTGGCACGGTGTCCACACCAGCTTTGGCTAATAGCTCATCCTTCCGCAACCGGTCTTTTAGCTCCAGCACTACGCGCTGGGCAGTTTTCGGGCCAACTCCCTTGATGCTCTGAATAGAGCGCACGTCCTCGTTCACGATGGCGTGGCGAATTTCGCCCACGCTCATGCTGCTCACCATCACGATACCCGTGCCCGGTCCAATGCCCGACACTGAAATCAGGTGCATAAACAGAGCTTTTTCGTTGGGGTCTAAGAAGCCGTAGAGCGCATTGGCGTCTTCCTTGATGTGCTGGTAGGTGTATAATTTTGCTTTTTCATTCTCTGTGGGCAGCTTGGAGTAAGTGGCCAGCGAAATCTTCACTTCGTAGCCAATGCCGTGCACGTCGAGAATGGCTAGGGTAGGGTCTTTATAGGCAAGCGTGCCGTCGATGTAGGCAATCATGGAGGGGAAAGGATGGACAGGAAACGATAAATAGCTTCTCTATGAGTGGAAAGCTACGGATAAACACGTTTTAGCACGTAATATATCCCTACCGAAAAGAAATAATAGCCTAAAATCTCGCTCGGTTCCTTGCTATGTTTCTACGACTTCAGCATACCAGATAGTCCAGCTCGCTTGCTTGGTCAGGTAGAAAGTAGCTACCACTCCCTGCACTGGCATTCGTAAGAAAATGGCTGCTTGATTGTCATCAATAGAAAATGCTTCTACAGTTAGCAACGCCTCCGTAGGCTGCACCTTGACCCACCGCACTGGATAACGCCCTGGTAGCTCAAAGTTGTCAATCGCGATAAACCGACGGTTATACACTACGGGGTTTAAAAACCGAATTGAAACAACTCCCTGCTGCTCGGCATGGGGCCGTGCAAAAGCCCATAGCTGTGGATTGGCTGCTACCGCGCCAAGGATGGCTCTCACGTCGGCTTGTGGGTCGGTAGCAGTTTGCCCACAGCTACTCAGACACAGTAGTAGTAAGCAAACAACAAAGTGCTTGACACCAGACACAGATAACGGCTTATCAATTTTCACCAAACTAACGAAAATAGATAAGCCGTTACCTGCTCTAATCAACAGGTGGTTACACTAGCTTCTCCCTACCCTTGTCCAATTGCTGCGCATCAGCCACCGCAATGGCGGCCATGTTCACAATCTCGCGCACCGAGGCGCCCAACTGTAGAATGTGCACTGGCTTGCGCATGCCCATCAGCACTGGCCCAATTACCTCGGCGCCGCCCAGCTCCTGCATTACCTTGTAGGCAATGTTGCCGGCTAATACCGTGGGGAAGATGAGCGTATTGGCGCCGCCGTACTTGGCTAGCTCCGAGAAGGGATATTGCTCCTGCAACAGCTGCGGGTTCAGAGCAGTGTTGGCCTGCATCTCGCCGTCCAGGATGAGGTCGGGGTAGCGCTGCTTGGCTAGCTCCGTAGCACGGCGCGATTTGTCAGGAATAGGGCCAGGGTTGGAGCCGAAGTTGGAGTAGCTGAGTACCGCAATGTGCGGCTCATTGTCGAAGAAACGCACGGTGCGTGCCGCCAGCCCGATGATATCTACCATCTCCTCGGCCGTGGGGTCGATGTTCACTGTGGTATCGGCGAAGAAGAACGGCCCGCGCTTGTGCTGGATGATGTACATACCGGCCACGCGCTTTACGCCCTCGTCTACCCCAATCACCCGCAACGACGGCTGAATCGACTTGCTGTAATCTTTGGTTAAGCCCGTGATAAATGCATCGGCCTGACCGGTTTCCAGCATCATCGAGCCGTAGTAGTTCCGCTCGCGCATCAGGCGCTGGGCCTCGTAGAGCGTAATACCCTTGCGCTGCCGCTTCTGGAACAGCAGTTGGGCAAACTCCTCGCGGGTAGCCTTTTCCTGAATGTTGTCGATGATTTCGCAGCCCGTCAGGTCCAGGTTGCTGGCGCGAGCAATTTCCTCCAGCTTCTGGCGGTTGCCCAGCAGAACGGGTTTGGCAATACCCTCGTCCACCAGCGTTTGGGCGGCTTTAAGAATCTTATAGGTGTCGCCCTCGGCAAATACCACCCGTTTGGGGTTGGATTTGGCGGCCGACGTTACGCGGTTCAGCAGCTTCTGGCTCACGCCCAAGCGGCCGCGTAGCTCATCTTCGTAAGCCAGCCAGTCAGTGATGTGGCGACGGGCTACACCGCTTTCCATAGCCGCCAGCGCCACCGCCGGCGATACGGTAGTAATCAGGCGCGGATCCAGGGGCTTCGGAATCAGGTAGGTACGTCCGAATGCCAGGGTGTTGTCGCCGTAGGCTTTGTTCACGAGGTCGGGCACTACATCCTTAGCTAGCTCGGCCAGCGCGTGCACGGCAGCCAGCTTCATAGCCTCATTGATTTCCGTGGCCCGCACGTCCAGCGCCCCCCGGAAAATGTAGGGGAAGCCCAGTACGTTGTTTACTTGGTTGGGGTGGTCGGAGCGACCCGTTGCCATGATGATGTCGGGCCGGGTAGCCATGGCCAGATCGTAGTCGATTTCCGGGTTCGGGTTGGCCAGGGCAAAGACAATGGGGTTGTCAGCCATGGTCAACAAGAACTCGGCTGGCAGCACATTGGCCGCTGAGAGACCCAAGAATACATCGGCACCGCGCATGGCCTCGGCCAGCGTGGCAATGGGCCGCTGGGTAGCAAAGCGCATTTGCAGTTCCGCCAGGTCGGTGCGCTGGTGGTTGATAACGCCGTCTTTGTCGAACACCACCACGTTTTCCGGCTTCACGCCCAACTCCAGGTACAGACGCAAGCACGATACAGCCGCCGCGCCGGCCCCGCTCACCACCAACTGCACCTCATCGATTTTCTTACCCACCAGCTCCAGCGCGTTCAGCAGCGCTGCCGAGGTGATGATGGCCGTGCCGTGCTGGTCGTCGTGCATCAGCGGAATGTTCATCTGCTCACGCAGGGCCGTCTCAATGCGAAAGCACTCGGGCGCCTTGATGTCCTCCAGGTTGATGCCGCCGAAGGTAGGCTCCAGCGCCTTCACAATACGGATGAACTCGTCGGGGTCGGTGGCGTCAATCTCAATATCGAAGCAGTCAATACCCGCAAACTTCTTGAACAACACGCCCTTGCCCTCCATCACCGGTTTGCTGGCCTCGGGGCCGATATTGCCCAGGCCCAGCACCGCTGTACCGTTGCTGATAACGGCTACCAAGTTGCCTTTGGCAGTGTATTTATAGACGTCATCAGGGTTGGCGGCAATGGCTAAGCAGGGTTCGGCCACGCCCGGCGAGTAGGCCAGCGCCAGGTCCGACTGTGTACTGACGGGCTTGGTGGGTACTACCTCAATCTTACCGGCGGGCTCCTGGGAGTGGTAGTTGAGGGCGTCTTGTTTGTTGATTTTCGACATGAGCAAGGAAAGAGGGTGGCAAACCGTCGTGGGTGCGACGAAGGGGCAAAGGTAAGGCAGTGACCGGCAAAGGTAGGCGCCACCGGAAAGAAAAGCGCCCCCAACTTGGTAAGCAGGGGGCGCGGGGTAGGGTTAACGGCACGTCATTCTGAGCTTGTCGAGGAATGATGTGCCGTTAGCTGGTTTCCACAATCAGCTTCTGACCCGGCTTCACGGCGTCCGATTTCAGGTGGTTCAAGCGGCGTAGCTGCTCCACCGTCACGCCCTGGTAGCGGCGCGAAATATTATAAAGCGTATCGCCAGGCTGTACTAGGTAAGTGCGGGGTGGCGTGAGGGCCGGCGCAGCGGGTTGCGCGCGCGGTGCTGGCTTGCGAGAAGCCGCGGCAGTGGTATGCACAGGAGCCACCGGAACCTCTTCTTCCGCTTGCGCTACGTAGAGCATCAGCTTTTGTCCCGGCATGAGTTGGTTGGAAGCCGTCGGGTTCCAATCCACCAACTGTGCCACGGTCACGTTGTGTCGTTGGGCAATCTTGCTGAGGTTGTCGCCGCGCCGTACTATATAAGTAGCACTAACTGTGGTATCCGTTGGAGCCGCGGCCGGGGTCGTCGTTACGGCCGCTATGGTTGCCTCTAGTGCTGGGTTGGTGCGCTCCTGGTGATGAGGCACCTCCGACCGTCGGGTAGCAGGCCTGCTGGGTGCCGCCGCGACGATGGCAACAGCGGCTGCAGGTGTTACGGGCCTCACCACCGCTACTGGCGTCACTACCGTGCCATCTGCCCGCCGCGCCGACGCTACGGTGGGTAGGGCCTCTGGTACCTGTGCCGCTACCTTCGCATAGATTGGGGTAGGAGCCGAGCGCTCCTCAGCGGGTGTCGGCACAAATACCACCAGCTTTTGCTGCACCCGAAGCGTTTGTTGACGGCTGCTCAATTTGTTCCAGCGCCGCAACTGGCTTTGCGAGACATTATAGTGTTGGGCTACTATGGCAATGGTCTGGCCCCGACGTACCGTATGCACCTTGCGTTGCAGGCGTGGGGCTGTGGGTGGAGGCGCCGCGGCGGCCAGCATAGCCGGGGTAGCCGTCGCACCAGCCATGCGCGGGGGTAGGGGGGAGAGGGGCTGCGGTAACTCCTTCGACGGCTGGCAGTAAGAAAACAGTGTAGACCGGTCAACACTGGCTAGCTGTGTCCGGATTGCTGTGGGCACCTGAATAACGTAGGAACGGTAGCCCGAGGGCAAATACGCCCGGTGGATTTCTGGATTGTAGCGGAGCAATGCTAGCGAATCGGATAGGCCTACGGCCTGACTGAGACGGCGCAGATCGAAGGCCCTACCCCGCAGGTGCAGCGTATCAAGTGGCTCGGCGTACTGGTAGCGAAGCTCGGGCGAGTGCAGCTGGTGCTCCCGCGCGTACTTCATGGTATACATGATGGCCGTGAAGGTAGGCACGTAGTTGCGCGTCTCCTTTGGCATGTGGGGGTACAAGCCCCAAAACGTTTTTTTGCCCGTGCGGCGCATCACCCGCTGCACGTTGCCTACCCCCCAGTTGTAGGAAGCCAGCACCAGCTCCCAGTCATGAAAGACACCGTAGAGGGCCCGCAGGTATTTGCAGGCTGCTTCGGTGGCTTTCTCGGGGCTCATGCGCTCATCTACCCACTCGTCGCGCACGAGGCGCCAGTCGCTGGCGGTAGGGCCCATAAACTGCCACAGGCCGGTGGCACCTACCCTGGATTTGGCCGTCGGAATCAGGGCCGATTCTACCACGGCCAGGTATTTCAGGTCGTTGGGTAGGTTGTATTTCGCCAGGTACTTCTCAAAAATCGGGAAGTACATATTTTCCCGCTCCAACACGCGTTGCGTGTAGGCGCGGTTGCGCTGGGTGAAAAAGTTGACGTAAGCCAGCACCGAGTTGTTGAACACGTGCGGCATATCGGTGTCAATGCAGCCTACTCGGTCGCCTATCAGGTCGCGCAGCTCGGGAGGCGTTTGGGCCCACAAGAGCTTCACCGAGTCGATGGGGGCAGCTACCAGCGAATCGGGGGGTAGGGCCAGCAGGTTCACCTGCACGGTATCATCGGGAAGCGGGAGCGAACCAATAGGTGGGGCGGGCAGCGTTTGTGCGGCGCCCATCCTTCCAAAAGTCAGAAACAATACCCCTGGGGCAACTACCCGCTTCCACAACGACAACTTCTTCATCAGGGCAACGCAGGAGTTAGAGACTCAGCAACGGAATTTGCAAATGCCAGCAAATGCTCTTCGCGGAAGGCGCCGGCCAGGAGCTGCAACCCAATGGGGAGGCCCTCGCCATCGACACCCGCCGGCACCGAAATAGCAGGCACCCCAGCCAGCGAGGCCTGCACCGTGAAGATATCGGCCAAGTACATAGCCAGTGTGTCCTTGTTCACATCGCCGATGTGGAACGCCGTAGTAGGCGTAGTGGGCAACACCAGGAAATCGTACTGGCGCAGCAGCTCGTCCGTCTTTTCCTTGATCAGGCGGCGCACCTGCTGGGCTTTGGTGTAGTAGGCGTCGTAGTAGTCGGCCGATAGCACGAAGGTGCCCAGCAGAATCCGGCGCTGCACTTCCGGCCCGAAGCCCTGGGCGCGGGTTTTCTTGTAGAGCGACTCCAGGTCGGTAGCATCCGGGGCGCGGTAGCCAAACTTCACGCCGTCGTAGCGGCTTAGGTTGGAGCTGGCCTCAGCGGTAGTCAGGATGTAATAAGTCGGAACAATGTAGTCGAGGTAGGGAAACTCCACGGCCTCCACCACATGACCCTGACCGCGCAGCATGTCCAGCGCTTCTTCCGTAGCGGCCTTAATTTCTTCATTTAAGCCCGGCCGCTCTAGACAGTCCTTGATGTAGCCAATACGGTACTGCGCCGCGGGCTCCAACTGCTGACTGTATGCTGGCACTGGGTGGTGGCTCACAGTGCTGTCGAAGTTGTCGGCGCCGGCCATCACTTCTAGCAGCAGCGCGGCGTCTTCTACAGAGCGCGTGAGCGTACCAATCTGGTCGAACGACGACGCATAGGCAATCAACCCGTAGCGCGAGATGCGAGAGTAGGTAGGCTTGAAGCCTACCACGCCGCAAAAAGCTGCCGGCTGCCGCACAGAGCCGCCTGTATCGGAACCTATGGAAGCTAGGCATAAGTCGGCCTGCACTGCTACAGCCGAGCCGCCCGACGAACCACCAGATACCCGGTCCGTATCCAGTTCGTTGCGTACCGGCCCAAAGTAGGAGGTTTCGTTGGATGCACCCATCGCAAATTCGTCGCAGTTTTGACGACCAATCAGAATAGCGTCTTCGTCCAGCAAGCGCTGCACGGCCGTGCCGGTGAACAGCGAACGGAACCCATCTAGAATATGGCTGCTGCTTTGCAAGGCGTGGTCTTTATAAGCCAGCACGTCCTTCAAGCCAATCACCATACCGGCCAGCTTGCCAGCTGTGCCGGCTTGCAGCTTGGCGTCTACGGCCTCGGCCTGGGCACGAGCCTCTTCGGGCCACACTTCCAGAAAGGCATTCAGATGTTGCTTCTGCTGAATGTTATCCAGGTAATACTCGACGAGCTGACGACAGGTAGTAGTGCCTGCCGTCAGCTCGCGACGAACTTCCGTGAGGGAGTTAAAGCGTTTCAAATCGCTGGGTCAGTGAAGTGAAAAAAGGAATTGTCAGGAAGCAGCGGTCTGTTGCTAGCAAGCCGTGTAAGCTTGCGTGAAGAACAGACCGCTACTTCCTGACAACTAAAGTACGGGTTTACTTCGAAACGATGACTTAGGAAGTCTGGTCGAGGCGGTTATGCGTGTGCTCTGGCTGCTGCGTGGGGGTGGCTACTCCACCATCCATAGGAGGCGCTACCGTGGTAGGAGGCACCGGGGCCGAGTCAGTAGAATGCTGAGCGTACGGCTGCTGTTGGGGCTGCTGATATGGCTGCTGCGGCTGCTGATACGACTGATTAGGGGTAGGACGGCCGGAGTTCTCAATCTCATTACGAATTTCGGATGAGGCGTCTTTGAACTCGCGGATGCCCTTGCCCAAGCCCCGTGCTAGTTCCGGAATCTTGTTGGCGCCGAAGAAAATGAGGATAACCACCATGATGAGCATTATCTCACCACCTCCTAGGTCACCTAGGAATAAGAAAAGAGGTGTATTCATTGCAGTAGGTTAGTAACGAGGTTGAGTTGGGTTCTGAGGCTGATTGGCAGGCGGCACTGGCTGGTCGCGATACTGCTGCTGAGTAGGTTGCGGCTGTTGGGGTTGCTGGTCGCGGTACTCAGGGCGGTCTTCCTGGGTAGCGTTCTTAAACTCTTTCACCCCCTGGCCCAGTCCACGGAACAGCTCAGGAATACGTTTGGCACCAAAGAAAATGACAAGCACGAAAACGATAAATATAATCGTGCGGGGTGCAATAGCCAGAAACAGCGCAGTCAAAAGCATGGGCGAAGGCACAAGGCCAGTTTAGGGTGGTAAAACCATAGCTACGCAACTGACTATGGTTTAGGATTGGTAAAGGTACCCGATAATTCGCAAATCAGTTCCTGCAACAGGCAGTTTTCATACAGAAGCCAAAGCACAACAAGTGCCATGAGCAAAAAACAGGGTAGGGGGTTGAGCGCTGAAAAGCCAGCTTCTGCCGTGCCAATCTTATTGTTCAACGATTACCATTCAGCAATCCATCAATCAACTGATATCTTCGTAACCCCTCTATCTTATTAATCTTTTACCAGCGCATGCAATTCAGAGGTTTATCTGCACGCTAATGGCTAAAAATTCCTATAAAAGTCACTCTTCATTGGTTTCAACGCATGCAGCCGTCCAGGAAGCTGAACGGTTGGAAATACTGCGCAACTATCAGATTCTGGATACTCCCCGAGAACAGGCGTTTGACGACTTGGCAAAGCTCACGGCCTATATCTGTGATACGCCAATTGCTCTTATCTCGTTCATTGGTGCCGATCGACAGAGCGTGAAAGCACAGGTAGGAGGCGAAAATCTGCATGATCTGCCGCGCAATATTGCTTTTTGTAGCTACGCTATGCTGTCGGAAGATCTGTTGGAGGTAGAAGATGCTGCGCAAGATGCTAATTTTCAGTACAACCCTTTAGTAGTTGGCAAGCAGAAAATACGCTTTTACGTGGGAGTGCCTCTACTCACGCCTGAGGGGTATCCTTTGGGCAGCCTGTGCGCCATCGATACAGCACCGCGCAGACTGAACGAGCAGCAGCGCGAGGCGTTGCGCATCTTGGCCCGCGAGGTGGTAGCACACTTAGAACTGCGCCGCGCTCGGCTTCAGTTGGAGAAGGAAAGGCAACAAATGCTGGAGATGCTACGCCCTGCCATAGATGACAGCACAAAAACAGTAGCAGAAGAGCAACACACAGAGATATTTGTACGCCAGGAGCAAAAGCTGGTGCGTGTGGCTACGGCTGATATCACGTATGTAGAGGCGCTGGGCGATTACGTGAATATTTATACAGAGCGAGAGCGACTTACTGTATATAGCACGATGAAAGAACTGGAAAACCGACTACCTAGTCGGGACTTCGCTCGCATTCATCGCAAATACATTGTGTGCCTGGGGCGTATTATAGCCATTGAAACGGATACAGCGCTGTTTGAAACGAACAAGGCCACTACACTATCGCTACCTATTGGTAGTTCCTACAAAGCAGGGCTTCTTAATCGGCTAAACTTAATATAGTACCGTTTTTGGCTAAAAGCAGCTTGCATTCGGCGGCCCCAAGCTATGGCTTTACCGAGTAAAACTGTTGCTTCGGCGAAAAAACAGAGGATCCTTTTTAGAAAGTATATAACTTTCCGGCAGTTATCTGAGACTTAACAAAGGAGCAGGCCATGTTCTAGAGTTGGACTATTGATAGCTAAGTTTGTTTTCATAGCTCGGAAAGACACCGTATTCTGTACGGTGTTTTTTTTGTTCCCAGCATTTTTGAGCCAGTGAAGAAGCCTTATTTGCGGCCCAGCCAGTTTTCCGGATTGAGGTTAGCGCTGTTGCGCCACAGTTGAAATTGTACTTCCGAAGTACCCTCCGAATTAGTTTGCACTGTGCCGATAGTTGCACGCGCTTTTACCTCTTGCCCCTCCTGCACGCTTACGGAGCGGAGCTTAGCATACACCGTAAAGTATTCCCCGTGCTGAATCATAACGATGTTGTTCATGCCCGGCACGCTGGATACCGTGAGTACTTTGCCATCGAAAATGGCTCGCACAGGCTCCCCGGCATTCGTCTGTATATCCACGCCGCGGTTTTCTACCACTACACTTTTCAGCACAGGGTGTGCGTGCCGGCCAAAATGCTGAGAAATGAAGCCATGTGCTACGGGCCATAGCAAACGTCCTTGGTTGTCAGCAAAGGAGGAGGAGAGAGCCGCTGTCTCGGGGGTTAGGGTCACGCGGTTTACCCGGCTGGCGGCGGCATCCTCTTCGGCAGAGCCAGTACGTGAGGTACCGCCTACCCCACCCCGCACGCCACTGCGGGCTGCGTTGGCGCGAGCTGCGCGAGCCGCCGCTGCAGCGCGGGCTGCCCGCGCAATTTCTTCGCGCACTCGCTGGGCGATAAGGTTATCTAGCCGTTGCACGGCTTGCTGCCGACGGGCCAACTCTTGCCGCAACCCCTCTTCCTGCTGGCTGAGCTTGGTTACTACTTGGTCTTGCTGGGTTTTGAGATTCAGCAGGTTCTTTTTTTCTGTCAGTTGGTTGGAAAGCAAAGAGCTTTTTTGCTGGCGCTGCTCGTTGAGGCTGCTCAACTGACGGCTGAGCTTCTGCTGGGTAGCGTTGATCTGGGCTGCTTGGGCCTGCCGCACTTCCGAATACTGCCGCACGTAGCGTAAGCGCCGCAAAAAGCTGTTGAACGAATCGGCCGCAAACAGGAACATGATGCGGTTGTAGCTATTCGCCGTTTTGGAAGCGGCGTAAATCATGCGGGCATATTCGGCGCGCAGTTGCTCCAAGCTTTGTTGCGTTTGCTGTACTTGGCCTTCGGTCTGGCGTACGTCGGTTTCCACGGTTTTCAGCTCCGTGGAGATATTGCGAATCACACCCTGCTGCACTGTCAGCTTTTCCTTTAAGGCATTCAGCTGGCCAATAGACGCTTGTTTTTTCTCCTGGGTCTGGGCCAGAATGCGGCTGGTTTCCTGGATGCGCCGGAGCGTAGTGCGCCGCTCACGCTCCAGCTGAGCTTTGCTTTTAGTGCGGGTAGCAGGGCGCTTACGCTGTTGTGCCTGAGCAGCTGGGCCACTCAGGTACAGGAAAGCAGTAAGAAGAAAAAGATAAAAACGCAACGCTTCCTTCACGCCATTACTTTTTTCGCGTGTAGCCCGAAGGTATGGAGAAAGGGAAAGACAGACGTTCCTTGTCCAGTTCCACGTTGCGGTAGCTGATAGACAGCGCAGAAGCCCCGCTACCTTGCTTCACCTGCACTAGAGTAGAGTAGGCAAACTGCTGCTGGGTGTTGGGTAGGGTCTGAAAGTCGGTGTAGTTCACCATGTAGCTGTTCTGCGTATTCGGATCAGTCACCGTCAATTCTTTCACGCGTTGGCGGCTCAGCTCAATCAATTGCTTCAGTAATAAGCCTGACTGCGCGTATTCCACGCGTTGCTGCGGACCCTCCGTTACCACGGTGGGTGTCACGCCGGCGGGGGCAGGCAGGTAGTTGCCCAACAGCAGCGCCTGAAGCTGATCGAAGGTCACTTCCACATTGAACTGCTGCTTGAGGTAGGCAAAATTACCGGCGTAGTATTCACGCTGCAGCTTGTTCAGGATTTGGATAGAGTCGCGGGTGATGCGGGCGCGCACGCCCTCAAATCCCGCTAAGCCCAGCGACATCCAGATGATGCTATCCTTGCGCATCCGCACATTGATATTCACGGTCTGCTTCAGCGAAGGCATGTCTACCTGCGCTTTGCCTTTGGCCGCGAGGTAGCGGAAGTCGATATTCTCTACCTTGATTTCCGGGTTGACAGGCGTGGCCGTGGTAGTCGGACTGGTGGTAGCGGTAGGCGTTAGCTTGCGCTGACAGCTGCCCAACACGAGCAGAACAAGGAGCAGCAGAACGCCGGGGTACTTACTCATATAACTTCTTTTCTTTGATCTTACGGTCAATCAGGGCCGAGGCGTCGCCGGCTTTTTTGGCGCGCTCCCAGGCGGCTACGGCTTGGGTAGGCTGCTGCAGTTGAAACAGCACGTCGCCGTAGTGCTCCAGCAGGGTGCCATCGGAGCTGTGCTTCAGAGCGGTTTCCAGGGCTTGGCGGGCACCGGTGTAGTCCTTCAGCTTGTATAGCACCCAAGCGTACGTATCGAGGTAGGTAGGGTTATCGGGAAACTGCTTCACCAGCCGACCAGCCATTTGCTTGGCTTTGTCCAGCTTCTCGCCCCGCAGGGAGAGGTAGTAGCTGTAGTTGTTCAGGGCCTGCGCATTGTTAGCATCCACACCAAGGGCTGCTTCGTATGCCGCATCCGACTTGGAATAGTCTTTCAGCTCGTGGTAAACGTCGCCCAGTTGCGTGTTAAATTGTGCCTGCAGCTCAGGGTTATCGGTGGTGAGCTTACGGCCGTATTCCAACGACTTGATAGCTTGCTTGGGTTCTTTCTTCAGCACGTGCCCTACCCCGTTATAAAACCACAATGGGGCTTGATTGGGAAACAACTCCAATGCTCGTTCGGTATGGGCGAGCAACGAATCGGTTTGGTTCAGTTCGGCGTCCAATAGCACCACTTGCTGCCAGATCTGAAACTTAGAGTTATCGAGTTGAAGGGCGCGTAGGTAAGAAGCACGGGCCTCCTGCCTGCGCTCTACGATAGTCTGTACGTCGCCAGCCATGGCAAAGGCCTTTGCTTCTTGCGGATGCGCTCTGGTAGTCAGTGCCGCAAGATCCAGTACCGTCTGGGTGAGGGCCGGGTTAGGCAGCTGCCGAATGTAGTCGATCAGGATGCGCACTTTGGTGTCGATGTCCAGCGCCGAATTACCGAAAGCCAGCTTCAACTGCTCCTCTGATTCTGCCTTTTTGCCTTGCAGACGGTACACATCGGCCAAAATCATGCGGGCCTGCGGATTGTCGGGCGCTTGGCGGAGAGCCTGTTGGGTTACGCGCAGTGCATCGGGTAGGCGGTTGTTGGTCACGTACATCTGAGCCTGCGCCAGCACGTACCGAACGTCATCGGGGTTGGACGCAATCAGCGTTTCGCCTTCCTGCAGCGCCTTGTCCAGCTTGTTTTGCTTTAAGTAAATCTGCTGCTTCTTAAAGGCTACCTCATCCGTGGGGCCAAATTCCTGCTCAGCTTGCTCATAAGTAGTCAGAGCTTCCTGCAGTTTGCCTTGTGCCAGGTATAGATCGGCTAGGTTGAATAGGTAGTAGTTGGAGTCGGGCACGTCCCGAATCAGGCTGGTATACACCTTCGCAGCTTGGTCGTACTGCTTTTGGGTGGTGTACGTTTGCGCCAACAGCAGGTAATAGTAGGTGTTTTTGGGGTCGAGGCGCACGGCCGCCTGTGCAAAATTGGTGGCGTCCTTAAGGTTGCCCGACAGCATATTCACCTCCGCAATTTTGTAGCTGATGGCCGCATTAGTAGGGCTGAGCGCATACGCTTTCAATAGCCGCTCCATAGCCTTGGGGTAGTCTTCGAGCAGGGCATAGCGCACACCATCCACAAAGTAGGCCTCGCTCTGCTCCCGCTCCCGTGCCGAGGGCTCGCGGGAGGTTTGCTGTGCCGTTTCCAGCGCCACGCGGCGGGCCAGTTCCTTCCGCTCGCGACGGGTTAATTTGCGCTCCTTGGCGGGCGTCAGGCCGGTGTCTTTGTCAGAAGATTGTTGAGCAGCGGCGCTGCCGGTCACCAGTAGCCCCAGCATCAGCAGCAAGAAAGCAGATAGTTGAGGCATACAGCGTAAAAATTAACCAGCCGGACGACCCGACGCACCAACAAAATAACAAAAGAAATAGCACGGCCCGCCAGGACCGCGCTATTGCTAACGTTAAAACTCAGAAAAATATCACACCCGCAGGGTGTTAAAGTCACCCAGGCTTAAATCGGCGGGGGCGCTTATCACGGTGGCGTTGTTGCCAACCATAGAATTGGTAACGTTGGCGTGCAGTACCGAAGCCGCTTTTTGCACGATGGAGTTAGTCAGCACCGAATTGCGCACGTTGCTACCATCGCCCAGCGACACGTGCGGACCTACCACGGAGTTGGTCACTACCACGTTCTCGCCGATGTACACGGGTTCAATTAGTACCGAGTTTATCACTTTGGCCGAATCGGCTACCAGTTTCTCGCCGCGCTCCTGCAAGTACTCAAGGTAGCGCTGGTTGGTGAAGACGGTAGCATCTTTGTTGCCGCAGTCGAGCCACTCAGTTACGCGGCCGGGCACGAACTTGGTGCCCTTGTTTTTCATGTTTTCGAGAGCATTGGTGAGTTGGTACTCGCCTTTGTCCTTGATGTCGTTGTCGAGCAGGTATTGCAGCTCCTCGCGCAGGTAGGCGCCGTCCTGGAAGTAATAGATACCGATGATGGCCAAATCAGACACGAACTCTTCGGGCTTCTCCACGAAGTCGGTAATCTCGCCGCTGTCGTCCAGTTTCACCACGCCAAAGGGCTTGGGGTCGTCTACCTTCTGCACCCAGATGGTGCCCGCCGCCGACGAGTCCAGCTTGAAATCAGCCTTGAACAGGGTATCAGCAAACGCTACCACCAGCGGGCCGGTGAGCGACTCCTTGGCGCACAGAATGGCGTGGGCGGTGCCCAGGGCCTCATCCTGATACACGATACTTGCCTTAGCGCCTACCGACTCAGCAATTTTTTGCAGGTTGCTCTCCACTTCTTTGCCGAACGCACGGCCAATAATGAAGGCTACTTCGTCCACCGGCTCGTTGCACACCTGGGCAATATCCTCTACGAGGCGCTGCACGATAGGCTTGCCCGCAATCGGAATCAGGGGTTTGGGAACAGTGAGGGTGTGGGGGCGCATGCGTTTGCCCATGCCAGCCATCGGGACGATGATTTTCATATCCTTCCTGAGTAGGAGTGTTAGAAGTGGGTAATAAGTGCTCTATATTATATAGAAACGGGGAAATGCTTATTGCGGTTGGTTACTGACTGCCGGTACTGCCGTAGCCGCCTGTACCACGGGCGGTTTCGTCTAACTCCTCGGTTGGTTCCCAGTCGATGACCTCGTGGCGGGCTACTACCAATTGAGCAATTCGCTCGCCGTCCTGCACTACGAAATCCACGTCGGAGAGATTCACCAATAGCACTCGAATTTCGCCGCGGTAGTCGGCATCAATGGTGCCGGGGCTGTTCACAATGCCAATGCCGTGCTTGAAGGCCAGTCCGCTACGGGGGCGCACCTGCATCTCGTAGCCAGTGGGTAGGGCCACAAACAAGCCAGTAGGGATGAGGGCCCGTTGCAAGGGGCGTAGCGTTACGGGTTCAGGTAGATTAGCCCGCACATCGAGGCCGGCGGCATGGGCCGTCTGGTAGGCGGGGAGGGGATGGTGAGAGCGGTTGATAACGGGAATCTGCATCGGGCAAAGGTAGAAACTTGCCGTTGTGTGGTCTCACGTACGCCAAGAGAAACCCGTGTCTAGTGAGATACCGTTTTGGAGAGCAGATTCATGACCAGCACGCCTGCTATAATGAGCAGCATCCCAACGATGGCTGGCCAATCAAGCTGCTGTTTGAAAAAAATAACGCCAACCAACGCTATCAGCACTGTGCCTATCCCCGACCAGATAGCGTAGGCAATACCTACCGGCATATACCGAAGCGCCAGGCTGAGAAAAGTCCATAGCCAGCCACCGTCAGCACGCTAGGCAGTAGTTTCGTAAACTGTTCAGAAGCCTTTAGCGCGCTAGTAGCAACAACCTCTGAGAGGATGGCGAGCTATAGAAAACCATATTTCATAAGCAGAGCGCAGCGCGTTGTGTACCAGCAGGGGCCTAGGCGCCTCCTAGTGCCCGATGGGGTTTCTCTATCAGCACAATCAGGCCAATGAATCCTAGCGTGAGCAGCGCGTGGAACGCATGCGCGGTCCAAGTATCCGACAAGGGTAACCACCAGCTGACAGCTACGACTCCACAGGCCACCAGCAGCCACGTAAGCAGCCGCACCACAGGGTAGGGCACCGGAAAGTGCCGCTCGCCCAGCCACCAGCACAGCGCCGCCATCATAAAATAGCAGGCCAGCGTGGCAATAGCAGAGCCCATATACCCCAGCACCGGAATCAGCAGGAAATTGAGGGCAATGGTCAGCACGGCTCCGGCAAAGCCCAGGTAGGTGCCGTAATAAGTTTTGTCGGTGAGCTTAAACCACACCGAGAGGTTCCAGTACACACCCAAAAACAGGTTGGCCAGTAACAGAACGGGTACCACGCTCAGGCCTTGCAGATACTCGGGGCTACGCAAAAACACGCGGGCCACCAAGTCCACGTTTACGCTCACGGCCACGAACAACACAGCGCAGCACAGCGTGAACCACTTGAGCACCAAGGCAAACGTGTGGGGCGAGTTTTTCTCGGTGCTTTGCGCGAAGAAAAACGGTTCGGCCGCGTACTTAAACGCCTGAATCACTAAGCTCATCAGGATAGCAATTTTGTAGCAGGCGCCGTAGATGCCTACCGCCGCCAGCCTGTCTTGGCCGGGGTAGAAGCCTTCGGGTAGCCATTTGGGTAGCAGGATGCGGTCTAGCGTTTCGTTTACCATACCGGCCAGGCCCATCAGCATAATAGGGTAGGCGTAGCGTAATAGTGGCCGCAACGGTTGCAGGCCCAGGCGCAGCCGGACACTAAGCAGCTCCCGGTACAGCAGCACTAGCGTGAAGGTGCTGGCTGCCAGATTTGAAATGAACACGTAGCCTACCCCCACCGTGGGGTCATAGAGGCGGGCTACTAGCGGCTGCAAGGGCGTGAGGTACTTACCGGCCAGCACATCGGGGCAGAACACAATAAAAAACAGGTTCAACCCGATATTCAGCAGGATATTCGCCAGACGAATGGCAGCAAATTTCCTGGCCTTGTTTTCCAGCCGCAGCCGGGCAAACGGAATGGCTGCCACGGCATCCAGGCCCAGAATGCAGGCAATCCAGACGGCATACCGCTCGTGGCCGGGGGGTAGGGCCAGCAGGCTCATCAGGGGCCGGGCCAATAAAGCCAGCCCCACCGTAAACAACGCACTAGTAAGCAGTAACAGCGTCATCACCCGGTCGTAGAGTTCCTGCCGGTCGGTGCCGGGGCGGTTGGCAAACCGGAAAAACGTGGTTTCCATACCGTAGGTGAACACCACGTTCAGAAACGACACATAGGCAAACAAGCCTGTAACAATACCGTACTGCGCCGCCACAAACCGGGCCGTGTATACGGGCACCAGCAGCGTATTCAGCACCCGTCCTACAATACTACTCACGCCGTACACGGCCGTCTGGCCCGCCAGCTTTTTGGCTACACTCACAGAGTGAAATGGTGAAATGGTGAAATAGTGAGTGAAATGGCAAAATGGTGAACTGGTGAGATGACGAGTGTGATGTTCTACGAGTACCACCCGTGCTGTTCGCGCAAGTCGCGCAGCTAGAACAGCAACCTCATCGCTTCACCATCTCACCGCTTCACTCACCCGTAAAGGCGGCGGGGCGCTTTTCCAAGAATGCTTGAGTGCCCTCCCGGAAATCGGCGGAGCCGCAGCAGCGCCCAAATAGATTGGCTTCGGTCTGGTAGCCGTGGCGCTCCTGATCGTAGGCCGCATTCACGCAGTCGATGATCATGCCGATGGCCAGCGGAGCTTTGCTGAGGATCTTGCCCAGCAGCTGCTCGCAGAAGGGTAGCAGCTCGGCTGCCGGTACCACATGGTTTACAAGGCCCAAGCGTAGTGCTTCATCGGCTTTCACCTGGTCAGTGGTCATAAGCAGCTCCAGGGCCTTGCCCTTGCCGATGAGCTGGGCTAGCCGTTGCGTGCCGCCATAGCCCGGAATGAGGCCTAAGTTGGCCTCGGGCTGGCCGAAACGAGCGTTTTCGGAGGCCACGCGCAAGTGGCAAGCCATGGCCAGCTCACAACCGCCGCCCAGCGCAAACCCATTCACGGCCGCAATAACTGGCTTGGAGCTTTCCTCAATCAGGCAAAATACTTCCTGGCCTTTCTCCGCCATGCGCCGCCCTACTATCTCATTTAGCTCGGCCAGCTCGGCAATATCGGCACCAGCCACAAAGGCTTTGTCGCCGCTACCCGTCAGAAGGATGCCGCGCACCGCCTGTGCGTCTAGCGCATACTGCATGGCCTGGCGGATTTCCTCAATGGTAGCCGCATTCAACGCATTTAGTTTGGAGGGTCGATTTAGGGTAATGCGCAGAATACCGGAAGCTGAATCCAGCTGCAACAGCAAATTATGAAAAAGGGGAAGCATAGTGCCGTAACTAGATAAGAGGTCAAAAATCGAGCAGGCAAAGATAAAGCAAAAGCACGGGGGCTATCCGACTTGCGCCGAACAAGTGCAGCAACTCATCTGAATGTGCGCAATGGTCTGATACTGAATTATAAGTATAGAACATATAAGAAAGTATATTTACTTTGTGCTGTTCACCTTCACTCACCAAAACATATAGACTATATGAGTTTCTTCTCTGAGTTCAAGAAGTTCGTCTCGAAGGGCAACGTACTGGATTTGGCAGTCGGTGTTATCATTGGTGCCGCCTTCGGCAAGATTGTCACCTCATTGACCGATGACGTTATTATGCCGATTCTCGGTCTGGCAACGGGAGGCATAGATTTTAAGAACTGGTTTGTCGCGCTCGATGGAAAATCGTACGACACGATAGAAGCCGCCAAGACAGCAGGGGCAGCCACCGTCAATTTTGGGTTGTTCTTGAATGCTGTTATCTACTTCTTTATCATTGCGTTCTGCGTATTTCTGATTGTGCGCTTTGCTAATCGGTTCAAAGCGCCGGCTGTAATAGAAGTAAAACCAGATCTAACACCCAGCAAAGAAGAAATATTACTTACCGAAATTCGCGACGCCTTACGCAACCGCGCCTAGCGGTGGGAGTGGTCGACTGAGCAGCCGGTTGCCAAGCCCTTAAGGCTTGCACGCCGGCTGCCTTATATATGATGCTTTATTGCCGTTCTGTTTTAGCTGTGTTTTTTTGGTGGGGTATCTTGCTGCTGTGGCCAGCCAGCGGCCAAGCACAGACGATGCCCCGTCGTATTGCCCTCGACCCTTATAAGCTCGCCACCGACATTGATACCACCCGCGGCTGGCGGCGCGGCGGCACTGGCTCCCTCAACTTCAGCCAAGTAAGCCTCAACAACTGGGCAGCCGGAGGACAAAGCTCCTTATCACTGCTGGGCATTGGCAACGTATACGCGCACTTTCGGGGCGAAAAGCACACGTTTGCCGCGGCAGTCGACTTGGTATATGGTCTGCTGAAGGCTGGCCCAACCAAGATTCGCAAAAACGACGACCGGCTGGAAATGAACATCCGGTACGCCAGACAGTATTCCGAAAAGTGGTCGTATGCCTCGCAGATTAATATTAAGACCCAACTTACCCCCACTAAATCCACTGAAATTCGGGATTCGCTGACGTCCCGGTTCTTTGCGCCCGCATACATTCTAGCGTCGGCGGGCTGGGAGTATAAGCCAACTGATTGGTTTTCCGTTTTGTTGTCGCCCGCTACAGGCAAATTCACGGTAGTGAATAGTCAGCGGCTGGCCGATTACGGCGCGTTCGGGGTGCAAGGTGCCCGGCGTGACGCAGACGGACGCCTAGTGCGAGGCACTGGTAAGCTATTCAGAGCCGAGGCAGGGGGCTATATGAATGCCCGATTGACAAAGACCATCCTACCCAATGTTTCATACCAGACCCGGTTGGAACTGTTCAGCAACTATTTTCACAAACCGCAAAACGTTGATGTGTATTGGACCAACTTGGTTGATTGCAAAGTCAACAAGTTTATCAGCGCCAACGTAGCCACTATTCTGATGTACGACGATGATATCCTTGTGCCCATTGGCGACGGTACCTCGGGCGAAAAAGGACGTCGTATTCAATTCAAAGAAACATTAGGTATCGGCCTGACTTACAAGTTTTAGGGCTGAACTAAATGGGTAGGGCAACCGTTGTCGTACCAAGCAAAAAACGGTATCTTAGTTGCTTGCCGCCTACAGTCTTATTAATACACTGCTGCATGAAGCATTTCTGTCTCTGCCTGAGCTTGTTGCTTTTTACGATCTTGGCTCAGCAAGCCGTTGCCCAGGCCACGTTAGCTACCCGTAAATCGGTGGTGAGCGACGAGCCTGCCACTCGCCGCAGTGGTAAGAAGAAGGCTTCGGACGAGGATATTGCTCGTATGCAGCGACGTATGAGCATGAACTCTGATGAGGCCAAGCGTGATAAGCAGATGGAAATTCTGGAGGCGCGCTCTGGTATGGGGTCCAACACCAGCTTCAGTCGTGGTAGCAACTCGGCCCGGCAATATGACTCGCGCAATGGTGGATTCACTGTTAAGAAGTTCAAGGCCAAAAATGTAGGCTCGTTGCGCCAGAAGCGTGGGCAGACTCACGCCGCCCCCGGCATCGACCCCAAAGGCAAGCCACTCAAGCACAAACACAAGTATAAGAAGGGCTTCCTGTTCTTTTAAGCCCGGATATTAGCTGCCTTACCTAGAAGCCCTTACCACGCATAGTGGTAGGGGCTTTTTGTTGATGAAGGATTACGTACACAAAAGATAGGTAGCAGATAGCAATGGCCTACAACCAAGGGTAGGGGAAGGGCATTTTGTAAAAGCTGAACGCAACACGCCCCTGGCTCTAGTCTAGAGCCAGGGGCGTGTTGCAATTGCCGGCAATACCAGTGGCTGCTTACAGCGTCCGCTTGATTTCCTTTTCCTCGAAGCCTTCGATGATGTCGCTTTCTTGCAAATCATTGAAGCCCTTGATGCTAATACCGCACTCGTAGCCTTGGCGCACTTCCGAGACGTCGTCTTTGAAGCGTTTCAGGGCCTGCACGTCGCCGGTATACAATACAATACCATCGCGCACCACCCGCACGCGGGTGTTGCGCGTGACAGAGCCCTCCGTTACCATACAGCCAGCAATAGTACCTACTTTGGTAATATTGAACACCTGACGTACTTCCAGCGTAGCTACCGTGACCTCTTGCACCGTTGGGGCCAGCATGCCTTCCATGGCATCCTTCACCTCGTTGATAGCATTGTAGATGATGGAGTACAGACGGATATCGATCTGCTCCTGCTCGGCCAAGCGGCGGGCGCTCTGCGAAGGCCGAACTTGGAAACCAATGATGATGGCATCAGAGGCCGAAGCCAGCAACACGTCCGATTCGGAGATGGCGCCTACCCCTTTGTTCAGAATATTCACGGCTACCTCCGGCGTGCTGAGCTTCAGCAGGGAGTCGGCCAGTGCTTCTACCGAGCCGTCCACGTCACCTTTCACAATCACGTTTAGCTCTTTAAACGAACCGATAGCCAAACGACGACCAATCTCATCCAGCGTGATGTGCTTCTTGGTACGCATGCTCTGCTCGCGGGCCAGCTGCTGACGCTGCGTAGCCAATTCACGGGCGTCGCGCTCCGTATCCATCACCACAATTTTGTCGCCAGCCTGCGGGGCGCCCGTCAGACCAAGCACCTGCACCGGAGTAGCCGGGCCAGCTTTCTTCATCTTCTTGCCGCGGTGGTCGGTCATAGCCTTCACGCGGCCGTAGTGCGGACCAGCCAGCACAATGTCGCCTACCTGCAGCGTACCGGTTTGCACCAGCACGGTAGTTACGTAACCCCGGCCTTTATCAAGCGAAGCTTCGATAACCGTACCCACAGCGTTGCGGTCGGGATTGGCTTTCAGTTCCAGCAATTCGGCTTCGAGCAGTACTTTCTCCAGCAGATCGTCGATACCAACGCCAGTTTTGGCCGATACCTCCTGCGACTGGTACTTACCACCCCATTCTTCTACCAAGATGTTGATACCAGACAGCTCTTCCCGCACTTTGTCGGGATTGGCGCCGGGTTTGTCAATCTTGTTGAGCGCAATAACGATGGGCACACCTGCAGCTTGCGCGTGGTTGATAGCTTCCTTCGTTTGCGGCATCACCGAGTCGTCGGCGGCCACCACAATGATGGCAATGTCTGTAACCTTAGCACCACGGGCACGCATGGCCGTAAAGGCTTCGTGACCTGGCGTATCCAGGAAGGTAACCGGCTTGCCCGATTGCGTTTTCACCTCATAAGCACCAATGTGCTGCGTGATACCGCCGGCCTCGCCCTTGGCTACACTCGCATCGCGGATATAGTCAAGCAACGAGGTCTTACCGTGGTCGACGTGACCCATGATGGTAACGATAGGAGCCCGGTCGCGCAGATCTTCCGGATCGTCCACAATCTCCATCTCGGTTTCCTCTTCCTCCGCCGACAGGAATTCCACGTCATAACCGAACTCGTCAGCAATAACGGTAATGGCTTCCGCATCGAGGCGCTGGTTGATGGATACGAACATACCCATGCTTAAGCACACCTTGATGACGTCGTTAACAGACGCGTCCATCAACGAGGCAAGGTCATTAGCCGAGATAAACTCAGTCACTTTCAGCGTCTTCGAGTCTAACTCGTTCTGCTGACGCTGCAGCTCGTTGGCTTCGGCTACACCAGCCCGCTTGTCGCGACGGTATTTGGCGCGGTTGCCACGGCTGTTATTGTTGCTGTTACCGCTAAGCTTCGCCAGCGTTGCTTTAATCTGCTCCTGGATCTGCTTATCATTCTGCTCAGGCGTATTAGCTACAGCCGGACGAGCAGGCTGGTTGCGGTTGCCCTGACCAGGACGGTTGTTGCCACGCTGCTGATCGGGACGACCACCGCCGGTACGATTACCTCCGCCTCCTTGTTGACCTTGCTGGCCGGGCTGGTTCTGCCCTATAGTGCCACCGCCGGGGGTAGGAATACGCTGACGCTTCTTCTTGTCCGCGCCAATGCCGCTTTTGCGCACATCTGAGGAGGCCACAGGCCGCCGGCCACCGCGCCGCGACGAGTCGACTGGCAGTTCAATTTTGCCGAGTACTGTGAGACCCTTTAGCTGATCAGCCTTTGCTACAATAGTTGAGTCCTCTTCGGCTGGAGCTGTAGGAGCTGCCGGAGGCGTTTCTGGGGCTTTTGTCGGAGCAGCAGGAGCGGGGGGAGCTGGAGCTGCTGGCGTAGCCGGGGCTGCTGCTACCGGGGTTGGAGTTGCAACTGGGGTAGCAGGAGGAGTAGCTGGACGTGTTGGCGTAATTGCTGCTGGTGCCGGTGCTGGCGCCGTCGGGGCGGGAGCCGGAGTAGGCACAGCTGCTACCGGAACTGGCGCTGGCTGCGGAGCGGCCGGTGCTTTCTCTGGAGTGGGTTGTGCTGGCGCAGGTGCTGGTGCAGCAGGCTTGGGAGCCGGGGCCGGCGTTGGTGCAGCAGCGGCTGGGGCAGGTGTAGCAGGCCGGGGCGGCACAGGGCGGCCCTTGGCATCCAACTCAATTTTACCCAACACCTTCAGCCCGGGCACGCGGGGTGCTTCGGGCTGGGCAGGGGGAGCGGGGGCCGATGGCGTAGCCGCCGCCGGTGCGGCTGCTACGGGAGCGGGCTGCTCGGCGGGTTTGGGCGCAGCCGGTTGCTCGGTGGCCTTAGGAGCCGGAGCCGGCTCGGGTTTGGGCTGGGCAGTTTCCATCTCAGTCTGGCGCTTGGCCTGGCTGAGCTTGGCTGCCTCGATTTTATCCTGCACCGACGACTCGAAGGCCTTGTTGAGCATGTTGACTTGCTCGGCCGTCAATTTCGTGGTCGGTTTGTTATCGATATCAATGCCCTTTTCCGACAGAAAGTCCACGATTGTGGAAATTCCGACGTTCAGGTCTTTGGCCGCCTGATTCAGCCGTTTGGTTGCTGCTTCCGCCATTCTATGCTCGCGAACGATACTCTTATCCAGTTGCAAAGTTACTATATTAAATCTTGTCAGCCGACGCTAACTCGCGCCCCTGGCACGATTTAACGTCTTTGCCGTACCGGCCGCCGCGCCCTCATTGCGCGTCGTCGGAAATGGTTGGTTCTGTTTGCTCTTCGTCGGCCTCAAATTCCTGGCGGATGATGCGGAAAACGTCTTGTACCGTTTCTTCCTCCAGCTCCGTGCGCCGCACGATATCCTCTTTGCTGACCGCTAATACGGCGCGGCCGGTATCGAGCCCGATTTTCTTGAATTCATCGAGGATCCAGTCCTCAATCTCGTCGCGGAACTCGTCGAGGGCAATATCTTCTTCGAAGTCACCCGCATCGCGGAACACGTCGATTTCCATGCCCACCAGCCGCGAAGCCAGTTTAATGTTGGCGCCGCCCCGGCCAATGGCTAGGCTCACTTGGTCCGGCTTCAAGAACACCGAAACCCGACCAGTTTGTTCGTTTATCTTCATCGAAGTCAACTTGGCTGGCGACAAGGCCCGGGCGATGTATAGCTCCAGGTTGTCGGTGTAGTTGATAACGTCGATATTCTCGTTTTCCAGCTCCCGCACCACAGCGTGGATACGCGAACCTTTCATGCCCACGCAGGCACCTACCGGGTCGATGCGGTCGTCGTAGCTTTCTACGGCTACCTTGGCCCGCTCGCCCGGCTCGCGCACAATATTTTTGATGGTAATAAGACCATCGTAAATCTCGGGTACTTCCAGCTCAAACAAGCGCTCCAGGAAGGCCGGCGCGGCGCGCGACAGGATGATCTTGGGCGTGCCGTTCAGCACATCCACGCGGTGCACCACGGCCCGGATGGGGTCGCCCTTGCGGTAGCGGTCTTTTGGGATCTGCTCCGCCTTAGGCAGCACCAGTTCGTTTTCTTCCTTGTCTAGGATCAGGGCCTCACGGCTCCACACCTGGTAGACTTCGCCGGTGATGATTTCGCCGACCATGTCTTTGTACTGCTGGTAGAGGTTGTCACGCTCCAGGTCTTTCACACGCTGAATCAGCGTCTGGCGGGCCATTAGTACGGCGCGGCGGCCGAAATCTTCCAGCTTCACGTCCTCGGCTACTTCCTCGCCTACCTCAAAGTCAGCCTCAATCTTACGCGCTTCCGAGAGCGGAATCTTATCGAAATCCCAAATATCCTCGGAGTTGTCGTCCACGATTTCGCGGTTGCGCCAGATTTCCAAGTCGCCCTGGTCCACATTGATGATGACGTCGAAGTTCTCGTCGGTCGTATACTTCTTGCGGATCATGGTACGAAACACGTCCTCCAAGATGCTCATCATCGTAGGGCGGTCGATGTTCTTGGATCGGGCAAACTCGGCAAACGATTCGATCAGGACGTTGCTGTTCATTTTGTGTAGCTTTTAGCTTGTAGCTACTGGTTGTTGGCTTTTCAAAAAGGCCAGCAACCGTCGCTAAAAGATGAATACTTTAGAATTAAACTAATAGCTATGCGCTATCAGCCAACAGCTAAATGGAATGTTACTTAAACGAAATAACCACTTTGGCTTCCGCAATGTCCGCAAACGGAATATGGGCAGCGGGTAGGGTTTTCTTTTTATTCTTTTCTTTCACTACCTCCGCCAGCTGAATGCCATCGGGGGTGGTTTCTTCCAACACACCGGTTTTCTCGGTGCCATCGGTGAGCTTCAGAGCCAGGGAGCGGCCCACGTGTCGGGTGTACTGGCGCGGGTCGGTAAGAGGCTGATCAGCGCCGGGCGAGGTAACTTCCAGGGTGTAGCTGGCTTCCTCGCCGTATGCCTCTTCGATGCGGCGGGCCAGCCGGCGGCTCACCTGCGCGCATTCCTCAATTCCTACCCCTTGTTCGCCATCCAGCGTAACGGTGACTTTAGGCCGAATGGCATCCGAAACCGTCAGGTCCACCACGAAAAGGTTGGCGTCGTCAGGCAGGCTCGCTTGCAACAGCTCGGCGATACGGTCACGGTCAAACTTCATAGGCAGCAAAAACAGGAGGTAAAAGAAAGAGGGGACTGCACGTCCCCTCTCTACAACTAGCTAATAAGTGGGGCAAAGGTACGAAATAAGAACGCAATTCGCAACCTAAAGCTCACTCACTAAGATATGATACCGAAGGGGTAGCAGTACTATAATAGCTTAACACTATGTAAAGGCTACTTAGTTCATGTTGTGCAACTCTCCGTTGTGTGGATTCACCTATGTATTTTGGCCTACCCTCTAACAACATAGTCATCTGCCAGCCTTAGTGAGTAGTAAAGCTTCTGCGATAGGGAGTGGCATAAAGCGATACTACCGGAGTAGTATAGCGGTAGACGGAAAGTGATAGAAGTATCAGAGATACGCAAGGCTATTCGTCTGGCAGCATACTCAGCGCCTGACTTCTACCCACCCTTTGGCTGTGCGTCCGGCCGTATCGCGTAGGTGGTAATAGTATACTCCATCGGGTAGGTTGTCGGCGTGCCAGTCGTTGCGGTACGTCTCGGTTTCGTACACTTTGGTGCCCCAACGGTTGAACATTGTTAATGCAGCCGGCTGGCAACTGAAGCGAGGCACAAAGGCTTCGTTTACGTTGTCGTCGTTGGGAGTGAAAATATTAGGTACAAACACGTCGCCCACTTCCACCGGCGCAAATTGCGTTACCACTACGCAGTTGGCGTAGCGGGCAGTCAGCTTCACGCGGTAGCTGCCGCCTTTAGTATACTCGTGGCTGGGGCTGGGGTCAGTAGATTTCGTATTGTCGCCAAAGTCCCACTCATAGCTGCCGCCAGGCAGCACCGGCTCAAATTGTACCGTGAATGGTGCCAAGCCCGCATACTGGGGTGCAGCGGTGCATTCGGGTACACTTAGGGCCACATTGGAGGCGGAAAGGGGAGTCAGTACCACCTGTTGGGCACCGGTATTTGCGCAGCCATCGGGGGTAGTGTAGCGGTAGGTGAGCGTGATGTTAGCACCTTTGCCCTGGGTATCGGGTGGCGTAAACATGCCGCTCGACGACACGCCGGTGCCGCTCCAGGTGCCTCCAGCTGGGGAAGCTGCCGGCAGCTGAAACGCTTGCAGCTGATCGGCGCAGAGCGTAATTGCCGGGTTGGTGGTAATAGTAGGGAGTGGCTGCACGGTGACAGCCATGGTGGACACCGTGCAACTCACTGTGTCGGAAAGAGAGTAGGTGAGGGTATGCGTGCCCGCACCGGCCCGACTGGGTATGAAGCTGTTATTGGCAACGCCGGGGCCGCTCCAGGTACCCCCGGCTACGTTGGCCGCAAGGGGTAGGGCAGCCGTGCTGCTGACGCACATAGTGGGCATGGCCGTTAGCGCGACAGGCACCGTGCCCGTTACCACGTAGCGTACGGTGGTGCGGCTTACGCAAGTGCCGATGACAGGGGCCGCGTAAGTGAGCAAGTAGGAGCCCGCGCTTAGGTTGGCCGGTGAGAACTGGTAAGAGCCCGAAGCAGTGCGCGTCACGCCGGGCCCGCTCCAGGTGCCGCCAGCCGGCGTGCCGCCTAGCGTCATAGGGGCAGCGCTGGCGCACACGTAGCGCACCGGGCCAGGGTTGGAGCGCACCGGCAGGAAGTCAATCTTGAACGCGGCATTGTTGCAGTTGCTACTGCGGTTGGTGCTGGAGTACGTGCTGGCGCCAGGCGGAACTGGAAAGCTGGAACTGCCCCCACAACCACCGCATACGGCTTGGTATACCACTCCTCGCTTATCGAAGCGCGAAGTGCCCCCATCTACGTGCTCCCCGAAGCGGCCTGTGCCCCCGAAAAAAGTAGCATACTCCAGCCGCGCCATGCCCGGCGTGAACTGGGCCAGGTAGAAGTCGGAGCCATCGGTGTCTTTTTGTAGGGCATTGGCCGTTGTGGGCAGGCCGTTGGTGTTGCCGCTGTAGTTAGTGTTACCGCCCCAACCGCTGATGTAAATTCGCTCGCACTCGTCCACCAGAAAGGCCGTGGGCGAAATATTGGGATCAGCCGCGCCTGAGCCGAAGGTGCTGACGTACTCGCTGCGGGTGAGGTCGTGGTTGAGCTTCTGCACAAACTGGTGCCCGTTCGGTACACTATATACGCCCGCAGTAGCCGTTAGTCGGCCGCGCGTTTGGCCCAGCACATACACGTTCTCATCGCCATCGAGCTGTAGAAAATACGCTTGGTCGGTAGAACTGGTGCCCAGGTAGGTGAGGCGCTCCAGGGTAATTCCATTGGGGCTGATGCGGGCTGCAAATCCATCGATACCACCCTGGCGGGTGGGGAGGTAGCTGCCCGTGGTGCCAGGTAGGGCGCTGCTGGCCGTGCCGCCGCAGACAAAAACGGCGTGTGCCTTATCTACTTGAATAGAGTAGGCCGCATCGGTGCCAGCGCCGCCCAGATAAGTGCTCCACACCAACGTGCGCAGATCAGTTGAAAACTTGCAGATGACGGCATCGGAAATACCGCCCCCCATGCGCTGTTGAAAGCCCGTGGCCGGAAAGTTGGTGCCAGTGGTAGAAGAAGCCAGGTACACATTGCCCTCAGCATCGGTGGTGATGTCGCCCCGGAACTGGTCGCCGTAGTTTTGCACCAGGCCATCGGCGGTGCGCTCCAAAATGCCGTCGTTGGCGGAGCTGCCTAGGTAGGTAGAGGCCAACAGCTCACTACCATTGGCGCTAAGCTTACTGATGATAATGTCGGAGCCGCCGGGGTAGTCTAGGCCCGGATCGGGGGTGAAGGTAGTGCCGCCGTTGTAGGTGCGGTCGTAGGCACCGGCGCTGGTCGGGAAGTTGCCAGAGCTAGTAGAGCCCAGTATCACCAGCTCGCCCTGCGGGTTTACCACCAGGCTCTGCGGTACCTCGGCCCCGCTACCTCCTATATACGTAGCGTATAGCCGGGCAGCGGTGCCGCTCGCGCTGGTGTTGTATTTGATGATGCCAATGTCGGTGTTGCCGCTCCAGGTGGTGCTATACGCCCCGCGCGATACCGGAAAGCCCAGGGCGAAGACAGTACCGCCCGAGTACATGTTGCCCTGCGCATCGTAGGTGGCCGTGAAACCCCAGTTGTCGGCCGTGGAGCCGGTAAACGATGAAAACTCCAGGGTAGGATCGATAATGAGCGGCAGGTGGTGGTCGTACTTGCCCAGCCGAAACGTGAGCGTATTGCCCGTCAGCACAAAGGCTACCGGCACGGCCACGCGCCGGCCGTTGCGCTCCTGCCAGGCCTGCGGCGCCTGCTCCGTCACGTGGCCCACGCTAGTCGTAATTATCAAGTTGCCGTGGTCGAGGCGCAGTTGGGCTCCGTCGTAGCGCAGACTGATTTGCTCGGCTTGGGCGCCGGGCTGCACCGTGAAGTCGTATTCCAGTAGTTGACGGGTGTTTTCATATAGCCGCATGCCAATGCCGGGGTACAGCTTCTCGTAGCGCACTGTATGGTAGCCGTGCGCGGCACTGGCCCAGCGTTCCTCCTGGTTGCCTAGGAAGTAGTTGCGCTGCCCAGCGGTGGGTTCTTCGCCAGTCAGCACGGCATCGGGATTGGCCCCCACAAACTCCACGGTATAGGCATGAGCGCGTACCTGGTCAGTCACCTGCCCGGCTACGTGGTCGTGGTGGGCGCGCAGGGCGGCGGGGTCTACAAAGGCGTAGGTGAAGCGGGTAGGGCTCAGAAACAGCCGTCCGGCCGGTAGCTCGGCCGCAAAAGCGGCTTGGTCGTTCCACTGCCCGCGGTTTTCCACAAACTCCAGTGTGCGTGCATCTGGCGTGGCCGAAGCTAAAGCTGGTAGGGCGCTGGGAATCAAACCAATAAAAAGGGTGCACAGGGTAGTGCGTAGCGTAGAAATAAGCATAGGCAGATAGGGGCAAAAACGCAGGTAATGTACGGACAAAAAACTGTTTTCTACCCTCCAAAAATCGTTAGATAAGCAAGGCGAAATGCCGCAGCTATAGCCAATCTGCCTCGAACTCCTACCTTTGCTAATAGACCTGCGCTGCCGGCGCCGGCCTGCTTTTCCGCCGATTTTCGTGGCCTGTGCCGCGCCGTAGTGCCTGTGCGTCGTTCCTTCGCTTTTAAGTCTACCCTGCTCATCATCCTGTGGGTGCTGGCGGCCATTGCCTGCGTGCAGGTGCCAGCCCGCACCTTCTGGCCCGCGGCGTTTGGCGCCCTCACCTTACCAGTAGCGTTGGGCTTCAATGTAGGTGCCCTACTTTACTGGCTGCTGCGTAGCTGGCGGGTGGCGGTGCTGCCGCTGCTGGTGGCGGTGCTCACGTGGCCGCACTTTCAGCGCGGCCTAGCCCTGCACCCGCTGCACGTGGTGCCGCCTACTAGCGCGCCGGGGCAGTCGGTGGGCGTGCTGAGCGCCAATGTGCGCATTTTCAACGTGTACCCGCAGCTGCGCGACGGCGGCCTGAATTCCTCCCGCAAGCTGATTGAGTGGATTGCCACCAACCCGGCCGATATTATTTGTCTGCAAGAATTTTACAACGAGCCCAAAGCCACCCAGGATGGCGACGTGTTCAATGCTGTGCGGCGCATCGGGCCGGAGCAGGCTAGGGAGGTGTTTGTATCCAAGACGCTGACCAACGGCATTGGGGGCGAGTTTGGCCTGGCCATTTTTTCACGCTTCCCGATTGTACATCGGGGTACAGTTTCCTTCGGCAAGCTCACGCAAAACCACGCCATGTTTGCCGACGTGCGCCTACCCTCCGGCGACACGGTGCGGGTGTTCAACTTTCACCTGCAAAGCATGAGCATGGAGGAGCGCGACATTGTGGATAGCTACTCCAGCAAGGCTGGTTTTGAGCGGAAAAGCCGGGGGCTGCTGGCGCGGTTCCGGCGCGGCATGGTGTCGCGTAGCGTGCAGATCGACTCGCTCGTGCACCGCTTCGAGCGCAGCCCTTACCCCCTGCTGCTCTGCGCCGACCTCAACGACCTTCCCTACAGCTACAGCTACGACCAACTGGCCGACCGCTACCAGAATGCTTGGGCAAGCATCGGCAATGGGGTAGGGGCTACCTACAACGGCCGCCTACCCTTCGTGCGCATCGACAACCAGTTTGTGAGTTCCGAGTGGACTATTGATGATGTACAGGTGCATCGCGAGGTGCCCTATTCTGACCACTTCCCCCTCACGGCTCGCTACCGGTTGCACGCGCCAGCACCATCTGAGTAGGGTTATGTACTGATTAATGAACTTTATATACTGTCGAGCTTGCTTTTTATACTACGTAAACTTGTTTATGTACTTAGTTGCGTCAAAAAGCAAGAAAATACGGGACACCAAAAAACGAAATGGAGTCTAAACAGTTAGCAATTCTTACTCGCCGATTGCCTGGCTGGCCGCCGCATACAAAATCAGCGTAATCCGCTGAATCAGCAACATCTGCGATTTACCTTTGCCCTCATGGAGCATCCGCTTTCCCTCTACAATACTCTCACGCGCCGCAAGGCCCCGTTCGAACCCCTACACGCGCCGTTTGTGGGCGTGTACCTATGCGGTCCTACCGTGTACAGTGAGGCACACTTGGGCAATGCCCGTGGCCCGGTGGTGTTTGATGTACTGACGCGCTACCTGCGCTACCTCGGCTACACTGTGCGCTACGTGCGCAACATCACTGACGTGGGGCACCTCGAAAGCGACGCCGACGAGGGCGAAGACAAGCTGGCCAAAAAAGCCCGCGCCCAGCAACTAGAGCCCATGCAGGTGGCCGAAACCTACGCCCACCGCTACCACCACCACATGGCGCAGCTCGGCAACCTGCCCCCCGACATAGAGCCCCGCGCCTCTGGCCACATCACCGAGCAAATCACGATGATTGAGGAAATCATTGCCAACGGGTTTGCCTACGAGGTGAACGGCTCGGTGTATTTCGACGTGCCTACCTATAACGAGAACCACAACTACGGCAAGCTTTCCAACCGAAACATAGACGAACTGCTAGCCGGCACCCGCGACAACTTGGCAGGCCAGAGCGAAAAACGCTCCCCGCTGGATTTTGCGCTCTGGAAAAACGCTTCGCCTGAGCATATCATGCGCTGGCCTTCGCCTTGGGGCGAAGGCTTCCCTGGCTGGCACCTGGAGTGCTCGGCTATGAGCCGTAAGTACTTGGGTAGGGAGTTCGACATCCACGGCGGTGGGTTGGACCTGATGTTTCCGCACCACGAGTGCGAAATCGCGCAGAGCCAGGCCAGTCACTCGCACACCGACGAGTCGCAGGTGTGGATGCACAACAACATGATTACGGTGAACGGCACGAAGATGAGCAAGTCGACGGGCAACTTCATCACCCTTACCGATTTGTTTGCGGGTACCACCGAGGCCTTGGGGCAGGTATACTCGCCCATGGTGGTGCGCTTTTTCCTGCTGCAAGCCCACTACCGCTCGCCCGTGGATGTGACGGAGGAAGGCCTACAGGCCGCCCGCAAAGGCTACCGCAAGCTTATGAACGGCCTGCGCCTGCTCGACAAGCTGGCCCTACCCGAAGGCACCGAGCGCGCCGCCGACACCGAAAAAGCCGACTCCGAGCTGCGCAAGATGACACAGGACTGCTTTGTAGGCCTCAACGACGACCTGAACACGGCCCGCTGCGTGGCAAGTCTATTTAATGTGCTACGCAAGCTGAACGGCTACGGCGCCAACCTGGCTACCCTCGCCAACGTGAGCGAGGCCGCGCTACTGGAAACTACCGCCGCCTACCGTGCGTTGGTGACTGACATTCTGGGCCTGGCCGACGAGCCCCGCGCCGACGCCGAGCAACTGCTGCACCTCACGCTGCACTTCTACCAGGAAGCCAAAGCTGCCAAAGACTACGCAAAAGTGGACGAAATTCGGGCTGCACTCAAAGCGCAGGGTATCGTGGTGAAAGACACAAAAGCGGGCGTTGATTGGGCGTACAGCGAAGAATAATGGTGTCGTTGACACCGAACGTGTTCGTGTAGAAATTCATTTCGTTTGACTGTCGTTCCGAGCTTGTCGAGGAATGACGTTTTCAGCGCGCTGTTTATTTCAATAAGATGACTTCAAAATTCTCCTGGCTGGTCCCCGCGCTGGCGTTGCTGCTGTTCGTAGCGGGTTGTAAGAAAGACAACCAGGCCGAAAACACTGCTACCGCGCCCGAAACGCCTGCCCTACCCAAAGCGCCTGCGTTCAACGCCGACTCGGCCTATGCCTACACAGCCAAGCAGGTAGCGTTTGGGCCACGTGTGCCCAACTCCAAAGCTCACGTAGCTACTGGCAACTGGATTGTGGATAAGTTTAAAGGCTTTGGGTTGAGCGTGCGCGAGCAGCCGTTTGAGGCCATGGCCTTTGATGGCAAAATGCTGCGTAGCCGTAACATCATTGCCCAGTTCAACCCGCAAGCCGGGCGGCGCGTGGCGATATTCGCGCACTGGGATACGCGCCCCTTTGCTGATAAAGACAAAGAGAAAAAGAACGCCCCGCTCGACGGGGCCAGCGATGGCGCCAGTGGCGTAGGCATTGCCCTAGAAATGGCCCGCTTGCTCAGCATCCAGCCCGATAGCCTGGCGCCCAACGTGGGGGTTGATTTCATCTTGTTCGACGCCGAAGACTATGGCTACGACGAATCCACGCAGAGTGAGCTGAAGAACCGCATCACTGATGGTACCGACAGCTGGTGCTTGGGCTCGCAGTACTGGGCCAAAAACAAGGTGCCGGCCAACTACAACCCCAGCTACGGTATTTTGCTGGATATGGTAGGCGCTCAGAACGCTAAGTTCAGCCGGGAGGAGCTGTCGGTGCAAAGCGCTAAGGATGTAGTGGATAAAGTGTGGAACATGGCCTCCAACCTCGGCTATTCCGACTATTTCCTGTTTCAGAGCGCCCCTGGCATCGACGACGACCACGTATATACCAACCAGGCCGGCGTACGCACCATCGACATTATCGACCACCTACCTGTGGGCGACGCATACTTCCCCGCCTACCATCACACCACTCAGGATAACATGAGCATCATCGACAAGCGCACGCTGAAAGCCGTGGGCCAAACGGTGCTGACCACGATTTACGGAGAGTAGGGGCGCTTTACAAGCGTCTGTCGAGGTAAGCGCCTCAGCCGGGTAGGCTGAGGCGCTTATTGCTTTTAGGCGGCTGCAGAGACCCTCTGGCCGAGGTTTTCCAGGTGCGTATCTTTAAAACCGGAAGAATATTTCAGGCCGTAGCCCAGCAGCCGATCAAAGGCAGAATGAAACAGCAGGACACTACCCGCTAGCAGCCACAACGGCTGACCCAGTAGCCAGCCTGCCAAGCTAATGGTTATTGCCAAGGCTTTGTGATGCAGTAGATTATACGCGAAAGCGCCCGCGCGCGGACCAGCCAAATAGCCCAGCATGCTCAGGTCGGGCACCAAGAACAGCGCTGGTAGCCACCACCACGCGTAGGGTAGGTGAGCAAATATGAGCGTAGCAGCCAATAGCTCGGCTAGTTCCTCTAGTTTCAGCAGCTTTTTCATGGGATGAGTTGTTTACAGTGAACATCCCAAAGGTCAGACTTCGGCTTGCCTGAAATCGTTAACAAACGCTAAGAAATTCGTTCATCTCCAGCCTGGAGCCGTGCCCGGATGCGGCTCAGCGTCACGGGCGTAACCCCCAGGTAAGAGGCAATGTACTGCTGCGGAATCCGTTCCAGAATCTTGGTTTTATGGCTGCTAAGCAATTCTACATATCGTTGCTCAGCGCTGAGTAGAAGCTGTTCCGCCAAGCGGGCATCGGTGCCTAGGAGGTGATACTCAGCCATAAGCCGCCCAAATCGCTCATACACCGGGTACTGGTCATACAGGTCACGCAGTACGGCGTAGGGAAGAACTGCTATTTCTGTGGGGACTAGCGCCTCAATACCAAACGGGCTAACCTGACCAGTAAGGCAACTCAGATAAGAAGCCATCAGGTGGTTCTCGAAAAAGAAATACGTAGTACGTTCCTCGCCATCAGGTCGAGTGTAAAAAAGCCGGCAGGTGCCTGTGAGCACCAAGGCCACATCCGACGACGGCTGCCCCTGCACAACGAAGGATTGACGACGCGGCAAGTGGCGCTGACTAAGTGAAGCGGCCAAAGGCGCCCATTCTGCATCCGTGAGTGATACAAACCGGTGGATGTAGGTGCGCAGTGGGTGCATGAGGTGTAGGTTCTCTCGCAGTTTACAGGTATAGCAACTGTACTCCGTTCGCCTCGACGACTAACCTTGCCCGGCGCCCTACTACCAGTGCCATATTTTCGGGCTCGTGACCAACGGGAAAGCCGTACGCCACCGGAAAATCGTATTTGCTGGCGTAAGTCGCAATGATTTCTTCGGGCGTTTGCCCGAAAGGTACCGTGTTATCCTGGGGGGCTGAGAAATGGCCGACCACCAGCCCCGTCAGATTACGCAGCTTGCCGGTGCGGTCGAGGTGCACCAGCATCCGGTCGATGCTGTAGAGGTATTCCTCTACGTCTTCCAGAAACAAGATGCGGCCAGCCGTAGAAACATCGGAAGCGGTGCCAGCAATGGTCTGGAGCATGCTAAGGTTGCCGCCTACCAGCTCGCCTTCGGCAGTACCTAGGCGGTTGAACGGGTGCGCAGGCACAGCGTACGAAACCGGCTCCCCAAACAGCGTGCGCCGTAAGCTTTCCAACGATGCCTCGCCACCCGGTTGGTGAAACAGCAGCGGCATCACGCCGTGAATGCTCGCGTGGCCTAGCGCCAGCAAATGGCAATTTAGGGCCGTGATGTCGCTGAAGCCGGCTACCCATTTGGGATGAGTGGCAAAGTTGGAAAAGTCTACTTGGTCAAGGATGCGGGTGGTGCCGTAGCCGCCCCGCGCCACCAAAATGGCGCGGATATCGGGGCGGTCCAGCATCTCTTGCAGGTCCTGCCGCCGCACTTCATCGGAGCCGCCAAACTGGTGCTGTGCCACGTTAGTCGAGGCGCCCAATACTACCTCCAGCCCCCAGGTAGTGAGGGTTTCTACGGCGGCGGCTAGTTCTTCGTGCGAGGCTTTGCGAGCAGTGCACACAATGGCTACTCGGTCGCCGGGGTGTAGGGCAGGAGGGAGGGTAGGCATAGGGTAGGAGGTAGTTGAGCGCAAACCTACTCAACAAAATTCGCTACTGATATAGAGTAGCCTAGGCCAGCGCGGAGGCATAAAACTGCGCCAGGTGATGTGCAATCTGCTCTACCTCTATCAAGAAACCATCGTGCCCGTAGCGCGAAACCATTTCGGCATACGTAGCGCCCGGAATGTGCTGCGCTAGGAACTGCTGCTCGCTAGGCGGAAACAACACATCCGAGGAAATGCCGAGCACCAGCGTATGCGCCCTAATACAGGCCAGTGCAGCAGCGGTACCTCCCCGGCCTCGGCCTAGGTTGTGCGAGTCCATCGCCCGCGACAAGGTTACGTAAGAGTAGGCATCGAAGCGGGCGGAGAGTTTCTGGCCTTGGTAGCGTTGGTAAGCACTAGCGCGGAAATCGGTGAGCTTGTCGTCGGTTTCCTCCTGCTGGGTGTGGCCGTAGGCGGCGTAGGTGCGGTAGCTGAGCAGCGCCATGGCCCGGGCCGCCTGCAAACCAGCTTGGCCGCCCTCGGGGGCGCCCGCATGGTAGGTAGGATCGGCCAGGATAGCCATGCGCTGCGCTTCATTGAAGGCAATTCCCCAGGGCGAATGCCGGGCGCTGGTAGCCAGCACCACCAAATGCTCAAACAAAGCGGGCTGCTGCACGGCCCACTCCAGCGCTTGGTGCCCGCCCAGCGAACCACCAATCAGCGTATGAATTTGCCGGATGCCCAAGTGCTGCCGAAGCAAGTCGTGAGCTGCTACCTGGTCACGAATAGTAAGGAGGGGAAACGCTTGGAAGGGTGCTGGCGCACCCGGCACGGACGGGGTGAGTGGCCCCGTGGAGCCGTAGCAGGAGCCCAGCACATTGGCGCACACGATAAACCAATCGGCCGGGTCGTAGTAAAAGCCCGCGCCAAACAAACCAGGCCACCACGTCAGCACGTCGGCGTTGGCCGTGAGGGCGTGGCACACCCACACTACATTGGTGCCAGTGGCATTCAGCGTGCCATACGTGCAATAAGATACCTGTACCTGGGGTAGGGAGGCGCCACTTTCTAATGAAAAAGGCCCGGGTGATAAAAAAAGGTGGGTTGAATCCTCCATAAAACGCGAAAAGCAGGCAGTGGTACCAGCCGCCTCATTGCGACTGGTACGCACTTCCTGCGTATAGGATGTACCTCAAATTGGAGCCGGTGCCGGGGTCACGTTTAAAAGTCCCACCCCAAAAACAAAACCCAGCCGGCACCGGACCAATTAGATTGTCAAAGCCTCTTGGCTGTCATACTGAGCTTGTCGAAGCATCTCTACCGCTTCGTTGAAATATATTTAGTAGAGATGCTTCGACAAGCTCAGCATGACAGCCTGGATTAATCTCTAGACCTCTAGCGGCTGCACGTGCTCCTTCTCAGGCTTCTGCAGCGCCTCCTCCGACTCGTCGGGGGTAGCCAGGTTTTTCACTGCGTCGAAGGCTTGTTGCAGGTCGCCTTTGATATCCTCGAAATGCTCGATGCCCACCGACAGGCGCAGGGAGGTAGGCGTTACGCCCGCGGCCAGTTGCTCTTCTTCCGACAGCTGCTGGTGCGTAGTGGCCGAAGGCTGAATGATGAGCGTTTTGGCGTCACCTACGTTGGCCAAGTGGCTTATCAGCTTCAAGTTGTCGATAAACTGAGTGGCTGTTTCCTTGGAGCCCTTAATGCTGAAGGTGAGCACGCCGCCCGCGCCTTTGGGCAGGTATTTTTGCGCCAGTGGGTAGTAGGGGCTGCTTTGCAGACCAGGGTAATTCACCGACTCTACCTGTGGGTGCTGCTCCAGCCAGTTCGCAATTTTCAGGGTGTTTTCTACGGTGCGGTCTACGCGCAGGCTCAGGGTTTCCAGACCAATCAGCAGCTGCCAGGAGTTGAAGGGACTGATGGCCGGACCAAAGTCGCGCAGGCCTTCTACCCGTGCCCGAATAGCGAAGGCAATGTTGCCGAACGGCCCGCCTACCCCAAACACGTCGTTGAATACCAGACCGTGGTAGCCATCTGAGGGCTCCGTGAACTGCGGAAACTTACCGTTGCCGAAGTCATACTTGCCGCCGTCTACAATCACGCCACCAATGCTGGTGCCGTGGCCGCCAATCCACTTCGTGGCTGATTCTACCACGATGTGCGCGCCGTGCTCCAGAGGACGGAACAGGTAGCCGCCCGCCCCGAAGGTGTTGTCTACCACCACAGGCAGGTCGTGCTTCTGGGCAATAGCCGTAATCTTCTCGAAATCTGGAACGCTGAAGCTGGGGTTGCCAATGGTTTCCAGGTAGATAGCCTTGGTTTTGTCGTCAATCAGCTTCTCAAACTCCTCGGGTTTGTCGCCATCAGCAAAACGCGCTTCAATACCTAGGCGCTTAAAGGCTACCTTGAACTGATTGTAGGTGCCACCATAGAGGTAAGTGGTGCTTACAAAGTTGTCGCCAGCCTGCAGGATGTTGTTGAGCGCAATGAACTGCGCCGCTTGGCCCGATCCTACTGCCACGGCTGCTACACCGCCTTCCAAAGCCGCCACGCGCTGCTCAAACACGTCGGTGGTAGGGTTCATTAGGCGGGTGTAGATATTGCCGAACTCCTTCAGCGCAAACAGGTTAGCACCGTGCTCCGCGTTTTTGAACACGTAGGAAGTAGTCTGGTACAGCGGCACAGCACGGGCGCCTGTGGTAGGGTCGGGCTGTTGGCCAGCGTGGAGTTGGAGAGTTTCGAAGTGGAAGTTTTGCGTAGACATATGGAAAACGAAAAAACGAGTCAGAAGAAAAAGATAAGCAGGGTAGGAAACTCCAGGGGCTGTCGGAGCCGGGCCAGGAACACGGCAGGGCGCGTGTCGGAAGAGATGGGCAGCTGGTGCGCAGGGCAACCAGCAGCATGCTGGCCAAGAAAAGAGCGATGCGCGCTACGGCAGCATCAAGAAAAAGCTACATCCAACAACCCCAACACATTCGCATTCGCGCCGGTGCTGCAGTGGCAGCCCGCGAAACGGAAGAACCCACAGCGCATTCGGGACGCAAGGAAGCGGCCAGGGCGTGTGGGTAGGTAGAGATAAAGTCGGAAGAAAGCAACATGTGGTACTCAAGGTTATAGTTCCCACCGGCAATACGCCAAGCGGGCAGGAATTGGCACCTGTCGCGCTGCTGCGGATGGTTGCCAGTGGGTCAGGGAGCCTGTTCTCTCGCCACTTCTGTATAAATCTCAAAAAAACTACCCCAGCGTGTTGGGGGAGTACCGAGTTGGTGGTTGCAAATGTAAAGGCAGAATTTTGAAATCCAAATTTTGACAAAAATCTTTTTGAGGCGCGTTTCTACACCAACTCTGCTGCTCTGTAGAATTCTTTACAAAGAAAAAAGCCGCTTCCTGTAGTCAGAAAGCGGCTTTTCAGATGGGTAGGATATGCTTACAGCTTGGGCAGCTGGAGCACTTGGCCTACCTCAATTTTATCGGGATTGCTACCAATGGTGTTTTTATTGGCGTCGTAGATTTGGTGCCACTTGCTGGCGTCGCCGTAGTGGTTTTTGGCAATTTTAGAGAGCGAGTCGCCGCTCACTACGGTGTATGTTTCGCCGGCCGTAGCAGCGGCAGTAGTGGTGTCGGCTTTGCTGTTGCCGAAGAAATCGGTATCGGCGTTAGGAGTTCCGGCAGCCGGAGCAACAGGCTTCTTGTCGCCTTCGTTGGAGAGGAAATCGAATAGTCCCATGATGGTGCGTGTGTTAATGGAAGAGGAGAAAACAGCTCTTGCAGACCCGCGCAGGGCAGGCCCGGGAGATAAGCTGATATGCTTACGCCCGCGCTATCAATAAGTTGTCGGGAGTGCCTGCGAGTAGTAGTAGTGCGGTTTTTGAGGCAATATCTTAACCCTTTATGAAGGGGACCGTAAGAACCGCAACAGCTTCCATTATAGCCGGTGCCGGTCTGCGCTTTGCAACTGGCAAGGGCTACATCTCTCACTCCCAAACATCTCTTTTCATGCAGACTCAACTCTCTCCCCTGCGTTACATCACCAGCCTTCTGACACTGATGGTGCTCTTTCTGGTGGCTTCTTGCGGCAACAAAGAAGGCAAAGTAGAAGGCGTAAACATGCTCTACGGCGAAAACAGCAAAACCTGGAAAACCGACAAGCAAACCAATGCGGGCGGCGACAAAGTGAAGCAATCAGACGCAGACGAAGACCAGCGCGTGACCTTCTACGCCAATGGCCAGTACAACATGGCTTCGGGCGCACAGACGATGAACGGCAAATACGACTTTGATCAGGCTGGCAAGACCATCACGATGACCCCCGACGGTGCCTCGCAATCTAACACGTTCAACGTAGTAACCCTTACCGACAACAAGCTGACGCTGAAAGGCACCAGCGGCGCTGAGCTATACTTGGAAAAAGAGTAAGCTCAGCAAAAGCATTCACAAAAAAAGCGTTCTGCACCGAGCAGAACGCTTTTTTTATAGGTTGATGTGTAGCTAGGTAGGGTGTAGAGACGCATAGTTGCGTCTCTACACCGTGCAGACGGCTTGGAGGGATATTCCTCTTACGCCCTGCTATAACCTCACGCTATAACCTCGGCTGCTGCCCGCCGGCCAAACACCCGCCCTACCCACCGCGGGAGGAAAACGGCGCCAAGCACTAGGTAGAGATAATACGTGGTGATGCGATAGATCAGCACAATGAAGTTGGTCATAGTGGGCGTGCCGATGAACTTGCCGAAGAAGGTAGGGAAGGCACCCTCAGCAATGCCCGAGCCACCAGGCGTAATGGCCAGCAGCAGAATGACTTTGTAGGTGAGATTTCGGGCGAAAATCATGGCGAAATCGTGGCCCGTGACGTGGATGAAGGCCGCAATAATGCAGCCGATAACAGCGTAGCGGGCCGTCCAGACAAAGATGGTGGAGATGATAGCGCGCAGCCAGTAGCCCGCGCCGTTGCCGCGCAGTTGGGCCGAGGCTGCCACCATTTCGGCACCGTGCTGGTAGGCGTTGCCACGCCACCGCCGCAGCATCCGCCACGAAAAGAACCGCACTAGAAACCGCCGCACCGATATAGGGTTGATAAACAGTGCGTACAGCATCAGCCCCGAGTAAAGCGATACCATGATATAACTCAGGACGAAGGCAATTTGCAGAGTCGTGATAAGGCCGCTGTGCAGGGTTTCATCAGGATAGAGGCCCTCGCCGGCCAGCAGCACTACCAGCGGCACCAGCACCACATAGTACATATTGTCCAGCAGGGCCGTCACCATTACGTAGGCCAGGGACTTGCCCAGCGTGATGCCTTCCTTATTAAGCAGAAATGGGGCTACCGAGGTGCCGCCCACCGCCGAGGGTAGGACGCAGGAAGCAAACTCCCAGATCATAATCACCTCCATGCTGGCCCGCCAGCTCAGCACCTTCTCCGAAATGTGCCGGATGCGGTACATGTAGCCTGCATCACGGGCAATGAGTACGAGCAGGGTAATAAAAAGCCAGTGCAGCTTGGCGTCGGCCAGCGGGGCTAGGTCGCCGGGCTTGTAGCTGCGCCAAAACATAAAACCCACCACACTCAGGCCCAACAGTACCGGCAGCACGATGCGCGAGGGGCGCAATTTGTGAAGCAGTTGCTGTTCCTGGGAGTCTTGGATAGTAGGCATAGGGAAGCGGGTAGGAAAAACGTAAAAGTAAAGATTCTGGGCCGCCAGCAGAGGTATAGTGTCCGGACCGGGTATTGTACAACCGGCCGTTCGGAAAAGTCGTACCTTTGACTGTTGTACGTGTTACAGCGTGCGAGTTGGGTTATTCTATAAAATCCGGCCGTTGCGCCGACGCTTCTTCTCGCCTATTCTGCTCCCTCTACGATGATTGTTGAACCTGGTACTCTGCTGGCAGCCATAGACTCGCCCGACGACTTAAAAAAGCTCAGTCCCGAGCAGCTTGTACAACTCAGCCAGGAGCTCCGACAATTCATTATTGATTCTGTTTCCATCTACGGTGGTCATTTTGGGGCCTCGTTGGGCGTGGTGGAGCTGACTGTGGCCCTGCACTACGTTTTCAATACCCCATACGATCAGCTGGTGTGGGATGTAGGCCACCAAGCGTATGGTCATAAAATCTTAACCGGCCGCCGCAATCAGTTTCCTACCAACCGGCGCTACCACGGCATGTCGGGCTTCCCGAAGCGCACCGAGAGCGTATATGATGCCTTCGGGGTAGGGCATAGCAGCACCAGCATTGGGGCCGCGCTGGGCATGGCCGTAGCCAGTGAGTACAAAGGCGAGCACGACCGTCAGCATATTGCCGTGATTGGCGATGGTGCCATGACGGCCGGTATGGCTTTCGAAGCGCTCAACCATGCAGGGGTAGAAAAGTCTAACCTACTGGTGGTGCTCAACGACAACTGCATGAGCATCGACCCCAACGTGGGCGCGCTCAAAGAATACCTCACCGACATCACCACCTCACGCACCTATAATAAAGTGCGCGACGAGCTGTGGAACGTGCTGGGCAAGCTTTCTAAGTTTGGCCCTAATCCGCAGCAGATTGCCCGCCGGGTAGAGCAGGCCATGAAGGCTACTTTGCTGAAGCAAGGCAATCTATTTGAGGCGCTGAAGTTCCGCTACTTCGGTCCCGTGGATGGACACGATGTGCAACACCTCGTCACCATCATGCGCGACCTGAAGAGCATTCCGGGTCCTAAGCTGTTACACTGCGTGACGGTGAAAGGCAAAGGTTACGCGTTGGCCGAAAAAGACCAGACGCTGTGGCACGCGCCGGGTCTGTTCGATAAGATTACGGGCGAGATCTACAAGAAAATTCCCGACAAGCCCCAGCCGCCTAAATACCAGGATGTGTTTGGGCACACGCTGGTGGAGCTGGCCGAGCAAAACGACAAAGTGATGGGCGTGACGCCCGCCATGCCGTCGGGCTCGTCGATGAACCTGATGATGAAGGCCATGCCCGACCGCGCCTTCGACGTGGGCATTGCCGAGCAGCACGCCGTCACGTTCTCGGCCGGACTGGCTACGCAGGGGCTGGTGCCGTTCTGCAACATCTACTCGTCGTTTATGCAGCGCGCCTACGACCAGGTAGTGCACGACGTGGCTTTGCAAGACCTACACGTGGTATTCTGCCTCGACCGCGCCGGTTTTGCTGGTGCCGATGGCCCTACCCACCACGGCGCCTACGACCTCTCGTACATGCGTTCCATCCCAAACATGGTGGTAGCTGCCCCTATGAATGAGGAAGAGTTGCGGAACCTGATGTACACGGCCCAGTTGCCCGAAAACGCGGGGCCGTTTACCATTCGCTACCCCCGCGGCGAGGGTGTGATGCCGGAGTGGCGCACCCCGCTGAAAAAGCTGACGGTAGGCACCGGGCGCGTAGTGCGTGAGGGCGAAGGCGTGGCTATCCTGACCATCGGCCACATCGGCAACTACGCCGTGCGCGCCACCAAGGAGCTGGCTGCCGAGGGGCTCAGCACGGGCCACTACGACATGCGCTTCTGCAAGCCGCTGGACGAAGAAATGCTGCACGATGTATTCAGCCGCTACCGCGCCATCGTGACCGTAGAGGATGGCTGCCTACCCGGCGGCTTTGGCTCGGCGGTGCTGGAGTTCATGGCCGACCACGGCTATTCCCTACCCGTGCGTCGCCTCGGCATCCCCGATAGGGTAGTGGAGCACGGCTCCCAAGACGAACTATACAAAGAATGCGGTTTCGACGCGGCTGGTATTGCCGCCGCTGTGCGCGAGATGAGCGGCAAAGTAGCCGCCTTCGCGCCTGTGGAAACGGTGCTGTTATAAGAATCTAGTTTTTCAATACTATAGAAAGCCCCGCCGGACGTTGCGTCCGGCGGGGCTTTCTGGTTTATTTCACCTGCAATTCACTTTCGCTGCAATAACGCAGGCGAATGGGGCGTGATGCACCTTGCTGAATTTTTTGTTGCAGCGAAACGCTTTGGTCACGCCAATGAGCACCATTCTGGGGAATCTGTTTGGAAAAACCGACGCTGGCGTAGGCATATACTGTTTCGTTTGCTTGGATAATCTCCCGGTCGAAGAAATCCCGAATGCTGGCCGCAAGTTGATCAAGACAGGTGCCGGGGTTGGCGTGGCGCGTTGTTTCTGAGGTTTTGAACTCGATAAAATGTAACTGATCGGCGATAATCAACACACAATCGCAGCGCTCCGCATCAGCGGAGGTGTACAGGCATTTATCTATAGCCAGCATATGTACTTCCCTCTGATTAGGGTTAACAACATGTATATCTGACTTTGCCCGGCGATGTTCTATAACTAGGCACGGCTGCTCAGACGGAGGTGATGGGTCGTGAACGAAAGAACTTGAATGAGCATGAACATGCAGGCACACTTGCTGCTGAAGCTGTGCCCGAAACACAGCGGAGATGCGCTGAATCATTCTACTTCTAACCCAGCATTTATATCCAATAATTTTTCGAACTCACTGCTCTCTGCACCCGCTATTGCGTCCAACATATTGTAACTGATTAATCCTGTTTCCGGATTTACAATAGAATATATCCCATTTTCTTTTTGTCCTTCTACATGGTAGCAAGCAAACTCTTTCGGATTTATCCAGCTTTCACGCGGCACAACCTTCGCCACATCATCCGCTCGATCAGGATGATTTTCCACTACTTGGTAGGCATAAAGGAGCAGGTTGATGTGGGAAAGAATGTATGGGCTGTGTGTAGTGATGGTCAAATCATTCTCGCCTTTCGTGCATTTTTCTACCAACCAGTTCATCAAACCCTGTTGTGCTGTAGGATATAGGTTGAGTTCTGGCTCTTCCACAATAAAACTATGCGTTATTTCTTTTTGACGAGATAAATATTCTAATACAACAAGCATAGGGGTAGTTGATTGAATGCCACTTGCTGTCTCTGATATTTTTAAAGGAAATAGCTCGTTTGTTACGATTAAATCCTGTTCGTTATCTCTGAAAAAATCAATGCCTAAGAATGAAATGCGTAAAATATTTATTATTTCACGAGCTTGAAAATAAATATTGGCAAAGCTAGATAATGTTTTTGGTAAACCAATGTCATTATTTATAAAACCAGCCCAAGATTTTCTTATTGCTGCGACAAATATCCTTTCAGAAGGTATGTAATAAGTTTCAAGTGGGAATATATTCTTCTTGTAAAATAGATCGACTACTTTTTTCTCTAATTCATTTTTTACTGATATTATAGTTTTTTCTAAATCGCTATCGTCGATATCAACGATTCCACCTTTTTGTAATTTAGAGGATATGTCTGCTTTTACTTTTTCAATATCTACTTCTGATTTATTGATAATGAAATCGTTAAATTCGTTGTTGGGTATATTGTATCCATGTGTTTGAGGTTGTAATAAGTTATCAAAGTTCATAGTTTCAGGATTACCTATATTAATGCCGACCCCTTTTGAATTAGTCCAGTCAATATTAGTGTCAGGCTGAATGTAGTTTTCCATAGACACATCTGCAAAGGATAGGTTAGCATCAAAAAAACCTTCCTTATTAATTTGACCTTTTCTCAATATAGCTGCCAATTTCGCCAGCGTACTCTTCCCCCCACCCGTCGGTCCAATAAATACCGTCACCCGTTTGAAATCCACGGTAGCATCTTTAATCGGGCCGAAGTTCTTGACAATCAGTTGCTCGTTCATAACAGTAGGGTAGTAAGCCGCCGAAGTGGCGGGAAACAAAGGTAACTTTTAACGTAAACCGGTGAACATCTGGTTTTGCTATCAACGTTTTCTTCCCCATGCCCCAGCAGCCTACCCTCGTCTTTCTCCACGGCTTCATTGAAAGCCGCGACATCTGGACTGATTTCACCCGCGACTTCCCCGACGCCTACCCCGTTTTCGTGCCCGACTTGCTGGGTCACGGTAGCAATTCTGTGCCCGTAGCCAACTACTCTATGCGCGCCCAGGCTGAGTATGTGGCGGAGCAGCTACGCCAGCAGCAGATCGAAAAAGCCGTGCTGATAGGCCACAGCATGGGCGGCTACATAGCCCTGGCACTAGCCGAGCAGCGGCCGGAGCTGGTAGCGGGACTGTGCCTGTTCAACTCCTCCGCCCTGGCCGATACCGAAGAGAAAAAGCAGGCCCGCGAGAAGAATATCGACTTCATTGAGCGGCACGGGGTAGAGAAATTCATGAATTCCTTTGTGCGCCCCTTGTTCTCGCCTGCCCACCGCGACTCGATGCCCGAGCAGTTGCGGATGCTGGAAGATATCGGCAAAGCCACGCCTAAAGAAACCTTTATTGGGGGCTTGCGTGCCATGGCCGCTCGCGCCGACCGCACGCAGGTGCTGCGCGAAGCGCAGTTCCCGGTGTTGGTTATTGCCGGCAAAGACGACGTAGCCGTGCCTTTTGAGCAATCGGTAGAAGTGGCGCAGCTGGCACCCGTTACCTATGCGCTGTTTCTGGCGGAGGTAGGGCACTTAGCCTACCTGGAAGCGCCAGAACGCACGCGGCAAGCAATACTGGACCTTGCGGCGGTTTGTAAGGAATTAGGCAGTTAGGGCTTCCGGGGCTGTGGCGTACAGCGTGGCATACTCAGCTGCGGCTTGTTCCTGCAACCGCAACACCACGCCCAGATTCTTGAAATACAGCCGACGGTAGCGCTCCATTGTCGTGTCGAGCAGATTGGCAAACGTGTTCAACCACGTATCATCGAGCACGACGGTAGTAGGTAGGGGCATGTCTTGCAGCACGTAAGACCCTATAGTGGCAAAGGCTTCGAGGTGGCTTAGGGGAAGCAAGGTGGTGATTTGGCTGGCTTTTAATACAAGAGATACGCTTTCCTCCAACTGGCCAAACTGTGTAATGTATAGCTTCCGTTGTTTCGCCGTCAACTCACCAAGCTTGATGATTTCCTGTATCTGGACGTGCAAGTCACGCAAGGAATTGCGAGTGGTTATAAAACCGTTTCGTAAGTGAAGTTGCAGTTCGTAGCGTGCTTGCCACTCAGCGCGTAGCGTGGGTAGGGCCTCTAGAAGATGCCAGTGCAAGGCCGCCGAGCGCTCGTCAAATTCCTCAACCCAGAGCGTGTGCGCGTGGTTTTGCTGCACCAGTTGCTGAGTTATGATATCGGCCTGCTGGGCAGGGTAGGAGGTGCCCGCTACGGTGAAAGTGGTGTCGCGTGTTTGCTTGCTGGTGAATAATGCTAGCTTTTCCAGGTCCTGCTGCCGGGTCTTGAAGGCGGCCATGCGCTCTTGTAGATCCGGCCCGTAGAGGGAGGTGCGCTGTGCCAGCAAGGGTAGGCCGCTAGGTAACTCGGTGGCTAGTTCCTGCGCCTTTGATAGCGGCACGTCTGCTATCAGGCGGTGGTCGTATACCTCGGCGTAATCGGTGTGGTAGGTCATGCCAGAGGTTTCGGCCGACAGGAAGGCTTCCACCTCGGAAGCAGCTACGGGTGGTGTGCTGCCATTCACAGCAGAGTTTTGGTAGAGCTTGGCTGTCACCAGTCGCCGCACATCGTCGGGTTGAGTGAACAGCAGCCAGGGCGAACGGTCGTCGGCCGGAGCTGAGACGAAAGTGGCGTAGGCGTGCTGCTCGCGTAAGTAATCGGCTGGGTGGCTCGCGTACATGTCCGCCTTCAGCGTCACTTCATCCGCCTTAAACAGAAACTCAGTTGGAGTTGTGGAGGTCGTACTAGCCCGGAAGGTAGCAGGAACGGTCTGGTCGTCTTGCAGGCGTAGCGTTTGATGATAAAATACGTCGTCGGTCACCAGGCTGTGTTCCAAGGCAGTACCCAGTTGCGCCAGCGCCAGCTGATAAGCAGCCTGTGCGCGGTTTACCTGATATAGTGTATTGACAAGGGCCGCTGAGCCCGCTACCCGCACCGCCACGCGGTCGGCCTGAAACTCCATCTCCCGCGACAGGCGAGCATGCACTAGGTTCACGCCCTGGTAGGCCAGCTCCAGCACCTTGCGCACCAGCCACACCAGCGCCGTGAGACCCCACGCCACGGCTGATACGCGAATATCTAAGCGGCGCCAGCGGTCCAGCATCTCATCCCACTTGTCACGCCCATACACGATGTCGTGCAGCAGCAAGTTGGCCGAGTATACATAGCTGCCTAAGCGCATGCTGCTCTGGGCGAAGTGGCCAAACTCGTGTGCCAGCGTAGCCTTAAATTCTGACAGCGTGAGGGCATTTACCAACCCCGCACCGATAAGCAGATTTTTGCGCACGGGCCAAATCAGGCTCAGCAAGGGCCGCTCGTAGAACACCGCCGCATTCACCTCAGACGATAGGTAGATGTGTTTGGGACGGGGCGCACCAGTATCGGCGCAAAGCTGCTCGATGAAGGCCAGCAGCTGCGGGTGAGCCTCCGGCACCAACCGCAAGTGATTGTTGTGGTCAGTTTGATTGCTTTTGAAAACGAACTTCAGCAGGAAAACCAGCAGCATAGCGGCCGCCACCACCGCACCTAGGTGCAGCAAAAAAGGCCAAGTGCCGTGACCACCAAAAGGCATCGTTGCTACCCAATAGAGCAGGTAGCCGGCCCCTACTAGCAGCGCAATATAGATAGCCAGGAATAGCACAATGCTGAGCAATGTGGCGCCCACCATCAGGCGGTAGTTGGAGGAGGAAGCCGTGAAATCGGTAGGCAGTTGGGTGGTGCTGGCGGGGTAAAGCGCAGTAGCCATCAGTCGATAAAATAAAAGGGTAGTAATGGATAATGGCTGCTAGAATACGCTAAAAATCAGCGCTTACCAACAGCGGTAAGTAAAATAGTAGGAAAGGGAAGTTGGAAATAAATAAAGTGATACTAAGCCGGCATCTAATACGAAAAATGCCCGGACCTTCTGCATAGAGTACAGAAAATCCGAGCAAAGTATACGGGAGGCGAAGCCCTACCCAATCAACCCCATTCCTACCATCGCTTCGGCAATTTGCACGGCGTTGGTGGCGGCGCCTTTACGTAGGTTGTCAGCCACTACCCACATGTTGAGAGTACGGGGCTGGGTTTCGTCGCGGCGGAGACGGCCGACGAGCACAGCGTCTTTGCCGTGGGCGTCTTTAGGCATAGGATACACGTTGTTTTTCACGTCGTCTACCAGCTCCACGCCTTCGGTCTGGCGCAGCAGCTCGCGCACTTCGTCTAGGTCAAACTCCTCGGCAAACTCCACATTCACTGATTCCGAGTGGCCGCCCATCACGGGGATGCGCACAGTAGTGGCCGTCACGCGGATGCTGTCGTCGCCGAAGATTTTCTTGGTTTCCTTCACCATTTTCATCTCCTCCTTGGTATAGCCGTTGTCCTCGAACACGTCGATGTGGGGCAGCACGTTCAGGTCGATGCGGTGGGGGTAGGCGGGGTTGCTGGCATCCTGGCCGGCGCGCTCCTCCAGCAACTGGTCCACAGCTTTTTTGCCGGTGCCCGTCACGCTCTGGTAAGTGCTTACCACAATGCGCTGCGCCTTATACTTCTCGTGTAGCTTATTGAGCGCCACCACCATCTGAATAGTCGAACAGTTGGGGTTGGCAATGATTTTATCATCGGCCGTCAGCTCTTTGGCGTTGATTTCGGGCACCACCAGCTTCTTGGTGGGGTCCATGCGCCAGGCCGAGGAGTTGTCAATTACGACGGTGCCTACCTCGGCAAAGCGCGGAGCCTCCTCCTTGCTGGTAGAGCCGCCGGCCGAGAAAATAGCCACATCGGGGCGAGCCGCTACGGCATCGTCCATGCTCACTACCTTGTATTTTTTACCCTGAAATTCGATTTCCTGGCCTACCGATTTGGCAGAGGCCACGGGTAGAAGCTCGGTGACCGGGAAATTCCGCTCGGCCAACACTTTCAGCATTTCGCCCCCGACCAGGCCGGTGGCACCTACTACGGCTACTTTCATGGTTGTTAAAAAAAATGAGTAGAACAGTAAAGGTACGTGCCGCTGCTCTTTTTCGCAGCAGAATTTGAATTTCCTGATGCAATACGCAAAGGTTGGCGCGTATTCTGCGTGAGAATGCAACGCGCACCGTGCCGCGAATTACTAGTTCTATCCTCGTGAAACTCTATCTCTTATTGGCGGCTCTGCTGCTCACGCTGTCCGCGCACGCCCAGCTCAGCGAGTCCTTCGCCGACGGCGACTTCACCCAAAACCCGCTCTGGACCGGCGACGCGGCCGGCTTCGTCATCAACGCGCAAAAGCAACTGCAAACCAACGGCCCAGCCGTAACAGGAACACAGTTGCAGCTTGTCACGCCCTGCCAGGCCGTAACAGGCACTACCTGGGAGTTTTGGGTGAACATTAAGAACGCCGTAAGCAGCGGCAACTACGCCGACGTGTGGCTGGTAGCAGACCGTGCCGACCTGAAAACCAGCGGCACGCAGGGCTACTTCGTGCGGCTGGGTGGCACCCCTAAGGAAGTGGCGCTGTTCCGTAAAAATGCCACCGGCAGTCCTGCGTATGTGGTAGATGGGCAGGACAATACGCTCACGTCTAGCACCAACAACCTAGTGCGGGTGCGCGTGACGCGCTCCGTGCAGAACGTGTGGACGCTAGAGCGCGACCTGACCGGCGGCCATACGTTTACCACGGAAGGTACCGGTACCGATGCCACACACCAGCGAGGTGGCTACGTAGGAGTAGTTGTTACCTACTCGTCAGCCAACAGTCAAAAGTATTTCTTCACTGATTTTCGGGTGACGGACACCGCGCCGCCTACCCCCATGAAAGCCGCAGCCACGGCCATCCGGCAGTTCGATGTGATGTTCAACGAGCCTGTAGCACCGGGCATTGGTGCTACCAGTTTCAGGCTGGTGGGAGCCGGGGCACCGGCCATTCTCAGCGCCGAGCGTGATGTTACGGACCCCGTCGTGGTGCATCTCACTTGCGCCGCCAACCTGCCGTTGGGTAGTAACACCGTGGAGGTGCGCCAGGTGGCCGACTTGTACGGCAACGCGGCGGTAGGGCCGCTTACAGTAGGCTTCGTAAATAATGGGTTTGCCGTGGCGCCGGCACTCAACCAAGTGCTTATCACCGAAATACTAGCCAACGAAACGCCGGTAGTAGGGCTGCCGGCCTCGGAGTATGTGGAGGTGCACAACCCCAGTGCCACGGCCGTGCTGGACTTAGCGGGCGTGCGACTACTGAAGCCCGGTAGCACCGGCAATCCGGCGGTATTTCCGGCCGGGGCGGTGCTGTTGCCGGGCGAGTATGCCGTGGTATGCGGCAACACGCGGGCCGGGCAGTTTGCCGGCATAGGCAAGGTGTTTGGGCTGACGAATTTCCCCAGCCTTACCAACGCCGGCGACCAACTGGTGTTGCGCAGTCGTACGGGCCAAACGCTGTTCGAAATCAGCTACTCCGATACGTGGTACAAGGACGCCACCAAGAAAAACGGCGGCTGGGCCCTGGAAATGGTAGATACCGCCAACCCTTGCGCCGGCCTTAGCAACTGGACCGCCAGCCAGGACCCGAGCGGTGGCACACCCGGTCGCGCCAACTCCGTGCGCGCCACCAACCCTGACCAAACGCCGCCCGCGCTGCTGCGGGCGCTGGCTACCAGTCCTACTACTATTCGGTTGTATTTTGGGGAAAAGCTGGATAGCGCCGCAGTATCCAATGCGGCGCTGTACGCGCTGAGCGCAGGAGTTACCATAACAAGGGCCATAGCTGTGCCCCACGATTTTCAGGCCGTAGACCTTACGCTGGGCACGGCACTGCAACCCAACCAGCCGCTTACTGTGACGGTGCAGCGCGCCGTAGACTGCGTAGGCAATGCCACCGGCACAGCGGCTACCGCCACGTTTGCCCTACCCGGCACGGCCGCGCCCGGCGACGTAGTCGTTAATGAGATTCTGTTCAACCCGCGCACCTATGCGGTGGATTTTGTGGAATTGCTGAACCGCTCCGATAAGTACCTGGATGTGCAGGGCTGGACCCTTAGCAACCATAAGCCCGACGGCACCCTGGACACCAAGCCCGTAACGGCCGCGCCCTACGTGCTGGCCCCGCGCCAGTTGGTAGTCCTCACGGAGCGCCCCGATATCGTGCAGGCGCAGTATCCTACCTCACACGATGCAGCGGCTTTCTTGAAGATGTCTGCCCTGCCTACCTACCCTGATGATGCCGGAATTGTGAGCGTCAGCTCAGCCACTGGCGTGCTGCTCGACCGGTATGCATATGATAAAGGACAGCATTTGGCCCTGCTCAGCGACCTGGATGGGGTGTCGTTGGAGCGCATCCGGGCCGACGGGCCGAGCGTGGCGGGCAACTTTCACTCGGCGGCTAGCGCCATGGGCTACGCTACGCCGGGTAGGACCAACTCGCAATACCAAGATGACCCCGGCGGCGACAAGCTGTTTCGGCTGGAGCCTGAGGTATTCACGCCCGACGAAGACGGGCAGCAGGATTTCACTACCCTGAACTATCAGCTCGATCAACCCGGCTACGTCATCACAGTTACTGTCTATGATGCGCAGGGTCGTCTCACGCGCCGTCTCGTACGCAACGAAACCCTACCCCTTAGTGGTTTTGTACAGTGGGATGGTCTTACCGACCAAGGCCGTAAAGCGCCCGTAGGAGCCTACATAATGCTAATCGAGCTGCTACACCCGGCCAGTGGCAGCCAGCGACAATACAAGAAGACAGTAGTAGTAGGCGCCCGGATGTAGGAGAGAATGTTGAATGGAGCGCGTGGATGGGGAATACGTTTTGCAGCTACTGCCTAAAAAACACGGCCCCGGTTCGACCTGCTAAGAGCAGCCGAACCGGGGCCGTTTTACTGACGCTGCAACGCCTAGTTGGCGCCTGTGGTGCCCATGCCGCCACTAGTGCTGCCTGCGGTGCTGCCTGTAGTACCAGTGCTGCCTGTGGTACCGGCGCCGCTGGCATTGCCGGCGCTATCGGCCATGCCGGCGTCGGTGGCGGCATCAACGCGAGGAGAGAGTTGCTCTTGCTCAGCGGTGGTTTCGGGGTTGCCATTGCCAGCTTGATTGGCCTCACTGGTGGTGTTGCTACGGCAGGAGCCTAGCGTGGTGGTAAGCAGCGCAACAGCGGCAACTGCAGAAAGAATACGTTTCATTGCGGAAGGAAATAAGAAAAGGTGTGGTTTTGTGATGTTACCGCGGAAAGTCAGACAAGGTTGTATTCTGGCTGAAAATCAAGCGCCAGCAGTGGCCTGTGGCATTACACATTCCTTTCGCGCAGGCAGGCGTCCAACAGGTACCACGCACCACAGGCCCTATCTTGCAGCAGGCCGGTAACCTCAACAATACCCTGCTTATGACCTTCTCGGAGTTTGGACGCCGCGTGAGCCAGAACGCCAGCAACGGCACCGCCAACAACGTACTCCTACTCGGCGGCGGCCTCAAAAAGCAAGGCATCCTTAACGACGCGCCCAACCTACAAGACTTCAACTAAGACGACTTGGAGTATCAGCTAGACTTTCGCTCCGTCTGCGCCACCATACTCCGCGACTGGCTCTAGACCGACGACAAGGCTATTCTGGGTAGCGAATTCGAGCGGCTGAGCGGATTAGTATAAACGTGTTCAGTGGATAACCGATATGCAAATGCATATCGGTTATCCACTGAACACGTTTGTAGGTTGATATAAGACTAAAGCTGCGGCTTCTTTGACACGTATAGGGTGCCGTTTGATTTTTCGCAGTATTTGAAATTTTCTCGCTGACCACATAGGGGCGCAGATGCCGTCACATACAGGCGAGACTTGGTATCGAAAGAAATGCTATTGATCTGATGGTCTTGGGGAAGCACTAATTTCTGGCCCGCAGCAGATGTAATACCAATACTTTCAATGTACGAACTGCTAGAATTCGGTGAAGTCGGCGTCAGCAGATACTCAATACTATATAACGTACCGGAAGGGGATGCGACTTTGTTTAGGGGCACACGTGGTTCCGTGTACTCACGCCGCCAATTGCGATATACCTGCCACGTTATCCCTTGGTCGACACTGTAATGCGCGGCGCCAAAGGCAAACTGTATTTGGGTATTCGTAGCAGAATTTGCGCCTCCATTCAGGGTCAATAGGGTGTCCTGCTGCTGCGAGAAGCCAAACAGCCCGATGTTGCTGCTGTACTTGCTCTGCTGCCAAGTCTTGCCGCGGTCCTGGGTGTAGTAGATCTGGTAGCGGGTAGTAATAACTAGCGTCCCGTCGATGTCGCCGGCTACGGCCTCAATAGCGCGGTCGTCGGGGGCACGCAGCACATACCAGTCGGCGGTTTCGGTGGGTGCCAGCTCGGGGGTAGCGTCGTTGTCTTTTTGGCAGGCGCTCAGGCTAGCGAGAAGTGCACCGTACAGTAATACACGTTTCATAGTATAGAGTTAAGGATAAAAGAACGCCACGAAGATACTGGCTGTCAGCTATACCTGATGTTGTTCGATTTGAATAAATACCAAGCTGTTACTGGTAGCCATCCAAGGCTCATAGGCCGACAGCACACCCATCTTGGATAGCAAGTTTGAGCGCCTGAATAGGTAGATATAAGCTAAACTGTGGGCTGGTTGTAAAGCTGAAGCGTAGGCAAATCGTCCCGGATAAAAAGCAGTAGCTCGACAATATCCATTGAGTATCAGGTGCGTAGAAGCATGCGTAACTCACTTCTTTCACCAAACGCTTCCCCTCATGAAAATCCTGTCTCCCTCTGCGCACGGTATTATGGACTACCTCACCGTCGCTTTTTTTGCGCTGGCGCCTACCCTCTTTGGTTTCACGGGTACCTACGCCACAGTGTGCTACGTACTGGCGGCCGGCTACCTGCTCATCACCCTGCTCACAGCCTTCCCTATGGGCGTGGTAAAGATGATTCCTTTCCCGATACATGGCCGGCTAGAACTGATAAGCGGACTGGTATTTCTGGTTTCGCCCTGGCTGTTTGGCTTCGCCGATGACAACCTGACGGCCCGCAACCTCTTCGTTGCTTCGGGGGTAGTATTTCTGTTGGTGTGGTTTATCACCGACTGGCACGCCGAAACCCGGAGCGTAGCCACAGACACGCCCCGAATCTAACAGGCTCTATGTTTTCCAAACAAAACGGCCCGCCAATATGCTTGGCGGGCCGTTTTGCGTGAAAGCGGGGTAGCTATACTACAACCGGAAGCTGAACCCTACAAAATACTCGTGGTCGGTTTGGCGGTTGAGAGCGAGGTGCGTACCGATGTCAAATTGCAGGTTCTTGCTGATGTCGAACTGCGGCCCTAGGTTCAAGCTGGCTTGCCAGCTGTTCTGGCGCGTGTCCCAGCGGCCTACCACCTCCACAAAGCCTTCCAGCCACTCCGTGAATTCCTTATCGATAGTGAAGGTAGGGGTAAGTTGCAGGTAGTGCACAGCCGATTCGCGGTTGTACATCCACTCGGCCGCCGTTTGGGCACCCACGTTCCAATCGTTTGGCAGTTTGTAGATGGCGGGCACCAGCACGCCATATTCCACAGCGCCATCGCCTACCTGCTTGCCGGTGGGTAAGCGCACGTAGCCAATGGCCGCCAGCGCAAAAGGCTTATTGTCGTCGCCGATGATGTTGCGCTTGAGGCGCACCACCATATCGCCCATGCGGGCCTGCCGCTCTGGCTCGGCGGTTGCTTTGTCTTCCCAGTGCTTGCTGATGGTGTACGAATTGAGGCCTATTTGAAAATCGGTCTGATTGGTCAGGCCAATTTTCATCAGCACGTGGTTGAGGTAGAGCGACCGGTCGCGGGCGTCGCCGTCGCGGGAGTTAATCAGGCGGAGCCCGTCACTTTCCAGTTGGAAGTGGCCCGCATCTACCGTATAAGGGCTTTCTGTAATGCCGGGACGGTCGGGCACCATAGGGCGCATGTATTTGCGCGGGGTAGGGTGCAACAGGTCGTACCGGCTTTTATCAACCGGGATTGTATCGTTGGTTTGGGCGCGGGCGCTCAGGCCAACGACCAGCAGTGGCGCTAGAAGCCAGTAGTAGAAGTGGGGCATAGGAAAAAAATAGAGCGGAGTGTTTAACCCAGCAGATCCGTACGAGAAAAACTTACGCCGAAAAATGGTCCTGCAAAATGGTGCGTACCTTCTCGGCAGTGAGGGGCTTGCTTACAAAGCCCGCTACGGTGTCGAGCTGCTGCACGCGCTCTATATCGCGCGGGTGTAGCGAGGTGGTCAGCATCACAATCACAATGGCTTTTTGCTCGGCCAAGGGTAGGTGCTGGTAAGCCTCCAGAAACTGAATGCCATTCATGCCGGGCATGTTCACGTCCAGCAACACTAGGTTGGGGCACTCGGTGGTAGGCGGCAAGCAGTGCTGGGTTAGCATAGTCAGGGCCTGCTGCCCGTCTTGCGCCACCAGAATGTTGGAGGTAATAGCTAGGCGACGGAGCAGGGACTGATTCAGAAAATTGGTGGTTTGGTCGTCGTCGACGAGCAAAATACCGGAAAGCTGAGCCATAGAGGGGAGAAGTGCGGGCTTGCGCGCCTATACGTGCTTCAACGGCGGAAGTAGACAGAAAACGTAGAACCTACCCCCGGTGCGCTTTCTACCGTTAGCTTGCCGCCCATATTCTCCACCACCCGTTTCACGATATATAACCCAATACCCGAGCCCTCGATGCCCACGTGAAAGCGGCGAAACATGGTAAATAGCTCGGTTTGCTGGTGCTCGTTCAGTCCCAATCCGTTGTCTTGCACTGCCAGCACAGTGTACTCGGGTTGCTGGTAGCAACGGATGCGTACGTGCGGAGTGCGCCCGGGAACGCAATATTTCAGGGCGTTACTGAGCAGGTTATACACCACCGAGCGAAGATTTTTGGGTGAAAAATCCACCGTAATACACTCCGACAACTCCTGCTCTACCTGCGCGCCGGTTTGCTCAATGAGGGGTTGTAGGTCCAGGCGCACGTCTTCCACAATGGCCGCTACGGCTACTTGCTCCACGGGTCGGTCGTGCTCTTTCTGGAGCTTCACCACGTCGCTGAGGTAGTCGAGGGTGCGCTGGAAGCGCGCAATGGCGTCCTGCATCATCAGGAGCAGAGGAGTCGTAGCGCTGGCTAGCTCACCTTCGGTAGCCAACTGGTCTTGCAGTGCATACACAAGGCCCTCGATGTTTGTGATAGGGGCCTTCAGATCGTGGGAGGCCGCATAAATGAAGTTGTCGAGGTCGATGTTGATGCGTTGCAACTGCTCGTTGGACGTGTGCAGCTGCTGCTGGGCCAGCTTACTGCTGGTAATATCAAGCACAAATCCGACGTACTCCTGCTCGCTCAGGCGCTTCCCTGCAAACCGGCCCCACCAGCGCGTGCCGTCCGGCCGGATGTACTGCTTTTCGTAGGGGGTACTTTCTCCCTGCTTTAGCAGCTCTTCCTGCAACTGAAACGTGGAGTCCATAAACTCAGGCAGGGTCAGCTCGTCCCAGCGCACGCGGCCACTGGCAAAGTCGACCTGGGAGTAGCCGCTCATCCGCTGAAATGCCTCATTGGCATCGGTGATGCGGCCATCCAGGTTAAAGAAGATAACTCCTACTGTTTCAATGGAAATAGCCTTTTGCAGTCGTTCTTCCGATTGGCGGAGGGCTGCTTCGGTGCGGGTGCGCACCACGGCGTCCCAGGTGCGTTCGGCTACCTCCGCCAGTAGCTCCAGCTCTCTTTCCGACCAGTGATGCGCCTGGCGGTAGTGCATAAAGAGCACGGCCACCAAGCGGCCATTCTTCAGCAAAGGAACGTTGACGGTAGCGCCCAACTGCAACACAGCGTGGGCTTCCTTTTCGGAGGCAGTCAGGGTAGGGTCGTTGGCAATGTCGTGGCGCACCACTTTGCGGCCAGCCCGAAATTCCCGAAGCAGCTCCGGGCCGTAGTCATCGTAATGATAGCGCCCCTCTATGCTAGGCACTCCGTTGGTATAGTTGCGCGTCACCACAATGGTTTCGCCATCGTGCTGGTCTTCAGCGTAGCCCACGCGGTCGGCCTCCAGGTACTCGCCCAGCGCACAAGCGGCCTGGTATTGCACATCAGATGGGTCGGCCAGGGGCCGCAGCCGGTCGCTGAGTTGAAGTAAGAAGGCCTGCTGCTCTTCGCGCTGGTGCAATCTTTCTTCTATCTGTTTGCGAAAACTAATGTCGTTGAACAGAATAGCTACCTGCTGCTGCTGGGGTGCGCCCACGCGAAATGCGTACACATCGTACCAGCGGCCCAGCTGCTCGGCGCGCTGCTCAAAGCGGATGGGCTCTCCCGTCAGGGCCACGCGGCCATATATTTCAAACCAATGGTCTTCGTGCGCGGGGTGCAGCTCCCGCATGGTTTTATTCACAGCGTCGTGTAGGCCAGTCTGACGCTCAAAAGCCAGATTCGCCTCTAAGAAGCGGTAGTCTATGGGCCGTTGTTCGGCATCGAAGAGCATTTCAACCACGCAGAAGCCGCTGTCGATAGAGTTGAACAACAGCTGGTACCGGTCCTCGCCACTGTGCAGGAGCAGACCAGGCGGGCGCTGGGTAGTGAGTTGGGCAAGCTGCGCACGCAACGCAGCATTTTGGGCTTCTAATTCCTGCTGTCTGATCTGCAATGACAGAATTTGATGCTCTGTACCTGGTAAAGAACCGGGAGAAATCATAACAATACAGTGTATTAGGTAGCGTCAGTTGAAAGAATAAAGATAACGCTAGTAGCGGAGCTGGCGCCGATGTTAAGTATAAGTAGGCATAGTGATAAGGTACTCCGGTACTGTTGTGTTTCAGGAATTCGGCGCCCTTGCCTGTTAATGTTGGCTCTAAGGCGAAATAACTAGTGTAGTTTTATTCTAATGCGCATAGAAAGCAAGCAATAAAAAGGCCCCACCGAGCAGAGTTAGAGCATCGTTATCGTAGGTAAGCAACTTACTGTCAATAGCAATATTCCGGCTCCGCTCAGCAGGGCGTGTCTTCTTCTACCCTCCGCCCTCGTACTGACTGCTAGGCCGAGTGGGACATGAACAACCTAAAACGGCACGACCACCTTCACGCTCACATTCCTACCCTGGTTGTAAATGCCTGAGCGACCATTGGGAGAGGCGCTGTAGTACTCGAAATATTTCAAGCGGTTCAGGTGCGACTGGTACGCCATATTCAACACGTTGTCCACCTGCACAAAGAGCTGTGCTACCTCCCGCTGCCCAGCGCGCAGGGTAGTACCCGCGCCCAGGCCCAGCAGCGTGTAGCCGGCCGTGCGGGTTTCGGTGTTATCGACAGCGTAGAAGCGGTTCTGGGCGGCGTTGATATCCACGGTGGCGCGCACATAGGTAGCGTGAAAGGGGCCGAGCGGGCGCGGCGTGGTGTAGCGCGCCTCCGAGCGGGCGTACAGGGGAGGAATGAACGGTAAGTACTTAGCCGCGTTGCCCTCCGTGGCCCGCAGGGCGCTATTCTGATTCAGCCCCACCACGTAGGCCAGGCTGTTGTTGAGCATGAAACCGGGTAGGGCCGTGGGATGCAGGTTGGCCGTGAGTTCGGTCCCGTAGAGGCGTGCACCGCTCTGCTGGTACTGGTAGGTCACATTGCCGGGTACCAGCTCCACGGGCTGGCCGTTGGCATCGGTGAGGCGGGCTTGGTAGATGTAACCGGTAATGCGGTTGTGGAAAGCATCCACGCTCAGGTCGGCCCAAGGTAGGCGGGCGGCCAGGCCCAGATCTTGTTGCAGGCTGAATTCAGGATCGAAGGTGCGGTTGCCGAGGTAGACGATGTGGGCGCCGGGGTCGAGGCCGTTGGAGCCTACCTCCGTAATGTTGGGTGCCCGGTAGCCCCGCGCCACATTGGCGCGCAGCACGTACCGCTCACCCAGCGCATACGTGCCCCCCACGCTGGCCGACACGCCCCGGTACCACCGCCCAAACGCTGCAAACTGCGGCTCCTTACCCGGTGCGGTCGGCACCCGCTGGTCGAAGCCTGTAGCCAGGTTGGGCCCCACGTAGAAGTCGTTCCAGGTGAGGTGGCGAGTGTCGTAGCGCAGGCCGCCGGCCAGGTCAAGCCGACCAAACGTCTTTTTCAAATGCAGGTAGCCACCGATGTCGAACAGGTTGTAGTCGGGAATGGGGAAGTCGGTAGCGTCCTGGTTGCGGTTGCGCTGGGCCATGCCGTTCAGACCAGCGGTGGCCTCCACACCCAGCAGGGTAGGGGCGGCGTAGCGGAGGTCGTAGTTATAGGTAGTGAGCTGCACGCTCAGGCCCGGCTGCTCGGGTAGGGTAGGGTGATTGTACTCGCGGCGGCGGTTTTGCTGCACGCCCAGCAGTGCGTGCAACTCGCCCGCGCCCAGCCGGAAGCGGTTGCGCGTGAGCAAGCGGTAGTGCTGAATGCGTTGGTACAACGGGTTGAGGCGGTAGGTAGACAGCTCTGCCGTGGGCATCACTGGCCGGCTGCGAATATCGTCGCCCTCGTCCAGCACCTGTCGTGTAAAGCGCCGGCTCAGGGAATCACGGCTACCATCGGGAATTTCCTGGCGGTTGTCGTAGAGCGTCATCGACCAGTCGGAGCTACCCCAGCTTTTGTCTACCCCAGCCGTGGCCGTGGCGTTCAGCTCCCGGAAGGCAGTGCCGTACACGCGGCCATCCACAGGGTTGCGGTAATTCTGGGCCAGGCGGTAGGAAGCGCGGCCGCCGTAGTGCCAGCCGGCGCGGTGGTAGCGCAGGCCGATGGAAGCGCCCAGCAGGTTGTTGTTGGTTTGATATTCCGTGAGGGCGTCGCCATGTAGCTGGCCCTCGGGGCCATCGTCGGGGCGGCGGGGTAGGAGGTTCACTACCCCAGCCACGGCATCGGAACCGTAGATGAGGCTGGCAGGACCTTTTACTACCTCAATGCGCTCAATATCATACTGATCTACCTCAATGCCATGCTCATCGCCCCACTGCTGGCCCTCCTGGCGCAGGCCATTGTACATGGTCAGCACGCGGTTGTAGCCAAGGCCGCGAATAAACGGTTTGCTGATGTTGGGACCAGTCGTTACGGCGCTCAGACCAGGCACGCCCCGCACAGCCGCATCAATCACGTTGCCGTTGGCGTTCAGGTTGATGTCGCGGCGGTTGAGGGCCGCTACCGGCACGGGACTTCGGCGCAACTCCGTAGCGCGCGATACGCCCGTCACCACTACTTCTTCCAGCGCGGCGGGCGTGGCTACTAGTGCTGCATCCAGTACCAGGGTTTGGGTTGCTGCTACCGTCACGCGCCGCCGCACCGGCTGGTAACCCACAAACGAAAACACAATTTCGGCAGTGCCGATGGGTACGTTGCGCAACTCGTATCGGCCTTGCGCATTGGTAGTACAGCCCTCCGCGGTGCCTACCAGCGCCACCGTCACTTGCTCCAATGGCTGGCCTACCGCCCGCACCTGCCCCCGAATGGTAGCCGTAGCAGACTGCGCTAGCGCCTCACTTCCTACCAACAGCACCAAAAGAAGAAAGAAAAGCTGTTTCATATTTAAAGCGTGTGAAAAATATATTTAGGGTAGTCTAAACCTGAAAACGTAAAAAAGCGCCGTAGCGGACTTGCCCGCTACGGCGCCTTCTGTATTACCCGATAAACGTTTGCACCAGCAAGTACACGTTCAGCGCCACGATGATGCTGGACACGCCCCAGGCCGTAGCTTGCAGCCAGGGCTTATTCACGAATACGCCCATTTTGAGTTTGCTACCCGTGAAGAGTACCAAGGGTATTACAGCGAAGCTGAGCTGAAATGACAGGATAACCTGGCTGAGTACCAGCAACTCGCTGGTGCCATGCTCTCCGTAGAGCAGCGTTACTACAAAAGCCGGCACCACCGCAATACTGCGCGTAATCAGGCGGCGCATCCAGGGCTTCAGCTTTAGATCTAGAAAGCCTTCCATCACAATCTGGCCTGCGAGGGTTCCTGTGAGGGTAGAGTTTTGACCCGAAGCCAGCAGCGCTACGGCAAATAGCACACTGGCCGCGCCCGCGCCTAGCACCGGCGCCAGCAGTTTGTGTGCGTCCGTAATGTCGGCCACATCGCGGTAGCCGTTGTAGTGGAAGGCTGCAGCCGACGTGACCAGAATGGCCCCGTTCACGAAAAACGCCAGTAGCAATGACACCGTGCTGTCGATGGTTGCGAACTTGATGGCCATGCGCTTGCCGGGTTCCGTCTGCTCGATCTGCCGCGTCTGCACAATACTGGAGTGCAGGTACAGGTTATGCGGCATTACGGTAGCCCCCAGAATACCAATGGCAATGTAGAGCATGTGCGGATTGGTAACAATCTGGGGCTGAGGAATCAGGCCCTGGGCCAAGGCGAAGTAATCGGGGTGCGACACCACCACTTCGTAGATGAAGCACACGAAAATCACCACCATCAGTCCGGCCACAATGCTCTCCAACGCCCGGAAACCCTTGTTTTGGAACAACAGCACCACCATCACATCCAGGATAGTGAGGGCCACGCCCCAGGTAAGGGGTAGGCCAAAGAGCAGGTTGAGTGCAATAGCCGAACCGATAACCTCAGCCAAATCACAGGCAGCAATAGCAATTTCGCAGAGCACCCACAGCACCAGCGACACTGGCCGGGAGTAGTGGTCGCGGCAGGCCTGGGCCAAGTCGCGCCCGGTTACAATGCCGAGCTTGGCCGCCAGGTGCTGCAAAAGCATGGCGAAAAAGTTGGAAATCAAAATTACCGACAGCAGCGTGTAGCCGTAGCGGGCGCCACCCTCAATATCGGTGGCCCAGTTGCCGGGATCCATGTAACCCACAGCCACCATCAAGCCGGGTCCGCCAAATGCCAGCAACTTGCGCCAGAACGACGCATTAGCGGCCGGCACCTTGATGGAGCCGTACACCTCGGGTAGAGATTTGGCACGCCGGGCGTGCCGCCAACCGGCATCGGGCGCGTCGGCGGTGGGGGTAGCAGGAGCGAGAGGGGGAGGAGAATCTTGTACGCGTGGAGGCATAAACGACTTGCAGCAGATACGTTACGAAAGCTAGCTAATTTTTTAGATAAACCTAAAAATTAATTTAAGCGTCTATAAATACGTATAGAGCGGCAGTAAAAGTTTCGCTGGCAGCAGAAGTAGTTTTTTTAGCGGAATTTTGTGGCCCTTTTTGCCGTTGCTCCCCTCCCTATGCTTGATAAGAAAACTAAAAACCGTCTGGGCCTGCTGTCGTTGGTGGTGAGCGTGGCGCTGGTGGCGCTCAAGTTCTACGCCTACTTCATGACCCGCTCGCAGGTGGTGCTCACCGACGCGCTGGAGTCGATTATCAACGTCTTTACCAGTGGGTTTGCTTTTTATAGCATCTACCTGGCCAGCCTACCCAAAGACGAAAACCACCCCTACGGCCACGGCAAAATCGAGCACCTATCGGTGGGGTTCGAGGGCGGACTGATTCTGTTTGCCGGCCTCTATATCTTCTACAGCGCCACGCGCACCCTCTTTGAGCCGCACGCTGTGGCCGCGCCCGACCTGGGCGTATGGCTGCTGGCGGCGGCGGGCATCATCAACCTGGGGATAGGCTACGTGCTGGTGCGCGAGGGCAAGCGCCTGAAATCGGCCGCGCTGGTTGGCGACGGGCAGCACCTCTACATCGACGCACTGACTTCGCTGGTGTCGTGCGCGGCCTTGCTACTGGTGTTTTTCACGGGTATTGTGCTGTTCGATACGCTAGCAGCGCTGTTGCTGGGCGTGGTGATTGTGGTGAATGGCTATAAGATGGTGCGCAGCTCTGCCTCAGCGCTGATGGATGAGTCGGATGCAGCGACGGTGGCCGAGGTGGTGGCTGAGTTGCAACGCCACCGCCAGCCTGCCTGGATAGATGTGCACAACCTGCGCGTGCAGCGCTACGGTGCCAATCTGCATATCGACTGCCACATGCAGATGCCGTATTACTTCAGCCTCGAAGCCATTCACAACGAGCTAAACAAGATTGAAACGCTTATGCGTCAGCACGCCGACGCTGAGGTAGAAATGTTTGTGCACGCCGACCCCTGCACCTTCCGCGCCTGCTCCCTGTGCCACATGCCCGACTGCCCCGTGCGCCAACACGCTTTCGCGCACGAGGTAGAATGGAACCTTGCCAACGCCGTCCGCAACGAGCGGCACCAGCTGGCAGAAGGGTAGGGAGATGAAAAACGGCGCCTCTTTGTCTTATGCTGACGCGCATCGTGGTTGGAAAGGCACGGAATGACTTGCGGAAGTAGCTGGGCCGAGTAGCTTTGCTGTATACCCGCTGTCCCTCCCCTTGCCATGATAAGAAAAGCCCTACCCTACCTCGTCGTGGGCCTGACCTGCTTCGGCGCGGGCGCCTTTGCCACGCGCCCGGCTGAGCTGCCACCTATCACGCTGGCCGCTGCACAGGCCGCGCAAGACCTGCTGGGCCTGCACTTCTCCGACGCCCAGCTCGACTCTACCCTTAGCAACCTGCGGCAGAACCGCGCCAGCTATGAGGCTCTGCGTAAGCTCGATCTGCCCAACAGCGTCGCTCCCGCCGAAACCTTCGATCCGCGCCCGCTCCGTGTTCGGCAAGCCATGCAGCCCGCCCGCGTGCCGGACGCCGGCAAGCTGCCCAAACTGAGCAAGGTGAAGCTGCCTGCAAACCGCGGCGACCTGGCTTACTACACTGTGCGCCAGCTGGGCGAGCTACTGCGTACCAAACAGCTTTCGTCGGAAGAACTGACGCGATTCTGTCTGGCCCGCCTCAAAAAGTACGATCCGCAGTTGCACTGCGTCATCACCCTCACCGAGGAGCTGGCGATGCAGCAGGCCCGCCAAGCCGACCAGGAAATACGTGCCGGCAAATACCGCGGGCCGCTGCACGGTATTCCGTGCGGGGTGAAGGACTTGTTTAGTGCCAAGGGCTACAAAACCACCTGGGGCGCCATGCCTTATAAAGACCAGATGCTGGACGAAAACTCGGCCGTAGTGGAGCGCTTGGAGCAGGCCGGGTCGGTGCTGGTGGCCAAGTTTACGCTGGGCGCGCTGGCTCAGGGCGACGTGTGGTTTGGGGGCAAAACCCGCTCGCCGTGGAAGCTGAGCGAGGGCAGCAGCGGCTCGTCGGCGGGGTCGGCCTCGGCGGTGGCAGCGGGGCTGGTGCCGTTTGCCATCGGCACCGAAACGCTGGGGTCCATTGTGAGTCCCAGCACGGCTTGCGGTACCACCGGCCTGCGGCCTACCTACGGGCGTATCAGCAGGGCCGGGGCTATGGCCCTGAGCTGGACCATGGACAAGGTAGGGCCGCTTACCCGCTCAGCTGAAGATTGCGCCCTGGTGCTAGCCGCCCTGGCCGGCCCCGACCCCCACGACCCAGCTACCCTGCAAGCACCTGCGCCCTTCCGCTACGCCTTCGATACCAATATCAGGAAGCTACGGGTAGGCTACGTGAAAACGGAGTTTGACCGCGACTACCCTACCAAGGCCAACGACCAGGCGAGCTTGGAGGTGCTGCGCAAGCTAGGTGTGAAACTGGTGCCGCTGGAGCTGCCTACCCTGCCGGCCGGGGCTATGCGCTTCGGTCTCTCAGTAGAAGGCGCTACTGCCTTCGACGACCTCACCCGCTCGGGCCGCGACGGGCTGCTGGTGCAGCAGCACCGCTACGCCTGGCCCAACACGTTCCGGTCGTCGCGCTTTGTACCGGCAGTGGAGTACCTCCAGGCCCAACGAGCCCGCACGTTGCTGATAGAAGCCATGGACCGGCAGCTGCAGGGCTTGGACCTTTACCTGGCGCCCACCAGTAGCGCTAGCCTCACCATCACCAACCTCACCGGCCACCCGGCCGTAGCCGTGCCGAATGGCTTCCGCCAGAGCGGCCTACCCAGTACCATCACCTTCACCGGCCAGCTCTACGAAGAAGGCAAGTTGCTGGCCCTAGCAAAAGCCTACCAAGACGCCACGGACTTTGACGAGAAGCATCCGCCGCTGTTTCAATAAAGGTTGTCATGCTTCGACTCCGCTCAGTATGACGTTCATTATCAGTAATAGACCCGAATCCTGCCCATGCATTCCCAAACCAACCCCGACGGCTTCCGCATCAGCACCAACCCGGCCGAGTTAGACATAGCCGCCATTCACCGCTATCTGTCCGAAGACTCCTACTGGGCCACCAATATGCCGCTGGAAACCCTGGAACGCGCCATTGCTAACTCACTCAACTTTGGGCTGTTTACGCCCGATGGCCAATTGGCGGGCTTCGCGCGGGTCATTACGGACCGGGCCACGTTTGCCTGGCTCTGCGACGTATTTGTGCTACCCGAGTTCCGAGGTAGGGGGCTGTCGAAATGGCTGATGGAGGTGATATGGGCGCACCCCGAGCTGAAAGACCAGCGTCGGCACATGCTGGCTACTATAGATGCGCACGGCCTGTACCAGCAGTTCGGCTTCACACCGCTCTCTTCTCCTGAGCGTTTTTTGGAAAAACGCCGGTTAAATCCGTACGGAGCCCCTACAAAGAACTAATCAGGCATCATTTTTTGTAGAAAGTAGACTTCCTACTGAATCCAATTGATGTGACAAATTCTACCTTATCTAACCGCTGGCATCAGCTGACGGCTCCTCTTCTACCCGATGAGGCCGCCCGAGCCGCAGCGTACGAACAACTTAGCGCCGCCTATTCTGCTTCCGACCGCCATTACCACACCCTGCACCACGTGCGGGCGCTGCTAGATGTTGCTGAGCGCCATGCCTCTACCCTGCAAGACTCCACGGTAGTGCAGCTTGCCATCTGGTTTCATGATGCCGTGTACAGTGCTCGTCGCTCCGACAATGAGGAGCGTAGCGCAGCGCTGGCCTTGAAGTTTCTGGAGCAAACCACCTTGCCTGCCGCCCGCCGGCAGCGCGTGGCCTATCTCATCGAGCGCACCAAAGACCACACGCAGCCGCTTTCTGCACCGGATGCCGACTTGGCGTTTTTCCTGGATGCTGATCTGCAAATCCTGGGTGCGCCGGAGGCCGATTATTGGCAGTACGCCCGCCAGATCCGGCAAGAGTATCGCCTGATTCCGGATTTGCTCTACCGCCCCGGCCGGCGCAAAGTATTGGAGAAGATGCTGGCTGCGCCTACCCTGTACCGCACGCCCGAGTTTCGGCAGCGGCTGGAAGACACCGCCCGCCGCAACCTGCGCCTGGAGTTAGCCGATTTGTAGCACAAGTTCCTGTTCAATGAGTTGATGAAATGCCATTTCATGTCCAGACGCATAGTTCTGTTACTGTGTTTGTGGCTGGTACCATCCTTGGCATTTGCGCACGGTGAGGAAGTACTGCTTCCTGTGCTTACTCAGTTTCTATCTCTCATCTTTTTTTTGATTTTTATCCTGTTTAGTCGACTTAGTTATTCCACAAAAGCTTGGTTGACTACTACTTATTTACTGGCAGTAATCATCATATGGGTCATGTTTGGTAACTTGCCATACCTTGCTTATCTTAAGATATTTAGTTTTTCTATTGGTCTGGCTCCTATTGCTAGCTGCCTGATAGTCTATTTCATTATAAAGCTGCGTCAGAAATAGTCATTGAACACTGCATGAGTTGGGGCAAGCTGCTGGTTGCAACGCCAGCCGGCGGTTGGCGTCCTTGGGAGGAACTGCGTAAGTTGCGGCTCCTCCTTCTGCCTGTCTATGCGAAAACTCTCCGCTCTGCTTGTAATCACTAGCGCATTGCCACTGGCTGCTAGTGCCCAAACGGCTTCCACTGCATCGCCGCTGGCTCCGCTAACCGTGGAGAAAATTATGCGCGACCCTACCCAGTGGCTGGGCACGTCGCCCAGCAACGTGTTTTGGAGTGAGGATGGCAAGCGCATCTATTTCAGCTGGAACCCCGACAAAAACCGCCAGGACTCCTTGTATTCCGTGACGCCAGGCGGCGGTTCTGCCCGGAAGGTCGGCTTTCGGGAGCAGCAAGCCCTACCCGCCGGTAGCGGTACCTACGATGAGCGGTACACCCGCAAGGTGTACGAAAAGGACGGCGACATTTTTCTGTTGGATCTGAAAGCGGGCACCATCCGGCAGGTGACGAACACCGCTGAGCGCGAATCCAGCCCCGATTTTGCGTTGCGTGGTCAGCTGGTAAGCTACGCCCGCGGCGGCAACCTGTTCACCTGGAATCCTGCCACCGGCGAAACGGTTCAGCGCACCGACTTCCGCAAGGGCTTGAAGCCCAAAACTAGCCTTACTGACCCCGGAGAGAAATTCTTGAAAGCGCAGCAGCTGGCGCTATTCGACATCATTCGGCAGCGCGACCAGGATGCCAAGGCCCGCGAGCGGGTGCAAAAAGCCCTTAGCAAGCTGCGGCCCAAGCCCATCTATCTGGGTCAGCAATCGGTGCGCAGCCTCCAGCTCTCCCCCGATGGCCGCTACGTGACCTATTCCCTGGTGCAAGAGCCGGCCAGCGAGAAAGTAGCTATTGTGCCGGCCTTCGTGACGGCCTCAGGTTTCACCGAGGATATTTCGACCCGCACCAAGGTAGGCGCCCCGCAAACGGCGTTGCAATTGGGTATTTATGATGTGGGTAGGGATACTACGTTTGTACTGGGTTACAAAGAATTACAAGGGCTCGACGAGCAGCCGGCCTACCGTAAGGAGTATCAACTGAAAGCCAAAGCACCTACCCCCGCCGACTCAGCCAAAGCTGCTACGGCCGCCAAAAAGGAAAAGCCAGCCACCGAGCTGCGCCGCGTGCAGCCCTACGGCCCCGTGTGGAGCTCCGATGGCAAGCATGCTTTCGTAGTCATTCGCTCGGCCGACAACAAGGACCGCTGGATTGTGGGCCTCGACCCTGCTACCCAGAAAATTACCCTTCTGGACCGTCAGCACGACGACGCCTGGATCAATGGGCCTGGCATTGGCTATGGCACCGGCAACGTGGGCTGGCTGCCCGACAACCGGCGCATGTGGTTTCAGAGCGAAGCCACAGGCTACTCCCACCTCTACACCATCGATGTCACCAACGGCCAGAAAAAGGCACTCACCAGCGGCAAGTTTGAAATCCTGAATGCCCAGCTCAGCCGCGACAAGAAAACCTGGTACCTCACTGCCAACAAGCCCGAGCCCGGCCAGCAGCAGTTCTACCGTATGCCAGTAGAAGGCGGCCCCATGACGCAGATTACCAGTAAGGTAGGCGCCAACGAAGTCACGCTCTCGCCCGACGAAAAGACCTTGGCCGTGCGCTACAGCTACTCCAACAAGCCCTGGGAGCTGTACGTGATGGACAACAAGCCCGGCGCCAAAATGCGCCAGCTCACGCACTCCACTACCCCCGAGTTTGAAAGCTACCCCTGGCGCGAACCGGAAGTTGTGACCTTCAAAGCCCGCGACGGCGCCGATGTGTATGCCCGCCTTTACCGCCCCGCTACCCCCGCGGCGCAAGGTCCGGCCGTGATTTTTGTGCATGGTGCTGGCTACCTGCAAAACGCGCACAAGTGGTGGAGCAGCTACTTCCGCGAGTACATGTTCCATAATCTGCTGGTAGAGAAAGGCTACACCGTACTGGACATGGACTACCGCGGCTCGGCCGGCTACGGCCGCGACGTACGCACCGGCATCTACCGCTATATGGGTGGCAAAGACCTCACCGACCACGTAGACGGCGCCAAGATGTTAGCTGAAAAATACGGAGTCAGCCCCCAGCGCATTGGTATTTACGGTGGCAGCTACGGCGGCTTCATCACGCTCATGGCCATGTTCACCCAGCCCGAGGTGTTTAAAGCCGGTGCGGCCCTGCGCTCCGTCACGGACTGGGCGCACTACAACCACGGCTACACCGACAATATCCTCAATGAGCCCTACAACGACAGCATCGCCTACGTCCGCTCCTCGCCCATCTACTACGCAGATGGCTTAAAGGGCGCCCTACTCATGTGCCATGGCATGGTGGACACCAACGTGCATTTTCAGGACATTGTGCGCCTTTCGCAGCGCCTCATCGAGCTACACAAAGAAAACTGGGAGCTGGCCGTCTACCCCGTCGAGAACCACGGCTTCGAGGAACCCGCCTCTTGGACCGACGAATACAAACGGATTCTGAAGCTGTTCGAGATGAATCTGAAGCCCGCCGGGATAGGGAGCAGTAGTGGTACCGGACAGTAGGTTGCGCTGCCTTGCAAAAGACCAAAAGCCCCGCTGTCTATATCGACAGCGGGGCTTTTGGTCTTTTGTTTTCGGTTATTTACAGCCGCTTCGTAATAGCCAGGCCACTATACCCGTAGCCGTTAATATTAATTCCCTGCACCGGCGTTAGCGAAAGGCCAGTGCGCTCGGCGGTTTTGTGCAACTGGGGAACCACGATGCCTGTGGCTGCGCCAATGGCATAGCCTACGATGTTGTCGGACAAAAAGTGCTTGCCCGCTTTAAGGCGCGTATAAGCTTGCGCAGCTGGCACCAAGGCCGCTGCCGTCCACACAAACGGTTCGGCCGCTGAGCCAGGATGAAAATCGTGGTATACTTTGGCTGCAAAAAAAGTAGCCGCTGCGGTATTAGCAGTATGACCAGCGTAGAAAGAGTTGGTAGAGATATGGCTGTTTCGGTCGCTGCCTCCCTCGGTACCATATAGGAAAGGACGGTAGCGTGTAGTAGTACCAATAGTCATAGTGAAAATGGCGTTCTGGGCTGCCAGAGTCTGCAAGTACAGGCCCAGCACTTGACCATACCGCCCGCGCACATCACCATTCAGCGCCAGCAAGCCCGGCGCAATAAGCAGGGTAGGATATACAATGAAGTCTCCTACCGTTTGGGCAGTAGTACTGTAGTAACCAGCCGAGAATCGGTCGAATTTGGGTACGTCGTTCTTGTTCAGCGTCGCTAGCTGAGCGTCATTCAGGCCATCTTTCTGTGAGACTAAATATAACCCTAAGCCGCTAATGGTACCCAGCCCCGCCGTGATGGGCGCATCCACGGCAAAGCGTGTTTTATAGGGCGAAGGCGCTTTCTGAGCCGTTGCCACAGGTAAAGTGGCCATGGTTAGTAAGGTAACCAGCACAAAGGAGGGAGGGTATTTCATAAGCGAAAGAAAGCGTTTCAGTTACTGAGCCTACCAAGAGTAATGATGAAATGGGAATAGTGAGCTGGCAACGCCGTAAAAGGAGGCTATCTTTCAACGTGTTTCTATCTTATCACGGCGGGTGAGTTGGTAAGCTAGCGATAAGGCTATGCTCAGCGTACGACTTTGATAGTTGTGGTATGAGCTTTCGTACTCGCCGGGCCTAACCTCCAAGATACTGAAGTTGGTGAGTTCCTCCCGCCCATAACGTCTGCCGATCAGCGCCAAGGTTAGGCGATTGTGTCGTACTCCGGCTTCGAGGTAAGGAAAGAGAGAGCGGCGAAAGCCGCTATAAAACACACTCTCACTATAAATAGTATTTAACTCAACCCCGGCGCCACCCAGCCACTGATAGCGACCCTTTCCCAGCAGGCGCAGGCCCAATTGTGCAGAAATAAGCTGGCCACGCCAATCTAAGGATCCATCAGGCCCTACCCCAGTGAGAGAACGAATGTCAATGCGGCGGCCGAAACGCGTGTAAGTTAGGGCCGTATGCAGCGCCGGCCTGCGGCCGGGATTTACCACATCGAAATATATACCTACCTGGCCGTGCAGCTGCCCATCCAGATCCAGGTCATTTAGGGGGCCAGGTTGCCCGGTCTGGTTGTAGGGGTGCAGGCGACTGGTGTTGTAGCGTATCCCCACTACGGGGCCAATTTGCACCAAGATATTGGAACGTCCTTTCTCGCTGGTTTGTCCTGTTTTACCAGCTTTTCGTTCAGCGGAGCACTGTATGTTATAGCTCTGCACCACGCGCACTATACTTTCTGCGTTGAAGGGTGCTTTCTTCACCACTTCCTTGGTAGGTGGGCAGTCGTTGAAATACTGCGACAACTCCCCCCGGTAAGTGTTGCCATCCATTACCCGGGTAGCGTCATCATCTTGCCTTAGGTAACGCCTTTCGGCCAGTTCGAGGTAGGGTTGGCCTTCGCGCCGAACTAGAAAATGCCTGACATCGTTTAGCTTGACTTCAAGCAGTAAGGCCGCGCCATCCACCAGCACATCGGCCAATACGGTATCGGGGCGTTGTTGCCGACTAGGGCCATATGGCAGCTTGTCCATCGCTACTTGAGCCGTCCGATCCAGTGGCACCACCTCACGGCGCAGCACCCTACCCGAAGCGAGGCCAATGCCGCGCAGTTGCCGGGCCGTATAGCTAGTAAGAGGAGCCGTAGTGGCAGCTCGGAAGCGTATAGCTGTGGGTGGATCGGACCAAAATAGGTTTTCTATTTCGCCCCGCAGCGTGTCGCCAGTACTTAAAGCCAAATAACCTTTTTCAAAAGCTTGAGCGCGCGCGCGCCCAGATAGCAGAAGACAGACGCAGCAGAGTAGTAAGTAGCGATAAGACATCTAATGAATTGTGTGTTAGTAAAGAAGGGCGAAGAACGCAAAAAGCGAGGAATCTGCACACTACTTTAGAAAAGAGGAGCGAAGCATTTTTACATACCATTTCCTTCGCCATGAGTAAAACTCGTAGCTTTGCGGTCCTACCTGGTTTCACCGCCAGTGTGGGGCAGGGGCTGCCGGCCCCTTGCGTACCTTATATGCTTCTACGCTGATGCCGTACTTGTTCACCTCCGAATCGGTTTCGGAAGGCCACCCCGATAAAATAGCCGACCAGATTTCGGACGCTATCCTCGACGAATTTCTGCGTCAGGACCCCACTTCCAAGGTGGCCTGCGAAACGCTCGTTACCACCGACTATGTACTGCTCGCCGGCGAAATCAAATCTACGGCACAGGTAGACGTAGAACAGATTGCCCGCGACGTGATTCGTCGCATCGGTTATAACAACCCCGACTACAAGTTCGACGGCAACACCTGCCAGGTAGAAAATCGCCTGCACGCGCAGTCGCCCGATATCAACCAAGGTGTAGAGCGTCAAAACCCCGAAGAGCAGGGGGCCGGCGACCAGGGCATGATGTTCGGCTACGCTACCCGCGAGACCGAGAACTACATGCCCCTAGCGCTGGACCTATCGCACCGGCTGCTGCGCGAGTTGGCCGCCATTCGCAAGGAGGGTAAGGAAATGACTTACCTTCGGCCCGATGCTAAGGCCCAGGTGACCATCCGCTACGCCGACGACAATACGCCCGAAGCCATCGAAACCATTGTGGTGAGCACCCAGCACGATGAGTTCGACGAATCGGAGGAAAAGATGCTCACGCAGATTGCCACCGACATCAAAACCATCCTGATTCCGCGTGTGAAAGCTAATCTGAGCGCTGATGTGCAACGCCTCTTCACCGACCAGATTACTTACCACATCAATCCTACCGGCAAGTTTGTAATCGGTGGGCCGCACGGCGACTCCGGCCTCACGGGGCGCAAAATTATTGTGGATACCTACGGCGGCAAGGGCGCCCACGGCGGTGGTGCTTTCTCCGGCAAAGACTCCTCCAAAGTAGACCGCTCGGCTGCGTACGCGGCGCGGCACATTGCCAAAAACCTGGTAGCCGCTGGCGTGGCCGATCAAGTGCTGGTACAGGTAGCCTATGCTATTGGCGTAGCCAAGCCAGTAGGCGTGTACGTGACCACCTATGGCACCACCAAGGCTACCAACCCCAGCGGCCAACTACTCACCGATGGTGAAATTTCGGCGAAAGTGCAGCAGCTGTTTGATATGCGCCCATACGCCATTGTGCAGCGCCTGGGCCTGCAAAAGCCCATCTTCGGCGCCACGGCAGCCTACGGACACATGGGCCGTCAGCCCGGTCAGGTTTCGTTGAATGGCAACGGCCAAACCGCCGAAACCTTCACCTGGGAAAAGCTCGACTACGTGGAGCAGATTAAGGGAGCGTTTGAACTATAAGGTTAGAAATTCAGCAACTAGCAAAAGGCCCTACCCACAACGAGTGGGTAGGGCCTTTTGCTAGTTGCCGGATGTATATTACGTAAGGCTGCGGCCTTAGTGTGACATGTGTTTTTCCTTGTACTTCACGATCTGTCGGCGTAGGCATTCATACGCTGCATCAGCCGCCGACTCGAAGGTAGGCGCTTCTTCCTGGCAAAAAATAGTGGAGCCAGGTACCAGTAGCTTCACTTCCAGGGTTTTATTGCTAATGCCATCTTTGTTGTTCAACTTCAGAATAACTTCGCCTTCTGTCACGCGGTCATAGAAGGTTTCCAGTTTGTCGAGGCGCTTCTGGATGAAATCGAGCAAGGATTGGTCGGCAGTGAAGTGCACCGAATGCATCTGTACTTTCATCGGGTAAGGGGTTAAGGGTAAAAGAAATAGCTTAGGCTTTTGGATGAGCCTGCTCAAAAACCGCTTTTAGCTTGTCAATCGATAAATGCGTGTACACTTGAGTAGCAGCCAGATTAGCATGCCCCAACAGCTCTTTAATAGCATTGAGGTCGGCCCCTTTGCCAAGCAGGTGCGTAGCAAAGGAATGTCGCAGCACGTGCGGATGTTGCTGCGACGACGCGGTGGTGATCTGGCTCAGATAGTGCTTCACAGTACGATAGACAAACTTCTCGTAGAGCGGGTCTCCCTTATCCGTAACGAGGAGCACCCGCTGGGCGTTGTCGGCCGTCCCAAATTCCTGCTGCTTTTGCAGTAAGTATTTGTCTAACACAGCCAATAAAGTAGGGTTGAGTGGCACTATGCGCTGCTTGTTGCCTTTTCCTGTAACGCGCACTGTGCGGCCGGCCAGGCTTACGTCATCGTGGTGGATGCCAATCAACTCTGATAAGCGGATTCCTGTGCCATAGAGCAATTCGAGCAACAATTGGTCGCGCACGCCAGCAAAAGTGCCTGGAAATTCAAATGAATTCAGTAGCCCGTTTAATGAGTCCTCGGGTACAAAGTCGGGCAGCTTCTTCGCTACCTTCGGCGACTTGATGCGCAGCATGGGGTTGCGTGTGGCAACACCCGTTTGTAGTAGAAACTTATAGTAGGAGCGTAGACAGGCAATTTTGCGGTTTACGGTGCGCGGATCCAACTCCTGCTGCATCAGGCTCACTACCCAACTACGAATCAGTGTGTGATCAGCTTGGGCCGGCTCTACCAGTTCATACTCCACCAGTAGATACTCAGCAAACTGTCGCAAATCCGTTTGGTATGACAGTAAAGTGTGCGGACTATAACGCTTTTCGAAGCGTAGGTACTCAAAAAACAATTCCATACAAATACTCCGGCCAGGTAGGGGTCGGGTTGCCAATGTATGGAATTCTGTAGAAAAGTATGCACGCGAAAAACCGGCTGACTAGCTCCGGAAAGCTGATCAGCCGGTTTTGTCAACTCAAAGAGCAATCAGGCTAGTCGTTGCCCGTGCCGTAGGTGGCTTGCTTGTAGATAGCCTTCTCTTTCTGCTTGCGATTGGTTACCGACGGCTTCTGGAAGAACGTGCGGCGACGCAGCTCTTTCAGCACGCCTGTGCGCTCAAATTTCTTCTTGAAGCGCTTCAGCGCGCGGTCTACCGACTCGTTCTCCTTGATTTGGACGATGATCATATGTTCAGTTAGCTTGAAAACTTCTGCTTTGGTAAAGGGCTGCAAAGATAATCATAGTTTCTGATGATTTCAAAGCAAGCATACTAAGTTTCAGACGATAAAGTGTTTTACAGTCTTTCAAGTTAGTTTCTTCGGGTATGCTATATGGAGATGGAAGTTAGCAATATCGAACTCAAGCACTGAGCAGGCTGCGGGCAATAACCAGCTTTTGAATTTCAGAAGTGCCCTCTCCAATGGTGCAAAGCTTGGCGTCTCGGTAGTATTTCTCCGCAGGGTAGTCTTTGGTGTAGCCATAGCCACCAAAAATCTGCACGCCCTCATTTGCCACGCGCACTGCTACCTCCGACGCATAGAGTTTCGCCATAGCCGATTCGCGGTTCACGTTTTGGCCCCGTTGCTTCATATCGGCGGCGCGGTAGGTAAGCAAGGAGGCTGCTTCTATTTCCGTGGCCATATCAGCCAGCTTAAAGGAAATGCCCTGAAAATTGCTAATAGGCTGATTGAATTGATGACGCTCCTGCGAATAGCGCAGGGCCGCCTCCAGGGCACCCTGTGCAATACCCAGGCTGAGCGCTGCAATGCTGATGCGGCCACCATCCAGCACCTTCAGTGACTGAATAAAGCCGTCGCCTACCTGCCCAATCACGTTTTCTTGAGGTACTCGGCAGTCCGTAAAAATCATCTCCGTTGTTTCAGAAGCGCGCATACCTAGTTTGTCCTCCTTACGGCCGCCTGCAAAGCCGGGCGTGCCGCGCTCTACAATAAAGGCCGTCATACCGTGCGAGTCGCCTACCTCGCCTGTGCGTGCAATTACTACGGCTACGTGACCCGATCTGCCGTGAGTGATGAAGTTCTTAGCGCCGTTAAGCACGTATTCATTGCCATCCAGTACGGCGGTGGTGCGCATGTTGCCAGCATCTGAGCCAGTATTAGGTTCGGTAAGGCCCCAGGCGCCAATCCACTCGCCGGATGCCAACTTCGGGAGATACTTTTGCTTTTGCTCCTCGGAAGCATGCTGCAAAATGTGACCCGTACAAAGCGAATTATGCGCCGCCATCGAAAGACCGATGCTTCCATCAACTTTTGATAGTTCGGCAATGGCTGTCACGTACTCTGGATAGCCAAAGCCTGAGCCGCCATACTGCTGCGGGACCAGGACGCCCATTAGGCCTAATTCGCCTAGCTTATGAAAAACGTCAATAGGAAATTCCTGGCTTTCATCCCAGCGCATCATGTGCGGTTTGATATGGATAGCACTAAAATCGCGCACCATCTGTGTAATCAGCGTCTGATTTTCAACTTCTTCTACTAGCATGGGTGGGGTGGGAGACAAGTTTATACTAACAAACGTAAGTTATTACATATACGTTGATATTAAAAAATAAAGCATGTTGGTAGTGCTCAGGTATCGACGCATACTGGTGTGAATTTTGAAAGCCACCACCAATTTGGTTACTTTGAAGGTTTCCAGATAGGTAAAACAGTGCTAACGTGCTGTCTCCTTGTATTATAGCTCTGATCCGGCTCGTCCGGCCTGCATGCAACAACTATCCACTACCCGTCGCCATCTGTTTTTCTGGCTGTTATGCTTGCCTTTTGCGCTGCTAACGCTACTCTCTTCCTGCACTACCTCACGCGTGCGGCAGCAGAACACCATGTTTCGCCTCGACGGCACTATGGCTGACACGTCTAAACTACGACGTGCTGTAAATCGTGCTGAGCGCAACTACATTATCCAGCCTAACGACTACCTCGCTATTCGGGTGTATACAAATGAGGGGGAGTCTATTATAGATCCGAATGGCGAGTTGCTATTTGGGTCTCCTACTGGTGGAGGCGTACGGCAGCCCGCTGGAACTGGCCGGCAGGCCACTAATCGCGGGGGGGGTGTTCAAAATGGTGGCACCGAGTTTCTAGTACAGAACGATGGCCTAGTGCGCTTACCAATGGTAGGTGATGTAAAACTTAGCGGCTATACTTTGCTAGAAGCAGATAGCGTGCTTAAAGGCCGGTACAATGAGTTTTACCAGCAGCCGTTTGTCACTACCCAGGTCAGTAATAATCGCATCGTCATATTGGGAGCTGTTGGTGGTAGTAGTGGCCAGATCATTCCATTGGTCAACGATAATATGAACCTCATTGAGGTGCTAGCATTAGCTGGCGGTATAGATGGTGGTGCCGTTACTGGCATAGGGACCAATCGGGTGGGTCGAGCAGATAATATCCGCTTGATCCGAGGTGATTTGAAAAATCCACGCGTGCAGGTTATCGACCTGACTTCTTTTGCGGGCATGCGTCAGGCTAATCTACAGGTGGAACCCAATGATATAATTTATGTTGAACCTGTACGCCGTCCTTTCTTTGAGGCAGTGGGGGATATTGCACCTTTGTTTAGTATCGTTAGTGGACTAGCAGGACTGGCTACCACTATCATCTATTTGTCGATTGCGCTGAGAAACAATAATTAGTAGGTATCATGCTTGCTATTAATGTTAAGCTGCTTTAACCAAAATCAACAGCAAAGCGCTCTATGGCTGCGAGAGAAGAAGTTGAATTAGAAGAGCTGATCCGCAACGCGGGTGGTAGTGAGGCGGAGTCTGAAGAAGAAGAAGGCCCCGGTCTGGATCTAACTACACTTCTCATGGTAGCGCGCAAAAGCTTACCATGGGTTGTATTGCTGATTGGCTTGGGATTGACAGCCTCATGGCTGTTTTTGCGTTATACGCCACCTATCTACCGGTCATCGTCGGTGCTAAAAATCGATGAAAAAACAGAGGCTGGGGTACTAGGACTAGGCAGTATTGGCGAAGGCATGGAGCAGCAGCAAAGCCTTAATAAGCTATCCGGCGAGGTAGAGCTGATTAAGTCTGACCTGATCTACCGGCGTCTGAAAGACTCACTGATGCTAGACGTAAATTACTATGCTGAGGGCACAGTATTAGAGCGTGAGTTGTATCGGATTTCGCCATTTACGGTCAACTATACCAAGCAGAATGACTCGCAGTTTAATACCCGATTTGTAGTCGATTTTCTAGATGAAAATCGATTTACACTCTCCTATGAATTAAATGGTCAGGAGCAAAGCCAAGAATATACCATTGGTCAGCCTATTCAAACGCCTGGCTTCGTGCTAACTGTATCTAAGACTGATTTCTTTAGTCCGGATGTAATAGATGGCAACTACTATTTTATAATTAACGATAGTGGTGCCATCAATAATTATTTAAATACTAATCTAAGTGTGGCAATCGAGAATCCGGATGCAAATACAATTAATATATCCTTCACAGATAAAACACCACTTAAAGCTCAGGATATTGTTAATAAGGTAGATACAGTTTATTTAATTGAAAAGGTACTGAAGAAGCAGGAAAAGGCAGCTCGCACACTTCGGTACATCGATTCTGAATTAGAAAAAAGCCGAGCTGAATTAAGCAAAGCGGAAGGTGCTATTCAGTCGTTTGCAGAACGTAATCAAGCCTTTGATGTGAAAGGAGAGCTGACTACTGTCGCTTCTACTATTGCTGATCAGGAGGTGGAGCGACGGAAGTTGCTGGAGAAAGTGAAACTGCTTACGGAACTTCGCAATACTGTAAATAATGATCAGATAGTTGGACGTGAAGACGTGGATGTGGCGCAGGCTATTCCCGCATTAGGGGATATGGGCGATTCACAGCTACCACAATTATTACAACAGTTCAACAACCAGCAATTGGAGTTGCAGCAGGTCTTAAAATCATATAAACCCACTACTACTGCTGTTCAACTACGACAGGAGGCGCTGGCTTTCACCAAGAAAACGGTGCAGGAGTTGTTATTGCAAAACCAAACTGTACTGCAAAAGCAGTTGGCGTTAATGGACCAACAACGCCAGCAGATGGAAGCTAAATTGCAAGCCCTTCCTCAAAAATTTACAGAGCAAGAACGACTACGTAGACCGTTTGAGGCATTGGAGCGCAATACCGGGATGCTGATGGAACGCAAAATATCGTATGGTATGGCAATGGCCGGAACTACACCTGATTTCCAGATTCTATCACCTGCGTCCGCCCCAGCTACTCCCATATCACCAGTTCGGGCTATGGTATATGCTATTGGATTAGCTGGAGGTATTGTGTTGGGCATCGGGCTGATTGCGGTGCGTTACCTCATGCACAACACCGTAACGAATATCGGGGAGTTGGAGCGGAACAGCACTGCGACTGTATTGGGTGTAATCCCTACCTACGACCGGGAGAAAATGGCCGTGTCAAAGCTGGTGGTAGATAAAAACCCCAAATCAGCAATTTCGGAGGCTATTCGCTCCATTCGTACTAATTTGGAATTTATGGCTTCTTCCAAGAAGAAGCGTCTTATATCGGTGACGTCGACAATCAGCGGCGAGGGCAAGACCTTCGTGACGGTAAATTTGGCGGCTATTATCGCTTCTTCCGAGCAGCGAGTGGTGGTACTGGATCTGGATATGCGGAAACCCAAGGTCAATCTGGCCTTTGACGCTCCCAACGTGAAAGGCGTCAGTACAATTCTGATTGAGCGTCATACTTGGGAAGAATGCATTCAGCATACCCCTATCCCTACCCTTGATTTTATCTCGGCCGGTCCTACACCGCCCAATCCATCGGAGCTTATACTAAATCCGAAGTTTGACGAGCTACTGGCAGAACTATACCGGCACTACGATGTAGTGATGATTGACACGCCCCCGGTAGGATTGGTCACAGACGGAATCCTGATTATGCGCAAAGCCGATGTACCGATCTACATTGTGCGCGCTAATTACTCCAAGAAAGCCTTCCTGAAGAATATCAACAAGCTAATTCGTGCCAACGGTTTCACTAAGCTGACTACCATCCTGAACGATGCTAAGCCAAATGGTATGTACGGCTACGGTTATGGCTATGGCTACGGCTATGGCTATGGACAGGGATATTACGAGGAGCCAACCGCGCCCAAAGGACTAGTTGGGCGTCTGCGGAAGCGTATCTCCTCTTAGATACCGGGACGAAATGACCTCTTTTCTGCAAAGATTATTTGGTAGCATAGTGCCAACTGCGGCTCCTGCATCGTTGCAAGAGTTGGTAGTAGACATGCACTCACATCTGCTACCGGGTATCGATGATGGGGCCGCTACAGTGGAGCATTCAGTGGAGCTGTTGCGGGAAATGCAGGAACTGGGTTATCGTAAGCTGATTATGACGCCCCATGTGATGGGGGACTTTTTTCGGAACACACCTGCTACCATCAGGGCCGCGCTAGCTCAATTGCAAACAGCTGCTTCGGCAGCGGGTATTGAAGACATCGAGCTGGAATGCGCTGCTGAGTACTACCTCGACGAATGGTTTGGGCGTAAACTGGAAGCAGGTGAGGAGCTACTAACGTTTGGGGGCGACCGGCACTACCTGCTTTTTGAGACGTCCTACATCAACGAGCCTTTTAATCTGGCCGAAACCGTATTTAATCTGCGGGCAGCGGGCTATCAACCAGTGCTAGCGCATCCTGAGCGCTACACGTACCTCTACGGTCGGTTTGAGGAATTGGAGCGTATCCGCGAGAGTGGGGTGTTATTACAGGTAAATCTGAACTCACTGGCAGGCTATTATTCATCGGGAGCACAGCGTGTGGCCGAAAAGCTGATTGACGCCGGCCTGGTAGATATGCTGGGCACCGATGCCCACAACGTAAAGCATACGGGCACCTTACGTAATAAAGTGCTCACGGCTAGCTATCTGCGTAAAGCGTTAGAATTGCCCCTGCTAAATAAGACTTTGTAGGTAGCTGTAGGCCCGCAAATTTTCCTACATTCGGTTACGGACGATCCACCTTCGTCACGCTTATTTCCTTTGTATGATTTTCGTCACCGGTGGTAGCGGCCTGCTGGGCAGTTTCCTGATTGATGCGCTGGTGGCGCGCGGATACGCAGTACGGGCTTTGTATAGAAACGCCATTCCAACTGGTGCAACGGCCCAGCAGGTAGAGTGGGTGCAGGGCGACATTCGGGATACGGAGTTACTGTACGCTTCCCTAGACGGTATTACGCACCTGTTTCATTGTGCAGGGCTGGTTTCCTATGCGCCCCAGGACGAAACAGCGCTACTGCAGGTGAACGTGGAAGGAACGGCAGCGGTGGTTGATGCTTGTTTGCAGCGTGCGGGCGTGCGGCTTTGTCATGTGTCGTCGGTGGCAGCGCTAGGGGGCGCAACTGCAACGCCGGAAGCACCGGCGGGGCCACTGGTGCTGGATGAAACGGCAAAATGGGACCTGGGTGCTGAGCACCCTGCCTACGCTACGTCTAAATACCTCGCCGAGCTGGAAGTGTGGCGAGGAGTGGCCGAAGGGCTGAATGCTGTGATAGTAAATCCTTCTGTGATACTAGGGCCAGCCGACTGGGACCGAAGCAGTACCCGCCTGTTTCGCTACGCCTACCAACAACACGCCTTTTACACTGCCGGTAACATCAACTTCGTGGATGTGCGCGATGTGGTAGCAATGATGCTGTATTTGGCTTTTGAAACCAGCCTGATGAGCCAGCGCTATGTGCTGAGTGCGGGTGCAATGCCCCTGCGCGAGTTCCTGACGGAAGTGGCTCGCTACTTTCAAAAGAAGCCGCCTACCCTGCAAGTACCAACATGGGCAGCCGAGGCAATCTGGCGGCTGGAGCACCTGCGCTCTGTTGTAACCGGAGCCCGCCCGCTTATCACCAAAGACACGGCCCGCGCCGGCCGCCGCGCCACTAGTTACCGCGCCGAAAAGGTGCAGCAGGCTACGGGCCTACCCTTTCGACCACTAGCCGAAACCATTGCGTGGTGCTGCGAGGGCCTGCTGCAGAACTTGCCGGCATCCGGTGCGGTTGTTGTATCTTAGAAACAGTAGCGCTGCGCCCGTGGCCTACCTTACCATAGTCGGCAGAGTCTGCCTTTTTGACGGCTCTTTGCTTTTTGCAGTATGAGAATGAACGAGAATTTTGAGGAGCGGGATGAGGTACAGGCTACCGTACGCCGTTTCGAGCAGATGGTGGCCAGCAACGAGTCCGCCTTTTTTGACCTGGCTGAGTTTGAGAGTATCATCGACCACTATACTACCAATACCCAATACGATAAGGCTTTGCAAGCCTGCGAAGCAGCTGTTGCGCAGTATCCCTTTAGCACGGAGTTGCTGATTGACCGGGCGCAGGTGCTGGCCATGAAAGGCGAGTATACCGCCGCTGCCACCCAGATTGAAGCCGTAGCCCTGCTTGACCCCGACAACCCAGATGTAGCCGTGACGCGGGGCATTATCGCTACCCAGCGTGGCGACTTCTCAACGGCTGTGGACTTTTTTCTGGGTGCCGTAGAGCGCGCACCCGACCGCGACGACATTTTCTTTAATCTAGGGCTGGCGTATCAGAGCTGGCAGAAATACAAGAGTGCTGCTAAGTACTACAAGCAGAGCCTGCGCCTGAACCTCGACAATGATGTGGCCGTGCAGGAGCTGCTATACTGCCTAGAAGTGAGCGAGCGGCTGGAAGCTAACCTGGATTTTTTCCGGCGTTTCACCGACGAGGACCCATACTCCGCCATTGCTTGGTACAACCTGGGGCAGGCTTACTACCGTGCGGCTGATTATGAAAAGGCCGTTAGCGCGTTCGAGTACGCCATTCTTATCGATAATAAGTTCTACGAAGCGCACGGCTACCTAGCTAGCACCTATGTGAGCCAGGAGAAATACCAGGCAGCTATCGAGGAGTTTGCGTTGAGCTACGAGAAAGATCAGCCTACAGCTGAAGCTCTCTGTAATATCGGAGAGTGCTACGAAAAGCTGGAAAACTGGACCGAAGCTCGCCGTAACTACCAACGTTCCATCGACATCAATCCAGAGATGGACGAGGCGTGGTTTGGTATCGGTATTGTGCTGAACGCGCAAGAGCGGTGGCTGGAGGCCATTCATTTCTTCCGCAAAGCCACGACTCTATACGACGAGAGCGTGGAGTACTGGCTGGCTTTAGCAGCAGCAGAATACCAACTGGGCAACGTAGTATCGGCGGTAGAGGCCTACGACCGGGCCACGCAGGTAGCTCCCGACAACAAGGAGGGCTGGCTGAATTGGAGCATCATTCTCTACGAGCAGGGTAACTTTGACGGCGCCATCGACCTGATGCGCAATGCCGTGGAGGTGCAGCCCGCCGAAGCGGAACTGTATTATCGCCTATGCGCCTACTTATTGGCCGCTGGTCGTTACCGTGAAGCCTATGAGGTGTTGGAAAATGCGCTAACGCTGGACTTCAGCAAACATCGACTGCTGTTTGATTATTTTCCGGAGCTGGAATCGCAACGTGCCCTGGCCCGGTTGATTGACCAGTATCGGAAATAGGTAGGAGGGTACGGGGGACTAAAATGCTGCGGACTAGGTGACCGTTCAGCAGTTATTTTTCGAAGGGCAATTCAGCCCAACTCCTCAGTCTCCCGAACCCTCACTCTTACTTATAAAATTCGGGCGTACTTTTACGCCCGTTCTTTTTTTCGGGGCCACCCTTAATATGCCAACCAAGCCCCAAGACCCTAAGACCCTCATATGAACTACCACCTCGATCAACTTCCTGAACGCACTGAGAAACCCCGCGAGCAGGGCTACACCATGGTAATGGACAAAGGCCTGAGTGTACGCGAAACAGAGGATTTTCTGGAAGTAGGTGCCCCGTACACGGATATTGTGAAGCTGGGTTGGGCTACCTCCTTTGTGACGCCTAACTTGAAGCGCAAGCTGGCTGTGTACAAGGAAGCGGGTATTCCGGTGTATTTTGGTGGTACGTTGTTTGAAGCGTTTATCATTCGCAATCAGTTTGATGACTACCGACGGCTGCTGAGCGAGTTTGGAATGGAGTACGCCGAGGTATCGGACGGCTCGCTGGATATGCCCCACGACAAGAAATGCGAGTATATCCGCATACTGTCGAAAGACGTGAAGGTGCTATCGGAGGTAGGGAGTAAGGATGCGGAAAAGATTATTCCGCCGTACAAGTGGATTTCGCAGATGCAGACCGAGCTGGAAGCCGGCTCCATCAAAGTAATTGGCGAAGCCCGCGAGGCTGGTAACGTAGGCCTGTTCCGGAGCACGGGCGAGGTGCGCTCGGGCCTGGTAGAAGAAATCCTGACCAAAGTACCAGTGGAAAAAATCCTGTGGGAGGCTCCTCAGAAAGCTCAGCAAGTGTGGTTTATCAAGCTGCTCGGAGCCAACGTGAACCTGGGCAACATTGCACCCAACGAGATTGTGAGCTTGGAAACCATCCGCCTGGGCCTGCGCGGCGACACCTTCACGCACTTCCTGGATATGGACAACGTGGACGAGATGTTCAAACCTGCCAAGCCTACCGGTCGCCCTGGCACCTCTATGCCGCGCGGGTAGGCGAGTTATAATTCCTTAGAGGAAAACGCGGAGGCTCGTGGTGTTCTAACGTAAATACTCGTTGAATACTACGGGCCTCCGCGTTTTCTTCTGCGAACCTCTGCGAGATTATCCTCATAGTTTCTCACCGCCAGGGTAGGAACATTGCCTGTCGGTAGTGCGTAAGGGAGTATCCATTCTGTACTACCCTACATGAACCATCAACAGCTTTCTATATTCCTGATTCCTTTGCTTTTAGCGGGCGCGTGCAGCGGGCCTTCGAAGGAAGAAAAGCAGGAGGCCCAGGCCACTACCCCCACCGATACGGTAGCCACTGCCGTGCAGCCCCTGAAGTTGCCGGCACCTTACAAAACAGAATCGGTGACGCACCGGGTGAAGGTAATTGGCTGGCCGACCGGCAAAACGCCTACAGTACCCGCCGGTTTCGCCATCACCGAGTACGGTGGCAATTTTGATAGCCCGCGTTGGGCCTACGTGCTACCCAACGGCGACGTGCTGGTAGCCGAGGCGAATACATTGCCTAACAAGACCATCAAAAAGAAAGTAACGGCCGCCCTGGATTTGGATCCGTCTAAATCCTTGCAAGCCACGAGCGCCAACCGCATCACGCTGCTGCGCGATACCAACAAGGATGGTAAGCCTGATGTGCGTGAGACGTTTCTAAGCGACCTGAATCAGCCCTTTGGGATGCTGGTAGTAGGCAACAATTTTTACGTGGCCAATACCGATGGCGTAGTGCGCTACGCCTACAAACCGGGCCAAACCAAAATCACCGGACCGGGCCAGAAAATCTTGAGCTTACCTAAAGGGGGCTACAACAACCACTGGACGCGCAATCTACTAGCCTCGCCCGATGGCTCTAAAATCTATGTGAGCGTGGGCTCAGGCTCTAATGTGATGGAACACGGCGCCGAGAATGAGGAGCGTCGCGCCAACATCTTGCAAATTAACCCCGATGGCTCGGGTGAAAAGGTATACGCTAGCGGCTTGCGCAACCCCGTAGGCATGGACTGGCAGCCTACCTCCGGTAAGCTTTGGACCGCCGTGAACGAGCGCGACGAGCTGGGCGACGAGCTAGTACCCGATTACTTGACCAGTGTGCAAGAAGGCGGCTTTTATGGGTGGCCCTACTCGTATTTCGGGCAGAACGTAGACCCGCGCCGCAAGGACGAGCGGCCCGATCTGGTGAAGAAAGCCATCATGCCTGAGGTGCCACTGGGGCCGCACACGGCCTCGCTGGGGCTGGCGTTTTATGATCAGAAAACCTTCCCGACACGCTACCAGAACGGTGCATTTATTGGGCAGCACGGCTCCTGGAACCGCTCTACCTTCTCGGGATACAAGGTGGTATTTGTGCCGTTTGAGGGGGGCAAACCCACGGGCAAGTACGAGGATTTTGTAACAGGCTTCCTGGTAGGCAACGGCGACGAAGCATACGGCCGCCCGGTAGGTGTAACGGTAATGCCCGACGGCTCGATGCTGGTGACCGACGATGCCGGCAACAAGGTGTGGCGCGTGGCCGCCTCAACAGGTGCGCGCGGAGTCGCCAAATTATAGATGAAATAGTCAGTGAAGCCGGAAATTTGTTGGTGAAACGCCATTGGATTTCCGGCTTCACTCGGAATGACGGCCGCACGTGCTTTCTTTGTGGTCTAAACCCCGCTTCATGGAACTCCTACACCAAGCGCTGGACTTCGTTCTGCATCTCGACAAGCACCTCACCGCCATCATTGCCGACTATGGCACATGGACCTACGCCATCCTATTCCTGATTATTTTCGTGGAAACAGGCGTGGTGGTATTGCCCTTCCTACCCGGTGACTCTCTTCTGTTTGCAGCTGGCTCGCTGGCTGCTCTAGATGGCAGCCCACTGAATGTGGCTGTGCTGATGGCGCTCCTCATTGTGGCGGCTATATTGGGCGACACGCTCAACTATCACATCGGCGACTATTTGGGGCCGCGGGTATTCACGGATAAGTCGCGATTCCTAAAGCGGGAGCACCTGCTGAAAACGCAGGAATTCTACGTAAAGCACGGGGCTAAGACACTCATACTAGCCCGCTTCATTCCCATCATTCGCACGTTTGCGCCGTTTGTAGCGGGCATGGGTACCATGAGCTACGCCCGATTCTTAGCTTACAATGTCATTGGCGGCATTTTGTGGGTGATTTTGCTGGTAGGCACCGGCTATCTATTTGGACAGGTGCCCATTGTGCAGAAGAACTTTTCACTGGTCGTGGTAGCCATTATTGTGCTGTCTATTTTGCCGGCGGTATTCGAGTTCTTTCGGTCGCGCGGTCAGAAATCGGCCGTCTAAGTTGTTTTTTCAATAGAAAATAAACCGCTTCGTCCGCGCCGGATGGGGCGGTTTTTTCGTTGTTTTAGGTCGCCTACTATTTTGCTATTTGCTGTATGAAAGAATTTGGATTGATTGGCCGCACGCTGAAACACTCGTTTTCGCAGACCTATTTCACCCAAAAGTTTCACAACCTAGGCCTCGACGACCACCAATACGAGCTGTTTGAGCTACCCGAGGCCGCCGACCTGGCACAGCTGCTGGCGGCGCGCCCGCACCTGGCTGGCCTCAACGTCACGATTCCGTACAAAGAGCAAATCTGGCCCTACCTCGACGAACTGGCCTCTTCGGCCGCTAGGGTAGGGGCCGTGAATGTGGTGGAGTTTACGGCCGATGGCCGCCGCGTGGGGCACAACACCGATGTGGTAGGCTTCCAGGAGTCGTTGCGCCGGTTCTACCCCCGCCGCGACGTGCCCGACCGCGCCCTGGTGCTAGGCACTGGCGGCGCCTCCAAGGCGGTAGAAGTAGCCCTGCGCGACCTGGGTATTGGCTACTGGCTGGTATCGCGCAACCCGCTCAACCACGGCCTCACCTACGACGACCTGGCGCCCGACCTAGTGGCGGCGCACCCGCTCATCATCAACACTACGCCTTTGGGCACTTTCCCCAACGTGGACGAGTGCCCGCCGCTGCCCTATCACGCCCTCACTCCCCAGCACTACCTCTTCGACCTCATCTACAACCCCGCCGAAACCAAGTTTCTGCAACATGGCCTCGCCGCCGGCGCCCACGTCCTCAACGGCTTCGAAATGCTCTGTCTGCAAGCCGAAGCCGCCTGGGAGATTTGGAATAGGTGAAAGGGTAAAGTTGTAGGTGGTGAAGTGGAGAAAGGGTAAATAGTGAGTTAAAAACGCGTGTCATCCTAAGCTTGCGAAGGACCTTCTCACGTTTGGACGAGTCGTTATTACGATGGTCGTTCTACTGCGAGAAGGTCCTTCGCAAGCTCAGGATGACACGCGTTTTTTAACTCACTCAGCTACTCTCTCACCCAGTCACTCCCTACCCTCCCTGCTGGCCGCCACCACCGCCTTTGCTGTCGTTGTTTTGAATGCTGCGACGCCGGCGTTGGGGGGCACCGTTGTCTACCTTGCCGAAGCGGTAGCTAAACGACAGGCGCACGTTGCGCTGGTAGCTGAAGAAATTGCTGCGGCTGATGAAACGGTCGGTGGTAGTGGTATTGCGGAAGTTGATGCCGGGCTGAAAGAACGTGTTGGCGTTCAGCGTGAGGTCGGCTTTTTCGTTCAGGAAGGTGCGTTTCAGGCCTAACGAGTAGTAGTAGTAGCCCGAGTTGCGAGACTGAAGTTGTACCCAGCCGGCATAGTAACCAGCGTAGAATTGGGCAGTGTATTTCTCCTTGAACTTATAGGAAGAGTTGACGTTGGCACCGTACATAAACCGGCTGCTGGTGCGGTTGAGCGCCGGACTGTTCAGGCGGATGTAACTTATATCGAGGTTGCCACCCAGCTGCAAGCCCTTCACCGGCCGTACCGAGGTGTAGATGTTGGAGCCGATGGTGCTGCTGCTGGCAATGTTGCGGAAGGTGGACTCGCTGCGACCTTGCTCTTCATTATAAAATAGTACCGATTCGATAGAATTGCTCGTGCGCCGTCCGTAGAGCGAGACGGTGAGCGACGACTTCTCGGCGTAGGTATTGTACGACAAGTCGATGTTCTGCGTCAGTTCGGGGCGCAGCTCGGGGTTGCCGTAGGAAATATTGCGCGGGTCGGTTTGGTTGACGTACGGATTGAGGTAATAAATCTGGGGGCGCTGGATGCGGCGGGCGTAGGTGATGCCCAGCGTTTGGCCTTCCTTCTTGAGGTTGCGGGTAGCGCTCAGGGTAGGTAGCACGTTCAGATAGTCATTCCGAAACCGGCCGTTTTCACCCGAAAATTCACCCTTGATATCCGTGTACTCAGCCCGTGTGCCCAGCGTGAAGCTGTACTTCTTTCCGAGTGCAAAACCCAGGCTGCCATACGCCGCCAGCACGTTTTGACGGTAATCGAAGGCATTGGAGCGGAGGTCATTACGTATAAAGTCGGCTTGCTGACCTGTTCGAAGCGTGTCTAAGTCATAGTCGCTACTTACTTGGCGCAGAATGGCCTTGGCACCCGTTTCCAGCGTAGTCTTGCCCTTGAAGGGGTGTATGTAATCAGTCTGAATAGTGTTTTCGCGGTTGAAGGCCAAGTTTTCACTCCGTTCTTGGTATTCTAACCGCTCGCTTTCTTCCGTCGTCCAGAAGGGCTGAAATTGGTCCAGTGTATAGTTCTGGCGCGAGCGGCTCACGGAGTGCTGACCAAGCACGCTCCACTCGCGGCGGGGCTGATCCTTGAAAGTACGCGTGTAGCCGGCACTTACGTCGTAGTTGCGCGAGGGCGTGCGCTGCCGGATGTCACGGGTGTAGAGCGTATTCAGGCTGTTGTATTGCTCTAACTGAGGAAACACCCGGTACTCATTGAACAGATCCTGGTCGTTGACGGAGTGGTAGGCATTGCCGGTGAAATCCAGCGTGAAGCCGCTTTGCTCGGTCGGGTCGAAGGTGAGGCCTACCTTGCCAAAACCTCCACCGCCGCGCGACTTATTTTCCGTGTTCTGCGTGAGTTGGCCGGTAGCTCCGTCCAGGTAATCGGTGCGGGAGCTGTTACTACGACCGGGGTATTGGTTGTAGAAGCCGCTGAGGCTGCTGGTAAAGCCCACTTTACCGCGGCGGGCGTTCAGGGCACCATTTAGGTTCTGGTTGCGGTTGCCTACCCCAGCGCCTACCCGCCCATTCACGCCCTGCAACGAGTTCTTCTTCAATACAATATTCACTACCCCGCCCGTGCCCTCGGCATCGTACCGGGCCGATGGGGTAGTCAATACTTCCACGGCCTTGATCTGGTCGGCTGGAATCTGCTTGAGCGCCTCTGCCAAGTTACCGGCTAAGATGGCCGAAGGCTTATTGTTGATGAGTACGCGCAGGTTGCTAGAGCCGCGCAGCTGCACGTTGCCGTCGGCGTCCACGTTCAGCAAGGGTGTTTTGCGCAGTACGTCGGAGGCCGTGCCGCCGGTGTTGGTAGCATCGGCCTCGGCGTTGTATACGATGCGGTCGGGGCGGGCCTCTACTAAGGGCTTTTCGCCTACCACCGTTACCTCACTCAGCTTCTGCGTGGTAGCCGCCAGCGTCAGTTGGCCCAGGTTTTTGGGCGTAGCCCCTAGCGTTACAGTTTCGGTGCGGCTGGTGTAGCCCACAAAGCTGACCACTAAGCGGTAGGCGCCGGCTGGGGCTGTCAGCACAAAGCTGCCCTTCTCGTCGCAGGCCGCGCCAGCCACGGGCTTGTCGCCGGTGGGGGGTAGGAGGGCCACCGTGGCAAAAGGTACGGGTTGCTTGGTAGCCTCGTCTAGCACGGTGCCCGTGAGGCGGGTGGTAGTGCTCTGGGCCGTGGGCGTGGGCGCTGACTGAGCCTGTACTGTATGGCCGTAGCTAAGCGTGCCGGCAAGCAGCAGGTAGGTAAAGTAATACTTCATACAACTATAGAAAGGAAGGCGATAAATGGCACAGATAAGGCGCAATCGGGGCAAGGATTCGAGAAGGGTAGGCAAGGTTGCATCGGCTTGCTAACGCCAAACATATATTAATTCTGATATAGGGTAAGTTAAATTTCTATAAACTCATTCTATATACCTATCAAAGTGATAATCACCTCAATAAAAGGCAATAAAGCGCTGGCAAACAGACGAGCTATGTTCGTCGAGGAAAGCATCTTATCCGTCATGGTTTGCACGCCTTTCGTTGAAAATTATCCGGACATACAGCACTAGTGTGTTACTTGTAGTGGCCTACCCCTGCGTTCTGTTTATGCCCCTTTCGCTTTCTGTTTCTACGACCATGCGGCACAGGCTGCGGCCCTGGCTACCCGCGTGGCTGCCGCTGCGGCCATGGCCACATGTGGTATGGTTAGCGCTGCTGCTATTTGCCGATTTTCAATTGTGGTACAGCCAGATGGGCCTTTACTACCGCGAAACCGAAAGTGGTTGGCACTTCTTGCTGAAAGCTTTGTGGGTGGATGCCGTTGACTGCGCCTTGTTCTACTTCAATTGGATTGTGTTGTCGCGCCTGCTGCCGGCGCGGCGGCTGGTGCTGTACGTCGGGGCAGTGGTAGGGGGCGTGCTGGTGTTTGCCGCGCTGCGCATCGGCATTAGCGTATTCTATGCCGAAGGGGTGCAGCAGTTTACGTTTGCCGAGCATGTGCAGATGCTCAGTAACTACCATTTGGTGCTGGGGTTGCTGATTGTACTGCTCAGCGGCGGCCTGCGCCTGGCCGTCGACTACGTGCAGGAACACGACAACCGCCGTGAGTTACAAGCCCAGCACCTCGTCACGGAGCTGTCGTTGCTGAAGGCACAGGTAAACCCGCATTTTCTATTCAATACACTCAACAACATCTACGCCCTCACGCTGCAACACTCGCCCCGCGCCCCCGAGGCCGTGTTGCGCCTGGCCGAAATCATGCGCTACGTGCTCTACGAAAGCGGCGCCGATACTGTGCCACTAACTAGGGAGCTAACGCATTTGCGCGGCTTTCTGGACTTGCAGCGCCTGCGCCTACCCGGCAACGCCGCCGCGGCCGTGCAGTTGCACACTACCTTGGCAACCGGCGCCGAGTACGTGTTTCCGATAGCGCCCATGCTGCTGCTCCCCCTGGTCGAGAATGCCTTCAAGCACGGCCACTTGCAGGCCCCGGCTCCCGCCGTGCAGCTTGAGTTGCAAGTGAATGAAGCCGGCGTGCTGCGCTTTATGGTGCGCAATGCAGTGGCCGCGCCGCAAGCGGCCTCATTGGAAGCGCCCGGCGGGGTAGGGCTACCCAACCTGCGGCGGCGACTAGCGCTGCTTTACCCACAGCGCCACACGCTGACCATCGACGCCACGGCGCAGGAGTTTTGCGCTACTCTTACGGTGCAGCTGCGCCCCACGGCGGTTATCTTATAGCATCATGGAAAGTTCTTCTGCGGTGCGCAGGTTATCCTGCGTCCTCATCGACGACGAGCCGCTGGCCCTGGATGTGCTAGCCGGCTACTGCGCTCAACTACCTTTTCTGACGGTACAAGCCCAGTTTCATGAGGCCACGGCGGCGCTGGCGTACTTGCGCACGCAGCCCGTGGATGTAGTATTTCTGGATATTCAGATGCCAGGGCTCAATGGGCTGCACCTGGCGCAGCTGCTGCCCGCGCCGGCCCCGCGCATCATCTTCACCACCGCCTACGACCAGTACGCCGTGCGCAGCTACGAGCTAAATGCCACCGACTACCTTCTAAAACCCGTGGCCTTCGAGCGGTTTGTGCAGGCAGTAAGTAAAGTATATAGCGGTCCAGGGCGCAGCGAGCCAGCCCTACCCACGTTGCCAATAGAGCCACCACCCGAGGCCATTTTGGTGCGTCACGAAGGCCAGCTACGCCGAGTAGCTTTCTCCGAAATTCAGTATATCGAAGGGCGTAAGGAGTACTTGTTACTGCATACCACCCAGGGTAGGCTGCTCACGTTACAGTCGTTTCGGCGGGCTGAGGAGGTGCTGCCGCCCACGCGTTTTGTGCGTATTCACCGCTCCTACCTCATTGCCCTGGCGCATATAGAGTACCTGGAGCGTGGTAGGGTGCGGGTAGCCGGCCAGTTCCTACCCATCGGCGACACCTACCGCGAGGCTTTTTTGGAAAGGCTGCGAGGGTATGAGCAGCTGTGAAGGTAGAGGTTACAAACAACATCTTAAAAGAACGTCCTGCTGAGCGAAGTTGAAGCATCTCTACTGATAGTAAATGGATTACTCACAGTAGAGATGCTTCAACTTCGCTCAGCAGGACGTTCTTTTATTAAGGCGCTTACGCCTCTAAAAATATCGGCTTACGAAGCCAGTTTCTTAGCAATTTGGGCAGTGTGCCGGCCTTGGAAGCGGGCACCTTCCAGCTCGTTTTCGCTGGGCTGCCGCTCGCCCTGGCCGCCGGCCACGGTGCTAGCGCCGTAGGGCGTGCCACCGGTTACCTCGTGGTGACCCATCTGACCCTGCCAAGCGTAGGGTAGGCCCACCAGAATAATGCCGTGGTGCAGTAGCGCTGTGTGCATCGCTCGAATGGTTGTTTCCTGACCGCCGTGCTGGGTAGCTGTGCTTACAAAAGCGCCGCCTACTTTGCCTACCAGCGCACCTTTCGCCCATAGGCCACCGGTGCTATCGAGAAAGGCTTGTATCTGGCCGCACATGTTGCCGTAGCGGGTAGGGGTGCCAAGGATAATGGCGTCGTACTCCGTCAATTCGTTGGGGGTGGCTACCGGCACGTGCGCAAAGGCCTTTTGGGCTCCAGTGGCACCCGTTTTGTCGAGTACTTCTTGGGGTAGGGTCTCTGGCACGCGTTTAATTACCACGTCGTTGCCTTCTACCTCGCGGGCACCTTCCGCAATGGCTTCGGCCAGCTTGTACACGTGACCATAGGTGGAGTAAAACAGGATGAGTGTTTTCATGGACAAAATGAAAATAGAAAATGGTGGAAGGAGTTGGCAATAAGTAAGGCAACGGGTGTAGATACACTATATGCCTCAGTATAGTTGTGCTACACAGACTAAATTCGCTTTTAACTAACTGATTAAAAATAATTTACTAAATAAAATGTCATAAATATATTGCTGGGTGCAACCTTACCGTGGGTAGCTGGCATCTACTACACACAACTCAGTAGCCACGCTCTGTAATTGCTTCCTATTCCACAGTTCCGCGTTGTATGTTGCATTCTTACTGCTGCCCCTGCGCCCTTAGAGCTAGTACTCAAAAGTCTATTGCTGCCTACGCAGGTAGCTGGGCCCAATGAGCGCGCTGGCTAATGCGCTGGGTGCTACGGGCGCTTTGCGCGGGCTGTTCAGCCGGCAAACCGCCGAGGAGCTACCGGCCCCAACGGCCGCAGTGCGCCGCCTGACGCCCCCCGCCCAACTCACTGAGGCCGAGTTGATTGACGGCTGCCTGAATGGTAGCCGCCTGATGCAAAAGCATCTCTATGAGCGGTTTGCTGCCCGCATGATGGCCGTGTGCCTGCGCTACGCCCAAACCACCTTCGAGGCGGAGGACGTATTGCAGGAAGGGTTCCTGACCGTATTTAAGAACCTGGGCAGCTTCCGGCGCGAGTGCCCGCTGGAGTTCTGGATCCGGCGCATTATGGTAAATGCCGCGCTGCGCCAGCACCGCCGCAACATGCCCCTGGTGGCCGTGAGCGACGGGGGCGACTACCCCGAAGACCTAGCTGGGGAGGAGTTCGTATTGGCCAATTATGCCTTCGAAGATCTGTTGGGGATGGTGCAAGAGCTGGCTCCGCGCTACCGCATGGTGTTCAACCTGTTCGCCATCGAAGGCTATAGCCACAAGGAAATAGGGGAGATGCTGGGTATTTCCGAGGGCACCAGCAAGTCGCAGTACTCACGGGCCCGCGTTATTTTGAAGACTAAACTTGAGCGCCTCGACGCGCAACATTCGCATGGGCACCTCCGCAAATAAAGCCGCCCCTACCTCTCCGGACCCCCGGCCTACCGGCGACCTGGAGTACCTATTCCAGCAAAAGCTGGGCGAGGCCGAAGTCGCGCCCCGCTTCCAGTTGTGGGAGCAACTCGACCACGACTTGCTGGTGCAACAAAATGAAACCTACCGCAAGCGGCTGCTGCTGCATCGATGGGTGGCAGCGGCTTGCCTACTGCTGCTGCTGGGCGCGGGCAGCTGGTTGGGGATGCAGCAATGGCAAACCACCACTGCTCCCGAGCTGGCCAGCACCACTCCGGCCGGGCACTCCTCTGCCGACTATGCCGCTACCCATAGCGGACGTAGTGCTACGGCGGCCGGTACTTCGGTAGCAGCCGATACCAGCCGTACGGAATCGGAAAGTGACGCAGCGGGACTAACCGCAGCGCTGGGGGGCGAGGAAGCATCCTCTGCCAACCACTTACTAGCAGTCGTGTCGCAAGCGGCCGGGCGCTCGGCAGGACGAGCAGCGTATCCCGGCACGTCGCTGGTTGATGCTGGAGTTGGTGCTTCGGGTGAGCTAACCACTGCTTTCTCGCGTGGCAATTCGTCATCAGTGTTTGCAGCCTATATGCCTGCTACCGCCGCTGAGGTCAGCCAAAGCACTAAGGCGGGTACTACCGCTTGGGAGTTGCTTGCTACGCGGGCGGCGCGGCTGGGCTCGACGTTGGGCCGCTTCACCCACCCCGATACCCTGAAGCCTTCTTTGCTGGCCGCGCCGCCCATGCTGGCTGCCCTAGAGCCCCCAGTTGAGGAAGAAAAGAAAAAAGTAGCATTGGGTGGGTGGCGTTTCGGCGGCTCACACGCCGTGTCGTCGTTTAATCCCAACATTAATTTTGCGCAGGCCAGCGCTCAAAGCACTGCTTCGGCCATCAACAACCTCGCCTTTCTGGATAGCCGGGGCGTACAAAACGTGGCCTACGAAGCCGGCGCCGCCGAGTACCGGCAGAACCTGCGCGCCGGGGTAGGGCAGCGCGTGGCCCTCACGGCTGCCCGCCCGGCTGGCAAGCACTGGGTGCTGCTGGCCGGCGTAGAAGCCGGCGAGTACCGTGCTTCCTCCGAAACGTCGTTTGCGTCGGTAGCACAGAGCGAAACGGCGTTTGCCGGCCGCGCTACGCCGGCTTATCAATCGTCTCCTTCCAACTCCTTCTCGAATGATGCTGCATCGGCCCGCCCGGCCGTGGCCTATACCACTACCCCACGCGCTACTTCCTACCGCTACCGCACGGTGGGCGTGCCCGTGGCCGTGCGCTACGGCTCCCAAAAGACGGGCGTGTCGCTCTACGCCAAGGTAGGCGCTGCTGTGGACCTGTTGCTGGGTAGCCGGGTAGAGGTAGCCGACGAGGCCGCCGCCACACGGGAATACTCCATCAGCACAGCCAACTCGCCCTACCGTCAGGTAATAGCCACCGTGCGCGGCGGTGGTGGCGTGCAATACCGCCCGGCTGGCGCCACGTGGGCCATCCTGGCTGGTCCTACTGCTGAGGCTGGCCTGACCACCCTCAACCGTGACCCGACCCAAGCCCTACTGCGCCGCTCGCGGCCTTATCTAGTGGGCGTGGAAGCCAGTATAGAGTTTGGCGGCGCATCAACGAGGCATTAAACAGATTGTGCCTGTACAAATTCGTTATATCAAAAAAATATGAAAAGGTACGGCATATTATCTGTTGCCTTCTTATTACTGGTATCTTGCTCCAAGACAGAATCTGACACTCTGATTATCTCAGAAGGCGAGTGCATCGAAAAAATAGCTGTAAAGCAAGATACGCATCGGGTGTCCGATGCCGACTATACTGCAACCACGCGCCTTTTTCAACAAAATTCAATTCCTCTACAAGGGCTGCGTATTGTACAATACGATACAGAAACTATTATTCTTAATGGAGTGAGTAACTCTTATGTACATATAAAAGTCGCTCAATACAGCGGAGATCTGCCCTTCTTCTACGGAGAGATTGGGTATCACTTTAAAGACGGTAAGTTTTATTATCTATCTGGCGATAAGCTCACTACAACCTTAAGTCCAGTAGGAAAGTTGCCTTTGCGTGCCGTGCGTACCTTATACTTTAAAGCATTTGCTACTTATAATCAGCAGAGAAACTTTTATAAAGCGGCAGATTTTATGAATAAATGTGTAGACGCTGAATTAGGGTATTATCCTGTGAAAACATCTTCTACGCCAACAAAGATTGTGCGGGCATGGCATGTTACGCCGAAAGGCAAACAGTATCCAGAGGCATATATTGATGATGAGAATAGTGAAACTATTTATTTTTTCGATGGGATTATGAGTTTATCGAAATAAGTAGTGAATTTATAATTTAATTATTTATCGCTGATAAAAAGCCTGACCACTGAAATGGTCAGGCTTTTTACTGCTATTTAAAGCAATTTATAATCTGATAGAATATCAATAACTGATGGCCTGCTTATGGTAGGTGCTAAGGCTTTTCAGATCAGGTTGCAGGTAGGGCACGGCAAAATGCGTGTCGGCAAAAAACGCCTGCTGCTGTTGCAGCTGGGCTTGTAGGGTAGGGCTGATAGTGTGCGAGAACCGCCGGATGGTTTTACCTTGTTGGTCGGCTAGGGCTATTTCGAGCGTTGCGCCCGTGTGGCGCACTTGCAGCGTGGCACCCGCGGGTAGTGGCATTGTCACCTCCTCAAAACCGGGCAGCGAAAACCGGAGGGTAGGCGTTACGCCTACTGCCTGCACGGAGTACGTGCTGATGGCGCCGATTTGGTAGTGCGCGCGCAGCTGCCCCGCGCCCACCGCCACGGCAAAGGCTACATCTGTTAGTGCTGAGGGTAGGCGCGGTTGCACCACCACTTCGTTGCGCAGCATATCGGGCCGTATGCCCAGGAAATATTGGTACCACACGCGTAGCTGCTCGGCGTTGGACCAGGCCTGCAAAAACGCACCCGAAGGCTTGCCTCGCGTATGGCCGGGACGGGGTAGGGCATCGGCATTTTCGCTGAGGCTACCCACGGCGCCCTCGGCCAGCGCTTGGTGGTTCATATGCGCAAACAACTGGTAGGCAATGTCAGGCTGGTTTTCTTCCAGCATCCGCTGCATGGCCATGCCGTTGTTCCAGAGCCAGACAGTACCATTGTGATAGGCCGCATCTTTGTGGTAGTAGTGCCAGTTTTCGTGGTAGGGGTGAAAGTCGGGGTCATGCTGGCTGAGCGAGGCCACGCCCCAGGGGTACACCAGTTCCTGCCACACCAGCTTGGTGAGTTGCATCCGGCACTCGGGGTCGGGCACCAGGGGGTAGGCGTAGAGCTGATTGGGGCGCAGCTGAAAGTCGCGCTGGCCGGCGCTGGTGAGGCGGTCGGCCATGTAGGGATGCTCGGCATCAAAGAAATCCTGCGGAAACTGCTGCTGTACCTGGGCCGCCACGGCGCGCCACTGCCGGGCGTTGGCGTCGTCGTGCAGATAGTCAGCCAGTTGCGCGCTAGCCAGCAGCTGCTCGTACCACAGCGCCTGCACGTCGTTGGCACGGTTGCCGCGGGGCGAAAGCGGCGTGACATTCTTTATTTTGGCATCCATCCACGTATCGGCATCGTCGTGGGTGAGGTAGCCGTGGGCGTCTACCCAGTATTTCAGAGCGCCTTCGGCGGCGCGCTTCACGGCCGGGTAAAATTCCCGAATAGCGGCCGTATCGCCGGAGTAGCGCAGGTAGTCCAGCATCTCCAGCACGAAACGCGGCGTGCCGTCGGTGGTATTATAGATGATGGCATCGGGGCGGGCGCGGTTGGGCACGCGGCCGTAGTCTTTTGAGGTAGGGTCCTGATTTTGCAACTCGGCAAACGACAGTAAAATCTTCTTTGCCGTATCGAACTGCCCCGTTACGAGGCAGGCGCCGGGTAGGGAAATGAACAGGTCGCGGCCCCAATAGTCGTTGAACCACGGTAGCCCCGCGTAGATGCCCCAGCCCTGTTGCTTGGTGACTAGCTCATCGGTAGTCAGCAGCAGCCAAGGTAGGGCCTTGTCGAGCTGTGGACTGTTGCTGGTAAAGGGATTAGTGCTGGCTACCAGCGTGTTCATGCGTTGCTTGCGTTGCTGTAGCCACGCCGCGTGGTGTTCCCGAAATTGCTCCAGCAGTGCCAGCACGTTTTCCTTGGCGTGGCCATACACCAGCACAAACCCACCGCTGGCGGCCGGTACGGTCAGGGCATCGTCTTGCACAGAGGTAGGTACGGGGAACCAGGGGGCTACCAGGAGGCGGTGGGTAGGCGCCTCTTTGGGAATCAGCCACAAACCATCGGGAGTGGCCGTGTCAGGCGTCGTCAGGTCGCCAACGGGGCGCCAAGTGAGCTGGTTTCCCTGCGCGCTTGTAAGGCGTAGGCTTACTACGGGCTGATTATCATACAAATACAGTTCTTCCTGGGCCGCGGCGAAAGTACGTTGCAGCTTATAGGGGTACACCTGTGCGCGGGCCGTCTGGCGGTCCAGCAGGGCACCATCAACCTGCACTGCATAGTCGTGCAATACGCGGTGGGTAGCAATGTTCCAGCCGGCGTGCCAGGCCGATTGCTCGTTGGCGTGGGTAGTGGCGTAGTAGTAGCCCGATTGCTTATCAGTAAACGAGAAAGCCCGGTTTTCAGCAGGTGGCACGTCGAGGGCGAGCTGATCTAGGAACGCGGTAGAGGTAGCATGCGGCATGCGGAGGAGGAGCAGGTAGTTTATGCCAAAATCAGTGATACGAGAACAAAGAGGAGCGGTGTTCTGGCAAAAAAGCACAGAACAGGAAAAGCGCAGACATAGCTGCCCCGTGACTTGGGAGCAAATGCGCTAAAAGTCGGCACCAGCTGGAACCGGCGCCCTACCTGTGGTCAAGACCACCAGCAACCCAATAGTAGTATGCGCGTCTATGAATAAGCCAAACGATATATTGTGCTACTAAATAAGATAATAATTATAGAAGGATAGAGGTAATAGTGTGATAAGTAATATTTTGTGATTTGTGTAATGTCTTATTTATAGTTTGAGATATGTGTACATTTGCTGCTAAGTCTTTTATATTTTATACTTTATGACCATTGCTTCTGAGCATTTTGCAGGCCCTGCGGGCACATCCGTTGCACCAGAAAGCGAACAGCTATGGCGCGGGTGGGCCGAAAAATATATTGCAGAGCTGGAGCAGGCCGTAGCAGCGGCACAAACGCAGCTACGGCAGCAGGAGGCTCGTTTTCAGGCGTTGCTGGATGTAGTGCCGGGTCCCGCAGTAGTGGTAGCAGCTAGCGGCGAGGTAGTAATGGCCAATGAACACGGTAGCGCGCTCCTGGCGCCAGCACCAAAGCAAGTGCCTGAGCCGCTGAGCCGCCTGATGGAGGCAACTGCGCATCCAGCTTCGTATCCAGTAACGCTAGCCGATAACCAGTACGAGGCCGTAATCCAACCGGCCGGCTCCGAAACAGTGCTGTACCTGCACGATACCACCGCCCTACGTAGCGCCGAGGCTGCCTTGGTTGCGCAACAGGAGCAGTATGAGACCATCCTGCACGAGCTGCCCGTAGAAATTGCGGTGTTTGATGCGGCGCATCGCTATACCTTCGTCAACGCAGCCTCAATAAAGAACCCGGAGCTGCGGACCTGGCTTATCGGGCAGGACGATTTTGCGTACTGCGCGCACCGCCAGCGGCCTCAGGAGTTGGCCGTGCGTCGGCGCGCGCGTTTCGATCATGTGGTGCAGACGCGTACAGCGGCCATGTGGGAGGAGCAAGAGCCAATGGGAGAGCAAATGATGCATATTCAACGGCATTACCGCCCTGTGTTTGCTCCCGATGGTGCGTTGCGTATGGTGGTGGGCATGGCTATAAACGTAACCGAACGGCGCCAGATGGAAGAGCGGTTGGTGGAGCAGCGCACCTTCTACGAGTTTGTGCTAGACCATTTGCCTACCGATGTGGGCGTGTTTGACAATCAGTTTCGCTATCGGTTTGTGAATGCTCGCGGTATTAAAGACTCGGAAACGCGCAAGTGGGTGATTGGCAAAGACAATTTTGCCTATTTCCAGCGTACCGGGCGGCCCGAGTCGATGGCCCGTGAGCGGCAGGCGCAGCTGGAAGAAGCGGCCCGCACCGGCGAACTGGTCACCTACGAAGAAACCTTCACGCGGCCCGACGGCGACCGGCACCTGTTGCGCTGCCTGCAGCCCGTGTTTCACCCCGATGGTTCCCTGCACCTGATCTTGGGCTACGGGCTGGATGTAACGGAGCGCGTAGCCACGGAGCGTGCCCTGCGCCACGCCAAAATCACGGCCGAGTCGGCGGTGCGGGCGCGGGAGCTGTTTCTGGCCAACATGAGCCACGAGATTCGCACGCCCATGAACGCCATTCTGGGCATGAGCCAACTGCTGGCCAAAACGCCGCTCACGCCCATTCAGAGCAGTTATCAGGAGGCCATTACCACTTCGGCCGAAAACCTGCTCGTCATTATTAATGATATCCTGGACCTCTCGAAGCTGGAAGCGGGCAAGATGGCGCTGGAGCAAGTGGGCTTTGCGCCTACCCTGCTGCTGGACCAGGTAGAGCAGACCTTGCGCTACAAGGCCGCCGAAAAAGGCCTACGCCTGCGCACCGAGCTAGACGAGCGCCTACCCGCAGTATTGCTCGGCGACCCATACCGCATCACGCAGGTATTGCTCAATCTGGCCGGCAACGCTATTAAGTTCACGGAGCGCGGGGAGGTGGTAGTGGCCTGCGAGGTAGTAACTGCCTCGTCTGCCGCCGCTGGCCCAGTCATACAGTTTCGGGTGACGGATACGGGGGTGGGCATCGAGCCGGAGTTCCTGGCGCGTATCTTCCAGGAGTTCAGCCAAGAAGACGCCTCCGTAACGCGTAAGTTTGGCGGCACCGGGCTGGGCCTCTCCATCTGCCGCAATCTGGTGAAGCTGATGGGTGGCGATGTGCAGGTGCGCAGCCAGAAAAACCAGGGCACAGTGGTGGAGTTTACCTTGAGCCTACCCGTAGGCTCTGCCTCCGACCTGTTACCCCAAACCATCCTGCCCGAAGACAGCGCCATCCGGCAGAACCTGCGCTACAAGCACGTGCTGTTGGTAGAAGACAACCGCTTCAACCGCCAGATTGCCCGCACCTTCCTGCAGCAAGCCCAAGTGCAGGTAACCGAGGCCGAAAACGGCGAGCAGGCTGTGGAACTGGCCCAAGCCCAGCCTTTCGACCTGATTCTGATGGACATTCAGATGCCGGTGCTGGATGGCTACGCGGCCACGGCAGCGCTGCGTCATGAGTTACAGGTTACGACCCCCATCATTGCCCTCACGGCTAATGCCATTAAAGGGGAGCGGGAAAAATGTCTGGCGGCCGGCATGAATGGCTACCTGGCCAAGCCCTTCCAGGAAACGGCGCTGCTGCAGGTGGTGAGCGAGTGGATGGCCCCACACCACGCGGCCCCTATCCCGGTGCCCGCGCCGCCCCTGTTCCGGGTAGACGAGCTGTTGAAAATCGGGCAGGGCGACCAGGAGTTTGTGCGTTTTATGTTGGAAACCTTCCTGGAAAGCAGCGAGGAAATCTTGCTGGAGCTGACGCAAGGCTTGCAGGAAGGCAACCTGACCCGCCTGAAAACCGCCGCTCATACCCTCAAGCCCGGCCTTACCCATCTCTGCGTGGAGCACCTAATACCGCCTGTGGCCGAGCTGGACCAATGGCAGGCAGACTTCCAGCGCGACGCCCTTACGGCGCTGATACTAGCCATTGCCCCGCCCCTACGCGAAGTGATGGACCAAATGCGTGCCTACCTGACTATGCCGGAGTAGTTACGAGTGGTGAAGTTGTGAAGAAGTGAGCATAGCAAAACGGCTGTCATCCTGCGCGTAGCGCAGGATGACAGCCGTTTTGCTATGCTCACTTCTTCACAACTTCAACTCCTTCCCGGCTACGTCTTCCCAGCGGTAGTAATGAAAGTAGCGTCCTTCCGACATCACTACAAACAAGCCCTTTGGAAACTGGGCGTTCAGCGGAACGCTCGTTACGTCGGAACCGTCGCTGTGTAGGGCTTCTACCTTGATAACTTTGACGAGCTCGTGCGAGTGGTCTTTTCCTTCTTCGCGACGGTAAATGTGAAACTGGTTGGCGCCTTGGTCTGATACCAGAATGTAGCCTTTCTTCTTGCTGGTTTTGTAGATGCTGATGCCCTCGTGGTCGTCGGTGAAGCCTTGGGTAGCAAACAGGCTGAGCTGTTCGTCGCCGCGAGCGGGGTCGGCGTAGTACTGGCGCACGCCCACACCTTCGTCGGAGTAGTAGATGTAGCCCAGCTCATTGTCTACGGCAATGGCCTCGACTTCCTTACGGCCGCTATAGGTGCCAAACTTGCGCACCAGCGTCATTTTCACGTGGCCCGTGCCATCGTCTTCTAGCCGGTACTGCCAGAGGTAGCCGGTGGTAGGGCCATCCTTGCGACCCACAATCGCAAACATGGCCTTATCGGAAGGTCGGGTGTAGAGGGCAATACCCATAGGCAGGTTGTGCGCCTCACCCGCGAAGACGGGTAGGCCGCCGTTGTCTACCGGCTGCATGTCGGGTAGGCGGAAGATGCGCAGACGCTGCTGCTCGCGCTCCGTCGTCACGGCAATATCGGTAGGCTGGCCGCCGAGGGGTAGGCCATAGGCTATGTCTACGTTGTTGGGGCGCTGCAAACCGTGCACAGTGCGACCGGGTACTTCCTTGCCCTGCAAATCAAACACGTAGAGGCCACCATCAGAATTTTTATCGGTGCCGATAATCAGGCTTTGCGCAGGGTCTTTCGGGTTGATCCAGATGGCCGGATCGTCGGTGTCGTGCCGTACGGGGTCCGTAACGATAGTAGGCTTAAGGGTAGGACCCGTAGCCACGCCGGGCGTAGCGGAAGGTAGGGTAGCACGCTGGCAGCCAGCGGCAAGCAGTAAAAGCACCGCACAGGCGCGGGGGAAGCAAGAAAAAAACATTCGAAACGCGATAAGCTGGCTGCCGAGGGCACAACCAAAAAGTAAGAAAGCGAACAAATGCATAGCGGCCCCGCTTCCGGCGCTGGTGGCGTCGGGAACGGGGCCGCTATGGTAAAAGACTACAAGTCGAACTTCAGACCAGCATTGAAGCGGGCATTGTAGTACTCGCTTTGCACCGTACGGTTGCGGTTGCCCTGGTAGTAGCGCAGGGGCTGGTTGGTGAGGTTGTTGGCTTCCACAAACAACCGCAACTTGGGCGTGAAGGCATAGCCGGCGTTGGCATCCAGCTGGAGCTGGTGGTCGAGGTAGCGGAAGGCCGTGCTGCCGTCGGAAAGCGTAACCGACGCCTCGTCGGGGTCGACGAAGCCGCTGTGCCGGTTTACGGACACGCGCAGTGTCAGGCGCTTGCTCTCGTAGGAAAGCGACGTGTTCCAGTTATGCTTGGCGGTGCCGGGTAGGGAGGTGCGCTCAGCTAGGCCATTGGCGCGGGAGCTCGTGAAGGTATAGTTAGCATACACGCCCAGCCCACGCAGCACGCCGGGTAGGAAATCGAGCTGACGCTGGATGGCTACTTCAGCTCCGCGCAAGGTAGCTGAGTTGCCGTTGAGCGGCCGGTTGTAACGCAGAAACGTGTTGCCGGTGACAGGGTCGGTGTAGTTCAGCTCCGTGGTGGTGAACACGAAATTGCTGATGTCCTTATAAAATACGCCGCCCGAAATCAACCCCACCGACGTGAAGTAGTGCTCGGCCATCAGGTCGAAGTTGGTGGAGGTAGTAGCTTTCAGATCGGGGTTACCCTCGGTCAGCTCGTTGGTCGAGGCATCGACGGTGCGGGTAGGGGCCAGCGCAGCGTAGTCGGGGCGGGCCAGCGAGTTGGTGTAAGCTGCCCGCAGAATGGTGTTGTCGGTCAGGTTATACTTCAAGTGCAACGCGGGCAGGAAGTTGGTGTAGCTATTCACGCCCGTAGCATTGGTAGTAGGTCCTTCACCAGTGGCATCGGCCGGAATGGTAGCCTGGTAGCGAATGTAGGTGTGCTCTACTCGCAGGCCAGCAATGGCCGAAAACCGAGCGCCCAACTGTTGATTCAGCATGGCGTAACCACCCGAAATCCGCTCATCAGCCCGGAAGCTGGCCGAGAGGTTGTCGTAGGTATTGTCCTCATAAGTGGCGTTGAACTGCTGCTGGAAAGCTGGTAGCGCCGAGTTTTGGGCAGCCGGACCTATCCGGTAGCGCGTATTGCCGCCGTTGGCGAGGAAATGATTATCGGAGAAATCGGCGGTTGGAATGGAATTCCAGGTCACGTCTTCCTCCGTCACCAGCTCGCCCCGGCGCTGGGCTACTTCCTTGTGCTTGTCGCGGTAGCGGCCGCCTACCTTCAGGCTGTTCATGAACGGACCCTCGGTTTGGAGGGGTAGGAGCAAGTCGATGCGGCCGTTCAGGTCGCGCTCGTGGGTGTTGTCGTTGCGCAACTGGTAGCGGCGGAAGGGGATAGTGGTATAGTTGAGGGGCGCTGCTGGCTCCACAACGGGGTGCTCCTCGTCTATCGTATTGGGGCGCAGTGAGATGTTGCCCGTCCGGAAGCTGATGTAGCTTTCCTGGGGACGGTTCTCAGAGGCGTAGGCGTAGGTGCCGGCCCAGGTGAGGCGGGCGCGGCTGGCAATCAGGTGCTCACCCGAAAGCGTGTTGCTGAAGGTTTTCTGACGCTCCAGGCGGGCATTGTGCTTGCCGTTACCACCTTTGGTTTCAATTTCGTAGCGGCCACGCGTCAGGCCGTTGCTACCCGGCACACCCAGGCCGGAGTAGGTAGCGCGGTAGCGGTTCTCAAAGTCGTCGCGCACATTGTAGAGGCTGCGCAGGGTAAGGGTAGAGTTGGGCGACAAGCGGTAGTCCACCGACACCGAGCCGCTGCGCCGGATGCGCTGCACGTCGTACTTGCGGATTTCAAACTGCGTGAGGTAGTCCCGCTCGCCTTCGGCCCGGTCCCAGGCAGCCTCCACGTTGTCGGAACCGAAGCGGTGGTTGAAGTAGGAGCCGCTGGCTATAATGCCCAGCTTGCCATCCAGGAAGCGGTTGCCAACTACTAGCGAGCCCAGGTAGGGCACCTTCTCTGATAAGAAATTGTAGCCCGCACCCGCTGTGCCCGAGATGCGCAGGCCGTTGGGCGCGGCGCGCGTCACTAAGTTGGCGGTGCCGCCAATGGCATCGGCGTCCATGTCGGGCGTCAGGGTCTTGCTTACTTCAATGGCCTGCACCATGTCCGACGGAATCAGGTCGAGCTGCACGCTGCGGGTACCGCCTTCGGCCGAGGGTAGCCGCTCGCCATTTACCGTTACGGAGTTGAAGCGCGGCTCCGTACCCCGAATCAGGCCGAAGCGGGCCTCGCCCTGGTCGTTGAGCACTGTGATGCCGGGCACGCGCTTGAGGGCGTCGCCCACGTTGGCATCGGGGAAACGGCCAATCTGGTCGGCGGCTACCACGTTGGTGATGTTGGCGTTGGTGCGCTGCTCATTCAGCGCTTTGGCCTGGCCTTGCAGGCGGGCACCTAGTACCTGCACCTCGCCCATTTGGTTGGTGCCCGCGCTCAGCTCGATGGGTAGGGTAGCGGTAGTGCGGTCAGTCACCGTCACGGTAGTCGAAAACTCCTGGTAGCCGAGGTAGGAAACCATTACCTGGTGGGTGCCCACGGGTACATCGGCTAGCAAGTAGGCGCCGTCCTCATCCGATACGGCACCGCGGCCCAGCTCCGGCAGCCGCACCGAAGCGCCCGGCAACGACAGGCGGGTACCATCCAGCACCTTGCCTCGAATGGCACCCGTTTGGGCCAGCAGCACCGGCGATAGAAATAGTGTTAAGAAGCTCAATAAGAGCAGTCGGCGTAGAAAATAGGGCATATACCAGTCGAAAAATGAAGATTCGATGAAATCGACTGCAAAGCTCTTGGCGGTATATTGCCTCAGTTTGTTGGGATTATTACGCTTGTGTTAAGAGTGGTTGGGTTAGAAGGGTAGGAGGTCTGTCATCCTGAGCAGAGCGAAGGACCTTATCACGCATGAACAATGCAATTGAGTATGATCCTTTCAAAGGCTTGTGCCAATTCATTACCTTGCTCTATACCTATAAACAGCTTGTGGCTGGCTTACGCTAATTTGTAGCACGTTGCCCTAGCGGAACATTTCGATTTAAACAGATCAGTTTTATTATTCTAACTCTACCTATTTCAATGAAAACTGTATTGTGTGCGGGTGCCATTGTGCTATGTCTGCTCACCGGCTGCGAGAAAGACCCATTTAATCGATTACCAAACGCGACCCAGAAGGGCAAGAATACCGCGGGCTTCTTGCTGGAAGGTGAAGCTTGGTTGCCAGAGGGCAAGTTCCTGACGTCAACCAGAAATCCTGTGAGCGGCTTTTGGCGTAAAACTCCTCGCGGGTCAAGTCTGGGGCTTTCTTTTTTGCAAGTCAACAGCGCGAAAGCAAGATTTTCGGGGGTTGATATTTATCTTGTCGGTATTCGACAGCCCGGTACCTACTCGTTGCAGCAGGAACCTGATATTAATTTAGGAGAGCGTCGGCAAGGGTATGCTTCCTTCTTTATCAGTCAGCCTGCTCCTTCTATTCAATACTACACCGGCCCGACAGCCCCCGGCACCGTAACCATCACGCGCCTCGATACCATCAATCGTATTGCCTCAGGTACGTTCGACCTGACGCTGCTGGAAGATGGCGGCACGCGCACAGTACGCATTACCAAAGGCCGCTTCGATGTACGCTTAGCAGATTAGCCGACCGGTATCGTGGCACGAGCTTCATGCTGACGCTACCCTCTACTGGCACCAGGGGCAGCACGATACCGGTTGGACGCCTGCGGCGTCGGACCGGCATGCGTCAGCTTCACCTCGATTATTTAGCTTCCCAGGAAACCTCCCCGCGGCAAATCCGGTTATCATAGGCTACCTTTTCGGCCTACTTTCCCCGCTGCATGAACTACCAACTTACCTCGGAATTCAAGCCGACCGGCGACCAACCCACCGCCATTGCCCAACTCGTGGAGGGCATCAACAACGGCGAGCCGGCGCAGGTGCTGCTGGGCGCCACCGGTACGGGTAAAACCTTCACGATGGCCAACGTTATTGCCGAAACCGGCAAGCCAGCTCTCGTGCTCTGCCACAACAAAACCCTGGCTGCCCAGCTCTACGGCGAGTTCAAAACGTTCTTCCCCAACAACGCCGTCGAGTACTACATCAGCTACTACGACTACTACCAGCCGGAGGCCTACATTGCCAGCACCGACGTGTTTATCGAGAAAGACCTAGCCATCAACCAGGAAATCGAGAAGCTGCGGCTGCACTGCACCTCCACGCTGCTCTCGGGCCGCCGCGACGTGATTGTGGTGGCGTCGGTGTCGTGTATCTACGGTATCGGTAATCCCGAGGAGTTTGGCAAAAACGTCATTTATATGGCGCCGGGGCTGAAATTCTCACGCAACAATCTGCTCTACCAGTTCGTGCAGATTCTGTATTCGCGCACCGAGGCCGAATTCACGCGCGGTTCGTTTCGGGTGAAGGGCGATACCGTAGACGTGTTCCCAGCCTACGCCGACTACGCCTACCGCATCTTCTTCTTTGGGGATGAAATCGAGGCTATTCACCGCATCGACCCCATTAGCGGCAAGAAGTTGGCTGACGAGAAATCGGCGACGCTCTACCCCGCCAACCTGTTTGTGACGGGCAAAGACACGCTGAATGAGGCTATCAAGCAAATTCAGTTTGACTTGGTGCAGCAACATGCCTACTTCGAGAAGGAGGGTAGGGACTCGGAAGCCAAGCGCATTATGGAGCGCACGGAGTTCGACCTAGAGATGATTCGGGAGCTGGGCTACTGCTCCGGCATCGAGAACTACTCGCGCTATTTTGATGGTCGCCAGCCCGGCAGCCGCCCCTTCTGCCTGCTCGATTACTTCCCCGACGATTTCCTCCTGGTGGTAGACGAAAGCCATGCCACCATGCCTCAGATTCGGGCCATGTGGGGTGGCGACCGGAGCCGTAAGACTGCTCTCATCGAGTATGGCTTCCGCCTACCCTCGGCCTTCGACAACCGCCCGCTCACGTTCAACGAGTTCGAGAGCATGTACCGGCAGGCCGTGTTCGTATCGGCCACGCCGGCCGACTACGAGCTGGCCCAGGCCGACGGCGTGGTAGTGGAGCAAATCATCCGCCCTACCGGTCTGCTCGATCCCGAAATCGACATTCGCCCCAGCATCAACCAGATAGACGATCTGCTGGACGAAGTGGACGAGCGCGTGAAGATGGGCGACCGGGTGCTGGTAACGACCCTCACGAAGCGCATGGCCGAGGAGCTGCAAAAGTACATGGAGCGCCTGGGCATCAAGTCGCAGTACGTGCACTCCGATGTGAAGTCGCTGGACCGGGTAGAGATTCTGCGGCAATTGCGCTTGGGCGAAATCGACGTGCTCATCGGCGTGAACCTGCTACGTGAAGGTCTTGACCTTCCCGAAGTGAGCTTGGTGGCCATCTTGGATGCCGATAAAGAAGGCTTCTTGCGCGACCAGCGCAGCCTGATTCAGACCATGGGCCGCGCTGCCCGTAACGACCACGGTAAAGTTATCATGTACGCCGACCGCATGACCGGCTCCATGCAGCGCGCCATCGACGAAACCAACCGCCGCCGCGCCACCCAGATGGCCTATAACGAGGAGCACGGCATCACGCCGCGCACCGTGAAGAAGTCACGCGAGGCTATTATGGGCCAGACCTCCGTAGCCGACTACCGCATTGCAGAGCCCAAAGCCTACGTAGGCCCCAGCGAGGAAAGCGCCCTGGCTCTGGCTGCCGAGCCCATCGTGTCGATGATGAACCGCACCGATCTGGAAAAGCTCATCAAAACCACCGAAAAGCAAATGGAAGCCGCCGCCAAAGAATTAGACTTCCTGCAAGCTGCCAAGTTCCGCGACGAGCTGTCCCAGCTCAAGCAACTATTGAAAAACAAGCGGGAGTAGCGAAGTATTGGATTACTATAGTAGCAGAGCCACCTATCTTGGTGGCTCTGTTTATTTTTATCAATACAAGATGATGAATATCCTAAAACGCACGGCCGGAATCCTTGGGCTACTAGTGCTACTATCCTCTTCTGCTGCCGTTGCCCAAACACGATTCCACTTTATGCAGATGACGGTGGCAGGGCGCATTCCCTTCCGAATTTACTTTGCGCCAGCCTTCAAAGGTCAGGCAGGAGTAGAACTGGAACGAGGTTTTCTCACGTTGTCGCAAGACAAATTTGCGGATCGTCTACAGCGGAACGATAGTTTTGTGATGCAAAAGCTCGGGGAGCTTTCAGCCGACGGTTGGGAACTAGTAACGACAACCAGCCAGACCGGTGGAAAAGACGAGACGGACTACGTGCGCTACCTCTTTCGGAAGGCATATTAAGCGTTGAGCACTGCTCGTGCCGCGGTCAAATGCGCCTGCTTGCCGGCTTCGCGGCGTTGTAGGGCCGTGCGTGTCCAGTAGCGGTGCTCACTCAAGAACGTCACTTGCAGTTCCTGCCAGGCGCGTAGGTCCTGCATTTTGCCGCGGGCTTGTAGCTCTTGCAGCAAGGTATTGCTAATGGGTAGAAAATCGGGGCGGCCGAGGTAGTCGAGGTCGGCGTCGCAGAGGATTTGGGCCAGGTGCGAGTCGCCGGGGTTCTGGGGCATCTGGGTAGCCATAATTAGGCGGCAAATATGCCCAATCTGATCAGCGGTGTAGCCCATACTGGGTAGCGCTTGGCGGGCCAAGTCGCAGCCAGCTTCCTCGTGGCCTTGGTAGGTGGTCAGGAAGCCCGTATCATGAAAAAACGCAGCCGTGCGTAGTAGAGCCCGCTCCTGCACGTCGACGACTCCCTCGGCGTCGGCTAGCGACTCGGCTTGGGCTACCACGTCTAGGGTGTGGTGCAGGCCGTGGTAGTAGAGGGTAGGGGAGAGATGCTGCAACTGGTGCAGCACGTAAGTTTCGGCGCGTTGGCAGTCCATCATAAGTCGGCAAGCGAAAAAGAAGCAAGCGTAAGTACAGGAAAATTACGCTGTCAGCCACTTTATGCTCCTATCTTGCGGAGGAGTATCAGTGGTGAGGTACGAGTTCTAGAGAATGCTCATACCCGGCAACTCGCGCCTCATCACTGTCAACTGTAACAAACGCATGACACTACTCGCACGCTGGCAACAACTGGTGGGAATTCGCGCCGAGGAAGGCCGCACGGTTGGGCTGTTTTTTCTGCACAACTTTCTGCTGGGCATCGGTACCATTCTGGTGTACGTCTCGGCCAACGTTATCCTGCTCGAAAACCATCCCGAGCGCAACCTACCGCTGGCCTACGGGGTAGCCGCACTGGCTATGCTGGCTGCCGGCAAACTCTACGCCCACTACGAACACCACTTGGGCTTGCAGCGCGTGGCAGTGCGGGTACTTCTGGCCGTAGTGGTGCTCACGGGCGTACTGGGGGTGTTAGTGTACGCGGGGCACTCGGTAGCGGCGGCAGTGGCTATTATGGCCGGCTACCGCGTCATTTACTTGCTCACCAACCTGGAGTTTTGGGGCGTGTCGGCGGTGGTATTTGATGTGCGTCAGAGCCGACGTTTATTCAGCGTCATTAGCTCCGGCGACATGCCCGCCAAAGCGCTGGGCGCCGTACTGGCCATTCTTATTCACCATCATACCGAGTTGTTGTGGCTGCTGCTCACGGCTTTTGGTGCCTACCTGGCGGCCCTGCTCACGTTGCGCGCTACCTCGCGCCGGCACGAGGTAGCCGTGCAGCCTACTCGCCGGGCTGCGCGCCAAGAGGCCGTAGCGCCGGGCTTGCAGCGTTGGTTTGGCAGCAGCCGCCTGGTGCTATCCATGTGCCTGAGCATGTTGGCTATTGCCATCGTGACGACGGGCGTGGAATACTCGTTTTTTGTGAACGTGAAGCACCGCTTCCATGACCAAGCGCTGGTGATGCGCTACGTGGGTGGCGTACTGGTACTCACCTATTTAGTGGCATTGCTGATGAAGCTTCTCCTCACCGGCCAAGCGCTGGACAGAGTAGGAATGCGCCGAGTGCTGCTGGCCCTGCCGGTGGTGATGCTGGGCGCGCTGGCCCTGTTTGGCGGGTTGCACCTGAGCGGCATTGCCAATAGTATGCTGTACTTCTGCGGTCTGTTCCTGACGCTGGAAGTGCTGCGCCGCGCCGTGTTCGACCCGGTGTTTTTGGTGTTGTTTCAGCCCCTTTCGCCACCCGAGCGGCTGGAGGCCCATACACTGGCCAAGGGCGTATACGAGCCGCTGGGTATGGGTCTGGCGGGTGCGGCGCTGTTTCTGCTGGCTGGTGGGGAAGGCCTAACCCAAGGTGCAATGTTCGCGTGGCTGGGGGTATTTCTGCTGGTGGTGCTGTTTTACCTGCATCGCACCTACGGCCACTACTTGGTAGAGCTGCAGCACGCCGTGCGCCGCCGCTTCGCCGATGCAGATGGAACTGTGCCCGCACCTACCGCCGAGGCCGAAAATACGCCTGCTACCCCCGCCGAAATTCGCCAGCTCATTGCCCTGCTACCCGACAAAGCGCGCCGCGCCGACGCCTCGGCCCGCTTGCTTCGGCTGGGTACCACGGCCCTACCCCTGCTCACGGAAGCCCTGCGTACCAGCACCGATGAGCACCTCATTCGGCGGGTGGCGCAGCTGTGCGGGCGCCTAACAGGAGCGGCCAGCCGACAGGCGCTGGTGGAGTTGGTACGTCAGTCGCACCTGTTCCGGCGCGAAGCCGGGCTGCGGGCGCTCCGGTCGTTTGGACCGGCTGTGGCCGATGAGCCTGTGTTTCAAGACTTGGTGCAGGAGGAGTTGCGCCTGGCCCAGGAGCTGCTGCACGGCCAGGCTGTTGCCCCCGATATGACCCTGCGCGACAGTCTGGAATATGAGCTGACACGCCTGCAACAGCGCGTGTTTGGCTTGCTACTGCAGCTCTACCCGCCCCAGCTTATTGCCGATGCCCAGCGCGGCGTGGCCCACGCTGCCCGCGAGCGACAGGCCAACGCCCTCGAAATGCTTGACAACCTCGTTGCGCGGCCCGTGTATCAGGCCCTGCAAACCCTGCTGGATGTGGCGCCGCCCGCTGCCAAAGCCCGCCGCTTCGAGAATTTATTGGGGGCGGCCGCCACCTCCGCCCCGCTCACCGAAACCATCATCCGGCGCGGCAATGCGGCCTTCACCGACTGGACTGTTGCGGTAGCGCTGCGCCAGTGGCACCCTACCCCCTACACGATTGAGGCGCTGCTGCCACACCTGAACAGCGCCAGCCCGCTGGTGCAGGAAAGTGCCCTAGCGGTGCTCAACCGCTTCGCCCACGACGCGCCCGAAGGCTTCCAATACCTCCTTACCGCTCATCCTACCCTAGCTTCCCTGCGCATGCACCACGCCGCTTCCGCCTCCCATATTTCGGCCGCCGAACGCGTTGCCCTCCTCAAAAACACCGCGCTATTTGCTGCTACTCCCGAAAACGTGCTTAGCAGCATCGTTCCCATCATGAAGGAGGTAAGCTTCGACAAAGACCACCAGATTTTTGCCAAGGGCGACCTGGGCACGTCCTTGTTTATTGTATACGAAGGCGAGGTAGGCATTTTCACCGGCGCCCAGCAGTTGGCCACCTTCCGGGCCGGCGACTTCTTCGGCGAGCTGGCCCTACTCGACGCCGAGCCGCGTTCCGCTTCCGCTATAGCGCAGACCCCCGTCACCGCCTTCCGCCTCGATCAGGAAGATTTCTACGACGTGATGGAAGAGCGCGGCGAGGTGCTGCGCAACATTCTGCGTGTCCTCTGCCAACGCCTGCGCCGGCAGAACGAAGCGGTGAAGTTGTGAGATGGCGGTGAGCTAGGAGCAAAGATCTGAGCCAAAAGACGCGTGTCATCCTGAGCGCAGCGAAGGACCTTCTCACAGTAGAACGATTATCGTAACAACGACTCGTTCTGACGTGAGAAGGTCCTTCGCTGCGCTCAGGATGACACGCGTCTTTTGGCTCAGATCTTTGCTCCTAGCTCACCGCCATCTCACAACTTCACCATTCAGCTCACTACCTCATAAATCATCACCGGTTGGGCTTTGTTCTTCAGGCTGACTTCCTGCAAGGGTTGGCAGTGAAACGACTCTTTCACTTGCTGATAGGTAGCTTCCGTGATGATGATCTGTCCGGGCTGAGCGGCCGATTGTAGGCGCTGGCTTACGTTCACGGTATCGCCAATGACGGTGTAATCGAGGCGCTTGAGGGAAGCCGAGCCGATATTGCCGGATACCATTTCGCCGGTGTTCACGCCAATGCTCACCTGGGGGCGGTAGGTGCGGCCGTCGGGTAGGGCAAACTCGTTGGCCTGTACCACGGCCCGCGCTGCTAGCGCTGCGTCGATGGCGCGGTCGAGGTGAAACTCGTCGCGGAACACAGCCATCACAGCGTCGCCCATAAACTTGTCGATGTAGCCCCCCTGCGCAATTACCTCTTTCACCATCTGGTCGAAGTAGGTGTTGAGCATGGTCACGATGTCGGCTGGGGGTAGGACTTCGGATAGCGACGTGAAGCCGCAAATGTCGATAAAGACCACCGTGGCCTCCACTGTCTCGCTCACCATCAGCGACTTCTCAAAGTCCGGCCTACCCATGAAGTTGAGCACGGTATCGTCCACGTACATGCGCAGGATGTTGTTCTCCTGGATGGCCTTCAGCGTGTCGCGCAGCTGCCGAACCTGCTGGGCAGTTTTCTCCACGGTCACCTCCAAGTCATTGAAATCAACAGGCTTGCAGATGAAATCAAAAGCCCCGCGGTTCATAGCCAGCCGAATATTCTCCATATCTCCGTAGGCCGATACAATCACGGCTTTGGCCACTGGGTTGGCCTCCGGAAGCTTGCCTAGCAACGTCAGCCCATCCATAATAGGCATATTAATGTCGCTGAGAATCACGTCCATATCCGGGTGCTCCCGGATGCAGTCCAGTGCTTCCTGGCCGTTGCTGGCAAACACAAATTCGTAGACGTTTTCCCGAATCTTACGCCGGAACTTCTGCTTGATGAGCAGCTCTAGATCAGCCTCGTCGTCTACTACCAGTATCTTAGTTTTCATGGCTCGCTAGCACAGTCAGTTTCTCTTTCAGCGCGGCAAAATCTACAGGCTTCGTCAGGAAGTCGTTGGCTCCCAGTTGCATGGCTTGCTGGCGACTAGTGTCGTCACCATAGGCCGTTATCATCATCACCTGGGGTGGGGTAGGGGGTGGGGTAGGGTAGGTCTGCCTGATATGGCGCAGCAGCTCCAGCCCACTCATGCCTGGCATGTTGATGTCTGATAGAATCAGCACCACCTCTGAGGCATGATCGTGCAAATACGTCAGGGCTTCCTCGCCCGAGTAGGCAAAAGAGAAGGTGAACAACCCATTGCGGATTTCGCGCCGAAAGCGCTGCTCAAACAGCACGCGCACATCGGTTTCATCGTCAACTACCAGAATTTTCATCACAAACAAAGCTAACAGAATGGGGTAGGGATTGCGCGCACCAACAAAAATATCGCTTGTCCTTCCGCGCGTAGCCAGGAATCTAGGTGTAAACCACGCTGACATTCACTCAGATTCCTCGCTACGCGCGGAAGGACAATATGCTTAGGGTTTTGTGGCCGGCAGCGTGATAATAAACTCCGTACCTTCGCCTTCTTCGGTCTCTACCGTCAGGGTGCCGTCGTGGCCTTTTGTGATGATATCGTAGCTAAGCGACAGGCCCAGCCCGGTACCCTCGCCGGTGGGCTTGGTGGTGAAAAATGGTTGAAAAATTTTGTCTTTCACACTCTCCGGAATGCCCGTACCGTTGTCGCGCACCCGAATCTCTACCTCGCCCGATGAGCGGTGCAGGGTGTTGACGCTCACGGTGGGCACGTAGCCCGGCGTGTGGCCCTCCTTCTGCTTTTTCTGCACCGCGTAGAAGGCGTTGGTAAACAGATTTAGCAGCACCCGCCCAAGATCTTGCGATACGGCGCTGATCTGGCCCAACGATGGATCGAAGAAGGTGGTAATAGTGGCGTTGAAGGTCTTGTCCTTGGCGCGCAGACCGTGGTAGGCCAGGCGCAAGTACTCATCGGCCAGCTTGTTGAGGTCGGTGGGTTGCCGCTCGCCGTTGTTGGCGCGGGAGTGCTCCAGCATGGCCCGCACAATGCTGGCGGCGCGCTGCCCGTGGTGGGTGATTTTCTGAAGATTCTGCTTGAGGTCGGTCAGAATTTCGGCTTCCAGTTCCGGGTCGCGGTCAGCTTTCTGCTGCTCCTCTTCCAACTCCGTCAGCAACTCGGTACTTACATCGGAGAAGTTCGTTACAAAATTCAGCGGGTTCTGAATTTCGTGGGCGATGCCCGCCGTGAGCTCCCCTAGGCTTGCCATCTTCTCGCTCTGAATCAGCTGGTTCTGCGTGATGCGCAGCTCCGTAAGAGCATAGCGTAATTCCTCGGCCTGTTGCGTGAGCGTGGCTGTGCGCTCGGCTACCAGGCGCTCCAGCTCCACGTTCTGCGCCGAAATACGCTGCTTGGCTTGTTCTTCTTCCTCGCGCAGCAGCCGGTCTTTTTCCAGTTGGTTTTTCTGATTGCGGGCAATAAGGGCAAACGTAAACAGCCAGATAAAAGTAAACGCCTGCGCTACTTCAAAGCTGTCGTCATAATCCTTCAACAGCGCAGGAGTGACCAGCGCCAACAGCAACTCGAAGGCTGAATACGCCACAAAGGGAATAACGGCCAGCAATAGCAGTCGCGCCGGGCGGTAGGTGCGCAGGCGCAACAGGATCCAGATGCCTACCCCAAACACTAGGAGTAGGTAGATTTCGTCTAATTGATCTGATTTCCAACTGATAAGCGAAGAAAGCGCGAACAGCGCCACGCCCGGCACCCAAATATAGTCCAGCAGTCGGTTGACGCGGGGTAGGCGCGTCGGCAGATCCAGAAACCGCCGGATGACGCGCACCAGCACCACCGCAATGACAATACTGAAAAAGATGGTCGTGTTGACGTTCATAAACGAGCAAATACAGCGGAATTAACGGCAAAGAGATGGCGTGGTGTCAGCGGAGCCACCACTACGGACCGGTTTCCTTTTCCTTCTTCGTACCCCAACCCTTGGGCAGTGCCAGCGTGAAAACAATAACCGGATTGCTGGTGCGCAGCGGCCGGGGTGCAGTCAGGGTTTTTAGCTTGTCTTTCTGTTTGGAAAACAGCGTGTTGGCGTAGTCGCTCAGCGTGGCTATGGCGGTAGGCACCGTCACGCGTACCACCAACTCCTGTTGCTCCTTGGGTGGTGGGGGCGGGGTAGGCGGCGCGCCTTGCGCCCGGCTGCTACCGGCTACCAGCAAGAACCCGATAAGTAGAAGAAATAAGCGAAAGGCGACCATAGGGAAGTATTAGCGCCCTAAATATGCCACGAATAAAAGACGATACCCAATCCAGCAGAGGAAAGCCGATAGAGTGCCTGCCGCATAGCCAGCAGCACACAGTTGAAGTATGCGTTGCAAAATTTGAATAGTCGTCTGCTTGTATAGGCTATCGGTCTGTATATCATTTGTCTTATTATGAGAATAAGGTTGATTATATTATTTTTATAAAAATGGATTTATATAATAATATAGTATTTGAAAACGTGTCCAGAGAATATTTATTTAGTTTGTATAAATCTTGTATCAGTTTGATTTTTCGGACAATTAGATGTGTGTGTTATGGATTATTAAAATTTATGTAGTTTTTTGTACTATGTTTTTATATAACTAAATAAAGTATTCTTGTAGCTAGACAAGAATTGATTTTAAGTTAGGTTTGCTCTCAAAATTGGAAGAGTGGTTTTCAGTTGGATCAGATGGACGAGATAGCACAATCAGACATTAACGTTCAGTATGTGCAGCAGCTGTTTGAGCTGAGTGCTACCCAGCATGCGTCGCAGGTAGCCCTAGTGGCAGATAGCACACAGTTTACCTATGCGCAGCTAGATGTCGCTGCCACGCAACTAAGCCAGCAGATACAGCGGCAGGCAGGCTCAACCGCCCTAGTGGGCATCAGCAGCACCCGTGGCCCGGCCATGATCATCGGTGTGCTGGCCATCCTGAAAGCTGGCAAAGCCTACCTCCCGCTCGACCCTGCTTTCTCGCCACAGCGGCTGCAAAAGATTATAACCAGCTCTGGCCTCACACACTGCCTAGCTCCTGCCACTGAAGCGGACCTATTTACTGGTCTGGGTTTGCAGGTAATTTCAGATCAAGAGACCTCTGCGGAGACTACGAGTACTGCTGCGGAGCTAGGAAAGCTGACCTATGTGCTGTATACCTCCGGCTCTACGGGTGAGCCCAAGGGCGTAAGCATGGGCCACCGTTCCCTGCTGAACTTGCTGCACTGGCAGCGCCGCAACTCCCGCGCAGGCAGTGGCACGCGCACCTTGCAATTTGCGCCGCTGAGCTTCGACGTGTCGTTTCAGGAAATCATGACGACGCTCACCACGGGCGGGACGCTGGTGCTGGTAACCAACGAGTTGCGGCTGGATTTTGAGCGATTACTGTCTTTTATTCAGAAACAGGGTATCAACCGGCTGTTCCTACCCTTTGTGGCGTTGCAATACTTGGTGGAGGCTGCCACGCACACCAAGCAGTTTCCGGCGTGCATACAGGAGGTGATGACGGCCGGAGAACAGCTGAAATGCACACCGCAGCTGGTGAAGTTCTTCGAAGCTCTACCCGATTGCACGCTTTACAATCAGTATGGCCCCACGGAGTGTCACGTTATTATCACGCAGCTTCAGCTGAGCGGGCCTCCTGCTACATGGCCAGCACTGCCTACCATTGGTCGGCCCATTGATAACGTCCGCATCCTACTCACCGATGAGGCACTCCGGACAGTGCCTGATGGAGAGGTAGGCGAAATCTGTGTAACCGGCAATTGCCTGGCTGAAGGCTACCTGCATCAGCCTGCCCTGACGGCCGAAAAGTTTGTGGCCTGCACCGACGAAGCCGGCCAACCCATGCGCCTCTACCATACCGGCGACCTGGGACGCTACCTACCCGATGGCACCATCGAATTCTTGGGTCGCCGCGACGACCAGGTGAAAATTCGCGGGCACCGTATCGAGCTGGGCGAGGTGGAAGTAGCGTTGAATAGTATCGAAGGCGTGCAGCAAGCCGTGGTAGTAGCCCGCGAAACCACGGAGGGGTACAAGCAACTCGTAGCCTACCTTGTGGCAACTGGAGCCGACGAGCCTACCGCCGCCGTGCGGGCAGCCCTGGAGCAGCAACTACCCGACTACATGGTGCCCGCAGCTTTTGTGTGGCTGCGGGAGCTACCCCGCACCACCAGCGGCAAAGTAGACAAGAAGGCCCTGCCCGCGCCCGGCAGCGGGCGGCCCGCGCTGGCAGCTTTGTACCGCAAGCCCGCCACACCCGCCGAGAAGAATATTGCGGCTACCTGGAGTGAGCTGCTGCATATAGAGCCCGTTGGGGCCGACGACAATTTCTTTGAGCTGGGTGGTAATTCGCTGTTGGCGCAGAAAACGGTGGCGTTGCTGCGGCAGCGCTTTCACTACCAAGTACCCATCACGCGGCTGTACCAGCACCCTACGGTTGCCGGGCTAGCTCGCTTCCTCACACCCCAAGCTAAGGCCGCACCGGTGGCTGCCACTGCGCCTAGCGCACTACCTGCTGCCACCGAGCAGCCCGACGTAGCTGTAATCGGCATGGCCGGGCGCTTCCCGGGCGCTAACACCATAGCCGAGCTGTGGGACGTGCTGCGAGAGGGTAGGGAAACCATTCGGTTTTTCACCGAGGAAGAGTTGGACGCCAGCATTCCAAACGAAATGCGCCACGACCCTACTTACGTGCGGGCGCGGGGTATCATCGAAGAGCCGGGACAGTTTGATGCGGCTTTCTTTGGTGTTTCGCCCAAGCTGGCGCAGGTGCTAGACCCTCAACAGCGGCTATTTCTGGAAATTGCTTGGGAAGCGCTGGAACAAGCCGGCTATCCGCCCGCCACGCACGGGGCTAAGGTAGGGGTATACGCCGGCGTAGGCACCAATACGTACCTGCTGCACAACGTGCTCGGCAATGCAGCCGTGATGGAACAGGTGGGTGCCTTTCAGGTGATGACGGCCAACGAGAAGGATTATGTGGCTTCCCGTACTGCCTACCAGCTCAACCTGCAAGGACCGGCCGTGAGCGTGCACTCGGCGTGCTCTACTTCGCTGCTAGCTATTGCGGAGGCGGTGAAGAGTATTCGGGCGGGGCAGTGCGAGCTGGCACTGGCTGGCGGCGCTAGCATCACGTCGCCTACACGCAGCGGCCACCGCTACCAAGAGGGTGCCATGCTCAGCTCGGATGGTCACTGCCGCTCCTTCGACGCACAAGGCAAGGGCACGGTGTTTAGCGACGGGGCCGGTGTGGTACTGCTGAAGAGCCTAGCGGCCGCCCAGCGCGACGGCGACACCATTTATGCCGTTATCAAAGGCATTGGCGTTAATAATGATGGGTCGGCTAAGGGCAGCTTCACGGCTCCCAATGCCGAGGGACAGGCGCAGGCCATTCGGGCAGCCTTGCACAATGCCGGCGTAGACCCTGCTACCATCAGCTACGTGGAGGCCCACGGCACCGCTACCCCCCTCGGCGACCCAATTGAACTGGAAGGCTTGTCGATGGCTTTCGGGCCACAGGCGCAAAACCAGTTCTGTGCGATAGGCTCCATTAAAAGCAACATGGGCCACCTCACGGCGGCGGCGGGCGTGGCGGGCTTCATCAAAACGGCGCTGGCCCTGCACTACCGACAATTGCCACCTTCGTTGCACTTTGAGCAGGCCAACCCCAGTATCGACTTCGCCAACAGTCCATTCTTCGTGAACACCACGCTTCGGGATTGGACCGCTTCTACTGTGCGCCGGGCCGGCATCAGCTCGTTTGGGGTAGGGGGTACCAATGTGCACGTGGTAGTAGAAGAAGCGCCCGTGACAGAACCGCTACCCACCTCTGCCCGCCCGGTGCAGCTGCTGGCGTGGTCGGCCAAAACGGCGACTAGCCGTGAGAGCTACGCGGGCCAGTTGGCCCACTACCTGGAGCGGGATGCAGCCGAACTGGCCGACGTAGCTTACACGCTACACACCGTCCGCACCGACTTCGCGCAGCGTCGTTTTGTGGTAGCCTCTACCCCCGCCGAAGCCCGCACGGCGCTGCAAGACGCAAGCAAGGTAGGCCAAGCCAATACGCTGCAAGCAGCACCCGGCGAATTGGTTTTCCTGTTTCCGGGCCAAGGAGCGCAATACCTAGGCATGGGCCAGACGCTCTACGCCGAGGAGCCCGCCTACCGGCAGGCCGTAGACGAATGCGCCACGTTGCTGCTGCCGTATCTGGCGCTGGACATCCGCACGGTGCTGTACGCCGTGCCCGGCGCCGCGGCCGAAGCGCAGTTGCGCCAGACGTGCTACACCCAGCCTGCCCTGTTCGTGACGGAATATGCGCTGGCCCGGCTTTGGATGAGTTGGGGCATAGTGCCCTCAGTGTTGTGCGGCCATAGCATCGGCGAGTTTGTAGCGGCGCACTTAGCGGGCGTGTTTTCGCTGGCTGATGCGCTGCGGCTGGTGGCCGTGCGCGGGCAGTTAGTGGGCGCGTTGCCGGACGGCAGTATGCTGGCTGTGCGCCACGGCGCCGCCGAGGTAGAAAGTCTGTTACCTGAGTCGCTGTCGATAGCCGCCGTGAACAGTCGCGCCTTGTGTGTGGTGGCTGGGCCAGAAGCAGCCGTTGCGGCCTTTGCCGAAACACTGGCCGCCCGCCAGGTTCCGTGTCGTCTGTTGGCTACCAGCCACGCGTTTCACTCGGCCATGATGGAGCCGGCCGTGGCTGACTTTCAGCAAGTGGTATCTACGGTGACACTGCATCGGCCACAAAAACCAGTGGTATCCACCGTGAGCGGTACTTGGCTGACCGATGCCCAAGCCACCGACCCCATCTACTGGGCCAAGCACCTGCGCCTACCCGTGCAGTTTGCCGATGCCCTGGATACACTGCTAGCGCTGGGTAATCCGTTGTTGCTGGAGGTAGGACCCGGCAGCACCGCCACCACGCTGGCCCGCCAGCAGGCTGGCACCCGCACCGTAGTGGCCCTGCCAGGGCTGCCGCCTACCCAAGGTAGCCAGACCGACGTGCACGCTGTGCTTCAGACCCTAGGGCAACTCTGGCTGCACGGCGCCACGCCCGACTGGACCGCCTTCTATGCCGGCCAGAACCGGCGCAAAGTGCCCTTGCCTACCTATGTCTTCGACCGGCAACTGCACTGGCTGGAGCCCCCCGTAACGGTACCAGTTGCTACCCAGCTAGCTATGGCCCCGCCATCTATCCCAATTACCACCAGTGTTGCCCCCGCCGCTGCTCTCTCCACTCAGCCTATGCGACTACCTATACTTCTGCAAAAGATTACCGATATTCTAGAAAACGCTTCTGGCATTGAGATGAGCGGTACCACGCCCGACCAGACCTTCTTAGAAATAGGGCTCGACTCGTTGTTGCTTACGCAAGTGGCTCTCACGCTGCGCAAGGAATTCGACCTACTGATTACCTTCCGCCAACTCAACGAAGCTTACGCTACCCCCGCCGCACTGGCCGCCTACCTCGATCAGGCATTGCCCGCCGAGCGCTACCAGCCAGTGGCGGTGCCAGCACCTTCTACAACATCAGCACCCCTACCCTTTGCGCCGGTGTCGGCTCCTGTTGCGGCACCCGTACCAATGGCGGCACACGTCGCGGTAGCCAGCCCCGATTCAGCGTTGGGGTTGATATCCCAGCAGCTGCAGCTACTGGCTCGGCAAATTGCTTTGCTGCAAGGCACCCCCGAGCCACCAGTAGCAACACCCGCACCAGTGGCCCTACCCGCACCGGTACCCGCGCCCACTGCACCTGCGCCAGTTGCTTCGGCGGCGGCCGAGCTAACGCTGGAGGAGCAGGCGGAGCTGAAGAAGCCGTTTGGCGCTACGGCACGCATCGAACGGCAGGCCACCGGCCTCAGCCAGTCGCAGCAAAGCTTTCTGCACCAGTTCACGCAACGCTACAATCAAAAAACGGCCGGCAGCAAAGCCTACGCCCAGCAGCACCGCACCCACATGGCCGATCCGCGCGTAGTATCCGGCTTCCGGCCACTAACCAAAGAGCTGGTTTACCCACTCGTGGTAAATAAATCCAAGGGTAGCCGGCTGTGGGATATTGATGGCAACGAGTACATCGACGTACTCAACGGCTTCGGCTCCACCATGCTCGGCTACCAGCCCGACAGCATCAAGCAGGCTCTGCACGAGCAGGTGGAGCGCGGCTACGAGATAGGCCCGCAGCACGTGTTGGCCGGCGAGGTCAGCCAGTTGATTTGCGAGTTCACCGGCTTCGACCGGGCTGCCTTGTGCAACACCGGCTCGGAGGCCGTGCTGGGCGCCATGCGCATTGCGCGCACCGTTACGGGCCGCTCGCTCATTGTAGCCTTCTCGGGCTCCTACCACGGTATTGCCGACGAAGTGCTGGTACGTGGTACCAAAAAGCTGAAGTCGTTTCCGGCAGCATCGGGTATCATGCCCGAAGCTGTGCAAAATATGCTGATTCTGGACTACGGTACCGAGGAAAGCCTGCGCATCATCCGGGAGCGGGCCCACGAGCTAGCCGCGGTGTTGGTAGAGCCCGTGCAGAGCCGCCGGCCCGAGTTTCGGCCCATCGCCTTCCTGCGGGAAGTGCGCGCCATCACGGCTGCCGCCGATGTAGCGCTGATTTTCGACGAAGTAATTACTGGTTTCCGGATGCATCCCGGTGGCGCGCAGGCCCTGTTCGGCATCAAAGCCGACTTGGCTACTTACGGCAAAGTAGTAGGCGGCGGCCTACCCATTGGGGCCATTGCGGGCCGCCGAGAACTGATGGATGCCTTGGACGGCGGCTTCTGGCAGTACGGCGACGATTCGTTCCCAACTGTAGGTGTTACGTACTTCGCCGGCACCTTTGTGCGCCACCCGCTGGCGTTGGCGGCCGCCAAGGCATCGTTGCACTACATGAAAGAGCAAGGCCCCGCATTGCAGCAGCGCCTCACGGCGAAAGCCGAGCGCCTGGCAGGGGCTCTGAACCCCGAGCTGGAGCGCCGACAGTTGCCTTTCTTCGTGGCGCATTTCGGCTCGCTCTGGAAGATAAAGTTTCACGAAGAAATACCCTACGCAGAGCTGCTTTTTACGCTGCTACGTGAGAAAGGCGTGCACATCTGGGATGGTTTTCCCTGCTTCATGACCGAAGCGCACACCACAGAAGAGGTAGACCGCGTGGTAGCCCTGTGCCTGAAGAGCATTGATGAGCTAGTAGCGGCCGGCTTCCTACCGGCCAGCCCGGCCCACGTGGTAGCGCCTGCCCCGGCAGGTACCACGCGCGCGCTCAACCAGCCCCCCGTATCTGGTGCCCGCCTGGGCCGCGACCAGCTAGGCAACCCGGCGTGGTTCATCTCCGACCCCGAACAGCCCGACCATTACCTGCAAATCAACTTAAACTGATTTCCGATGGTGCAAATCTCTACTCTTGTTGCTCCCGCTAAGTCGGTTCCAGAAGCCCCCGCATTCAACCCGTTCGCGGGGCCGGAAATGGTACGGGTAGTGCCCATCACGGAGGCGCAAGCAGAAATCTGGGTCGCTTGCATAGTAGGTGGCGACGACGCCAGCCGCGCCTACAACGAGTCGGTATCGTTGCGGCTCACGGGCGTGCTCGATCGGGCGGCGCTACGTCAAGCCCTGCACCAACTGGTGCGCCGGCACGAGGCGCTGCGCTCGGCCTTCAGCGCCGATGGCCAGTATATGTGCGTGTTCCGTGAGGTGCCCATTGAGTTATCTTTTCAAAATGTGGCCCACCACACCGCTGCCGAGCAGATCGAGCTGGTAGCGGCCTACGTACGGCAGGACGCTCGGCATTTGTTTGATCTGCTGGATGGCCCTCTCCTGAAAGCCGGACTGCTACAGCTGGCCCCCGCTGAGCACGAGCTGGTGCTCACGGCCCACCATATCATTTGCGATGGGTGGTCGTTGGCTATTTTGTTGCAGGAGCTGGGGCATCTCTATTCTGCCCACGTGCAGGGTTTGTTTCCAGACCTGCCCGCGGCTCCGCTGTTCAGCGACTATGCCGATGAGCAACTGCTGTTTAATCGAAGTGCAGATTATCAGGCTGTGGAGTCGTATTGGCTGGGGCAGTACGCCGACGTGGTGCCTGCCGTGACCCTACCCACCGATGCACCCCGCCCCACTACGCGCACCTACAAAAGCAGCCGCGCCGATTACCCCCTGGCTCCAGACCTGGTAGCCGGGTTGAAAGCCCTGGGCCAGCGCCACGGGTGCAGCTTCGTGACGACGCTGCTGGCGGCTTTCGAAGTGTGGCTGCACCGCCAAACCGGCCAGCAAGACCTGGTAGTAGGGCTGCCCGCCGCCGGACAAGCGCTGCTGGAAAAGCAGAACCTAATAGGGCACTGCGTGAATCTGCTGCCGCTCCGCAGCCATCCTACCCCCACGGCCCAGTTCACCGACTATCTCCAACAGCGCAAAATGGCCCTGTTCGATGCTTACGAGCAGCAGCAACTCACCTTTGGTAGTCTACTCAAGAAGCTCAATATCCCGCGCAATCTGGGCCGCATACCGCTGGTGCCGGTGATGTTCAACGTGGATCTGGGCATGGCCAACGGCGTGCAATTCCAGGGCCTGAACTACACACTGCGCAGCAATCCCCGGGTGTACGAGGCGTTTGAGCTGTTTCTGAATATCAGCGGCACCGAGCAGGCCTTGGTGCTAGAGTGGTCGTACAATACCACGCTGTTTGAGGCGGCTACTATTGCCCGCATGATGACGGAGTTTGAGGAGCTGGTACAGGCCATCGTTCAGAACCCTACCATGCCTCTGGGCAGGCCGGCGCCCGCCAGCACAGTGTCGGATGCGGCTTACCGGCAGTTGAATGCTACCGCGCAGCCCTACCCCAGCGAGGCTACGCTGTTTCAGTTGATTACCGCGCAGGCCCAGGCCACGCCCCAACAAACCGCTATTCGCTTTGGCGATACGGAGGTATCGTACGCGGCACTATTGCGCCGCGCAGAGCAGGTGGCCGGCTACCTCATGGCCCAGGGGGTATGCACTGGTGATGTGGTAGGCCTAGCCGTAGAACGCTCGCCTGAGCTACTGGTGGCCCTGTTGGCTATTATGCGGTGCGGGGCCGCTTACGTTTCGCTCGATGTGGCCTACCCCGCCGAGCGGTTGGCCTTTATGCTCACGGACTCGGGAGCGGCATTTGTGCTCACGGCGGGTAGCGTTGTGCTGGATTTAGCAACTTCGGCCACCGTATTGCGGCTGGAGGATGCTGATACCAGTCGGACGCCGCTGCCTGCTCTGGACTTACCCAGCGATACGCTGCTCTATATTCTCTACACCTCTGGTTCCACTGGCCGGCCCAAAGGAGTAGCTGTTACGCACCGCAACGTGGTCAACTTCCTGCTCAGCATGCAGCAGCAGCCGGGCATCACGGCCGCCGATACGTTGCTGGCGCTCACCACCATCTCCTTCGATATTGCGGGGCTGGAGCTGTTCCTGCCGCTCATCAGTGGCGCCACCATCTTGCTGGCAGACACCGAAACCGCCCGCGACGGTCGTGCTCTACTTCAGCTCATGCAAACAGCCGGTGTTACGCTGATGCAAGCTACCCCCGCCACTTGGCGCATGGTATTGGAGGCCGGTTGGGAGCAGCCCCTACCCCTCACGGCCCTGTGTGGGGGCGAAGCACTATTGCCAGAGCTGGCGGCCCGCCTGGCAGCGAAGTGCCAGGCAGTTTGGAACATGTATGGCCCTACCGAAACCACCATCTGGTCGTCGGTGCAGCAGGTGACAGGCTCGGAAGAGGTAATTACCATTGGGAGGCCCATTGCTAACACGCAATTTTATGTGCTAGATGAGCAACAGCAATTGGTGCCGGCCGGGGAGGTAGGCGAGCTGTGCATTGCCGGCGACGGCGTAGCCTGCGGCTACTGGCACCGCCCTGATTTAACGGCTGAACGCTTTATCGCGGACCCGTTTGCGGCTACCCCCGGCGCCCTCCTGTACCGCACCGGCGACCTGGGCTGCCTGCTGCCTACCGGCGAGTTGCAATGCCTGGGCCGACTGGATCAGCAGGTGAAAATCCGCGGCTACCGCATCGAGCTGGGTGAGATTGAGCAGTTGCTTCTTTCCTGCCCCGATGTGCAGGCCGCTGCTATAGTTGCCCAAGGAGCACGCCCCGGCGACGAGCGGCTGGTAGCGTACGTGGTACCCAAAGGTGCAGCGGATAGTCGGCGTGCCTCGGCTGCGCAGCTTGCCACCTGGAAGCAGCTTCTGGCTACTCGCCTACCCGCCTACATGGTGCCCGACGCCTACGTGACGCTGCCCGCCCTACCCCTAACGCTCAACAGCAAAGTAGATCGCAAAGCCCTGGCGCAGTTTGCGCCTGAAATGCCTTATCTGCCAGTATCCACGGCCCCGCGCACGGCTATGGAAAAGCGCATTGCTGATATTTGGCAAACCTGCTTAGGCCTGGAGCAGGTTGATATTTTTGCCGACTTCTTCGCGCTGGGTGGGCACTCCCTGCTGGCGGTACGCGTGATGGCTGCCATCGAAAAAGAAACCGGCCAGCGCCTACCCCTGGCTACCCTCTTCGAGCACTCCACAGTAGAGAAGCTGGCCCGGCTATTGGAGTACGACAGCCAATTTATCACTTGGGATTCGCTGGTACCCATCAAGTCACAGGGCTCCAAAACGCCGCTCTACCTTGTGCACGGCGCCGGCCTGAACGTGCTGCTGTACCAGGCCATGAGCAGATACATGGACCCCGAGCAGCCTATTTACGGTCTGCAAGCCTGCGGCCTCAATGGTGCCGACAAACCCCTCGAAACCATTGAGGAAATAGCGGCGCACTACATCAAATGCATCGAGAAGACAAACCCGAACGGGCCTTATGCGCTGGCTGGCTATTCCTTTGGGGGTATCATCGCGTATGAAATGGCGCGCCAGTTGCTGGCCTGCGGCAAAGAGGTGCGGTTTCTGGGGCTATTTGATACCTATGCACACGAAGGGGAGGTGCCAGCTTCTCAGACGGGCAGGGCAGTGCGTAACCTAAAGCTATTTGCTATGAAGTGGCTCTATTTCTTGGTACTGCTGAAAAACAGCCCGCGTCCCACCATCCGCTACAAAATGATGTCGCTGCACAACAGTTGGCAGAGACTAACGAAGCGTAAGGAGGAAGAAACAAAAGAAGCCGCTGCAGTAGGGCGAGCCAACGACAAAGCGTATTACGCTTACAAACTGCTACCAGAGAATATCAAGATTGACCTGTTCCGGGTGAAAGAAAAGACCCATTACATGGAAGACTTCGAGTTTCTGGGCTGGAAACCTTACGCGCAGCAGGGTATCCGCATTCACGAGGTAGAAAGCGACCATAATTACCTGTTCTCACCCCCACACGATAAAACGCTGGCCGCCACCCTGCAAGCCGCGCTAGACAATGGCGTCCGGTAGGCTTGTGCTGCTAGGGTAGGGATATTATCCGGGTTTGCAAAATGATTGCTTGACAACGCTTTATGCAAGTGGATGCCTACCATATTTCCGTCAACTGCACAACGATTGCCCGCACAGAATGGCAATGTGCGGCGCCGCTGCCTTCCGTAGCTGCGCCTATGGTTTTCAGAGTGCAGCTAGCCGACTATGTGGAAGTAGCTAACTGCCTGGGAAACTATGTGCAGGCGGATGAGCAACGGCGGGCAGCCTCCTATTATCACGCCAGGCACGCCGAGCGGTTTTTGCTGGGTCGTGCTACCCTACGCTTGGTGTTGGGCTACCTGACTGGGACGCCAGCCGACGCTATAGCACTAGCTACCAGTCAAGTCGGCAAACTATACTGCGCCAACGCCCCGGACTGGCATTTTTCTATTTCGTACGACGACGCGTGGTTGGTACTGGCCTTTGCCAGGGTAGAGGTGGGAGTAGATATCGAAAAAATAAAGCCGGAGTTTGCCTACGCCGACGTAGCAGCAAGTTGCTTTTCTGAGGCAGAGCAGCAATATGTTACCGCCGCCGAAGACCCCGCGGCGGCTTTCTTTCAGTCCTGGACCCGAAAAGAAGCAATGGTCAAAGCACTGGGCATAGGTATTGATGACAATTTCGGCGGCCTACCTGCTTTGGATGGCAGGCATACCATACCGCAGGCACAGGCGCAGCAGCAGACCGATTGGGTATTGGCCAGCTTCACAATCGATGCGCAACACATCGGGACACTGGCTTACCCTAACAAGGCTATGGCAATACATCCTATTTTTTGCCATTTACAACCGCTATGGTACCAAGCAGCTGTGAATAGCAAAACTGATCTTTTCGGGTAGCGTAGTTCGCAGAAAACATCTACCCAACAGACAACAGAACAGCCCCGCCGACACCAGTGCCGACGGGGCTGTTCTGTTATGCAATACGCTAAGGCTACAGCGCTTGAGACGACACAGCACGTAAAGCGTTGATACGGCCATGACCATAATAAGGGTCGCGGCCGGGCTTGCCCAGGTCGTCGGCCGAAGCGCGCAAAACGGCCTTCACGCGTGCTGGGTCCATTTGGCCGCCGTTTTTACCAATGACGAGGGCCGCTACGCCCGTAGCATGAGGAGCCGCCATGCTGGTGCCCGCCATCCAGGTGTAGCCACCGTTTTTGGCCGTGCTCAGCACCATATCAAGCGCCCATACGTACTGGCGCACGCCTCTGAAGACCACCAACTCGTTGCCGGGGTAGGCGAAGTCGCCGCCGGGAGCGGCAAAGTCGACGGCCGATGTGCCGTAGTTGGAGTACGAAGCAAACCGGTCTAGATTGGTGGTAAGCGGATTCAACGCCCAACCCATCGGACCAGTAGACGAAATGGAGATAACGCCCGTCGCATCGGCCGGAATGTGCACCAGCGACTGGTCTTTATTGCCGTTGTTGGCGTCGTTGCCTGCTGAGGCAATAACGGTAACCCCCTGCTTAGCAGCGTAGCCTGTTACCTTGCTAATGGCCACTAGCAACTCCTGCGTGCCTTTGGCATCGTGCTCAATGAAGTCATCCGATGGGTCGTTTGGCGTACCGTTGTCGTTCAGGAATTTGCCGTTGCGTGGAATGGCCGCGCCCAGGCTCAGGTTTATCACCTTGGCATTGTTCTGCACGGCATATATAATCCCGTTCATCATCCAGGAAAACGAGCCCGAGCCACTGTCGCGCAGTACTTTTACCAGCAGCAGCTTGGCTTTGGGGGCTACCCCAACCACCCCAATGTTGTTGTCGGCCGCTGCAATGGTGCCGGCAGTGTGGGTGCCGTGGCTGGAGCCGGCGCCACGAAATTGGGCCGCCTCACCGGGCACAAATGAAATACTGCCTACGATATTAGGCTGCAGGTCGGGATGAGTCAGATCGAAGCCACTGTCGAGGTCGGCTACTACCACGCCCTCGCCTTGGGCGCCGGTATTCCAGGCCTGGGGTACTTGAATGGCTGTGTGGCCCCATTGTAGCGGGAAAAACGGGTTGCTGTCGCCAGTGCTGGGCGGATTTACGTTGTTGGCAGCCACATCGGCCGAGCGCTGCTGCGGATCGAATGCCTGATAGGTGAAGTCGCGCACCACGGAGCGCACGCCGGCAATTTTGGCGGCTTTAGCTGCAAAGCCAGGGTCGTCGGAGGTGGCTACGGCAATACCTGCCTCACCCAGCAGCGAGGTAATGGTACCATTGGCCGAAGCAGTTTTGGCAGTGATGTCGCCGGGCAGTTGGTCACCGGAGGCAATGATAATGTACTGTTTAGAATCCAGCGTAACCGTTGGGCCGTCTTGTTTGGCCTGTTGGGAAGAAGTCGCGCTGAGGTTCTCGGTAGGCGTCAGGTCTTCTTTGGCGCATCCAAAGGTGAAGAGCAAGCCCAGGCTAACGAGTGGAAAGAGTTTGTGGGTAAAGGGTGTGGTATGCATAAAGGAAGGTAAGAGTGGATAGTAAGGACTCTGCAGCCACTTTTTGCTAGCGGTTGCAAAACACAATAGAGCTATTTCTATGCTTTATAGCTAATTAATTCGAGAAAAAGTATAAAAATATTGTTATAATTAAAATATAGATATCACTATGCAAATAGCTAGTAATACGCTAAGTGTCTAATATTAAACGCGCTTAGTATAGATTACTATAGCAATCTGACTTTTTGGTTTTAGGATGGGTACAGAATAGCCATATAATACAGCGGGAATGAGGAATGTTCAGCGCTATTAGAGGAAGCAGCAAGGTGCCTGTTGTAAGTAGATGTAGGGCTATATAGAAAAAGCCACTCATCCAGTAGGATAAGTGGCTTTTATATAATGAGCGAGAAACGAGGTTCGAACTCGCGACCCTCAGCTTGGGAAGCTGATGCTCTACCAACTGAGCTACTCTCGCTGAGAGACTTGGTAAGACAAAAATACACCGTAGAAACCATTTTCCAACTCTTGCGCGTATGGGTTTCTATAGGTAGCTCATTTTGGTGGGCATTTTTCTGGTTTCTGGCCGCTTCCCTATTTTCTTCTCTATGGCTGCAACGCCCAATTCCCGCTCCGGTGGTACTATTCATTTGCTGGTTGGTGGCGTACTGCTGATTGTAGAGCTGTACTTGCTTTTCGGTCGCTACACCGAATGGCAGGCGGGTAATTTCAATACCTTCGGGTTTGTGATAAACATTGCCCTGCTAATTCTGGCAGGCTATTTTCTGCGAGCCGGGTGGGAAATGCGACGCGGCAAAAATGATCTGTTGGATTGAGTTCTGTTGCGCCAAAACTACTAGGAGTGCTAGCCTTGCTGCTGGCAGCTGCCCTACTGGTGAGCGTGGCAACGAGCACCAGCACCTATCTGATGGCCCCGCCCGCAGCGCCTACCACTAGCCTGGCTACCGGCAATACTATGGGCTACCTGCTGGCGTCGGCATTGGCAGGGGTAGTAGCTTTGTGGCTCGGAAGATGGGGCATTCGTCGCCTGCGTCATTGATTTCACTGAAGTTATGTCTACACCTCTTCGCATCGTAGCAGCTAAGCGCACCCCCGGCGTAGCTGCAGAACTGGCAGCCTTGGGCCGCCAGACGTTTTACGAAACGTTTGCCGCCGACAATACGCCCGCCGACATGGAGGCTTACCTGGCAGCCACCTTCGGGACGGAGCAGCAGCTGCGCGAGCTGCAAGACCCACATGTTATTTTCCTGCTGGCCCGAATGCAGCAAGAGCTGGTGGGCTATGCCATGCTGCGCCTGCAGTCGGACCTGGGACTAGAGCCAGGCAAATCTGCTGATAACCGCCTGGAAATAGTCCGCCTCTACGTGCGCGAGGATTGGGTAGGCACTGGTCTAGGCGCTTCTCTGATGCGCCGGACGCTGGAAGAAGCCCGCACACACAAGTGCCGGGCCTTAGTGCTAGGCGTGTGGGAGCAAAATACGCGTGCTATTGCCTTCTACCAGCGGTTTGGCTTCAAAGCAATAGGCCAACATGCCTTCACGCTGGGCTCCGACGTGCAAACCGATCTAATTCTGCGTAAAGGGCTATGAAGATGGCTGGATACGATGCGTTTAGCGGCAACGTTACCTTTGTAGCGTGAATAGTCTTATCAAAAGCATCCCCATCCTGAAAATAACCATGCCTGCTGCTTGGCTGGAAGCGCTATACAGGGTAGGGCTGCTGAGCATGGTGCTGCTACTGAGTGCGTGCTCCGGCCAACCTGAAAAAGCCAGCCTACCTGTGCTAACGGGGCATTTCGAAGGGCCAGTCACCTACCAGGGTACCGATTTGCGGGTGGTACTGGACATACGCGAAACAACGCCGGGGCAGCTTCAGGCCGACATGCACTTTCCCGAAATTCCCGGTATCAGCTTTCCTGTGGCCAACTTGCGCTATCAGGAGCCGCAACTGCATTTTGAGCAACAACCCGGGCAACCGGGCAGCATCACGGTGAATGCCGTGCGTGAGGGCGACTTTCTACGAGGTATTTTCACCTGGGACACCATTCAGACACAGTTTGTGTGGGTACGACGCGGACAAGCCGCGGCCCGGCCCTACCGCGAGCAATCGGTACGGCTGCCGGGGCTGGCGGCCACCAGCATGGCATCGTTGCTAATTCCGCAGGATACAGCGCAACGCTACCCGGCAGTGGTGCTGCTACCCGACCAGGCCACAGCCGGCGCCGCTGCCACCCGCGCCGACCTGCTGGCGCGACACGGGTTTGCAGTGCTGCTGCTACCGGCCGTAGCCACCGACTCGGCCACCGCCGCCGACTCATTAGCCTACCATACGGCCAGCGCCGGGCTGGCAGCCTGTCGCACTGAAAGCAGCATCGACACGGCCCGCGTGGGCTTGTGGGTGCGTGGCGCCAATGCCGCGCTGGCCACTCGAGCAGCCCTACAGGCACAGCCCAACTGCCGATTTACCGTGCTGGAAGGTGTTCCTGTGCAAACGCGTGCTCAGGCGCAGCCTTATCAACTGCTGGGTCGGAAAATGCCCGTGTTAGGCATCTATGGTGCGGCCGATACTACCCTCAACGTGCAGGGGAGTGTACGCTACCTGCGGCCAGCGCTCAGAGGACGGGCCAGTACCGTACGGCTCTACCCCAAAGCCAACCGCAACCTGACGGTGGTAGGCTATACCACTGCCCAGGGCCAATGGCAGTGGCCCCAGCCTGCCCCCAATTTCGTAAATGACCTGCTGACGTGGTTGCGGCAGCAAACTGTACAGTAAGCGCGCAGGCTACTCAGCGGGTAACAGAATACGTTTTCCGCTGCGTCCCTACCCCCGTTATCTTCACCGATTGCCAACCCGCAGGCAGCGTGGTCTTACGTTGCTCAATGCCTCTGGGCGTAATCTCCAAGCCACCGAAACCCATCAGCACGGCTTGCAGCACTCCGCCTGCGCCCGTAGCAAAGTAGGGATTGGTACCGCCTTTTGTTTCGGCAATCACGCGGAACGGCGGCAGCAGATTAGGCTGATAGGCATCCTGAAAGAAGTGCTGCGCCTTGGCCGCGTCGCCTAAGCGGGCGTAGAGTAGCGCAAAGATGCCCTGCGTCATGGCGGGGGTGCCTTCGTTGGGTACGCGGGTGGAGTAGTAGTCGAGGTCTTTCTTGATCTGCTCCGGCGCGGTGATGATGTTCAGGGGGTAGGCCAGCAGGTTCACATCCGCCTGCTTAATCCCCTCGCCTTGGTAGGCAGCGTGCTCCTGGGTCACGCCACTGGGTAGGCGTAGGATGGGAATGTTTTGGGCCACGTGTGCCCAATCAGGGTTGGCGGGTAGGCCTAGTAGCTTGGCAGCAGCCATAGCATTCTGCAGATTCACCTTGGCTGCGGCGTTGGTGAAGGCGTTGTTATCCACGTTTTCGGCCCACTCGTCGGCGGCTACCACATTCTTGATGTCATAGTGACCGGGGCCATTTCGCTCCACCCGGCTAGCCCAGAAATCGGCAGTGGCTTGCAAGATGGGCCATCCTTTTTCGCGTAGCCAGGCTTTGTCCTGCGTCACGCAGTAATATTGCCAGGCAGCCAGCGCCACATCAGCCGAGATGTGATGCTCAAACGGCCCGCTCAGCGCCCACACAGGCGTTTCTTCCACCCCCGAGTCGGCACTTTCCCACGGAAACATAGCGCCTTGGTAGCCATGAGCAAAGGCATTGCGCCGAGCTGCTTCCAACCGGTTGAACCGATACTCTACCAGAGACTTCGCAATTTCGGGGTGCAATACCAGTAGGGCCGGAAACATCCACAAATCGGTATCCCAGAACACGTGCCCATTGTAGCCCAAACCCGAAAGGCCCATCGGCGAGGGTGAGAAATCGGTGCCAGCCCGCGAAAAGCTGTAGAGGTGGTAGAGCATGCTGTGCACGTCTTGCTGGGCCTGGGCATCTCCGGTAATCTGGATGTCGCTCTGCCACAGGTCTTGCCATGCTTTGTTATGAAATGCCAATAAACGCTCCTTGCCTTCGAGCCGGGCAAATACCGTGAGGCGCTCCACTTGGTTGAGTGGGTCGGCATCGTGGGCCGAGGTGAGGGTAGCGCCCGTTACGCCATAGGTGTATGCCTGCCCCGCCTTCAGGGTCTTGCTGAACTTCATCAAGTGCATATTGCTGTCCCACATCTCATGAATGACGCGCGGCTCCTGCCCATGCGGCTCTGAAAACAAAAAGCTGGTACTAGCACACAATTGCAACTTGCCGGTAGGGCTGCGGGCCGTAGACGTAAGCAAGCTGATGGTGACGTGCGGCCGGTCGATTTCATTGTAGTAGTTCTGCACCTCGCGCAAGGCGTCGGGGGCTTCCATCACGCTGGCGGCTGTGAGGCTGAGGTCTTTGCGGGCCGTGATGGTCACGTCCATCAGCACGCAGTAGGGGAGGTGGCGCAGCGCTCGGTAGGTGTAGCTGATGGTGGCCTTATCGCCATAGTCGAAGGTGGTGGTGAGTGAGGCGCCCCGCATATCGAGCTGCTGCCGGAAGTTGCGGGCATCAGCGGCGCTCAGCCGTCGTCCGTCAATTTCCAGGTACATGTTCAATAGGTTGAAGCCATTGAGGAAATTGCTGACCCTACCCCGTCCGTACTGGTCATAGGCGCCAGCCAATACCACGCTTTTCACCTTAAACGGCTCCGGCGACGATACTACGCCCAGCATCCCGTTGGCCACCGTCACGCCGTAATAGGTAGCGGGGTCTACTTTATCAGCCATAATGATCCACGGGTCGGGAGTGGTTTGGGCGGTGGCTGGGGATAAGCTAAGAAAACCTAGTAGTAGAGCTGCGAAATAAGCTGGTAGAGAATGGCACATGGGTGGGACAGAGAAGCGAGGAATGAATACCAGCTACACAATAAAACGTCATGCCGAGCGAGTCGGAAGCTTCGGGTGCTGCTATAGTCCTGTAGGGGTAGCACAGCAGGCCAAAGGATTCAGCTCGTTCGGCATGACGTTTTATCATGCAGTACCTAATACGGGTTAATAACCAGGGTTTTGCGTGATGTTGGCGTTGATGTCGACCTGAGACTTAGGAATAGGATAGATCAGGTACTTCGGGTCGCTCTGCGGCTTATCTTTGCGGGCTTGCAAAAACTTACCGAACCGAATCATATCCTGCCGCCGCCACGACTCGCCATACAGCTCCCGGCCGCGCTCTGCGAGGAGCATATCGAGCGTGAGCGTAGTGAAGGCGCTGGCGCCGCGGCCTGGGTCAGTGCGAATGGAGTTGACAATGGCCAGGGCCGTGCCGCCATATGGACCGGCAGAGGTAGGCGTGCCGCCCCGTAAGATGGCTTCCGCCTTCATCAGGAGCACATCGGCCAGCCGGAAAGTCACGTGGTCGTTCTCGCACCCGTTGCCGCCCTTGGCCTCGCTCACATAGTCGACGGGGTATTTGATGGGCCGAATGCCTTTTGATTCCAGATCAGCCCCCGTTTCGAAGAGGTTGATATCTTGCGTGAAGGACAAAGGCGCTCCGCTTCTGGTCGTGACAGGCGCGCCGGTGATGAGGTTGTATTGCTGACCAACCAGGAAGCCCACATTGATCCGGTTGCCGGGGTTGGCGGGGCCGCCATCGGTCTTGTAGGCCACACCCCGACGCTTGTCGTTGGCTTCAAACAAGCTGTAGAACTCGGCAGTGGTAGCTGGCCCGTTGTACCCGTTGACGGGAGCCATGTTGTAGTGCGACACGAACTTCCAGAAGTCGCGCGTAGGACCGGCGTTGCCAAACGTATTCTCCTGTGTGAAGATGTTCTCGCGGCCGATTACCGTGTTGTTAGGAGCAAAGTTATCGAAGACACTAGGGGCGAATGAGTACTTGCCGCTGCTGATTACCTCATCGGCCAGCTTGATCACCTGGTTCATATCCGCGGCGCTGAAGGTAGGCGCCTGGCGGTTGGCGTATACGCCCTTGTTGAGGTAGCACTTCATCAGCAGCACCCGAGCGGCATCCTTGTTAGCGCGGCCAGCCGGCCCGTCGGGGAGGTCTTTCTGGATGGCGTTAATCTCGCTCACAATGAAATCCAGCGCCTCGGTGCCCTTGCGCACTCGCGCCAGCGTGCCTAGGTTCTCGCCTGGGTCGCGATACAGCACTTGGTCGTAGAGGTCGAGTAGCAGGTAGGTAGCCCAGGCCCGAATGAACCGGGACTCGGCCTGCTGCTGCGCACTGGGGCTAAAGCGCAACAGGTCGGTAGATGAATAAATAATGCCTTCGAGCTGCGTGAAGGTGTCGCGCACCCGCTCGTTGTTGGGCGTCCAAGTGTGATTGTATAGCTCCCGCCACTTGCCGTTGTCGTCCCAGTCTGGTCCGCGGGTAGGCATAATCCGGGCATCAGTCGAAACTTCCTCTAGCGCAAACACACTCACGCAACCCTGGATGGGGCCACGCTGGGCGTTGTATACGCCTGTGAGCAGAGCAGCGGGGTCACCCACCGGAATTTGAGAATCGCTCAGTTGGCCTGCCAGCCTTTCACTGACGTCACAGCTATTAGCCAGCTGAAGCACGGCCAGTAAAGCAGCCGCACGCGCAAACGTATGGTAAGTCATGGTATGTAGAAACTAAGGGATTACAGAGAGAAGTTGACGCCGAACGTGAAAGTGCGGGCGCTGGGGTAGGGGAGGTAGTCGATGCCCACGGAGGGCACCTGGTTGGCCCCACGCTTGATGGTGTTAATCTCGGGGTCGAAGCCGTCGTATTTGGTGATGACGAACAGGTTTTGACCCGTAGCGTACACGCGGGCACCCTTAAATACTGAACCAATGTTGCCGAAGGAGTAGGCCAGCGTCAGGTTAGACATTTTCAGGTAGTTACCCTTCTCGAGGTAGCGGGTAGTGGCGGCCGAGGGGTTGCCGATAGACTCCTTCACCGGATTCTCAAAGGTGGAAAGCGCAATGTTCTTGCCGGCGCCAATCTGACCCACGTTACCTACTGCATTGAGCGTGTTGTTGTAGATGTACTGTCCAAAGGCACCGGTCATGTTGGCTACCAGCGAGAGTTTGCCGTACCGCACGTTGGCGCCCAGGCCCAGCAGCGTTTTGGGGTTAGGGCTACCGGCGTAGGCAATCGGACCAGGTGCGTTGGAAAGGCCTTGCTCATTTAGGCCAGTGTATTGGGGTAGGAAGAACGCGTTGATGGGGTAGCCGCTGGTAATCAGCTGCGCCAATACACCCGACAAGCCCTGGCCGTTAATGGCGCCAGTGGTGATGTCGGCCGTTCGCAGGTCCTTCACTTCGTTATGAATAAAAGTGGCGTTGGCATTCAATCCCACGTCTACTTTCTCGTTGGTTACGATAGTAGTATTCAGTGCCAGCTCTACCCCTTTGTTAACGATTTTACCGTCGAGGTTGGTCCAGCGAATGGCCTGCACTGGCGGCGCAGGTTGGCCGGGTAGCTGCGGAAACAGAAGGTCGGTAGTGGTTTTGTAGAAATAGTCGGCCGTGAGAGTTACGCGGTTGTTGAACATACCCACGTCAATACCAGCATTGTACTGAGCGTCCGATTGCCATTTCAGATCCGGGTTGGCATCGTTCAGCGGAGCCTGCTCCCCTAGATTGTTGAAGGTGTAGCGTCCCTGCGCCGAACCAGCCGGAAATTCCTGGTTGCCGGTGCGTCCGTAGCCGGCCCGTAGTTTCAACTGCGTGAGGCGCTCAGTTGGGAAGAAGGATTCCTGGCTCAAGTCCCAGGCAATGGCGAAGGAAGGGAAATAGCCTACCTTATTGTTTGGCCCAAACTTGCTGCTTTCGTCGCGACGCAGCGTACCCGTCAATACATAGCGGTCCTTATAGTTCAGGATAGCCCGGCCAAAGACAGATTGCAGCTGCGAAGATGGATCAACGAAAGAAGAGACCAAGCGCGACCCGGCAGACGAGCTTTGAATGTAGTTTGTGTAATCGAGGCCATAGTTGCCAAAACCGCCCTGCGCAGGGTTGCCGTAGGCATTCAAATTAGAGCCCTGGTTTGCAAACTTGGTGTATTCGTAGCCTAGGAGCGCATTGATATTCAATCCATCCTTCACTTGTTTGTTGAAAGTGAGGGTATGCGCGATTTGCTGGGTGGTCAACTCATTCTGGCCGATGCTGGCAAAGCCTTGGTCTTGAATACCAGGGTAGTTAATCAGGCGCTGGTCAATGGAAGTACGCCGCTCACCGGTGTTGTAGTTGACGCTGATCAGCATCCGGTACTGCAGCCAGTCCGTGAACTTGTAATACGGTGCGGCACTGGCCAGAATGGTCGTTACACGCGAGCGGTCGTTGTAATATTCCTGGCTGGCTACTGGGTTTACCACGTCGCCGGGCTGCACGAACAACGTACCATCAGGGTTGCGCAGGGGCTGGGTAGGGTTCCACTGCAGCGCCTGCCCAATCAGGCTACCCCGGAAACCAGCATCGGTGGTGATGTTGGCTAGTTCTTCGCGGAATTGGCTGGTGGCAATGTTTACATCAAGGCCAAGCTTTTTGCTTTCTAGGAATTGGAAGTTGGTAGATAGGTTGGCGCTGTACTTTTTAAACCCTGTCTTCTTTACAATGCCATCCTGGTCGAGGTAGCCGATAGAGAGACGGTAGCGACCGGTTTCGCCGCCGCCGCTCATGGCTACGTTGTAGTTCTGGAGGTAGCCCGTGCGCAAAATCTCCTTGAGCGCATCCACGTCGCCCCCTTTATCGTTGGCGGCCGGCGCGCCATAGTAGCCTATGGCCTCACGATACTGGCTAGCATTGAGGAAATCGGGGCGGCGCAGCAGGGTAGAGAAGCCGTTGGAGATGCCTACGTTCAGGACCGGGGCACCGGTTTTGCCTTTTTTGGTAGTGATGAGCACCACGCCATACGCCGCCCGCGAGCCATAAATGGCCGTAGCTGAGGCGTCTTTCAACACCGTCACCGCCTCCACGTCGTCGGGGTTGAGGAAGTTGAGCGGGTTGCTATCTGCGCCTGCGCCCACATCGGTAGAAGCCACCAAGCCCGGCCGGGCCGTACGGCCATCGAGCGGCACGCCATCTACCACATACAGGGGCTGGCCAGTGCCCGTCACGGCCGAGTTGCCGCGAATACGCACAGTAGCTGGTCCGCCGGGCTGGCCGCTATTGTTGCTCACTTGCACACCCGATACCCGGCCCTGAATCAATTGGTCGGGGGAGGTGAAGGTGCCGCGGTTGAATTCTTTCTCGGTTAGGGTAGTCACCGAGCCGGTCACGTCCTCCTTGCGGGCCGTGCCGTAGCCTACCACTACTACATCGCCCAAGGCTTTGGAGTCTTCCTGCAGGGTAACGGAAATGCTAGACTTGCCGGTAATGTCGACGCGCTGGGAGGTGTAGCCCACCGACGAAACCGATAGAGTAGTGGTAGCTGCTGGCACTTGCAATTCAAATGAGCCGTCGGAACCGGAACTGGTCCCAACGGTAGTGCCGGGAATAATAATTGTGACGCCGGGCAGGCCAGTGGAATTGGCGTCTATTACCTTACCCGTGATAGTCCGGTTGGCTTGCGCCTGGCCGAAATGCGGAAGAAAAACGAACAGAGTCGCCAAAACAATCAGTAGCGCCACGTGCCGGGAAAAGCGGCTACTCGGTTGCCGAACCAAAACTGGTACAGGCAAATGATACCACGCGTATTCGTTGTGCATATAGTGAAAGAATGAAGTGTGGGAATTTTGACCGAAAACGTTTGAAATATATAGAAATCGATTGCATAAAACCTTTCCGTGGCTATATAATTTTTAATCTTTTTTAATGTGCGCTAACAAGATGCTCATTCGGTAAGCCGGTGAGTACGAGCGATAAGCAAAAGGCTAATAGAAATCGAAGACTACAGTATGTAGTCGGGAAAGAGAAAATGCGCTCTGTTGAGCTTGAAAAAGCATTTTTGCCCGCTGTGCCGGGCTAGTTGCACTAGTAGACCGTTGAATGGTTTGGATCAACGCTGAGAAGCTCGTGCGCAAGTGTACTTGCGCACGAGCTTCTCTTAGCGGCAAGCTCTTCAATAGTGCAGCAATAGAATGTGCTAGATTAGCAGCAGACCCTTCTCCCGCAACAGTTGCCAAGTAGGCGACTGTAGGAAAGCTTCGAACGACTGACCAGCAGTAGCCGGGAAGGAGGCAGCAGCTTCCTTGAGCAGCAGCTTAGTGTCGTAGTCGGTGGTAAGGCGGGTGAGCAGCTGGTGTAGCCAGGAACCAAGGGTAGGACTAGTCTTCAACTCAAAATCCTCGGCTTGCTCATAGAACGTGAGCACAGCGCGTGCTCCTTTTTTACCGGCTTCTTGGCGTAGTTCGGGCGCATTGCCTAGCCAAAACAGCCGGTTGTTTTGCCGGGCAAAATCCGGCTTACCTTCCTCTTGTAGCGCCTGCTGAATGAGGTGGCGCGACACAGTAGGGCGAGGCGTTTTAAAATCGAACCAAAATTGTAGCGGTTCTTGCAGGGCCACGCCGTGCATGTAGTTGTAGAGTGCCTTAGCCAGACCAGGACCAAACCGTTCGTGGTCGGTGCCAGTGGGGTCGTCGTGCCAGAGGTCGTTCCAGGCAAAGGTGCCCGGCTCGGGACCGATGGCAGCTACCTGATACTTCGCTGGGTTCTTCCCTACCGGCGAGTGCGCCGTCATCGAAAAGCGGTGCCAATAGCCACTTTGCACAATGCCTGCCCCAAACAACTGCCGTACTACCTCCAAAGAGTCTACCGTTTCCTGTGCTGACTGGGTAGGGAAACCGTACATCAGGTAGGCGTGTACCATAATGCCGGCCTGCGTGAAGCCGTCTGTCACGCGGGCTACTTGAGCAATAGTGACGCCCTTTTCCATGAGGGCCAGCAGGCGGTCGGAGGCTACCTCTAGGCCACCACTCACGGCAATGCAGCCCGAAGCGGCTAGCAAGCGGCATAAATCGGGCGAGAAGGTTTTCTCGAAGCGAATATTACCCCACCACGTAATACTCACGCGGCGGCGTAGCAGCTCCACCGCTAGGTCGCGCAGGGCCAGGGGCGGGGCGGCTTCATCCACGAAGTGAAACCCTGTTTGACCAGTCTGAGCAATAATCTGCTCGATGCGGTCTACCAGTAGGGTAGCCGGTGCGGTTTCGTAGCGGCTGATGTAGTCCAGCGTCACGTCGCAGAAAGAGCAGCGCTTCCAATAGCAGCCGTGGGCAATGGTCAGCTTGTTCCAGCGCCCATCGCTCCAAAGGCGGTGCATGGGATTTAGCACTTCAATTACCGACAGATACTCGGTGAGTGGCAAATCGGAGTAGTCAGGCGTGCCTACCTCGGGGTGCGGAATGTCGGGGAAGGGTTGGTTGACGTACTCTACCTCCCCAGCCGCATTGCGCAGAAAAGTGCGCTGGAAGGGTAGGGGAGAGTCTAGGCCGTCATGCTGGGCCTGTCGAAGCATCTCTATTGCTTCGTTGTTAGACGCAGAAATTGCTAACGGTAGAGATGCTTCAACAAGCTCAGCATGACGGCCTTTTTGACTCAAATATTCCAACAACCGCAGCCACGGCCCTTCGCCATCGTCGAGCGTGAGGTAATCGATATAATCAAAAAAGCGTGGCTCTTTCAGCTGGCGCAGTTCCGTGTTGGGGTAGCCACCGCCCATCAGAGTTTTGATGCGCGGGCGGAGCTGCTTGGCACGGCCCGCCAGCCGCAGCGCCCCGTAGAGGTTGCCCGGAAACGGCACCGAAAACCCTACCACGTCCGGTTCCACGCGGGCCACTAGGGCATCCAGCAGTTCCTCCAGCATCTGATCCAGCAGGTTGGGTGCGGCTTGCAGGGCCTCGTGCAGCGGATCGAACGAGGTGGCCGACATACCCAGCTTCTCAGCATAGCGCGAAAAGCCAAACTGTGGCCCTACCGTCTCTTTGATTAGGTCGCCCAGGTCTTCGAGGTAGAGCGTAGCCAAGTGGCGGGCCTGGTCGGTGAGGCCCATCGTACCGAAGGCACTTTCCAAGTCGGCTACGTTGTCGAAGCGGCTGGCTTCGGGGAGGTAGCGGGCGTGGCAGATGCGCGGTGCCAGGGTAGTATCCTTGTTTTGCAGAAAGCGAATGACCGGACCAATGGTAGTCAGGTAGCTGCGTTGCAGACGTACCATGCGTCGGGCGTTGTCGCTCAACTCGAAGCCACCTTGCTCAATAGCCGCAAACACACGCCGCAAGCCTTCCTGCGAAAACAGCTTCAGCACTAGGTCTAGCCCTAAGTCAGCTTGCGTGACCTGGTAGCCGCGCCCCGTCAGAAAGCCTTTGATGTAGGCGGTGGCCGGGTAGGGCGTATTCAGCTGCGTGAGCGGCGGGGTGATGAGCAGGATGCGGGGACTAGACACGGCGACAACAACCGCCAACCGGCGGTAAAGGTGCCCGCAAAGGTACGGCGCGCTACGTTGTTTTAGCCCGTTGCCGTTGGTGAGCGGTGACACCCAAAACAAAACCGGCGGGATAGAAGAACATAGCTCCTACCCCGCCGGTTTTGTACGGATAGTTCTGTATTACCCCAGCTTATCCAGTGATAAGCGCTTAGGCATCAGGTCGCGGCGGAATTCGCTTACGGAGCGGCCCGTCACTTGGCGGAACTGGTTGCTCAGGTGCTGGCCGGAACTGTAGCGCATCTGGTCGGCAATTTCGCTAAGGGTTAGCTCGCCGTAGCTCAGCATTTCCTTCACACGCTCAATCTTGAGGCGAATCAGGTATTTCTCAATAGTGAGGTTGGCGGTGCGCGAGAAAACTTTGCTTAGGTGCGAGTAGGTAGCGGCAAAGCGTTCCGTCAGGAAGGCCGAGGTGGTAAGGGGCATCCGGGCAGTGCGCAGGTGCTCTAGATACTCCGTCAGAGAAGTCTTGATTTGCTCGGTGAGTTGTTCGGCGCGGCCGGTCAACACGTCAAATCCGGCTTCTTGCAGGATGGGCGCCACGGCGGTAGGGTCAGCGGGGGTAGTGCGGTCTAGCTGAGCCTGGCCCAGCGTTACTTCAGTGGGCCGGTAGCCGGCCTGTTCCAACACGGTGCGCACGGCGTCGATGCACCGGGGGCACACCATGTTTTTGATGTGTAAGAGTGTGGTTTTCACGGGTGTCGTTTTTGGCTGGATCGAGAGGCAGTTCGGGTAGGTGTACGCGCAGACGAAGGTGAGGTTGAGGCAGATGAACGACGCGAAGACGTTTTTGTGAACGAGTCGGAAACCCACTCCTTGCCAAACCAACTGCGGGCAGCCCAGTTCACGAACGGTACAACGCCCAGAAAAGTGACTGCCAACAGCCAGAAAAATACGAAAAAGGCGGAAAATAGTCTGGCGAAAAAATGATTTTTCACGCCGAATGTGTAGCTGATCAGCAGCAGGGCCAATAGCAGACTCGCGCCAGCTAAAATGCCCGCTTGACGTCGCAAACGTGGAAAATCAAAGGTAGAAGAGGAAGTACGGGCCATAAGTGCAGCGCAACGGACTACAAATATATCATTACCTGCGTGTTCTGGCGGCAGATGAAAACCGCAGGGGCCTTCCGCCGTACCATTAATTTCTCCTCGCTGATTTTTCGCTTTCCCTACCTCATGAAAACTCTTTCGACCCTGCGCCTACTGGCCGCCTCGTTATTTGTTTCTTCGGCTACCCTGCTAGGTGCATGCAGCACTGGCACCGACAACGCCGATACCAATGTAGAAACCGGCACCACCAAAGACTTTGGCATGTCTGAGGCTACCCCAGGTCGTGACTTGGACACTGCATCTTCTACCAACGCCATACCCGATACCGCCGGCCAGAAAACCATCGAGCAGCAGTACGATAAAAACCTGCACGCCACCGACCACAACCACGACGGCAAAGCTGACTAAGGAACTGGCAGAATTGATTTTACCACAACGGCCCCGTACAGTGCACTGTGCGGGGCCGTTGTGGTAGTTTGTTTTCGGGGTAGCTCGGAAGGAAAGGTTAGCGGTTGTAGAACACAAAGCTGTTAGCGCTGGTCCCGATAGTAAAGGAGTCGATAACCTGGCCAGTAGTCTGATAGCGGAAGAAGCGGGCCGTGCCTGTAAAGTTTTCCGGTGAGCCATAGATGAGGCCCGTACGTGGGTCTACATCGAGGCTATAGAAACCACCCCGGCGCTGAAACAGGGGCGTAGTGGGCAGGGCTGTATCAGTGATGTTCATGCGGTAAACGCCCGACTGGCGGCGGAAAAATAGCTGGTCTTTGGCGCCGTTGGTGCGAAGGCCGCCCGCCTGCTGGCCCGCTGCGAAGCGCAAGGTAGCCGTCACGGCGTTAGTGTTCGGATCGATGCGCACGATGCTGCTGGGTACAGTCACGATGGGCGTGTAGTCCGGCGCTGGGCCGTAAGTGCTTTTACCAGAGCATAGCACCCAAAGGGCGTTGTTCTTATCTACTACCATGCTGGCTGGGCTATCAGCTACAGTGATGGTGGCTTCCACTGAATCCACTCGGGTATTGATGACGCTAATGGTATTGCCGCCGTTGTTTGATACGAAAAGCTTATTACCCACAGCCACTACTTGCTCGGGCTGTACACCTACTGAAACGGTTTTGGTGACAGTATTCGTCGCCAGATCAATGACTGACACCCGACCTGTGCTACCGTATTTCACCGTTTGCGATACATAGCCTTTATTGTTGTTCGCGGCAAAATAGCGGGGTAGGGTAAGTATGTCTTCATTGCCAGCAGCATTCCTAAACTTCGAAATTTCGGCTTTGCTATTAAAATTAGGCAGGTTCACTACCTCGATCTTATTACTGTTATTCACCACGATATACCCCGTGTTGCCTACTACTGTCATCGATTGGGCTACATCACCCAGGATGCGGTTGTTCACCGAGCGAAACAAAGCAGAGTTAGTAATAGCACCCGCGTCGCTGTTGAAGCCGACCACCTCGGCATTAGACCGATTAAAATTGCCTTCCTGCACAATAAATACGTCGCTGCCAGCCGGCGAGGCGTCGTTGTCGTTGTCTGGATCGCAGCTCCAAAGGGTTAGGCCGCTAGCCAGAATAAGGGCTGTGCGTGCACTGAAGGAAAGAAAACGTTGTGTCATGTAAGAAAGAAAAGTGTGAAAAGCAGGATTAGCGCCAACTCACGCGCAGGCTCAGCACGCCGTTGCGCGGGGGCATAGCGCGCGCTTCGTAGCTGTTATAGGTGAGATTGGTAAGGTTAAAGCCCTGCACCAGCGCGGTTAGGCTCCAAGTGTTGCGGGTGGTGAAGGTGTAGCCCAACGACCCACTCAGCAGGAAATAGGAGGGTAGGAAGGTGGTAGCTGAGGCGTCGGTGTAACGGAAGCTGGTGAAGGTGCTCTGCGTGAGCAGTTGCCAACCACGCCAACTCTGGCGCGTGGTGAAAGCCACCGTGTGCAACGGGACATAGGGCAGCTGCACGCCCACCGGGTCGGGGTCGAATGCGTAGCCGCCTACCTTCCGCGACTGGGTGTAGGCGTAGGCCGCCCGCGCCGTGAGGGCGTAGCGCCCCGGCTGCCAGCCCAGTTCCGTGCTCAACTCTAACCCCTGCGCCCGCACCCGGCGCAGGTTGCGCGGCGACCAATAGCTCACCGTATCGCCAGGAAGCCACTGCACCCAGTTGCGCACTTGCTGGCGGTAGGCCGTCAGCTCCGTGAGTAACGAGAGGGTAGGCGTAGGCTTGAAGGTATGTTGTGCACCACCCTCGTAGCCTAAGCTGGTTTCGGGCAGTAGGTTGGGGTTGCCGCCGGGGCGCCAGTACCGCTCGTTGAGGGTAGGCACGCGGTAGCTACGAGCGGCGCTACCCTTCAGCACCAGCGTGTGCGTGCCTTGTTGCCATACCTGCCACTCGCCGCCCAGGATAGGGGCCAGTGGCGGCCGCCGGCCCGGAATGAACGCCTGCCTGATGTTAGCCGTGAGACGCAAGGTAGGCGCAGGGTCGTAGCGCACCAGGGCATAGCCGGAGAAACGGTTTTCTGTGAGGTCCTGACCGTAGCCATCCACGCGGGCCGCAAAGTGTTGGGCTTCTCCGCCTACCCGTACACTCAGGTTAGAACGAAGTTGGATGCTGTGGTCGGCCTGCGCCTGGCTGGTGCGCACCCGCGAGTTGCTTTGGGCTACCGTGTTGCTGCGGTAGTTCAGAATGTCCTCAAACCAGGCCACGCGCACGCCCGTTTCGTGGCGACTGGTCACGTGGCGGTAGCCAGCCAGCAGGCGGCGGCTTTGGTCGCGCTCCTGGGCGTTGTCGTTGGCAGCGCCGATGGCAGGCTGAATGCGGCGGTCGGCATCTGTGAGCCACACAGCGCCCATTAGCTCGCCATGCTGGCCTAGGCGCAGGGTGGCATCCTGGGTGAGGCTCCATTGCCGGTAGGCAGCGTTGGTCTGCCGGCGTTCTACCAGCCCATCAATGGTGCGCTCCTGATAGGGAAAATCGTTTTGCGCCTCGCGGTAGGAAGCAGCCGTGCGCAAGGCTAGTTTCTCATTGCTGAAACTGTTCTCTACGCTGCCCGCCCGGAGGCCATAGTTGCCGGCATCGGCCTGCGCCTGCCCGCGCCACCCCGCGCCCCACTGCACCGGCGACGATAGCAGCACCGTGCCGCCTAGTGCACCATTGCCGTACACCGCACTGGCCGGGCCAGGCTGCACTGTGATGCTGGTAGCACCATTCACAGGCAGTAGGGCAAAGTCGGCCTCACCCAGGGTAGGCAGGTTGATGTTGAAACCGTTCCAGAGCACGGCCGTGTGGCGGGCCGAAGTGCCGCGCAGCGTAATAGACGACAGCTGCCCCGGTCCATAGTTCTTCAGATAGATAGGCGTGAGTCGACTCAGGGCCTCGGCCAGCGTGCCGGCCGGCAGTTGATTCACGGCCACCGAATCGAGGGTAGTGCGGCGGCTGCCTACAGCATAGCGGCTCAGACGAGCGGCTTCTACCATAGCCGCAGGCAATAGATGCGGCGCAGCAACGCTAGTGTCAGCAGGGGCACGTTGAGCTTGGGCCACTGCGGCTGGCAATAGGCTTGCTACTACCGCTAGCACGCGTAGCGCACGGGCAAGTCTAGGAGAAGTAGCGCGTAAGAAACGTATCCGAACCAAAATTTCCGGGGTAGGAAAAGTCAGTTCAAAACTCCGCTACGAGCCGAAACCCGCCGCGTAGCCGAGGCCGAAAACAGGAAAAACCGGTTGGCCGAAGCCGCCCGCTGCATTCGTTCTCCGCCTTTCCACCGAAGGCGCTGAACATGGGAAATGTAGTGGCAGGTCTCCTGGCTTGCTTCGGGCACGTCGCCTTCCCATTTCTCTGGCAGGTTTCGGTGCGAAACCTGCTTTCCTCGAAACAGTGGCAGCTGCGTGACGAGCCCTTTCTTGAAGCGTACAGTTGCGGGGACAGCTCCGGCCTCGAACCGGATTCCCTTTTCAGCCTCGCCCCGCACTTGGGGTCCGGCCACCGCTACGCTGCAAAGATACTGTCTGAACCACGGATTCGCTCGGATTTTCTGGATTACACGAATTTTGTGGATGGGTGTGTGAAAAGGTATCTGTCATCCCGAGCCTGCAAAGAATCTTTTCACGATATCACGATTCGTTGTGGCGACTGTCGTTCAGGCATAAGAAGGTCCTTCGCTGTGCTCATGATGACAGAGTTTATAGCAGGGTGGAAAACCCTCGCCTACAAAATCCGTGTAATCCGAAAAATCCGAGCGAATCCGTGGTTCAGACAATTCCCGCCGCCTTTTTCCAGCGCCCCGATCCCACCCAAATTGCCCGCGAGCTGCTAGGGAAATATGTCTTTTCCCGCATAGATGATGAATTGACGGGTGGCCGCATTGTCGAAACCGAAGCATATTCCCATGAAGGGGACAACTCCCTGACGATGCACCTGAAGCGGCGCGGCCAACACGGACAGGCGCTGTATGAACTGGGAGGCCGCGCCTACCTCTACACCGTGTACCAGCGGCACACCCTGTTCAACATCGTTACCAACGCCGCCGATGTGCCCAATACCGTCCTGATTCGTGCCATCGAGCCCACCGCAGGCATCGATACGATGCTACGACGACGCGGTTTAGAGTCCATAGCTCGCAACCTAACGGCCGGCCCCGGCTTGCTCACACAAGCGCTGGGCGTTACGCCCGCTCTCACTGGCACCGATTTGCAGGGGAATGTGCTTTGGCTGGAAGACCATGGTGAAGATGTCCCCGACGCACAGGTGCGCGCCAGCGCTAGGGTAGGGCTGGCCTACGCCGGCGCGGAAGCAGCCAGCCTACCCTGGCGCTTCCGTATCAAGGATAGCCAGTGGACCAGCCCGGCAAAGTAGTAGAGTAGGCTATGCCGATTGGACTGCTGCTACTAGCTCCCCACTCCAGCGCTTCACTTTTTCACACACCAGCACCATCAGGCGGCCACGCAAATCGGTAGTGGCGAACAGGTAGAGGTGCCCACCCTCCCGGATACCGGTGCGTTGCCGGAACACAGCTACTGTGTCGGGGAAGTTGCGTGTTGTCACATGGGCGCGCCCCTCGGAACCAAGATAGGGTAGGAGGGCATCGGCATCGTAGCGCTCCACAGCTTGTATGCGGAAGATACGGCCAGGAAAATCGGCACGTAGCGCGTCGGAAGTGTAAAGGTGGCTGTGTTGGTGCAGCTTCAATAGCTCGAAGGCATTGCCAATGCTACGAAAGGCACCCGCTTTCAGAATAGCCGCATTGGGTTCGTACAGGTACTGCTCGGCTTGGGGCTCGGCATAGCGCGACACAGCGCGGGCCTCGCGGGCCCGGTTCAGGCGAAACTCCTGCTGCTCGCCAGTGCGGGTCAGGTTCACGGCGTAGCGCTCGGGGTCCACGGCGGGTTCTCCTCCCAGCTCATATAGCACCTCCTTGCACTCATTGTCCACAGCCAGTACCCACAAGCGACGCACGTGCTTCAACTCCTGAATAGCCAACTCAATATCAAGCATAGGCGAGGTCTTGAGCAGAATGCGCGGAGCCTTATGCAATAGTAAGGGTAGGATGCGCAGCACATCCGGCTCGCAATCCTGCAACCGAAAAATCTTGCGCGAAGCTGTGTCGCGGCGGGCTGGGTCGAGGTAGAGCCAGTCGAACGTTTCGGGTGTGCTTTTCAGAAAGGCCAGAGCATCCGTGGCGTGGTAGTGCACATTCTGTATGCCCAGCTGGTTTAGGTTGTACTGTACTACCTGAACCAGCTGCGGATTGCGCTCCACATAGTGCACCTCCGCCACGCGGCTGGCGAAGTAGCAGGTATCTACGCCAAAGCCACCTGTTAGGTCGGCCAAGCGCTGGCCGCTTACCAGCTCGGCTTTAAACGCAGCCGTACGATCCGACGACGCCTGCTCTACGGAGAGAGCAGGCGGAAAAATCAATTCGGGGTTTTCGGCCCAGGCAGGCAGCTTGGTGCGAGCCTTTTGGCGGGCCTGAATCTGGCGGACCAGCTCGGGGACGGGGAGCCCCGGAAAGCGGCGGGCCTGCAACGCCAGCTGGGCCGGGTCGTGGTGCAGGTGGTCGGCTACGTACTGCCGAGCCGCCGCGGGCAACGGATATTCCATGCCCCTATCTACGCAAAAAGCGGCGAATTAGTGCAACTGCCAGCTCAAAGCCAGCAAAGGCCGACCAGTGGCGGTGGCGCTCATGCCAACTGTAGTAGGACGATAGCGCTGCCATAGTGCGCCGTGTCGTGCTGCCGGCAACATACTATTGTGCGTTTCTACTGCCCGAATTAAATGCGTATTGGTATGGCGCGTGATGAGTACGTTGGCCAATAAGCTGAAGGCAGCTACACCCACGGCTACCTTCTGCGTGTTGTTGAAGTACTGCCGCTCGTCGCCAGCCAATACTTGCTGACCATACAACGCCACAGAGCTCACAAACACCAGTCGCTCGGCCAAATGCAGCGACTTCTGCCGCCGGTAGTCGTTCAGAAAGCTCAGCGCCTCGGTATTGTCAGCCAAATAGGGACGTAGCTTCTGCCCAAAATAACCCGCGTTACGGTAGTTGGTGCTGGTGTCGGTAGCAAAATAAAAGTTGGTCTGCGGTCCATTCAATCCGCGGTCCTTATCCTCAGGACTCAGGCGGATAAATTGTCCCATAGGAGTAAGTGCCTGTTGAGCTTGAGCTCCAATGTATATAGTAAAAATACCAAAAATGGTTAGCGCAAATGCGCGAAAAAATGAGGGGAAGAAAGGGCGCATACCAGCAAAAAAAACCAAAAAAATATGAGAGCCAGAAGAGAAAATAAGAGTGCTGGGCCAACAAAATGCAGCCAGAAGACGTTCTGAGGCACTACATCTTTTTTTCTTCACAAATTCTTCATCAATGAAGCCATTCGTAAAAACGCTGCGTCGGAGTCTCTTGTGGGCTGTTTTACCAGCTGCCCTAACCCTTTCTTTTACAAGTTGCAGCGACGATAACAATGATAGCAACAATCCCGCCGAAGCACGTGTGATGGCCTATCATGCAGCCCCTTATGCCAACGCCGAAGTAGATCTGTTAGTAGATGGCGCCAAGGTGGAGGACATAGAATACGGTGACGAGAGCGACTACCTCAACGTAGCGGCCGGAACCCGTGCGGTGGAAGTGCGCCTCAAGTCCAGCCAGGTAGCTGTAGCCAACACTTCGCTCAACGCGGAAAGTGGTAAGCGTTACTCGCTGTTTGCGTATAGCGCCTCTACTACCCAAACCAGCCTGCTAACCATCCCGGATGACTATACGACTCCTGCCAGTGGCAATGCACTGGTACGCTTCGTAAACCTGGGTTACAACGCTCCTGCCCTCACCCTCACTCGGCAGGGAAGTGGCGCTACGCCTATCTCTACCGGGGTAGCCAAGTTGGCTAACGGTGGCTTTGTTTCAGTACCAGCCGGTGCTATTACGTTTGAAGTGCGCGAAACAACAACTGCGCAATCCACCGTGCTTAGCCAAACGGCTAATCTGGAATCAGGTAAAGTATATAACGTATTAGTATATGGCGTATACGGTGGCACTACTGGTGCTACGGGCCTCAAGTTAGACGTTGAAGACCTAGACTAGAAGTATCCTACCCTAGCCATACACGGCCCGGTTAGCACAGCTAGCTGGGCCGTTTTGCGTAACCACATCTATGAAGTTGTTGCAATGCACTGCTACAGAATGCTGTAGCTAAAGGCCTAGTTGCGCTCTGGGGACTTGAAGGGAATAGAGGGGGGTAGGGTACAGTCCCTAGTAGTTCCTACTAATTCCCCAACAACTTGGCTACCTTTGTAGTTGAATTGCTAAACTACCTGCACCATGCTCGACACGAACCCAACGACGACTTACGTCCCTTATAAAGTAAAAGACATTTCCCTGGCCGAGTGGGGCCGGAAGGAAATTCGGTTGGCCGAAGCTGAAATGCCGGGGCTAATGGCATTGCGCGAAGAGTATGGCCCTTCGCAGCCGCTGAAAGGCGCCCGCATTGCCGGCTGCTTGCACATGACTATCCAAACGGCTGTACTCATCGAGACCCTGATTGCGCTGGGTGCTGATGTTACGTGGTCGTCGTGCAATATCTTTTCTACCCAAGACCACGCCGCGGCAGCCATTGCCGCTGCCGGTATCCCGGTGTATGCTTGGAAAGGCATGAATGAGGAGGAGTTCAACTGGTGCATCGAGCAGACGCTGTACTTCGGTGAGGACCGTCAGCCCCTGAACATGATTCTGGACGACGGCGGCGACCTAACCAACATGGTGCTGAACCAGTACCCTGAGCTAGCAGCCGGTGTCAAAGGCATTTCGGAAGAAACTACCACGGGTGTGCTGCGCCTGTTGGACCGTGTGAAAGCTGGTACTCTACCCATCCCCGCCTTCAACATCAATGACTCGGTTACCAAATCGAAATTTGATAATAAGTACGGCTGCAAAGAGTCGGCTGTAGATGCTATCCGCCGGGCTACCGATGTGATGATGGCTGGCAAGGTAGCGGTAGTAGCTGGCTACGGCGACGTAGGAAAAGGCACTGCTGCTTCACTGCGCGGCGCTGGCGCCCGCGTAATTGTCACGGAAATCGACCCCATCTGCGCCCTGCAAGCCGCCATGGATGGCTACGCTGTGAAGAAGATGGTGGATGCCGCGCCCCAAGCCGACATCATTGTGACGGCTACCGGCAACTGCGACATTATCACAGAGGAAATCTTCCGCTCGCTCAAGGATAAGGCTATCGTCTGCAACATCGGCCACTTCGACGATGAGATTGACATGGCATGGCTGAACAAGAACTACGGCAACACCAAAGACACCGTGAAGCCACAAGTAGACCTCTACACTATCGACGGCAAAGAGGTAATCATTCTGGCTGAAGGCCGCTTGGTGAACCTGGGCTGCGCTACGGGCCACCCCTCGTTCGTAATGTCAAACTCCTTCACCAACCAAACGCTGGCCCAGATTGAGCTGTGGACCAACGCCGATGCCTACGAAAACAAAGTATATACCCTACCCAAGCACCTCGACGAGAAAGTAGCCCGCCTGCACCTCGCCAAGATTGGGGTAGAGTTGGATGAGCTGCGTCCTAAGCAGGCCCAGTACATCGGGGTAGAGGTAGAAGGCCCGTTCAAGTCGGATCTGTACCGTTACTAAGAAATTAGGACCTATTAAAAAAGGCCGCTCAGCATTGTGCTGAGCGGCCTTTTGTTTTATCCTTTCTTGCTTCTGGTGCTAGGTACATAACCATAATATTCCTCCGTGGTAGTATACAGTTTCATTCCTAATAGCTTCCAATCATGTAAAACTATTGTATGGTAGTAAACATTTGGGTATGAAAATGTGGCGCTACCCATAATAGGCCGCCATTCGTGCCCCAGCAGTAGGCCGGAGGTGGTAACGTGGAGGCCAGTGGGTTGCACAGTACCTTGGTCTTTTTTGCCCTCAACTAAAAAAAAATAGCTTGTTAATCGAATTCAGTTGGGTGTATCTGTAGTTGCTCCAGTTACTAGACTGAGAAGGCCTGTTGCTAGTAGCCAGCAAATTTTCTGATACGTCAGGGTTGCTATTGGAGCTACTTCTGAAAGCCGATAAGCTTAATAGAAACAGCGTTGCTAACCCGATACCAATCTGCCGCCGCAGCACGGATAATACTTTGATCCAGGCGTAGATGATGAGAATAAGTAAAATGACGTTGAGAGCGGTCCAAGCTATAGTTTCCATAAGTGTCAAACGAAAAATAGTTATTATTAAATATAGAGAATGAATAGTTCTGATTGGCGCGTAAACATCTAAAAAACAATATTTTATACATGATTTTAAATACCAATTCGGTCCCGGTGCAGTGCACCGGGACCGAATTGGTATTTAAAATCATAGGAGAATTATACAGGCACCCCTAGACGCTCACGTACTACGGGCGCTACTTCCTTGCCGAATAGCTCCGTAGAACGCATTACCTGCTCGTGCGCCATGCCTTCAAGCATTAACTGGCCGAGGAACCGCGTGTTGCCGAAAAGCTGACTGATGTAGAGTAGCTTGTCGATAATCTCCTGTGGACTGCCTACTAGTAATGGCCCCTGCGGCCCGCGCAAATAGTCGAACTGCGCCCGCGACATGGGCGACCAACCTCGTTCGCGGCCAATGCGATTCATTACGGTAGCGTAGGCCGGGAAAAACTCATCAGCAGCCTGTTGAGAATTTTTGGCTACGTGAAAGTGGCAATTAAGGCAGAGAGGCAGGGTATCCGGGTCGTGGCCGGCCTCTTGGGCCGCACGACGGTAGAGGTCGGCAAAGGCCACATACTGGGCCGGGGCGCCCCCTAAAATAGCAATGGTAAGGCCCAAGCCTAGCGTGCCGGCTCGTTGGGCCGAGGCTGGCGTACCGCCTACCCCAATCCAGATAGGTAGGCGCGGTTGCACCGGGCGCGGGTACACACCCTTCTGCGTAAAGCTAGGTCGGTGCTTGCCCTGCCAGCTTACAATTTCCTGCTCATTGATTTTCAGTAGAAGCTCCAGCTTCTCGGCATACAGCGCATCGTAGTGCTTCAGATCATACCCGAAAAGCGGAAACGACTCAATGAAGGAGCCGCGTCCCGCAATAATCTCGGCCCGACCATTTGAGATAAGGTCGACGGTAGCAAAGTTTTGGAAGGTGCGTACCGGATCGGCCGAGCTAAGCACTGTGACGGCACTAGCCAGCCGGATACGCTGGGTAGTGGCCGCCACAGCCGCCAGCACCACTTCCGGCGCTGATACCACATAATCGGGGCGGTGATGCTCGCCTACGGCCAGCACATCCAGCCCTACCTCGTCGGCCTGCCGGCCCAAGGCTAGCAGTTCCTGCATGCGTTGTTGGGCGGCGTAGTCCTGGCCGGCTACGTGAGCGGGGGCCACCTCGCCAAAAGAGCTGATGCCTAGTTCCATAAAGTCAGGTAAGCAGTGGATATAGAAGCAGCAAGCTTATAAGCACCTCAAATGTTTTTGGCGCATAAGCCTTTCGTTTAGTCGAGAAAACATGTATCCGTCAGCTCCTCGCTGATTTTCCACAGCTGATGAGCATGTTCTACAGTATTGAAGGCATGCTTCACGGCTTTGGTTTGCTTCTTTTCATAGTAGCCACCGCTGATGTCGGCCACCGACGGATCGGAAGCTAGAAAGACGCTGGTCTGGGCGCCTTGCTCCGACGAAATCATAAACGGACGGGCCACCAGCATAGCCACGGCCATGAGACCAGTACTGTCGCCGCCGAAGCTGCTGGCCACCGCGCCGGGGTGCAGCGCATTGGTCGTCACATTACGGCTGCCATGGCTGCGTAGCCGCCGCGCCAACTCCTGCGTGAACATGATATTGTACAGCTTCGTGTTGCTGTAAACCCGCAGCGCATTAAAATGCTGCTCTGATTGAAAGTCGTTTAGATCTGGCTTAGCAAAATGGTAGGCCTCCGACGCTACGTTTACGATACGCGCAACAGGACTTTCCTGCAACATGGGGAGTAGCAAACTGGTCAGCAAAAAAGGACCTAGGTGGTTTACTGCTACCCCCATCTCGTACCCCTGCGCAGAGGTTTCTCGCTCTTTTTTTGGCAATACTCCCGCGTTGTTTACCAGCACATCGAGGCGAGGGTAGGTGGCTTTGAACTGCGCGGCAGCTTTGCGCACCTGATCTAGGTCAGACAGATCAGCCAGCAGAATGCCTACCCGGTCGTGGCCCGCGGCGGCTACTACGTCGCGCCGCGCTTGCTCGGCTTTGTCGGGGTTGCGGGCTAGGAGCACTACATAGGCACCCTGTTTGGCGAGTTCCTGCGCCGTAATCTGTCCAATACCGGAGGTAGCCCCCGTTACGAGAATGGTTTTATCTTGTAAGCTGGTCATGAAGCGAAGAGAATAGAAGCGTGAGAGTCTGTGCAGCAGTGTACGCGCGGCCGGTTGCTATCGATTAGGTTTGCTGCGAAAACCTGTTGTGCTTCGCCCACGAGCCGGGGCTATTTCCGATATTTGCGCTGCGTATGTCCATTCTGCTCTCGGTTGTCATCATCACCTTCAACGAAGAGGCCATCATTGCCCGCTGCTTAGCAGCAGTGCAGGGTGTAGCCGATGAGGTAGTGGTGGTCGACTCCTACTCTACTGATCGCACCGTGGCTATTTGCGAGGCGCACGGAGCACGGGTGATACAGCACGCATTTGCTGGCTACGTGGCACAGAAGAACTACGCTACCGCCCAGGCCCAGTACAACCACGTCTTGCAACTGGACGCTGATGAGGTACTAACCGACGAGCTGCGCCAAAGTATCCAGCAAGTCAAAGCCAACTGGTCGGCAGCAGCGGGCTTCATGCTCAAGCGCCTCACCAATTATTGCGGCACCTGGGTGCGTCATGGTGGCTGGTACCCCGACCGCAAGCTACGCCTCTACGACCGGCGTCTGGGTAGTTGGACGGGCTTGCTACTACACGAGCAGTATAATGTAGCGCCTAACCAAGCCATAGGAGAGCTAACGGGAGACTTACTACACTACTCCTATACCTCAGTGGAGCAGCATGTGGCGCAGCTAAACCGCTTCACGAGTATTGCGGCCGAAGAGCTGGCCTTGCGCGGCAAAACCCGCGTTACGCCATTTCATCTAGTGCTGAAGCCCATCTGGAAATTTGTACACGGTTACTTTTTACAATTGGGACTGTTGGATGGATTTGCTGGGTTGAGCATTGCCACTATTTCGGCGTGGGGCGTATTTCTGAAATTTGCCAAGCTGCGTACGCGCGCTTCTATCCATGAAAACCTTCCTCATTAGCCGCACCGATGCCATTGGCGATGTGGTGCTCACGCTGCCCGTAGCAGGCTGGCTAAAGCAGGCTTTTCCAGAGTGCCGGGTAATACTACTAGGCCGCACTTACACGCAAGCCGTAGCCGACGCCTGCCCTTGGGTGGATGCGTTCCTCAACTTCGACGAGCTATTGGCCCTTCCAATGTCCGGGCAAATCCAGCAACTCCGGCAGGTGCAGGCTGATGTGGTACTACACGTCTTTCCAAATAAGGTAATAGCCCAACTGGCCCGACTGGCCAGCATCCCAGTGCGGATAGGTACCCGCAATCGGTGGTTTCATTGGTTGACGTGTACGAAGCTGGTAGCGCTGAGCCGCCGCAACTCAACGCTGCACGAGGCGCAGCTGAATTTGCATCTGCTGCTCCCCCTGGGCTACCTTCCCGATTCGCCTTTGAGTAGGGTAGGGGAGTGGGTGCGCTTGCGGCCGCAGGTAGCGCTGCCTGAGGCCCTTCAAGAATCGTTACAGGCACGTCGGCCGAACCAGCTGAATATTATCCTGCACCCGCGTAGCCGTGGTAGCGCCCGCGAGTGGGGGCTACCGCATTTCGGTGAATTAGCCCGGCTACTACACGCGGCAGGACATCGGGTATGGGTAACCGGTACGGCCGCCGAAGGGGCTGAGCTGACCGAGTGGTTGCAACAGCATCGGCGTTACCTGGCGGCCGACTTGACGGGTCAGCTCAGCTTGCCGCAGTTCATTGCTTTCATCGCTGCCGCCGATGGGCTGGTGGCGGGTAGCACGGGGCCTCTGCATCTTGCTGCGGCATTGGGTCGTCATGCGTTAGGACTCTACCCTCCCATCCGGCCTATGCACCCCGGCCGCTGGGCCCCCCTGGGGGCACGCGCCGAGTATCTAGTACTAGACCGTCCCAATTGTGCCGACTGTCGTCACCAGCCTGCCGCTTGTACCTGCATCAAAGCACTATTGCCACTACAAGTAATGGGTAGGGTAGTAGAGTGGCAGCCTCACCCAACGACTACATCAACTTTGTAAGCATTTGCTGCGTTATTTGCAGACTTATGCGCGTACCGGCACTGCCACAATTGAAACAGTTATATCAGCAGGGGCTTCTCTCACAGTACTTATTGCTTCTGGCGTGTTTAGCCGGCGTATCCGGATTATTGGCTTCCCGGGCACTGGTTGCACTTAGTCCGCTTATAGGCATCGCAGCGGTGCTAGCCAATCCTACCCTGCGAATGGCTATTCCGGTGTGGCTGCGCAACCGAAGTGCTTGGTGGTTGGCGTTGCTCTATGCGTTGCTTCTGCTTAGTGGCTTCTACACCAGTGCCTGGACAATCTGGCGCCACGAGTTGTACCGTAAGCTGCCTTTCTTGGCAGTGCCGTTGGCTTTTGCGCTGGCCACACCGCTCAGCTCACGGCAGCGTTATTGGATAGGAGTATTTTTTACGCTGGGGGTTACCGCCGTTGGAATAGCTACAGCCGGGCGCTACTGGCTTTCTCCTGGTGCTAGCAGCGAGGAGCTACGCGAAGCAACCAACCTGCAATCCGTAACAGGTATTTTTCACATTCATTTTGGGGTGATGCTAGCTATGGCTTGTGCTTTCAGCGCAGTGCTAGCCCAACGCGCCTATACACCAAGCGGCCGTTGGCTGCTGTGGGGTGGTACCATTGTAAGTGCTTTCATTCTGCACGCCTTAGTATACCGCACCGGCCTGTTAGCTTTCTATGCTATATTATCTTTCAACGCGCTGCGTCTGCTGGCTACCCGACGCTGGTGGAAAATAGGTCTTCTGCTACTCGTTGTGCTGGCAACGGCGCCGGTGGTAGCCTACCATTCCATTCCATCCGTATCTCGCCAAGTGACAGAAAGCCGATACGATATAGCAATGTTTTACGAGCAACGCGATATCAACGACTACTCCCTCGCGAAGCGCTTGGCTGCCTGGCAGACAGCCAGCGTAATAGCCCGCAACAATCCGTGGCTCGGAGTAGGCGCGGCCGACGCCACCGACGAGATGATGGCGCAATACAGTTGGCATTCATTTGGCCTGACTCCACTCAACCGCGTCATGGTGCACAACCAGTATCTGCATTTTCTCTTGGCCAGTGGCTTGGTAGGCCTGGGCTTGTGGTTGCTGGTATTGCTGGCTCCATTGGCGCAACCTGCCCTACGGCACAATCCGTACGTGTATAATTTCCTGCTAATTCAGGGCGTTGCCATGCTGGTCGATTCTTTGTTGGAAGTTCAGACCAGTTTCAACCTCTTTGTGTTTTGCTACGGCTTTCTGTTGGTAGCCACAGAGCGCCAGAGGGCAGATTTAACAAAATAATGACCTCCGCGAGAAGGTTATTCCATCCATTTGTTTTCTGTCTGCGTACTTTTTCTGCATTTTAAGCCGTAATTTTTCAGTCTAATGAGCGACTCTCCTGAACGTGTACCTAAGTTGAGCAAAGAAGAGAAAGACCGCCGGTTTCAGGCTGAACTGATGCCCGTAATCGACTCTTTGTACAATTTTGCCTACCGTCTGACGCTTGACGAAGACGACGCAAACGACCTCGTCCAAGAGACCTATTTAAAGGCCTACCGTTTCTTCGAGTACTTCGAGCCGGGAACCAACGCCAAAGCGTGGCTGTTCCGCATCCTGAAAAACTCGTTCATCAACGACTTTCGAAAAAAGAGTAAGCAGCCCGCCAAGGTCGACTACAACGAAATTGAGGGTTACTACAATTCGGAAGATGTGGAGGCCGAGGGCGACGCGGGTAGCACCTCGTCGGACATGCGGCAGCAAGCCGTGCGTGACCTCATCGGGGATGAGGTAGCCCGCGCGCTCAACTCGCTGCCCGTGGACTTTCGTACCGTCATTATCCTCTGCGACCTGGAAGGGTTTACGTATGAGGAAATGGCCAAAGTACTGGACATTCCTATCGGAACAGTTCGGTCACGCTTGCACCGTGCCCGAAACTTCCTGAAGGAAAAACTTGAAAAATATGCCGAAACAATGGGCTATGGCAACTCCAACGATGCGGCAGATGAAGACATTGAAGATAACCCCTCTGAATAACCTTTCTGGCACTGTTATGAAACCAACTGCTACGCCCCTACCCTCTGCCCAGGCCACTGCTCCTGATGGCCTTGATTGCGAACGTGTAAACACGATTCTAGATCAGATTATTGTAGGCAATGACCCTAGCGTGGAGGATGAAGAGTACTTCATCAGTCACGCCGAAGACTGCTCTCCTTGCTTCGACAGCATTGAAAAACAGCACATCTTCGTTGATTTTCTGGCGCAGCATGTGGGTCGTAAAGGTGCTCCTTCTTCGCTTCCGGAAACAATTATGAACCGTTTGCAAGCGAAAATGGTCTAATTTTGCCCGATGCAGGGTAAAATTATTGTCTTTTCAGCGCCGTCCGGAGCCGGTAAAACGACTATCGTTCACCGGCTCATGGATAGGATTCCGGAGCTAAGTTTCTCCATTTCAGCGTGTACGCGCGACCGGCGTGGCCGTACCGAAGCCAACGGTAAGGATTACCACTTCATTTCCGTAACAGAGTTTCAGGAGAAAATCCGCCACGATGAATTTGTGGAGTGGGAGGAAGTGTATGAAGGCGCCTTTTACGGTACGCTGAAATCAGAAATTGAGCGCATTTGGTCCGCTGGCCGTCATGCCATTTTGGATGTAGACGTAAAGGGCGGGCTTAGCATCAAAGAGTTCTATAAAGATCGGGCGCTGGCCATCTTCGTGAAACCACCTTCTGTAGAAGTACTAGAAGCTCGTTTGCGGGGACGTGCTACCGACTCGGCCGCCAGCATCTCCAGTCGGTTGTATAAGGCTGAGTTTGAGCTAACGTTTGAAGACCGGTTCGACGTAACAGTTGTCAACGACGATTTGGACGAGGCGACAAACGAAGCTGAGCGACTGGTGCGTAGCTTCATTACCAGTTCTTCCGACGTACTGTGAGTGCTATTGCTCCGAAGGTAGGCTTGCTGTTTGGTTCCTTCAATCCTATTCATACCGGGCATCTCATTCTGGCGCATTTCATGGCCACGCATACCGACTTGGACGCTGTGTGGTTGATTGTGTCTCCGCAGAGCCCTTTTAAGGTAGGGCAGGAGCTACTGCCAGAGCAGGCCCGATACGAATTGGTAGAAGCAGCTATTGCCGACAATGGCCAATTGCAGGTATTAGACGTGGAGTTTGCTATGTCTAAGCCCAATTATACCATTGACACACTGGAAGAACTGCATCAACGCTACCCCCAGCATCAGTTCGTGTTGCTTATGGGAGAAGATAATCTGCCCGGCCTACCCCGCTGGAAAGCCGCCGACCGCATCATGGTAGAATACGAAATCTATGTGTATCCGCGTCCGGGTATTGAGGCAACGGTGGTAGCTGGTCCAGCCAATGTGCGTATTGTGGATGCACCATTGCTGGACATCTCAGCTACTTTTGTGCGTGATTGTGTACGCACCGGTAAATCCATCCGTTATTTAGTACCTGCTGAAGTAGAGAAGCGTATTCAGCAAAAAGGCTATTGGAAAGAATAAAAGTAGAAAACGCAAAATTGTTTTTGAACGCAAAAGCCCCCGCACTACTTGGTGCGGGGGCTTTTGTATTAGATTAGCGACATCCTCAGATAGTCATAATCTCCGCTTCTTTCTTGCTTACGAGTTCGTCTACCCGCACAATATAAGAATCAGTCGCCTTCTGGACTTTTGCCTCGGCGTCTTTAATAGCATCTTCCGAAGCTCCTTCTTTTAGCAGTTTCCGCAGTGAGTCATTCACATCTTTGCGAATGCCCCGGATGCGTACCTTGCCACTCTCCGATTCGTTTTTCACTTGCTTCACCAAGTCGCGGCGGCGTTCCTGCGTCATAGGCGGAATGTTGAGTCGCACGCCTTCTGCATCTGACTGTGGGTTCAAACCCAAGTCACTGTTTTTAATGGCTTTGGCTACCTCACTAATCATGTTTTTTTCCCATGGCTTAATGAAAAGCGTACGGGCATCCGGCGTCGAAATATTGGCTACCTGCGCCACGGGGGTAGGTGTGCCATAATAGTCTACCCGCAGCGAATCGAGCATGGCCGGGCTTGCTTTACCTGCCCGAATGCGGCTTAATTCCACGCCGGTATGTTCCAGGGCTTTACCCATCGATTCTTCGGCTTCGCTTAGGTAAAACTGAATTTCTTCGTCCATTGGTTAAGAGAGTTAAATTGAAAGGTTAAAGCTAACGGTTCTGATACGCTAGGAAACAGCACTAGCAAAACCGCTTGTGTTTAACAAAAATACGCAAGGTTACAGGGTAGACTGCAATGCACTATCCTCCTTATTCTGTACAGGGCTGGGGCCTTCCATGGTTACCAAGGTGCCTACTGTATCGCCTTCAAGAAGCCGTTGTAGGTTACCGGTCTTATTCATATCAAATACGATAATGGGTAGGTTATTTTCCTTACATAGCGTGAAGGCTGTCATATCCATTACGTTCAGATTTTTCGCCATCACCTCCTCAAAGGTGATTTCTGGATAGCGCACAGCTGTCGGATCTTTTTCTGGGTCGGCGGTATAAATGCCGTCTACGCGGGTACCTTTCAGTACCACATCTGCTTCTATCTCAATGGCGCGCAGTGAGGCAGCAGAGTCTGTCGTGAAATAAGGGGAGCCGATACCTGCCCCGAAAATCACTACCCTACCTTTCTCCAAATGGCGCATTGCCCGCCGCCGTAGGTAGGGCTCACATACTTGTTGAATGGTGAGTCCCGAAAGCAGGCGGGTACTTACATCTAGCTTTTCCAGCGCGCTTTGCAGAGCCATGGAGTTGATAACGGTAGCTAGCATACCCATGTAGTCCCCTTGCACTCGGTCGAGGCCAAAGGCAGCGGCCTGCACCCCCCGGAAAATGTTGCCCCCGCCAATTACTACGGCCACCTGCGTGCCCGTGGCCGCTACAGCTTTTATTTCTTCGGCATACTGCATGAGGCGCACGGCGTCGATACCGTACTGTTGCTCCCCCATCAGGGCCTCGCCGCTCAGTTTCAGCAGGATTCGGTTGTACTTCAAAACGAGGAAATGTTAAGATTAAAAAACGAGTGGTCAACGGACTACCTCCGCTGACCACTGTATTATGAGAATTGAATCAATACTTGGCCCTTCGTCACATTATCGCGCATCTGCACTTTTATGGCCGTTACTGTGCCGTCACTAGGAGACTTCAGAATGTTTTCCATTTTCATAGCTTCCAGTACTAATAATGGGTCTCCTTTCTGTACAGTTTGTCCAGGTGCTACGCGCACGTCTACAATCAGACCTGGCATGGGAGCCTTCAGCTCATTTATTTTATGGCTAGCAGCTGAGCCCATTCCTAGCTTATCAAGGAGTAGATCAAAGCGGTCTTTGGCCTGTATATCTACCACTTGCCCGTTCAATTGTAAGCGAAGTGTCTTAGTAGCATAGTCTGCTTCCAATACTTCCGTAACAAAAGAACTGCCTCGGTACAAAATATGGTATCGTTGTTGGCCGAGAGCTACAATGTCCCAAATAAAAGGCTCGCCATTCAACATACTATTGCCATTGGCACGAAAATCAACTTCCCAAATTTGAGTGGGACTGGTTTGTACCTGTAGCATAAAAAGAGGAAAGAATAGGACGGTCTAAAGGGGCTTAAAGATAGGTCAAATTTGAAATAAATCCAGAAACTGAGGTCTTATACCCTCCTTTGATTACTTACATGAAGTACCGGATTCTTGGTTTGCTCAGTGCGGCGCTGCTTCATAGCAGCTTTGCTTTGGCCCAAACGGGCAAAGCTGGAAAATCAGATACCGATAAGAGCGGCACACGTCATAAAGCGCCAGTTGCCAACGAGGTTCCGGCTACCCCACCCAAGCAGGACATCGTTATTATTCCTTCGTGGTTGCCCCCAGAAAACCCGGTGCAGCCAGCAGCTACAGTTGTTACTAATGTGCTGGATACGAAATTAGATGTGCGTTTTGATTGGGTGAAACAATGGGTGCTAGGCACCGCTACCCTCACGTTACGCCCACACTTCTACCCCCAGAACCAAGTAGTACTCGACGCAAAGGGTTTCGATATTAAATCGGTGCGGTTGCTGGTGAACGGTAAGGAGAAAAACCTTACGTACACCTACGACAAGCAGAAGCTGGCGATTACGCTGGACCGTAACTACCCGCGTACAGAAGCTTATCAAGTACGAATTACTTACACTGCTAAGCCCAATGAGCTGCCAGCCAGCGGCAGCGCAGCTATTACCAGTAACAAGGGGCTCTATTTCATTAATCCACTCGGTACTGACAAGACCAAACCACGACAGATCTGGACGCAGGGCGAAACAGAAGCAAACTCGGCGTGGTTTCCAACCATCGATAAACCCAACCAGCGCATGACGCAAGAAATTGCGTTGACCGTGGAAGAGAAGTTCCGTACTATATCTAATGGATTACTGATTTCATCCCGAAAAAACGCAGACGGAACGCGCACGGATATTTGGAAACAGGCCCTGCCTGCGGCCCCCTACCTTACCATGCTGGTCGTAGGAGAGTTTGCGGTTATTAGTGACACATGGCGAGGGAAGGCCGTTGAGTATTTTGTAGATCCACCCTATAGCACCACAGCAAAGGCAGTTTTCGGCCATACGCCAGAAATGCTAGAGTTTTTCTCTACAAGGTTGGGGGTAGAGTTTCCGTGGGAGAAATACGCCCAAGTAGCTGTACACGACTTTGTGTCAGGAGCAATGGAAAATACCACTGCCTCTACGTTTCAGGATAAGTTAACCCAATTCACACCGCGCGAGCTGCTGGATCTTAGCTATGAGTCAGAGTCAGTAGTAGCTCATGAGTTATTCCATCAGTGGTTTGGCGATTACGTAACCAGCGAGTCGTGGTCCAACCTACCCCTCAATGAAGCTTTCGCTGATTATTCGGAATTTTTGTGGGCCGAGCATAAATACGGTCCGGCTGAAGCCGCTTTAGTCCAGCAAAAAGCACTGACAGCTTATTTGGAGGAGGCACAAACCAAACGTGAGCCCTTAATTCGGTACCGCTATGCCGACCGTGAGGATATGTTCGATCGGCATTCCTACAGTAAAGGAGGACGGGTGCTACATATGCTTCGGCAATATGTAGGCGACGAAGCCTTCTTTGTCGCGCTCAATCGTTACTTAGTTCGCAATAAGCTGTCATCTGTAGAAATAGCGGAGCTTCGGCTTGCTTTCGAGGAAGTGACAGGCGAAGATTTGACGTGGTTTTTCGATCAATGGTTTCTGAAACGAGGGCATCCAGAGTTGAAGATCACCCATTCCTACGCCGGAAACCAAGTAGCTCTGCGTGTACGGCAAATGCAGGATTCTACTTTCTCACCCATTTATCAGTTGCCAGTTACAGTTACTACTTGGGTTAACAACCAACCGGTTAATCATCGCATCGTCGTTACCAAAGCCGATCAAACTTTCTCTCTACCGGTTAGCCAGCGTCCTGCCCTAGTAAAATTTGATGCTGCCGGGCAGCTGTTGGCTGAACTCGAGGAAGAGCGTTCCACTGAAGAACTGCTATATCAGTTCTACCATGCACAAAACTTCTTACAGAAGTACGAAGCTATTATGTTACTGCGGGGCAAAACAATGGATCTTCCTGTAAGTGCTATGCTACGCAATGCATTAAGCGACGACTTTTGGGCCGTACGACAGACAGCAGTAGAGGCACTACGGCGTTATAAAGGCTCAGAAGGTACCGCTGTGCGAAAAGATCTGCAGAGAGTAGCCACTGATGATTCTAAAACCCGAGTAAGAGCTGCTGCTATTAGCTCTCTGTCTGCTTTCCCAAATGAAGATTATGGTCAGCTTTATACGAGTGCGCTTGCAGATAGCTCTTATATAGTAGCTAGTGCTGCCGTTAATGCTTTGGCTAAGGCTCCTACCGTAACCTCATTAAAAGAAATTATAAGACTTCAGGAGACTAAAAATGCAGCGCTTATCGACGCAGTATCTAACTATTTCGCTCTTAACGGCACAGCAGATCAATACGAATGGTTTTTGCGTCGCAGCAATGATGTGCGCAACGAGGCGCTCTATCAATTCCTCCAAAACTTTGCTACCCTGATGTTACGCATGCCCCCAGTCGAACGTGACAAAGGCATTGCCCGCCTCGAAACAATCGCCCGTTCCTACCCCAATCAATATGCAAAACTTGGTGCTTATAAGGGGTTGAGTATGTTAGTGTCGAGCAGTCCCGGTGTAAAACTCACCTTACAAGATATCCGCAGCCGAGAAAAGGATAAAAACTTGGCTACAATCTACACTATGCTACAATAATTTTTTGAGTTTTTGTCTCGCCATGATTTTGAGGGCATCTAATACAAAATCAAAGATTTAACCTCCTTGTGGAAAAAGAAGGAGGTACTAGTGTCAAAAAAATATTAACTCTTTCTGACGCCAAGCCTTGACTTACATCAGAAACCCATTAATTTTGCAACTCCTTTTGAAAGCTACCGCACAATGGTAGAGTCAAAGGGGAGAAAATAGCTCAAGCGGAGCGTTTTTAACTGGGGGTATCGCATAGCGGCAATTGCGGGTGACTGTAACTCACCTCCTTCGGGTTCATAGGTTCGAGTCCTGTTACCCCCACAGTAAAATTGTGATTTAGTACCTGAGTGAATCCTCAGGTACTATTTCTTCAGTTTGCCTTCTATGCGGGAGTAGCTCAGTTGGTAGAGCGGCAGCCTTCCAAGCTGCAGGTCGCGGGTTCGAACCTCGTCTCCCGCTCTTTCTTAGGTTCCAAAATAGCATTAGCCGTTTTAGCTCAGTGGTAGAGCACTTCCTTGGTAAGGAAGAGGTCATGGGTTCAAATCCCATAAATGGCTCAGAATTACGAGTACCAGCTGTGCAGCTTGCTGTTAGTTGGCGCTATGGATAGAGCAAAGCGACGTGCAGTCCCTACTAAACGGAGCTGTGTTTCGCTTTCTTTGAGTATAGCTTCACCACGTTTTTCCCCACTTCACTACAAAATTCCTCTAATCTCTTTACAATGGCTAAAGAAAATTTTGATCGTTCCAAACCGCACGTGAACATCGGTACGATCGGGCACGTCGACCACGGCAAAACTACCCTGACTGCTGCTATCACGACGGTACTGGCGAACAAAGGTCTAGCCGCTAAGCGTGACTTCTCGTCGATCGACAACGCTCCTGAAGAAAAAGAGCGTGGTATCACGATCAACACTGCCCACGTAGAGTACGCTACCGAAAATCGTCACTATGCTCACGTTGACTGCCCAGGTCACGCTGACTACGTGAAGAACATGGTAACGGGTGCTGCCCAAATGGATGGTGCTATCCTCGTAGTAGCTGCTACCGACGGTCCGATGCCCCAAACCCGTGAGCACATCCTGCTGGCTCGCCAGGTAGGTGTACCGCAGTTGGTGGTATTCATGAACAAAGTAGACATGGTGGATGACCCTGAGCTCCTCGAGCTGGTGGAAATGGAAATCCGTGAGCTGCTGTCGTTCTATGACTTCGACGGTGACAACATTCCTGTAATCCAAGGTTCTGCATTGGGTGGCTTGAACGGCGACGCCAACTGGGTTCCTAAGATTGAGGAACTGATGGCTGCTGTTGACTCGTATATTCCGATTCCTGCTCGTCTGACTGACCTTCCCTTCCTGATGCCTGTAGAGGACGTATTCTCTATCACGGGTCGTGGTACAGTTGCTACTGGTCGTATCGAGCGCGGTATCATCAACTCGGGTGAGCAAGTTGATATCCTCGGCATGGGTGCTGAAGGTCTGAAATCGACTGTGACTGGGGTTGAGATGTTCCGCAAGATTCTGGACCGTGGCGAAGCCGGTGACAACGTAGGTCTGCTGCTCCGCGGTATTGAGAAAGAAGCCATCCGTCGTGGTATGGTTATCTGCAAACCCGGTTCAGTAACTCCTCACAAAAAGTTCAAGGCTGAGGTTTACGTTTTGTCGAAAGAGGAAGGTGGTCGTCACACCCCATTCTTCAACAACTATCGTCCTCAGTTTTACCTGCGCACCACTGACGTAACGGGTATTATTACCCTGCCAGAAGGTGTTGAAATGGTAATGCCTGGCGATAACATCACTATCACGGTTGAACTGATCAACAAGGTAGCGATGGAAAAAGGTCTGCGTTTCGCTATCCGCGAAGGTGGCCGTACGGTAGGTGCTGGTCAGGTGACCGAAATCCTCGACTAATCTCAAAGTCAAAACAATCCGCCTCTGATTTTTTCGGGGGCGGATTTGTTTTGTCTATAGATTGCTGTACATTTGCACTCCCAATTGAAACGAAAGTTTGCTGGGAAATATTCTACGGGCGTAGTTCAAGGGTAGAATAGAGGTCTCCAAAACCTTTGATGGGAGTTCGAATCTCTCCGCCCGTGCTTTACTTGGTCATTAGACCGCATCTATTTCAGCCAAACCCGGTCCTAACCATGAGCAAGCTGACAAAATATTTTAGCGATACCACGGAGGAAATGCGTTACAAAGTGACGTGGCCAACTTCGTCAGAATTACAGAAGAGCGCTGGTTTGGTGTTGATTGGTTCGCTGGTATTTGCTGCTGTCGTTGGTATCATGGATATCATTTTTAAAACGGGACTGGAAGCATTTTACAACTCATTCCGTTAATAATTAGAAGAGATGGGAGAGTTGAAGTGGTATGTAGTACGCTCAGTTAGCGGCCAAGAAAAGAAAGCCAAAACCTATCTTGAAACAGAGATAGGACGCCATGGTCTATCTGACTTAGTGCCTGAAGTATTGATTCCAGCGGAGAAGGTTTACGAGATGCGCAACGGGAAAAAACGTGTACGCGAGCGTAATTTCTTTCCTGGGTACATTCTGATTCATGCTGACTTATCACATGGTGAAGTAGACCATATTATCACTAGTACACCTGGTGTAATTGGCTTTCTAAGTGAGAATGAAGGAAAGAATACGACTGGGAAACCAGTACCTCTGCGTATGTCAGAGGTGAACCGCATCCTCGGTATTGTAGACGAGACAGAAGAGCAAACAGCTACGTTAGAAACGCCATTCATTGTAGGAGATTTGGTGAAAATTATTGACACCAATTTCAATGGTTTCTCAGGTACTGTTTCTGAGGTATTCGAAGAGCGGAAGAAGCTTAACGTTATCGTGAAGATATTTGGTCGTAGCACTCCCATGGAACTAAGCTACACACAAGTTGAGAAAGAGTCTTAGGACTAATATACAAATAGAACACGTCGCTGGTTATTCGCTCCGACCAGCGGTGCTTCCACTAGGAGCACTTTTCAACTGACGTTTCGCGTGTGTTACCACGCAAGGAACGGAAGCCTTTTTAAACTAAATGGCCAAGGAAATTAGAGGTTATCTGAAACTTCAGATAAAGGGAGGCGCTGCAAACCCTGCACCGCCGGTAGGACCTGCACTTGGTAGCAAAGGCCTTAACATCATGGAGTTCTGCAAGCAATTCAATGCGCGGACTCAGGATAAGGCTGGCCAAGTTTGTCCGGTACTGATTACCATGTACACCGATAAGTCATTCGACTTCGTGGTGAAAACACCACCGGTGCCCGTACTGCTAATGGACGCTGCAAAGCTCCAGAGCGGTTCGAAAGAGCCTAACCGTAACAAGGTAGGCTCGGTGTCGTGGGACCAAGTTCGCACCATTGCCGAAACCAAAATGCCTGATCTGAATGCTTTCGAAGTGGAAGCAGCTATGCGTCAGGTAGCCGGCACGGCTCGCAGCATGGGTATCACCATTAAAGGGGATTCTCCTTTCGCTAACTAATTAAACGAAGTAGAATCAACATGGCACAAGTTAGCAAAAAGCGCAAGGAAGCCCTTGCTAAGCACGACCTGACGCAGGTTCGTAATCTAGTAGAAGCTGCTAAAGTGGTAAAGGATATCACCTATACCAAATTCGACGCTTCTGTTGATATCGATGTTCGTCTAGGCGTTGACCCCCGTAAAGCTGACCAAATGGTGCGTGGTGTAGCCACGTTGCCTCACGGTACAGGCAAAACTGTTCGTGTACTAGCCCTAGTAACTCCTGACAAGGAAGCTGAAGCTACGGCTGCTGGTGCTGATTTCGTTGGTCTTGACGATTATATCTCGAAAATCGAGAAAGGTTGGACGGATATCGATGTTATTATCACCATGCCTGCTGTAATGGCTAAGGTTGGTCGTCTAGGCCGGGTATTGGGTCCACGTGGCCTGATGCCAAACCCTAAGTCGGGTACGGTTACGACCGATGTAGCAAAGGCAGTACAAGAAGTGAAGGCTGGTAAAATCGACTTTAAAGTTGACAAGACTGGTATCATTCACTGCTCAGTAGGTAAGGTGTCGTTTGATGATCAGAAGCTAGCTGAAAATGCTATTGAGGTTATTCAAACGTTGCAGCGCCTGAAGCCGTCTTCGGCTAAGGGAACTTATATTAAGAGCATCACGCTGTCGAGCACGATGAGCCCAGCCGTTCCGGTTGATACTTCGGTTACTTCCGCTTAAACTACAATCAAAACGATATGACCCGGGAAGAAAAACAAGCCCTCGTCGACGAGTTGAGCGAGAAGTTTCAATCGCACAACGCGTTTTACATTGCCGATGCTTCGGGAATGTCGGTGGCAAAAATCAACGAGTTCCGTCGCCTGTGCTTCACGCGCGGTCTGGAATATAAGGTCTATAAGAATACGTTCATCCGTAAAGCCCTCGATACTCTCGGCGGTGACACTGCGGAAATGGATGTAGCTCTGAAGGGCCAGTCGGGCGTGCTGTTCTCGAAAGAGGCTGGTAATGCTCCTGGTAAATTGCTGAAGGACTTCTACAAGGCGCAAAACTACGGTAAAAATGTAGAGCCGAAGCCCGCTTTGAAAGGCGCTTACATTGATGCAAGCATTTACATCGGTGCTAACCAGTTAGATACGCTTTCGACGCTGAAGGGCAAAAACGAGCTTATCGGTGAGGTTATCGGCCTTCTGCAATCGCCTGCCAAAAATGTTATTTCTGCTCTGTCGAGCGGTGGCAATATTCTGGCTGGTCTACTCAAGACGCTTTCCGAAAAAGAAGAGGTTGCAGGCTAACCGCTGCTCATCTTTTTCACTTTCAATTTATAATTCAACAACTCTTTTTTAACAATCTACAGAAATGGCAGATTTGAAAGCATTCGCTGAGCAGCTCGTTAGCCTGACGGTGAAAGAAGTAAACGAACTGGCTACTATCCTGAAAGACGAGTACGGCATCGAGCCTGCTGCTGCTGCTCCCGTAGCTGTAGCTGGTGGTGGCGCTGCTGCTGCTGAAGCTCCTGAAGAGAAAACGTCGTTTGACGTAATCCTGAAAGCTGCTGGTGGTCAGAAACTGGCTGTTGTGAAGCTGGTGAAAGACCTGACTGGTCTAGGCTTGAAAGAAGCCAAAGAACTGGTTGATGGTGCTCCTAAGCCTTTGAAAGAAGGCGTAGCTAAAGACGAAGCCGATTCGCTGAAGAAGCAACTAGAGGAAGCTGGCGCTGAAGTAGAAGTTAAGTAATTCTGCTGCCTAGCATCTTACCTCACAAATAAGGATAGGCCTGGCAACTAAGCCAGGTCTTTTCCTGTTTGTAGGTAACAAACTTTACTAAAGCCCTTCTACGCGCCGCTTTGCGGCTTTTCGTGGCTAAACGCATAGGGCTGTAGTTGAGTTATCAAGTGCCCTCTCAGTGTCCATTTTATAAACCCCTACCCATTGGCTACACCGAAAGAAACGGCTTTGCAGAAAGCCTACGAGCGGATCAACTTCGCCAAGATTAAAAAGGTTATTGAGTATCCGGACTTCTTGGACGTGCAGTTGCAGTCGTTCCAAGATTTCTTCCAGTTGGAGACGGCCGCCGAGAACCGGACCGATGAAGGGTTGTTCAAGGTGTTCGCGGAGAACTTTCCTATCTCGGACTCGCGCGAGAACTTCGTTCTGGAGTTTATTGATTATCACATTGACCCGCCGAAGTACTCGGTGGATGAATGTATTGACCGTGGCCTAACTTATTCGGTGCCACTGAAAGCAAAGTTGCGTCTTATCTGCAATGATACGGACAACGAAGATTTTGAGACAATTGAGCAGGAAGTGTTTTTGGGAAATATCCCATACATGACTGAAAAAGGCTCGTTTGTTATCAATGGCGCAGAGCGTGTAATTGTATCTCAGTTGCACCGCTCACCGGGCGTGTTCTTTGCGCAAAGCAAGCATACTAACGGCACGAAGCTATATTCTGCTCGTATCATTCCGTTTAAAGGTTCGTGGATTGAGTTTGCCACGGACGTGAACAACGTAATGTATGCGTATATCGACCGGAAGAAGAAATTCCCGGTTACTACCCTATTGCGTGCTATCGGCTATGGTACGGACAAAGACATTCTAGATCTATTCGGATTGTCGGAGGAGGTAAAAGCTGATAAGAAGATCCTGAAGAAAGCTGTAGGTCGTAAGCTGGCCGCTCGGGTACTCCGCACTTGGACAGAAGACTTCGTAGATGAAGATACCGGTGAGGTAGTATCTATCGACCGGAACGAGGTATTGTTGGAGCGTGACTCGACTATTGAAGACGAGGATATTGACACCATCATCAACTCAGGCACAAAGTCGGTTATCCTGCACCGCGAGAACGTGAATATTGCGGACTACGCAATTATTTATAATACGCTGCAAAAAGACAACTCCAACTCGGAGAAGGAAGCTGTAGAGCAAATTTATCGTCAGCTCCGTAACACGGAGGCGCCTGATGAAGAGACGGCTCGCGACATCATCCAAAAACTGTTCTTCTCGGACAAGCGTTACGACCTTGGTGACGTAGGTCGTTACCGTATCAACAAGAAGCTAGGTATCGATACCAATTGGGAAGCTCGTGTGCTGACCAACGAGGATATCGTACTCATCGTGAAATACCTGATCGGGCTGATCAACTCGAAGGCCATTGTCGATGACATTGACCACTTGAGCAACCGCCGGGTACGTACGGTAGGGGAGCAGCTCTATGCCCAGTTCGGGGTAGGCTTGGCCCGTATGGCGCGTACTATCAAGGAGCGCATGAACGTGCGTGATAACGAAGACTTCAAGCCGGTTGATCTAATCAACGCCCGGACTTTGTCGTCGGTTATCAACTCGTTTTTCGGTACCAACCAGCTGTCGCAGTTTATGGACCAAACCAACCCACTGGCTGAGGTGACGCACAAGCGTCGCGTATCGGCACTGGGGCCAGGAGGTCTGTCGCGGGAGCGTGCTGGTTTCGAAGTACGTGACGTACACTACACACACTATGGTCGTTTGTGCACCATTGAGACGCCAGAAGGTCCGAACATCGGTCTGATTTCGTCGCTATGTGTGCACGCTCGCGTAAACTCGATGGGCTTCATTGAGACGCCCTACCGTACGGTAGAGAGCGGTAAGGTCGACATGACTGAGAACGTGAAGTATCTGACGGCTGAGGAAGAGGATACCCACCACATTGCGCAGGCAAACGCCCGTTTGGATGATTCGGGTAACTTCGTAAACGAGCTGGTGAAAGGCCGTTTCGAGGGTGACTTCCCGGTAGTGGGTCCTGACGAGTATAGCTACATGGACGTAGCACCAAACCAGATTGTATCGGTAGCTGCTTCGCTGATTCCTTTCCTCGAACACGACGATGCTAACCGTGCCCTGATGGGTTCGAACATGCAACGTCAGGCTGTACCTCTGCTGAAAGCGACTGCACCTATCGTTGGTACAGGTCTGGAAGGCCGTGTGGCAATCGATTCGCGGACGCTGGTAGTAGCCGAAGGTGATGGGGTAATCGATTATGTAGATGCAAATAAGATTATTGTAAAATATGATCTAACGGCTGATGACATTCTCGTGAGCTTCGATGCTGAGCGTATTACCTACGACTTGATCAAGTTCCGCCGTACAAACCAAGATACTTGCATCAACCTTTCACCTATTGTGAAGCGTGGTCAGCGCGTGAGCAAGGGTGAGCCACTATGTGAAGGCTATGGCACCAACAACGGTGAACTAGCCTTAGGACGCAACATGCAAGTGGCTTTCATGCCATGGCAGGGTTATAACTTCGAGGATGCCATTGTCATCTCGGAGCGGGTAGTACGCGACGATATCTTCACCTCGATTCACATTGAGGAGTTTGAGTTGGAGGTGCGTGAGACCAAGCGCGGCGAAGAAGAACTGACGTCGGAAATTCCGAACGTGAGCGAAGAAGCTGTGCGCAACCTTGATGACAACGGTATTATCCGTCTGGGCGCTGAGGTTCGTGAAGGCGACATCCTCATCGGTAAGATCACGCCGAAGGGCGAAACAGATCCTACCCCAGAAGAGAAGCTGCTCCGCGCCATTTTCGGTGACAAAGCCGGTGATGTGAAGGATGCCTCGCTTAAGGCGCCACCATCCCTGAACGGGGTAGTAATTGGCACGAAGCTGTTCTCGCGTCCGAAGAAAGACAAGAACCTGCGTGCCAAGTCGAAGAAGGAAGTGGAAGAGTTGAAAGACTCCTACGCGAAGGAGCTTCGTGGCGTGAAAGCGGTGATGATCGACAAACTGGTGCAACTGCTGGACGGCAAAACGTCCCAGGGCGTGAAGCACAAGTTTGGTGACGAAATCCTGACGAAGGGTGCCAAGTTTGGGAAGAAGAATATTACCGATGCTCTCTTTCCGGACAAGAACCCTTACAAGGACGAAAGCAATTACGCTGTGCCGGAGGAGGTGAACATGTTTAAAGACCTGATCTTGGAAGGCTGGACAGCCGACGAGAAGGTGAATAGCATGTTGGCTGAGCTAGTGAAAAACTATGCGAAGCGTCGCAATACTATCACAGCCCGCTTCAAGCGCGACCGATTCACGTTGGAGGTAGGCGACGAGTTGCCTGCTGGCATCGTGCAGTTGGCTAAGGTATACATCGCCAAAAAGCGTAAGCTGAAGGTAGGGGATAAGATGGCTGGTCGTCACGGTAACAAGGGTGTAGTAGCCCGTATCGTGCGCGACGAGGACATGCCTTTCCTACCCGATGGCACGCCAATGGACATTGTGCTGAACCCGCTAGGTGTACCAAGCCGCATGAACATTGGTCAGATCTACGAGACCGTACTAGGTTGGGCTGGTTTGAAAATGGGTCGCACCTATGCTACCCCAATTTTCGACGGTGCCACCGAGGACGAAGTAGCGAAAGAGCTGACTGAAGCGGGCCTACCTGACTGGGGCCGCGCTTACCTACATGATGGCCTGACCGGTGACCGGTTCGACCAGCCTGTAACGGTAGGTGTGATATACATGCTGAAGCTGGGTCACTTGGTTGACGATAAGATGCACGCTCGTTCCATCGGGCCGTACTCCCTTATCACGCAGCAGCCGCTCGGTGGTAAGGCGCAGTTTGGTGGTCAGCGCTTCGGTGAGATGGAAGTGTGGGCACTGGAGGCCTTCGGGGCATCCAACGTGCTACAGGAAATCCTCACCGTGAAGTCGGACGATGTGATTGGTCGTGCTAAAGCGTACGAAGCCATTGTAAAAGGTGACGTATTGCCCAAGCCAAATATTCCTGAATCATTCAACGTACTCATTCACGAGTTGCGTGGTCTGGCCTTGGAAATCACGCTTGACTAAATTTTGAAAATAGTGGCTGCTGATATTTCGGTATCGGCAGCCACTTTTCAAGTCAGCTAGAATAGTATAGAGTACCCGCGGTTCGGGAAGCCTATAACAGCTGCTGCCGGCGTTGTTCCGAGATATGGTCAGAACAACATTCATCCCCGGATACAGCTGGCTGCAATTCGATTCAGCTTTTGAATCAACCAACTAGTAAGACCTGGCGGAAAACTACTGCGCGGCGTACCTATCCGACCCACAGAGCACTTTTCGCAGAGTCGAACTGTTATGTTCTTTCCGACCTGTCTTAAGACTAGCGGAACCAACAAACAGATACAAGCCAACAGCTAACAACAGCTACCCTACATGGCGTTTGCAAAAAACAAGAAACTGGTACAGGACTTCTCGAAAGTTACCATTTCGCTGGCTTCGCCCGAATCCATTTTGGAGAGGTCGAACGGTGAAGTAGTGAAACCTGAGACGATCAACTACCGGACGTACAAGCCCGAAATGGGCGGTCTATTCTGCGAGCGAATCTTCGGTCCGGTGAAGGACTGGGAGTGCCACTGCGGCAAATACAAGCGGATTCGCTACAAGGGTATCATCTGCGACCGTTGCGGCGTGGAGGTAACCGAGAAGAAAGTGCGTCGGGAGCGGATGGGCCACATCGAATTGGTGGTGCCCGTTGCGCATATCTGGTACTTCAAGTCCCTACCTAACAAGATCGGCTACTTGCTGGGCCTACCCACCAAGAAGCTCGACCAGATTATCTATTACGAGCGTTACGCTGTAGTGCAGCCAGGTATTTTGGCTGAAGAAGGCGTACAGCAACTTGACTTCCTCACAGAAGACGAGTACTTGGACATCATCGACCGTCTCCCCCGCGAGAACCAGATGCTGCCTAACGAAGATCCGAACAAATTCATCGCCAAGATGGGTGCCGACGCGTTGCAAATGCTGCTCGAGCGTACCAACTTGGATGAGCTGTCTTACTCTCTGCGTGACTCAGCTGCCCACGAAACATCGCAGCAGCGGAAAGCTGAGGCTCTGAAGCGTCTGCGCGTAGTGGAAGCATTCCGCGATGCCGCTACCCGCATCGAGAACAAGCCTGAGTGGATGGTAATCCGCATGGTGCCGGTGATTCCGCCAGAACTGCGCCCACTCGTGCCGTTGGATGGTGGCCGTTTTGCTACCTCCGATTTGAACGACCTGTACCGTCGCGTTATCATCCGCAACAACCGTCTCAAGCGCCTGATTGAAATCAAGGCTCCTGAGGTGATTCTGCGGAACGAGAAGCGCATGCTCCAGGAAGCTGTAGACTCGCTGTTCGACAACTCACGTAAAGTGAATGCCGTGCGTGCTGAGGGTAACCGTGCGCTGAAGTCGCTGTCTGATATGCTGAAAGGCAAGCAGGGCCGCTTCCGCCAGAATCTGCTCGGTAAGCGCGTTGACTATTCTGGTCGTTCGGTTATTGTTGTAGGCCCCGAGTTGAAGCTGCATGAATGCGGTCTACCCAAAAATATGGCCGCTGAGCTGTTCAAACCGTTCATCATCCGCAAGCTCATCGAGCGTGGCATTGTGAAGACGGTGAAGTCAGCGAAGAAGATTGTAGACCGCAAAGACGCCGTAGTGTGGGACATTCTGGAGAATGTGCTGAAAGGCCACCCTGTTCTCTTGAACCGTGCTCCTACCCTCCACCGCTTAGGTATTCAGGCTTTCCAGCCGCGTCTCATTGAAGGCAAGGCTATTCAGTTGCACCCGCTCGTTTGTACAGCCTTCAACGCTGACTTTGACGGTGACCAAATGGCTGTGCACGTTCCGCTAGGACCGGCTGCTATTCTTGAAGCCTCCATGCTCATGTTGGCTTCGCATAACATCTTGAACCCAGCCAACGGCGCGCCCATCGCGGTACCGTCGCAGGACATGGTTCTGGGTCTGTACTATGTGACTAAAGGCAAGCGCTCAACCGACGACGAGAAGATTCAAGGCGAAGGCCGAATGTTCTATTCGGACGAAGAAGTAGTAATTGCTATCAACGAAAAGCAACTTTCTAAGCATGCCTATATCAAGGTGCGCACGAAGGTTCGTGATGAAGACGATAACCTCGTTACTAAAATCATCGAAACCGTTGCTGGTCGTGTGCTATTCAACCAACTCGTGCCCGAGGAAGTAGGATTCGTAGACGAACTGCTGACGAAGAAGAAGCTTCAGCAGATTATCTCGCTGGTGTTCAAGCGGACCGGAATGGCCCGTACCGCACAATTCCTTGACGACATCAAGACGCTTGGTTTCCAGTCGGCTTACAAAGGTGGTCTGTCGATGGGTCTGGGTGATATCCAGATTCCACAGGAGAAGGACGAGCTGATTCTGCAAGCCCAGAACGACGTGAAAGCCGTAACCCAGAACTACCAGATGGGTCTGATTACGGACAACGAGCGTTACAACCAGGTTATCGACATCTGGACGCGCATCAACAACCAAATCACTGAAACCCTCATGGGTCGCCTCGAAAAGGAGAACCAGGGCTTCAACTCGATTTACATGATGATGCACTCTGGCGCCCGTGGCTCGCGCGAGCAGATTCGTCAGCTCGGCGGTATGCGGGGTCTGATGGCCAAGCCGCAGAAGTCGTTGCAGGGTTCGGTAGGGGAGATTATCGAAAACCCGATTCTGTCTAACTTCAAAGAAGGGCTGGACGTAATCGAGTACTTCATCTCTACCCACGGTGCCCGTAAGGGTCTGGCCGATACCGCTCTGAAAACGGCTGACGCTGGTTACTTGACGCGTCGTCTGGTAGACGTTTCACAAGACGTGATCGTGAATGAGGTAGACTGCGGTACGCTGCGTGGCATCGAAACCTTTGCCTTGAAAGACAACGAGGATATCGTAGAATCGTTGGCTGAGCGTATCCTGGGTCGAGTAGCAGTGCACGATGTAATCGACCCGCTGACCGATGAGGTAATCTTGACGGCTGGCGATGAAATTACCGAAGAGGTAACGCGTCGCATTGATCAGACCAGCATCGAATCGGTTGAAATCCGTTCGGTACTGACCTGTGAATCGAAGCGTGGTATCTGTGCGAAGTGCTACGGCCGTAACCTGTCATCGGGCCGGATGGTACAGAAAGGCGAAGCAGTAGGTGTTATTGCTGCTCAGTCTATCGGTGAGCCTGGCACTCAGCTGACGTTGCGTACCTTCCACGTAGGTGGTACGGCTTCCAACATTGCGGTGGAAGCTAGCACCCGTGCCAAGTTCAACGGTGTTATCGAATTCGAAGATGTGCGGACGGTAGATACTACCAATGCCGAAGGTGAATCGGTGAAAGTGGTAATGGGCCGTTCAGGCGAGATTCGCATCGTGGAGCCTGGAACTGGCAAAGTGTACATCTCGCACCACATTCCATATGGTTCATTCCTGCTTGTTGACGAAGGTCAGCAGGTGGAAAAAGGCCAAGAACTCAATAACTGGGATCCGTATAACGCGGTAATTCTAGCTGAGTTTGACGGTACAATTCAATACGATTCAATTACGGAAGGTGTAACCTACCGTGAAGAATCGGATGAGCAGACAGGTCACCGTGAGAAGGTAATCATCGAATCACGCGATAAGACGCAGAACCCGTCTATCATTGTTAAGTCGAGCCGTAAAGATGCTGAGGAGTCTCAAAAAGGCTACAGTGTACCAGTAGGCTCTCACTTGAACGTGGAGAATGGCCAGAAAATCAAAGCAGGTTATATCCTCGCTAAGATTCCGCGTGCCGTAGGTAAGACCCGTGATATCACCGGTGGTCTACCCCGTGTTACGGAACTATTCGAAGCGCGTAACCCCTCGAACCCGGCTGTTGTGTCCGAAATCGATGGTGTAGTAAGCTACGGTACAGTAAAGCGTGGTAACCGTGAAATCTTTGTCGAGTCGAAAGACGGTGTGAAGAAGAAATATATGGTGCCGCTGTCGAAGCACATTTTGGTGCAGGACAACGACTTCATCCGAGCCGGTATGCCTCTCTCTGATGGTGCCATCACGCCGAACGATATCCTGAGCATTCAGGGGCCGGGCGCTGTGCAAGAATACCTCGTGAACGAGATTCAAGAAGTATATCGTCTGCAGGGCGTGAAGATCAACGACAAGCACATTGAGGTGGTAGTGCGCCAGATGATGCAGAAAGTTGTGATTCTCGATGCCGGCGATACGAGCTTCTTGGAGCACCAGGTAATCGACAAGGTGATCTTCATGGAAGAGAACGATACCATCATCGACATGAAGGTGGTAACCGATGCCGGTGACTCTACTAATCTACGCCCTGGCCAGATTGTGTCAGCTCGTAAGCTACGCGATGAGAACTCGTCACTTAAGCGTCGCGATTTGAAGCTAGTAGAAGTACGTGAAGCGCAACCCGCCGTATCGCGTCCTACCCTCCAGGGTATTACGCAGGCTTCGTTGGGCACGCAGTCGTTCATCTCGGCCGCTTCCTTCCAGGAAACAACCAAAGTACTGTCGGAAGCTGCCATCCGTGGCAAAGCTGACGAACTGCTGGGCCTGAAGGAGAACGTAATCGTAGGTCACCTCATCCCAGCCGGCACAGGCTTGCGCGAATACACGCGGCAGGTAGTTGGTTCGAAGGAGGAACTCGAGGCATTGCAAAACGCTCGGGTAACTGAAGAAGTCGTTGCTCCTAAGAGGACTTCGCGCGCTAAGCGTGAATCAGTGTCGGAGTAATGCGATAACGAATGCATAAAGAACGGCCGGTTAGAGTACTCTAACCGGCCGTTTTGTTTCTAGTATCTTTAGCTTCTCATCTTTCTACTTCAAACATGAGTCATCCATCAGATCCGAGCATTCCGCAAGACCCAAATGCTATTAACATAGAATTACCTGAAGACATCGCTGAAGGGCAATATGCTAATTTGGCTATGATTGCGCATAGCAGCAGTGAGTTTGTCATTGACTTCATCCGTTTGATGCCGGGCTTACCTAAAGCAAAAGTAAAAGCTCGTATTGTCATCACACCAGAACATGCCAAACGTTTACTGGCAGCATTAGCTGATAATGTAGAACGCTTTGAGCAAACATTTGGTCCAATAAATGCGCAGCCAGAAATGCCTAGTTTTCCTATGAATTTTGGAGGCGCTGTGGGAGAAGCATAAAATACAACTGATATAGCTACAGGACTTGGTCAAACTGCGTCTCACCTTACCTAGAAGGGTAGGGGAGTATGAATGAGAAGAGCAATGATAGATTATCTTACGATTCTCTAAAACAAACTATTTCAACCTGTTTGCTATTTCAAAACACTTTTTCTACCTTTGCAAGCCTAATTTTTTGGGAGAAAACCCTCCTGGACAAACCATTCCGTAGATGCCTACCATTAACCAGTTAGTACGTAAAGGCCGCGAGAAGCTGACGACGAAGTCAAAGTCGCCGGCTCTTGATGCGTGCCCGCAGCGCCGCGGCGTTTGCACCCGTGTATATACCACTACGCCTAAGAAGCCAAACTCGGCTATGCGTAAAGTTGCCCGTGTGCGCCTAACCAACGGCAAAGAAGTTAACGCCTACATTCCCGGTGAAGGCCACAACCTGCAGGAGCACAGCATCGTGCTGATCCGTGGCGGCCGCGTGAAAGATTTGCCAGGTGTGCGTTATCACATCATCCGTGGTGCCCTTGACACTGCCGGTGTAAACGGCCGTTTGCAGCGTCGTTCGAAATATGGCGCTAAGCGTCCGAAGCCAGGTCAGGCTCCTGCAGCCGGTAAAGGTGGGAAACCAGCACCCGGTAAGAAAAAGTAAATACTAAGAGATGAGTAGTTAGAAGTGAGAGGTGGGCACCCTATTGTGGTTCCTATCTCACTTCTCACTTCTCGGTACTCACTTCTGCTACTATGAGAAAGTCAAAACCGAAGAAGCGCATTCTCCTTCCTGATCCCAAATACAAGGAGACGCTGGTAACCCGTTTCGTCAATTACATGATGTACGACGGGAAGAAAAATCTAGCCTACACTATTTTCTATGATGCCTGCGACCTAGTGGAGCAGCGCACCAAGGAGAGTGGCTTGGAAATGTGGCGTAAAGCCTTGAACAACGTGATGCCAACTGTAGAAGTAAAGAGCCGCCGTGTAGGTGGTGCTACCTTCCAGGTGCCAATCGAAGTTCGCGCTGACCGTCGTATTGCTGTTGGCTCAAAGTGGTTGATCCAATATGCTCGTCGTCGTGGTGAGAAAACGATGAAAGATAAGCTGGCTGGAGAAATTATTGCTGCTGCTAAAGGTGAAGGTGCTGCCGTTAAGAAAAAGGACGACACTCACCGCATGGCTGAAGCCAACAAAGCCTTCTCGCACTTCCGATTCTAAATCGTTGTTAAGGACTTAGGGTCTTAGGAACTTAGTTTTCTCTTTGAAGCTTACTAGGTGCCCAAGACCCTAAGCCCTTAAATAACACTTAATAAAGCAATGGCTGTTAATAAAGACCTGCAATACCTCCGGAATATCGGGATTATGGCGCACATCGACGCCGGTAAGACTACGACTTCGGAGCGCATTCTCTACTACACCGGCAAAACCCATAAAATCGGCGAAGTGCACGAAGGTGCCGCTACGATGGACTGGATGGAGCAGGAGCAGGAGCGTGGTATTACAATTACCTCGGCTGCAACCACTACGTTTTGGAACTATCCAACCGTACAGGGTGACCCGACTCCTGAAACTAAGCAATATAAGATCAACCTCATCGATACCCCCGGTCACGTTGACTTTACGGTAGAGGTAGAGCGTTCGTTGCGTGTACTGGATGGTGCTGTAGCATTGTTCTGCGCTGTGTCAGGCGTAGAGCCTCAGTCTGAAACTGTATGGCGTCAGGCTGATAAGTATAAAGTGCCCCGCATTTGTTTCGTTAACAAGATGGACCGTGCTGGTGCGGACTTCTTCAAAGCCGTTAACGAAATCAAGGAAAAACTCGGTGCTAATCCCGTGCCGCTACAAATTCCTATTGGTGCTGAAGATACCTTCAAGGGCGTAGTTGACCTACTGACTGGTAAGGCCATTGTATGGGACGACGCTACCCAAGGTAAAACTTACAAAGAGGTTCCAGTTCCTGAAGATCTCGTAGACACGGTTGCTGAGTGGCGTGAGAAACTCGTAGAAAGCGTTGCTGAATACGACGACACGTTGATGGAGAAATTCTTCGACGATCCGGATAGCATTACGCGTGAGGAAATGATGGACGTTATCCGCAAAGCGGTTATCGACATGAAGTTTTCGCCTGTAATGTGTGGCTCAGCCTTTAAAAACAAGGGTGTACAGGCTATGTTGGATGCCGTTATGGCCTACCTGCCGTCGCCTCTCGATATGCCTGCTGTCATTGGTACCAACCCTGATACCGGCGAGGAAGTAGAGCGTCACCCCGACAACGATGAGCCTTTCACTGCGCTAGCATTCAAAATTGCTACTGACCCATTTGTAGGTCGTCTATGCTTCTTCCGTTGTTATAGCGGCCAGCTTGACGCTGGTTCGTATGTATTCAACAACCGCACGCAGAAGAAAGAGCGTATCTCGCGTTTGATGCAGATGCACTCCAATAAGCAAAACCCAATTGAGAAAATTCAAGCGGGCGATATTGCTGCTGGTGTAGGCTTTAAGGACATCAAAACAGGTGACACACTGACTGCTGAAGGCAAACCTTTGGTATTGGAATCAATGTCGTTCCCTGAGCCTGTAATTGGCTACGCCATTGAGCCAAAGACGCAAGCTGACGTAGACAAAATGGGTATGGCTATTGCCAAACTCGTAGAGGAAGATCCTACCTTGTCGGTACAGACAGATCAAGAAACTGGTCAGACAGTATTGCGTGGTATGGGTGAACTTCACCTCGAAATCATCATCGACCGTATGCGTCGTGAGTTCAAGGTTGAAATCAACCAAGGTGCTCCTCAGGTTGCTTACAAAGAGGTTCTTACTAAAAAAGTAGAGCACCGCGAAACGTACAAGAAGCAGACGGGTGGTCGTGGTAAATTCGGCGACATTGTATTCGAACTCGGTCCGAAGGAAACTGATCCCGAGAAACCAGGTCTGGAGTTTGTGAATGACATTACGGGTGGTGTTATCCCCCGTGAATTCATTGCACCAGTTCAGAAAGGCTTTGAAGAAGCAATGAAGAACGGCCCATTGGCTGGCTTCCCGCTCGACAACATGAAGGTGCGTCTATTCTTCGGCTCGTACCACGATGTTGACTCTGATGCCTTGTCGTTCGAACTAGCTGCCCGTGGTGGTTTCCGTGAAGCCGCTCGTCAGGCTGGTCCTAAACTGCTTGAGCCCATTATGGCAGTAGAAGTAGTAACCCCAGACGAGTATACCGGTTCCGTAACAGGTGACTTGAACCGTCGTCGTGGTATTATGAAAGGTATGGATACAAAAGGTGGTGCCAACGTAGTGAAAGCTGACGTTCCTCTGTCGGAGCTTTTCGGTTACGTAACGTCACTGCGTACTATCACGTCGGGTCGTGCTTCAGCTTCGCTGACTTTCTCGCACTATGACCAAGTACCTACCAACTTGGCTGATGGTATCATCGCTAAGCAAAAAGGTAACGCCATTCGCTAATTCCGCTTTCACATTACAGAAATGAACCAGAAAATTCGCATTAAACTCAAATCCTACGACCACAACTTGGTGGACAAATCGTCGGAGAAGATCGTGAAGGCGGTGAAGGCTACGGGCGCTGTTGTTAGTGGCCCTATCCCACTGCCCACCAACAAAGAGAAGTTCACCGTACTTCGTTCGCCCCACGTGAACAAGAAGTCACGTGAGCAGTTTCAGCTTTGCACCTACAAACGTCTTGTAGATATCTACTCAACCTCATCGAAGACAGTAGATGCTCTCATGAAGCTAGAACTGCCCAGCGGTGTTGACGTTGAAATCAAAGTCTGAGGATTCAATTTCTCCGACTAATTAGGAAAGGACGCCCTATCAACTATTTTAGTTGATAGGGCGTCCTTTTTTGCACGAAAAACTGTGTAGTACGGGTAAAGCTTAAATACAATAATAATATGTGCTCAGAAGGGCGATGAAGTATTCTGGGCAATAGTAAAGTGTTTGATTGTTAGTGATAAACTGAAAACCACAGCATGAAAATATTTTAGAACTGGGCTGGCTTCTTATGAAAACTTTCCATAGCTTTGCACTCCCATTACGAAAACGCTATTTGGGCGTTTTCACTGTGTCTTTTTCATAAACATCCAATAGAATGCCTGGCATCATCGGTAAAAAAATCGGTATGACAAGCCTCTTCACTCCGGACGGGAAGAATGTTCCCTGTACCCTCATTGAGGCGGGTCCGTGCGTAGTGACGCAGGTGAAAACGCTCGAGAACGACGGTTATACCGCTGTTCAACTCGGTTACGGCGAGAAAAAAGCGAAAAATACCACAAAAGCACTGGCTGGCCACTTCGCCAAAGCTGGTACTACTCCTAAGAAGAAGCTCGTTGAGTTTCGCGTTGATGACGTAACTAGCTATTCGGCCGGCAGCGAATTAAAAGCTGATCTGTTCGAAGAAGGTGAGTTCGTAGACGTAGTAGGCACTTCAAAAGGTAAAGGTTTCCAAGGCGTTGTGAAACGCTATAACTTTGCCGGTGTAGGTGGTCAAACACACGGTCAGCACAACCGCGGCCGTCACCCTGGTTCTATCGGTGCTTGTTCTTGGCCTTCGCGTGTATTCAAAGGAATGCGTATGGGTGGCCGTATGGGTAACGACCGCGTGAAGGTGCAGAACCTGAAGGTAATGCGCATCGTGGCCGATAAAAACCTGATTGTGGTAAGCGGCTCTGTTCCCGGCGCGAAGAATTCTTACGTGGTCCTGGAAAAATAAGGCGAGATGGAACTGTCAGTATACAATATCAAAGGCGAAGACACTGGTCGTAAAGTGACCCTGTCAGACGCCATCTTCGGTCTTGAACCGAATGAGCACGTCATGTATCTCGACGTGAAGCAGTACTTGGCTAATCAACGCCAAGGAACGCACAAAGCGAAACAGCGCAATGAAGTAAGCGGCACGACCAAGAAGCTGAAGAAGCAAAAAGGTACGGGCGGTGCTCGCGCTGGTAGCATGAAGTCGCCTGTATTCATTGGTGGTGGCCGAGTTTTCGGTCCACAGCCTCGCGACTACGGCTTCAAACTTAACAAGAAAACCAAACGTCTAGCGCGTCTGTCAGCTCTTAGCTCATTGGCGAAAGATGGTAAAATTTCTCTTGTAGAGAACATTACGCTGTCGGCTCCGAAGACGAAAGATTTCGTGAACATCCTAGCTGGTCTGAAGCTGAATAACGGCAAGAAGACTCTGTTAGTAACTGGTGAAGTGGACAAGAACGTTGTTTTGTCGGCTCGCAATATTCAGAAAGTAAGCGTGGCTACTCCAGTAGCTTTGAACACGCACGATTTGCTGAATACTGACACATTGCTGTTGTCAGAAGATGGTCTGAAGTCTTTAGAACAACTTTATACCTCTGCTGAATAATGAGCACGCTGAAGAAACCGGTTGTAACCGAAAAGGCTACTAGCCTGAACGAAAAAGGCCAGTACGTGTTTGAAGTAACCCGTACGGCTAATAAGGTTCAAATCAAGAAGGACATCGAGCAGTTTTACGGCGTGACGGTTACGGGCATTAGCACCATCCGCACGAATGGTAAAGTAAAATCGAAGTTCACGAAAGGTGGTGCTGTAAGCGGCCGCCGTCCTCATGGCAAAAAGGCTATTGTAACGGTGAAAGAAGGCGACGTAATCGACTTCTACAGCGGTATCTAAGCCTTCTGATAGAGCAAACCAGCTATAGTAATGGCACTCAAAAAACTAAGACCAACATCACCGGGTCAGCGCTTCCGCATCGCCCCGGCATTCGACGAGATTACGACGTCGACGCCGGAGAAGTCGCTGTTGGCACCCCTCAAAAACTCTGGTGGCCGTAACAATTCGGGTAAGATGTCGAACCGCTATATTGGCGGTGGACACAAAGCGAAGTATCGTGTTATTGACTTCAAACGTGATAAAGCTGGTGTTCCAGCCACGGTGAAGACAATTGAGTACGATCCAAACCGCACTGCCCGTATCGCACTCGTAAACTACGCTGACGGTGAAAAGCGCTACATTATCGCGCCCGCCGGTTTGACAGTAGGTGCTACGATTGTTTCGGGCCCAGGTGTAGCACCTGAAGTAGGCAACACGCTTCCTCTGCGTGAAATGCCACTCGGTACAATTGTACACAACATCGAACTAATGCCTGGTAACGGTGCTGCTATGGCCCGTTCAGCAGGAACTTACGCACAGCTTGTAGCTCGCGAAGATAAATATGCCACTTTGAAATTGCCTTCCGGTGAAATGCGTATGGTACTGGTTACCTGCATGGCTACAGTAGGCACTGTTTCAAATGGCGACCACATGAATGTGCGTCTAGGCAAAGCCGGTCGTAACCGTTGGTTAGGCCGTCGTCCTCGCGTTCGTGGTGTAGCTATGAACCCTGTCGATCACCCAATGGGTGGTGGTGAAGGCAAGTCGTCGGGTGGTCACCCACGCAGCCGTAATGGTATCTTCTCGAAAGGACAGAAGACCCGTAATAAGAACAAGTATTCCGAGCAGCTCATCGTTAACCGTAAAGGCAAGAAATAACCAATGGCACGTTCGCTAAAAAAAGGGCCGTACATTGACTTTCGGCTCGAGAAGAAAGTAACGGCAATGGATGAAGCCGGTAAGAAATCAGTGGTGAAGACTTGGTCGCGCCGCTCGATGATTTCTCCGGATTTCGTTGGCCACACATTCGCCGTACACAACGGCAATAAATTTATTCCGGTATACGTGACCGAAAACATGGTCGGTCATAAGCTCGGTGAGTTTGCGCCTACGCGTAACTTCCGTGGCCACGTAGCCAAGAAAGATAAAGGCAAGCGCTAAGATGGAAGCAGTAGCTAAACTCCGTAATGTGCCTACCTCGCCGCGCAAGATGCGCTTGGTAGCCGACATGGTTCGTGGTCAGAAAGTGACTCGTGCCTTAGGCCTGCTGAAGTTTGAAGCTAATTCGGGCGCCGCAAAAATCGAAAAATTGCTTTTGTCAGCTCTAGCTAATTGGCAGCAGCAGAATGAAGATGAGCGTATCGAAGATGCTAACCTTTATATCAAGACAATCTTCGTTGACGAAGGTCGCCAGTTGAAGCGTTTACGTCCCGCTCCTCAAGGTCGCGGTCACCGTATTCGTAAGCGTAGCAACCACGTAACGTTGATTATTGATACGAAAGTTGAGCCTTTAGGCAGCAAAGCTGCCGCTAAGCAGGCTGCTGAAACGACTGGTAATGCGAGTGACGCAAAAGTTACCCGTCGTTCGTCTAAGAAATCGACCGCAAATCAAGCTGAGGCTACCGCATAAGCACTATGGGACAGAAAGTAAATCCAACCGGCTTCCGCCTGGGAGTCATTAAAGGATGGGACTCGAACTGGTACGGCGGTAAAGATTTTGCCGATAAGCTGGTTGAGGACGAAAAAATCCGTAAATATATCCTCGCTCGTATTCCGAAAGGCGGTATTTCCCGCATCGTAATAGAGCGTACTTTGAAGCGTATTACTATTACAATCAACACGGCCCGTCCGGGTGTTGTAATTGGTAAAGGTGGTCAGGAAGTTGATAAGATTAAGGACGAGCTGAAGCAAATCACTAGCAAAGACGTCCAAATCAACATCTTCGAAATTAAGCGTCCTGAGCTTGATGCGAAGCTGGTAGGAGAAAGCATTGCACAACAATTGCAGGCTCGTATCTCTTTCCGTCGCGCCATGAAGATGTCTATCCAAGCTGCTATGCGGGTTGGTGCTGAAGGCATCAAGATTCAATGTGGTGGTCGTTTAGGTGGCGCTGAAATCGCTCGCTCTGAGCAGTATAAAGAAGGTCGTACTCCTTTGCACACTTTACGTGCAGATATCGACTACGCTTTGTCAGAAGCTCAGACGGTTTACGGTAAGATTGGCATCAAAGTGTGGATCATGCGTGGCGAAGTTTTCGGCAAGCCTGATTTGTCGCCTAACCAACAGCCAACTAATCCTGGTAACGGTGAAAGCCGCAACGACCGTGGCCCACGCGGTGACCGTGGTGACCGAGGCCCTCGTCGTGAGCGTGGCGACCGTAATGACCGTGGTGGTGACAACCGTGGCGGCCAAGGTGGTGGTAACCGTCGTGGAGGCCAAGGCGGTGGAAACCGTGGTGGTCAAGGTGGCGGCCCTCGTCGCTAGGCCCTTTTTCTCATCTCGAATCTTTTTTTCGTATAACTCATGTTACAGCCGAAAAGAACTAAGTATCGGAAGATGCAGAAGGGTCGCATCCACGGCCTCGCCCATCGCGGCAGCACTATCGATTTCGGTTCATTCGCTATCAAGTCTTTGGAGCAGGCTTGGATTACGGCACGCCAGATTGAGGCTGCTCGTATCGCTATGACTCGCGCAATGAAGCGTGAAGGTCAAGTTTGGATCCGCATCTTTCCTGATAAGCCTATTACGAAAAAGCCCGCAGAGGTACGTATGGGTAAAGGTAAAGGCTCACCTGAGTATTGGGTAGCTGTAGTTAAACCTGGCACCATTATGTTCGAATCGGACGGGGTGTCATTAGAAGTAGCGCAGGAGTCGCTGCGTCTAGCCGCGCAGAAGTTGCCGGTTAAGACTAAGTTTGTTGTTCGTCGCGACTACGTAGAAAGCTAAGACAAGATGAAGAACACAGATATCCGCGCCCTTTCGCTGGAAGAGCTGAAAGAGCAAATCAAAACCGAACAGACCAACGGACAGTCATTGCGTTTCGCACATGCCATCTCTCCTTTGGAAAACCCGGTTCGCCTGAAGCATAGCCGCAAAAACGTAGCCCGTCTGCTGACGGAGCTGAACCGTCGCGAGAACGAGCAGGCTAACCAAACTGCTAAATAAACGATGGAAAGCAACGCAGCACAGCAGCCGGTAGCCGGCGCACCTGAGCGCAATATGCGCAAGGAAATCATCGGGCGCGTTTCCAGCTCCAAGATGGATAAATCCATTACGGTAGTTGTGGAAATTAAACAGAAGCACCCGATCTATGGTAAGTTCGTGTCTAAGACCACCAAGTTCATGGCACACGACGAAAACAACGAATGTGGCGAAGGGGATACGGTTCGTATTATGTCGACCCGTCCGCTTAGCAAAAACAAGCGTTGGAGATTGGTAGAAATTCTAGAGCGCGCTAAGTAAGATGATCCAGCAAGAATCCCGTCTGACCGTCGCTGATAACAGCGGCGCCAAAGAAGTGCTCTGCATCCGTGTCCTTGGTGGTACGGGTAAGAAATATGCCAGTGTTGGCGATAAGATTGTAGTAGCTATTAAATCAGCTATTCCTTCTGGCAACGCCAAAAAAGGCACTGTATCTAAAGCAGTAGTAGTACGCACAAAGAAGGAAGTACGCCGCAAAGATGGTTCGTACATTCGCTTTGATGACAACGCTGCTGTACTGCTCAATAATAACAACGAGCCCCGTGGCACCCGCATCTTCGGCCCCGTGGCCCGCGAACTGCGTGAGAAGCAGTTTATGAAGATTGTTTCACTGGCTCCTGAAGTTCTCTAAGCAATGGCAACGAAAACGAAAGCAAAGCCCGTTAAACTGCACGTTAAAACTGGTGATACCGTGAAGGTAATTGCTGGTGATGAGCGCGGCAAAACCGGTGTGATCAAGTCGGTGAACCGTTCTACACAACGTGTAATCGTTGAAGGCCTAAATTTGGTCACTAAGCACAATAAGCCTAGTGCAAAAAATCCTCAAGGGGGTATTACCAAAATTGAGGCACCGATTCACGTGAGTAACGTGCAGCCAATTGCAACGACAAACGCCTAATCTGGCTTCACGACAATGGCTCGACTCAAAGAAAAATATCAAGCAGAAGTAGTACCCGTGCTCCAGGAGAAATTCCAATTCAAGAGCATTATGCAGGTACCACGCATCACTAAAATCTGCATTAACCGCGGCATTGGCGCAGCAGTAGCTGACAAAAAGCTAGTAGATAATGGCGTAGAAGAACTGACTACCATCGCTGGTCAGAAGGCAGTGCCCACTATTGCAAAGCGTTCAGTTTCTAACTTCAAACTCCGCGAGGGAATGCCTATTGGTGCTCGCGTCACCCTACGTGGTGAGCGGATGTATGAATTTTTGGACCGCCTATTGACTGTTGCCCTACCCCGGGTACGTGACTTTAAAGGTATTAATGACAAAGGCTTCGATGGCCGTGGTAATTATACCTTAGGCATTAAGGAGCAAATCATTTTTCCTGAAATCTCTATTGATAAAATCAAATCGATTTCGGGTATGGATATCACCTTCGTAACGACAGCTGAAAATGATGAGCAAAGCTATGAGCTGCTCAAAGCTTTTGGTATGCCGTTTACAAACGCCAAGAAACAAAGCTAATGGCTAAAGAATCCGCAAAAGCAAGAGCGCGTAAGCGCATCGCCACTGTTGCTCGCTATGCTGAGAAACGCGCTGCTCTAAAAGCTGCTGGCGATTACGAAGGGTTAGATAAGCTTCCACGTGACGCTTCCCCCGTTCGTTTACACAACCGTGACATGATTGACGGCCGTCCGCGTGGTTATATGCGGAAATTTGGCATCAGCCGTGTTCGCTTCCGTGAGATGGCTCTCGCTGGTAAAATCCCTGGTGTAACCAAATCGAGTTGGTAAACTAGAAAGGCTGGGTAGTTTTAAAACTATCCAGCCTTCTGTGCCTAAGAAACCATTGGCCGAGCCCAGACAGCCGAGCCAAGCAGTCTTAACCCGAAAATTTCAAAGTTGCCTTGAGCAATGATGAAATTTTCTTATCTTTGCGGCTCTCTAAAAATAGGGACTCGCTCTAATAGTCAAATGAATACAGATCCAATTGCCGACTACCTGACCCGGTTGCGCAATGCCATTAAGGCAAATCATCGGGTAGTAGAGATTCCGGCCAGTAACATCAAGAAGGAGATTACGAAAGTACTCTACCACAAAGGGTACATTCAGAGCTACCGCTTTGATGATTCGTCGGTACAGGGCACTATTAAAATCGCTCTGAAATACAATCCGACTACGAAGCAGCCTGCAATCACTAAGCTGCAGCGTGTAAGCACGCCAGGTTTGCGTACTTATGCACACGTAGAGAATTTGCCTCGCGTATTGAGCGGTTTGGGTATCGCTATTCTGTCAACATCGAAAGGTGTAATGACGGAAAAAGAAGCTAAGAACGAGAATGTGGGCGGCGAGGTGCTGTGCTACGTTTACTAACCGAGAGGATTCGAGACTATGTCACGTATTGGTAAACTGCCGATCAGCCTGCCCACCGGTGTTCAGGTTGATGTAAACAACGAAAATCAGGTAACCGTGAAAGGCCCTAAAGGCACACTGGTAACACCGGTTGATCAAGATATTAAGGTTTCTACCGTTGATGGCCAATTGGTAGTAGAGCGTCCTACCGAGCAGAAGCGTCATAAAGCTATGCACGGCCTATATCGCTCCCTTATCAACAACGCTATTCAAGGTGTTAGCAACGGGTTTGAGGAGAAGCTAGAATTGGTAGGGGTAGGTTACAAAGCTACTGTTGCTGGAAATACGCTGGAACTCGCTCTAGGGTATTCACACAATATCTTCTTGGCTCTACCGAAAGAAGTAACTGCTACTGCTGTTACGGAAAAGGGTAAGAATCCCATTGTTACGCTGAACAGCATCGACAAGCAATTGCTTGGTCAAGTAGCTGCTAAAATACGTTCGCTGCGCAAAGTTGAGCCTTACAAAGGTAAAGGTGTGCGCTTCGTGGGCGAGCAAATTCGTCGCAAGGCTGGTAAAACAGCTTCGAAATAATTTCACATCATGGCTTTCGATAAAGCATCTAGAAGAAAACGGATCCAGCGCATCATCCGCACAAAGGTTGCTGGCACGTCCGAGCGTCCACGTTTGTCGGTATTTCGTAGCAATACAGGCATTTATGCCCAAATTATTGACGATACTACTGGTCACACGTTGGCGTCTGCTTCCTCGAAGCACGTTTCGGTGGAGGGGGGCAACGGAGTCGCCCTTGCTGCCGCAGTAGGCAAAGAGCTTGCCTCCCGTGCTCAAGGTAAAGGCATTACGAAAGTGGTATTCGACCGTTCCGGTTATCTCTACCACGGCCGCGTAAAATCACTGGCAGATGGCGCGCGTGAAGGCGGGCTGAATTTCTAAGACAATGTCCAAAGAGAATAGAGATAACAACAAGGTTGTTCGCGCTAACGAGACCGACCTTAAGGAGAAAGTGGTTGCAATCAACCGCGTTGCCAAAGTAGTAAAAGGTGGTCGCCGCTTTAGCTTCTCTGCTATCGTAGTAGTAGGCGATGGTAATGGAGTAGTAGGTTATGGGCTTGGCAAAGCCAACGAGGTAACTGACGCTATTGCGAAGGGCATCGACGATGCGAAAAAGAACCTTGTGAAGGTGCCACTGTATAAGCATACGGTGCCACACGCAATGGAAGGTAAATACTCGGGTGGATTTGTATTAGTACAGCCAGCAGCTGCAGGTACTGGTGTAATTGCTGGTGGTGCTATGCGCGCTGTTTTTGAAAGTGCTGGCATCAAAGATGTGTTAGCAAAATCAAAAGGCTCTTCCAACCCGCACAACGTAGTGAAGGCCACCTTTGACGCTTTAGCCAAAATGCGCGACCCGTTGCAGATTGCGCAGCAACGTGGTATTAGCCTTCAACAAGTATTTAACGGCTAAGCAGAGATGACACAGATTAAAATCACCTTGGTGAAAAGCGTTATTGACCGCCCTGAGCGTCAGAAACGTACTGTTCAGGCTCTTGGTCTGGGCAAAATAGGCAGCACAAAGGAAGTTGAAAATACTCCTCAAATTGCTGGTATGGTAGCTGCAGTACAGCACCTTGTAGAAGTAACAGAACTCTAGGTAGTAAGTCGAATATGAATCTCAGCAATCTAAAGCCCGCTATTGGTGCTACCCGCAATGAAAAGCGTGTAGGTCGTGGTACGGGTTCCGGCCGCGGCGGCACGTCGACGCGTGGTCATAAAGGTGCCAAGTCCCGTTCGGGTTATTCCAAGAAGTCGGGTTTTGAAGGTGGCCAAATGCCCCTGCAGCGCCGAGTGCCTAAGTTTGGTTTCAAAAATATCAACCGTGTGGAATATAAGAGCATCAATTTGGATGTTCTAGCTTCACTCACTGAAAAAGACAGCACTATTTCTACTTTAGACGCTGCTTACTTCGTGAATGCTGGTTTGGTATCTAAAAACGCTAAGGTAAAGATTCTAGGCCGCGGTGAAATTACCAAAGCAGTAGAAGTTCATGCTCATGCCTTCTCAAAATCGGCTGTTGAGGCCATTGAAAAGGCTGGAGGCAAAGCTGTGACGCTGTAAAGCATACTAAGCAATGAAAAAGTTTATCGAGACGATAAAAAATATTTTCAAAATTGAGGATCTGAGAACTCGGATCCTCAATACTGTTTTTTTCATTGCTATCTATCGGCTAGGCTCTTATGTAGTTTTGCCAGGGGTAGACCCTACTCAGTTAAAACAGGGTGCTCAAGGCCTTTTCGGTATTCTAGACACTTTGTTGGGGGGAGCATTCAGTCATGCTTCCATCTTTGCACTCGGTATCATGCCTTATATTTCGGCATCTATCGTGTTGCAACTTTTGACTATCGCTGTTCCTTATTTTCAGAAATTACAGAAGGAAGGCGAGTCTGGTCGAAAGAAAATCAACCAGTACACTCGCTTCCTTACGATACCTATTGTGATGGCTCAATCAGTGGGTTTCATCGCAACTATCAATGCAGAAGCAATAACTAATCCTGGATTATTATTCACCATTACTACGATGGTAGTAATCACTGCGGGCACATTGTTCTGCATGTGGTTGGGTGAAAAGATTACCGATAAGGGCATTGGTAACGGCATTTCCATGATCATCATGATCGGGATTGTATCACGTCTGCCTGGTGCTTTGATTGGGGAAGCGGCAGCCAAGCGTATGCAAGGCTCTCTTATCTTCCTGATTGAACTCGTTGTGCTATTTTTAGTGGTGATGGCTGTTATTGTGTTGACTCAGGCTGTTCGCCGCATTCCAGTTCAGTACGCTAAGCAAATTGGTGGTACAACGCAATTGAATGCACAGCGTCAGTTCATCCCAATGAAGGTGAATGCAGCTGGTGTAATGCCTATCATTTTTGCGCAGTCATTGATGTTTGTTCCTGCTATTGTTGCATCAGTTTGGCAGAACGAAAGCGATACTGCAAGTTATATTGGGCTGAAATTTTCAGATTACACATCTTGGCAGTATAACCTAGTTTTTGCTACTCTCATTATTGTCTTTACTTACTTCTACACTGCTATCAGCGTTAACCCTAACCAAATTGCAGATGATCTGAAGCGTAGTGGAGGTTTTGTTCCCGGTGTGAAGCCTGGACGAGATACCTCAGAATACATTGATGAAGTATTAACGCGGATTACACTGCCTGGTGCAGTAGCTCTTGCATTGATTGCTATCTTCCCTGCTTTCGCTTTACTGCTAGGTGTAACGCGCCCCTTTTCAGCTTTCTATGGTGGTACGTCCCTCATTATTATGGTAGGGGTAGTATTGGACACCTTAAACCAGGTAGAAAGCTACTTACTCATGCAACGATATGATGGCATGATGAAAAGCGGAAAAGTACGAGGCCGGTCGCAGAATATCGCTTTGGCTTCTTAGTTCTAATGATAGTTTACAAAACAGAAGAAGAATTAGAGTTGATGAGAGCCAGTGCGAAAGTGCTGGCTCAAGCTCATGGAGAGGTAGCTAAGCTTATTAAAGAAGGTGTAACTACGCGGCAGCTGGACCAGCGTGCCGAGGAGTTCATCCGTGATAATGGTGGAATACCTTCTTTCAAGGGCTATAACGATTTTCCCTTTAGTCTCTGTATATCACCTAACTCAGTGGTAGTTCATGGTTTTCCAAGTGACTACACATTAAAGGACGGAGATATAATTTCTGTAGACGGCGGCGTTTTTCTTAATGGTTACCATTCCGATAGTGCTTACACTTACCCTGTAGGCAATGTTGCTCCTGAGATACTAGCGTTGTTACAGCGAACCAAGGAATCACTTTATCTTGGTATTGAACAAGCAGTAGCTGGTAATCGAATGGGCGATATAAGCTATGCTGTACAACAGCATGTTGAAAAACAAGGTTACGGCGTAGTTAGAGAACTTGTGGGACATGGTGTGGGTAAAAAGCTACATGAACGTCCTGAGGTACCTAACTATGGTAAACGTGGTTCTGGCCTTAAGCTACAGACAGGCTTAGTTATTGCCATTGAGCCAATGGTCAATTTGGGTACCAAGCAAATTGTGCAAGAAAAGGATGGCTGGACTATCCGCACGAAGGATAAAATGCCTTCAGCGCACTTTGAGCACACAGTTGTTGTTAGAAAAGACAAAGCAGAGGTACTGACCTCCTTTGAGTACATAGAAAAAGCTTTACAATAGCCACATGGCAAAACAATCCTCCATTGAGCAGGACGGAGTCATTCTGGAAGCACTATCCAACGCCATGTTCCGCGTGGAATTGGAAAACGGTCACCAGCTTATTGCCCACATCTCGGGTAAAATGCGGATGCACTACATTAAAATTCTGCCAGGGGATAAGGTGAAGTTGGAAATGTCTCCTTACGACCTGTCGAAAGGTAGAATCGTTTACCGTTATAAATAAGGGTCTTAGAGACTCAGAATTTCAGGAAGTTGTGTACTTTTGCACCACTTTTCCAGAATTCGGGGTCTTTCTAAGGCCTCATGTCTCATAGACCCTAAGTTTCCAAACTCATGAAAGTCAAAGCGTCCGTAAAGAAACGTAGCGCTGACTGTAAAGTGATTCGCCGCAAAGGCAAGCTTTACGTCATCAACAAAAAAAACCCGCGTTATAAGCAGCGGCAAGGTTAAGCACTCAGATCCTACAACATGGCTCGTATTGCAGGGGTAGATATCCCGGACAACAAGCGGGGCGAAATCGCCCTGACGTATATTTTCGGCATCGGCCGTCCTTCCGCTCAACAGATACTGACTAAAGCTGGCATTTCGCTGGACAAGAAGGTAAAAGACTGGACTGAGGACGAAGCTGGCGAAATCCGTAGCATCATTGCTTCCGAGTACAAAACGGAAGGTGTGTTACGCTCGGAAGTGCAACTGAACATCAAGCGTTTGATGGATATTGGTTGCTATCGTGGTCTACGTCACCGTAAAGGCTTGCCGGTTCGTGGTCAGCGTACCAAGAATAACTCGCGTACTCGTAAGGGTAAACGTAAAACGGTTGCCAATAAGAAAAAGGCTACTAAATAACTAGTAGCGGAAATCGGAGCTAGCGACAGTAGATAGCTTCAACACCTTCCGCATATTTTGCGATAACCAAATGGCACAAAAGAGAAAAGACAAAGCCAAGAAGCGCGTTGTCCAGGTTGAACAGACCGGCCAAGTACATATTAAGGCTTCGTTCAATAATATCATCATCTCCATCACTAACAATAATGGCCAAGTAATTTCTTGGGCATCAGCTGGTAAGATGGGATTCCGTGGTTCGAAGAAGAACACTCCTTATGCTGCTCAAATGGCAGCTACGGATTGCGGCAAAGTAGCTCATGACTTGGGCATGCGTAAAGCCGAAGTATTCGTAAAAGGTCCGGGTTCGGGCCGGGAGTCGGCTATTCGTACCATCCAGAACGTGGGTATTGAGGTGACGACCATCCGCGACGTGACGCCGCTGCCCCACAACGGCTGCCGTCCTCCTAAACGTCGTCGCGTCTGATATAATGAACTGGCAGCTGACGCTTGGCGTTGGTTTGCCCTCCGTGTCGGGTTTCTGATGCAGCCTTTCACCCCTGCAAGGCACATTCGAGAGGCCCGACACACGCAGTTCAACCCCCAGTAAAACTCAATAACCCCGAAATGGCACGTTATACCGGTCCTAAAACCAAAGTTGCCCGTCGCTTCAATGAGCCGATCTTCGGCCCAAGCAAGGCACTCAACAAGAAGAACTACCCCCCCGGCCAGCATGGTCGTGGCCGTCGCAAGAAGCAGTCGGAATACGCTATCCAGTTGATGGAGAAGCAGAAGGTGAAATACCTCTACGGCGTATTGGAAAAGCAGTTTGAAAACCTGTTTCACAAAGCTGCTACCCTCCCTGGCATCACAGGTGACAACCTGCTGGCTTTGCTAGAATCGCGTCTTGATAATACCGTTTATCGTTTCGGTATTGCTCCTACCCGTCGGGCTGCTCGTCAGCTAGTGCTGCACAAGCATATCACAGTGAACGGTGAAGTTGTGAATATCGCTTCATATAAACTACGCGCTGGCGATGTTGTGGGTGTTCGTGAAAAATCGAAGTCGCTGGAAGCTATTACCGATAGCTTGAGCGTACGCAATGCACGCCAGTTCTCGTGGCTGGAGTGGGATGGCAAGGAGATGGTAGGCAAATTTCTAAATGCTCCTTCCCGCGAACTGATTCCGGAGAAAATTACTGAACAGCTTATTGTCGAGCTGTATTCGAAGTAGTAACTGCCCTAGCTGCGGCTGGGGCGTTCATTCGATTTTCTTCGTTGTATTTAATGGATTTGAGTACTGAGTAGTAGGTAGCAGGACGTAAACAGTTTGTTTGTGGTCTTGCTACCTACTACTCATACACACTACATATAAAGCCCCACTTATGTCAATCTTAGCTTTTCAAATGCCGGAAAAGGTCGTGATGGAGAAATCAGACGACTTTTACGGAACGTTTGAATTCAAACCGCTGGAGAAAGGCTACGGCGTCACGATCGGCAACGCTCTGCGCCGCATCCTGCTGTCGTCGCTGGAGGGCTATGCCATCACGTCGGTACGTACCAGCAGCGTTCTGCACGAGTTTATGACTATTGAAGGTGTGATTGAGGATATGTCCGAAATCATTCTGAACCTGAAACAGGTTCGCTTCAAAAAGGTGAGCGACGCCATTGAGGATAAAATCACGGTGCGCATCAAAGGTCAGGAAACTTTCTCGGCGGGTGATATTAATAACTTCACCAGCGGTTTCCAGGTCCTAAATCCGGATCTGGTGATTTGCCACGTTGATCCGGGTACGGAACTCGAGTTTGAGTTCACGATTCAGAAAGGCCGTGGTTATGTGCCAGCTGAGGAAAACAAACCAACTGACCAGGTTTTCGGCCAGATTGCTATTGATGCGATTTTCACGCCTATCAAAAACGTGAAATATAGCATCGAGAATACCCGTGTAGAACAGAAAACGGACTACGAGCGTTTGTTGGTTGAGATTCAGACCGATGGCTCTATCCATCCGGAGGAAGCGTTGAAAGGCGCTGCCAACATTTTGATCCAGCATTTCATGCTGTTTTCTGACAATACAATGACTTTCGAATCGGCTAAGCCTGAGGAAGAAGAAACTGTAGATGAGGAGACGCTGCATATGCGCAAGGTTCTGAAGACGCCATTGGCAGACATGGACCTAAGCGTACGTGCTTACAATTGCCTCAAGGCCGCTGACATCAAAACGCTAGGCGATTTGGTGCAGCTGGACATGAGTGACATGATGAAGTTCCGCAACTTCGGTAAGAAATCGTTGACAGAATTGGAAAACCTCGTAGAGGAGAAAGGTCTGACCTTTGGGATGGATCTTGGCAAATATCGCCTCGACGAAGATTAGTATTGAATAGCCGAATGGCTGAACTGCTGCATGGTTGCTCAATGAGCATACCACCAACGGTTCGGCCATTCGGCTGTTTACTTGTTACAGAACACACTTTTTTTAACCAGTGAGCCCTGAGGGACGTCGGTACTAATGTGGAGGCAGCAACACTGCTTACCCGCCGTGGCCGGCATCCGCAAGCTTACATTTTCTCTTTTTTATGCGTCACGGTAAATCCATCAACCACCTGGGTCGTACTACGTCCCACCGCAACGCGATGCTGTCGAACATGGCAGTTTCGCTGATTCAGTACAAGCGTTTGACTACGACGGTAGCCAAAGCAAAGGCACTGCGCCAGTTCGTAGAGCCGTTGCTGACTAAAGCCAAAAACGACACGACGCACTCCCGCCGTACTGTATTTGCTACTCTGCAAAACAAAGAAGCCATCAAAGAACTGTTCGGCGATGTAGCTGCTAAGATTGGTAGCCGTCCCGGTGGTTACACTCGCATCATTAAGCTGAGCCAGAACCGTCTGGGTGATAATGCTGAAGTGTGCATCATCGAGCTGGTTGACTACAACGAAACGCTGTTGGAAGCTAAGAATGCTGGTGAAGCAAAAACTACTACCCGTCGTTCGCGTCGTGGTGGCAAGAAGGCTGCTGACGCAACTAGCGCTACCGAAGTAAGCAGCGAAGCTGTTGCTCCGAATGCTACCGTTGAGGTATCAGCTCCCGAAGATACCCCCACTACTACTGTGCAAGAAGGCGAAAGCCGCGAAGAAGCACAGCAGCGTGACGAAGAAGCTGCTTCGTAAGCAACTACTTCGAAATGAAAAGGACTGGCATCAAGCCAGTCCTTTTTTGTTGATAGTCTATAAGCGACAAACCAAGAGAAGCGGACTACCCTACCGATATTTCTTACCTTGGGCCACCAAACTTCTCATCAATCGCTATGCATAGCCGCTGGTGAGAGCTACCCTACCACTTTTCAACCTCTCATAATCTTTCACATCATGAGCATTATCACCTCCATCCACGCCCGGCAAATTTTTGATTCGCGCGGCAATCCTACCGTGGAAGTAGACGTGACAACTGATTCTGGCGCGACTGGCCGGGCTGCTGTGCCCTCAGGTGCTAGCACAGGTAAGCACGAAGCCGTAGAGCTGCGCGACGACGATAAGTCAAAATACGTAGGCAAGGGCGTGCTGAAGGCCGTAGACAACGTAAATACCAAGATTGCGGAAGAGCTGATTGGTTTCTCGGTATATGAGCAAGCCTTGCTCGACAAAATTATGCGGGAGCTAGATGGTACGCCAAATAAGGCAAACCTGGGTGCTAACGCTATTCTGGGTGTATCGTTGGCAGCTGCTCGTGCAGCGGCGCAAGATGCCGGTATGCCGCTCTACCGTTATGTAGGTGGGGTAGGGGCCAACACGCTGCCCGTACCGATGATGAATATCCTGAACGGTGGCTCGCACGCCGACAACTCTATTGACTTCCAAGAGTTCATGATTATGCCCGTAGGTGCACCATCATTCTCGGAAGCACTGCGTTGGGGTACTGAAATCTTCCACAGCTTGAAAAACGTGCTCAAGAAGCAAGGTCTTAGCACCAACGTAGGTGATGAAGGCGGCTTTGCGCCCAACATCAAATCCAACGAAGACGCTATTAAGGTGGTGTTGCAGGCCATCGAAACGGCTGGCTACAAGCCTGGCGACGACGTGATGATTGCCATGGATGCCGCTGCATCGGAATTCTACTCTGATGGTCATTACCACTTCAAGAAGAGCACTGGCGATAAGCTGACTTCTTCGGAGATGGTAGCGTACTGGACCGACTGGACCAAGAAGTACCCCATCATCAGCATTGAGGATGGTATGGACGAGGACGACTGGAGTGGCTGGAAGAGCCTGACTGAGAGCATCGGCTCGACTACCCAACTGGTAGGCGACGACCTGTTCGTGACCAACGTAGAGCGTTTGCAGCGTGGTATCGACGAGCAGATTGCTAATGCTATCCTGATTAAGGTAAATCAGATTGGTACCCTCACCGAGACGATTGACGCCGTGAACCTGGGCCGCCGCAACGGATACAAGAGCATCATGTCGCACCGCTCGGGCGAAACAGAGGACAGCACTATTGCTGACCTGGCTGTGGCACTGAACACGGGGCAAATCAAGACGGGTTCGGCTTCACGTTCCGACCGGATGGCCAAGTACAACCAACTGCTCCGCATTGAGGAGGAACTGGGCGAAACGGCTTATTTCCCCGGCAAGAAAATGTAAAGCAGCGATTTTGCTGAATAGGCTGATAAAGAGAATGGCACCGTTGCTTTCGAGCGGCGGTGCTGTTTTTGTTGTGAGCGGTATCAACTGAAATCTTGATATTTGTGGTAGGTGCCCGCTCTATGAGGTTTCCTACCCTTACTGACCAGTTGCTATGAGTTTACTTGACGTATTTCATCGTGTGCCGCGCTTTCTGCGCAGTTTCTACTTTCTGGCAGGGATGGGCTTTCTGGTGTGGATGTTCGTCTTCGATGCCAATGACTTGGTGAAGCAATATGATATGTATGCCAAATGGCGTGATCTGCAAACCGAGCGCGACTACTACCTCAAGAATATTGAGCAAGTGAAGCAAGACCGCGCCGAGCTATTGAGCAGCCCCGAATTGCTGGAGAAGTTTGCTCGCGAAAAATACATCATGAAGCGGCCAGGAGAAGACGTGTTTATCTTAGTGCCACAAGAAGACGAATAAGACGCAAAAGCCGGTGCTGCCCAACGCAGCACCGGCTTTTGCAGTAACAGAGTCATGATCTATTTTACCCAACAGCAGCGAGCAGCTTTTTTTACCTTTTTATTCATCGTCTGCGGCGGTTTACTATTGGCAGCAGGTCTGCCACCTAAAAAAACGTCGCAGGTGCAACTAACGCGAAAATTCCTGTTGACGGTGCTGCAAGGCAAATACCGTGATGCCTACCCACTCCTAACGTCTGAAACTCGACAACATCTGACAACTGCTCAGTTTCGCACGGATAGCCGGGTACTCTACGAGCATGGAAAGCGCTTTGGGCCACGCATCACGCTGTATAAGCTGGGATTTCGCTTCGGTGACGATCAGAAAGCGCATCCGTTCTACCAGTTTCACTTTGCCAGCGATACACTCCGTCCAAAGCCACAAGTGCTGCTAGACGTAAGCTTTCGTGACTCAACGGCTACTCAAGTGATGACATTTGGACTGGTACCAGCGCCGCAAAAAAGAAAGTAAAGCATTACCTACCCTTCTAAATGCAGTGAAGGCCTTTATCACGTGAGAAAGGCCTTCACTGCATTTAGAAGGGTAGGGTTTCTACTCTATTTTTTTACCCGACATGGCTTGCTTGATGGAGATGTTCATCACGCGCTCAGCGAAGGGGCGGGTGTATTCTTCCAGCGTGTCCATGGCTTTCAGAATGGTATCCTTATCGTTGCTGGCAAGGCTTTCGCGCAGGGTTTCGGTGAGGGCAGCTGTTTGGGTGATTTCCGTCTCCTCCAGATACTGCGAGTTTTTATTTACGAACCGCTCTACCTGATACAGTAATTGCTCGGCAGCGGTGCGGGCCTCAATCACCATGCGAGCCGATACGTCGTCGCGGGCGTGCGTGAGCGAGTCCATCAGCATTTGCTCTACCTGTTCATCGGTGAGGCCATACTGGGGCTTGATTTCGACCTGCTGACTAACGCCTGAACGTAGCTCAATGGCTTCTACCTTCAAAATACCGTCGGCATTCAAGATAAAGTTAACGTCTACCTTAGGTAGGCCGGCGGGCATAGCTGGAATGCCGCTCAACACAAACTCGCCTAGCTTGCGGTTTTCCTTTACCAAGTCTCGCTCGCCCTGGTACACGGAAACCTTCAGGTTTACCTGACCATCTACCGAAGTGGTGTATTGGCGGCCGGCTTTGGTCGGAATTTTAGAGTTGCGCGGAATGATGGAGTCCATCAGGCCGCCCATGGTCTCAATGCCCAGCGTGAGCGGCGTTACGTCGAGCAGCAGCACGTCGCGGCGGTTGCCAGCCAGGATGTCGGCCTGAATGGCAGCGCCCAGGGCCACTACTTCATCGGGATGCAGAGAATTGTTGGCGGGTTGCTGGAAAAAGGCCGACACCGAATCGTAGACCAACGGCACGCGGGTAGAGCCGCCTACCAGCAGCACGGCATCCAGGTCTTTTGGGCTGAGCTTGGCGTCGGTTAGGGCTTGTTGACAAGCATCCAAGGTGCGACGCACAAGGGGCGTAATTAGCTCATTAAACTTGGCCTTGCTTAAGGGTAGGCGCACCTCATCAAACTGTACTTCAAACTCGTCGTTTTGGCTGAGGTGGCGCTTGGCCTGCTCCGCCAGCAAGCGCAGCTGCTGCTGGGCTGTTACGTTCTGAAATAGCAGGGTAGAGAGTTGGTACTCTGTAGCCCAGTAGTGGTAAATGGCTTGGTCAAGGTCGTCGCCACCCAGGTAGGTGTCGCCGTTCGTGCTCAATACTTCAAAAATGCCTTGCTGAATGCGCAGAATCGAAATATCGAAGGTGCCGCCGCCTAGATCGTACACAGCTACGGTTTTTTCCTCATCGGGCGAGAGGCCAATGCCGTAGGCCAGCGCGGCGGCGGTAGGCTCGTTTACGATGCGCAGCACCTCCAGACCTGCCAAACGGCCCGCGTCGCGGGTAGCCTGGCGTTGCGAGTCGTTGAAATAAGCTGGTACCGTGATAACGGCGCGGTTGACAGGTGTTTTCAGAGCGTGCTCGGCGCGCTGGCGGAGTTCCTTTAAAATCTCCGCCGATAGCTCGATGGGGGAGTAAAATCGTTCGCCTACCCGCACCTGCACTAAGCCTTCCGAGTTGTCGTCAATAATTTTATATCCCAGCTGTTCGGCGTGGCCCCCTAGGTCTTGATAAGCTTTTCCCAGCAGGCGTTTCACCGAGTAAATAGTGTTCTGCGGATCGGTAAGCAGATACTGCTTGGCCTCGGTCCCTACTACGGGCGCGGTGCCATCGGCCGGAAAATGCACCACCGACGGCACAATAGTGCCCCGGCCCTGGTCGTTGATGGCCACAGGCTGGCGGGATTCTGGGTGAATGTAGGCAACCAGCGAGTTGGTCGTGCCCAGATCAATTCCGACAATAATTTCTTCCTGTTGCAGGCTCCCAGTGGAAAGGTTGATTGCGACTTTAGCCATAAGATGCGAAAAGCAGCGCGCCAAGCGCGCGATGAGGCGAACGGTAGAGGATGTAGTGTGTGCGTACGTATACGAACAAATAAACCGTTGCGGGCGCGCAAAAGTAAGGAAGAAACAATGGTTGGGTAAGGGAGGAGCGCAGGTAGCTTACCAAAGTGGCGCAGTTACCAACGAGCGAGGTGGATTTTCAGCTGAAGCTGCTTAAAAAGTAAGTCAGAACGTCTTGCGGAGCCTGTTGAAGCGTCTCGCGTGCTGATGTTTGCGTGGTAATGCAACGTCAGCACGCGAAATGCTTCGACACGCTCCGCAGGACGTTCAATCTTCTGACTTCCTAGACAGCCTCAGCTATGTAGCATAGCAGCGTTCCAAACGATGTAGAAACGCATACTTGCAACTGCCTATCGTTGTCATAGTAAGCAGCGTGCAAGCAGCACGTATTTGCATCGCTACCCATTCGGTGTAGCATGTCAGAATTTGGGCTGCCAAATACGTTGTGCTGCAACTGGACCAACGGCGCAAGGGTAGGCAGTTTGTCTTTGGTATTCCCCCTGCTTATTCGTGCCGTTTTTCTTCTCTTGCTTTGATGATGCATAGCAGAACCCTACTAAAAAACTGCTACTGGCTGCTCCGGCTGCTTGGATTCTGAGCGTGATGGGTGCAAACTGGAGCTGGCAACGGCGCCCGAGGGTAGGGGAGCAATTCCTTTTCAGCCTACCTGGGACTCGTTGGTCCAGTATCAGACACCCGAGTGGTTCCGTGACGCGAAGTTTGGCTTGTGGGCGCACAGGGGGCCACAGTGCCAACCCGAGCGCGGCGACAGGTATGCCCGCGGTATGTAACAGGAGGGGTCAGACCAGTACAGGTTTTATTGCGAAAAGTATGGGCACGCATCGAAGTTTGGCTTAAGGATATGATACAGGAATGGAAAGCCGAACAATGGAACCCCGAGGAAATACTGGGCGCTAAAGGCAAGCTCCGGTTTGCGCATATCCCCAAGGGCTTGACCATTGTATTACCCACTCAGAAGCCGAATGCCATTGCTTACGCCCTGAAGATTGCTTAGGCTTGATAAGAGATAAAGCATATAAAATGACTGCAGTATGTGCCTGCAAGACAGAATTGCTAGCATATAGCACTATGCTAATAAAATGAAGTAGTGGGAAACTGAATCATCCGGTAGCATTGTTCGTATAGGACCAGGTAAGTGCCGAACGTGCGCGTGGGCGCTTTTTTCTTCCAGTAAGACTCTTATTCCCAATGGAAAAGCCGAGTGTAGTACATCGTCAGCGACTGAAGCGCCGGGCCAAGCGGTTCACGCGTCGTATCATGCCTTTTGTGGCCGCTCTGTTTCTGGCAACGCCGGTAGCAGCGCCCGTTAGCAAAACGCTGGCGCGCACCCGTACGCACCAGACCCTACCCACGGCCGAGGAGATGCGTGCTACCTTCCTCAACCAGCGGTTTGATAAACTTTATCAGGCCATGAACCTGGAAGCGCAAGGGTTGCGGTTTGAGGTGTTTGAGAAGGCCATGACAGGCTACCTCAACCTGAAAGAAGCCGACAAGCTGGGCGGAAAAGACCGTCTGACGGTAGTAGATTTCAGCTTGCCCTCCACCGAGAAGCGCCTGTGGGTATTAGACTTGGATAGCAAGCAGGTTCTTTTCCATACGCTAGTGGCGCACGGCCATAACTCTGGCGAAAACATGGCGACCAACTTTTCCAACGAGAACGAGTCGAACATGAGCAGCCTGGGTTTCTACGTGACGCAGGCCGAGTATGTGGGCAAACACGGCCGGTCCCTTAAATTGGTAGGCCTCGATGAAGGCTATAACGATAACGCCTTGAAACGCGCCGTCGTCATGCACGGTGCAGATTACGTGAGCGAAGACTTTATTCGGCAGAATGGCCGCTTGGGACGTAGCCTGGGGTGCCCGGCCCTACCCATGGACCAGTATGCTCAGATCATTGACGCGGTAGGCGGACAAACCTGCTTGTTCCTAAATGGCAATGATGCATCGTACAGTTCGCACTACCTCAACCAAGATATAGCAGCACAGGCACTGGCCGCGGCTAATACCAACACTGGTCAACTCATTTAGCGTAGAATATTCTAAGAAACGCAACAAGCCGCCGTGAGTCATTCGCGGCGGCTTGTTGCATTGGTGGGGTAGGCAGTTCTACAGGGTAAGCCCAAACTTTTGGCCGACCGTTTCGAGGTCTTTTACCACCGGATCGAGCAGCGGAATGCCATCCAGCAGTCGCTTGGCCGACGATTCGCGCTCTGGGTCGCCGGGGATGAGTACTTGCTGGCCGGGCACAGCGCGGGCGTTGCGGAAAGTGGAAATCCAGTTGTCCATGTGGGCCTTGAACTCGTCGGCGGGGCGGAAGGCATCCACGCGCATTGCCCCGAAGAAATGGCCGATGCCTTGCCCCACCGGATCGGCGGGCGGTTGCAGAAACGCCACGAAGGGTGGCACCCACGGCCCGTAGTTGGCGCCACTCAGCACGGCCGAGAAAATATCGACTACGCTGCCCAGGCAATACCCCTTGTGCGAACCAGTTTCGCCGCCCAGTGGCTGCAGGGCGCCGCCATCTTTCAACTCATTCGGGTTGGTCGATACGTTGCCTTCCTTGTCCTGAATCCAGCCGGTGGGGGCTGGTTGATTTTTACGTTGCAGGATTTCCAGCTTGCCGTTGGCGGCCGTGGTAGTAGCGAAGTCTGCCACAAAATCGGGCTGCTCGGCGGCCGGAATGGCTACGGCAATGGGGTTAGTGCCCAACAGACGGTCGAGGGAGTGGGTAGGGGCCACTAAGGGCGAGGCGTTGGTCATGGCCAAGCCGATCATATCGTGCGCCAGCGCCTTCATGGCGTGGTAGCCCGCAATGCCGAAATGGTTGGAGTTTCGCACCGATACCCAACCGGTACCCGCCACGCGGGCTTTCTCAATGGCTACCTCCATCGCCTTGGGCGCTACCACCAGGCCTAATCCCCCGTCGCCATCTACCACCGCCGTGCTGGGCGTTTCGTAGGTCACGCCCACACGGGGGGTGGGGTTGATGCGGCCGGCTTCCCAGAGCCGCACGTAGCCAATCAGCCGGGCCACGCCGTGCGAGTCTACCCCGCGTAGGTCGGCGGCCAGCAGACTTTCGGTGGCCAGCGTCGCGTCGGCCTCCGGGCAGCCCATGCTGCGGAATACGTTTTCGGTGAAGGCGAAAAGATGGTTGTAGGAAAAGGTCATGGTGTTCGAACTGTTTCTGTGAAACGTCATGCCGCACACAGGCGCAGCATGACGTTTCGGTATGGCTTCTCAGATTCCTCGCTATGCTCGGAATGACAGGATTGCTACCCCAACATCTCCGCCAGCATGCCTTCCTTCAGAGCATAAGCAGAGGCAATAATCTGGGTCAAACCGTAAGTCTGCAATACGTAGTCGATGAGGACGCTGGCCACCACAATCATATCGGCGCGCATAGGCAGCATACCGGGTAGGGCGCGGCGGCCAGCGTTGTCGAGTGTGCGGAAAAGATGGTAGCTTTCGTAGAAGCTCTCTGGCGAAAGGGGGGTAGCGGGTGGCGGTGAGGTAAGGCGCGGTTTACCCAGACGAGCCATGTGCATATCGGCCAGCGTATCGAAGGTGCCTGATGAGCCCACCAACACCGTAGGTTGGTACTGCTGCACGGCCACCGTGAGGGGGGCTAGCGAAATAGCGAGGTAGGCCTGCTCATCGGTAATATCAGAGGGTAGGAGCGGGTCGTGGCGAAAAAACTGATCCAATAGCCGTTGCCCACCAATCTCGAAGCTCTGCTTCCAGAAAATCGTGTCGGCATCGGCAATAATAAACTCTACCGAGCCACCGCCAATGTCCATCAGCAAGTGGCGTGTAGTGCCCAATGGCACGGCTTGCCGGATGCCGTAGGCAATCAGCTCGGCCTCACGGGCCCCGTCAATTACGTCTACCCGAATACCTGTTTCCTCAAACACGCGCTGCACAAACTCGCGGCCGTTGCGGGCCACCCGCACAGCGCTGGTGGCGGTGGCGCGCACTTCTGTTACTTGGTGCAGCTCAATTTCTTCCTTGAAGCCTTGCAGCGTGTGCAGAGCCCGGTCCATGGCGGCGGGTTGCAGCTCGCCTTTGCTCACCCCGCCTTCGCCCAGTTTCACGCCGGCTTTGGTGCTGAGCAGCGTTTTGGGCGCCGCGTGGCTGGCCTCGGGTAGCTCCACAATCAGCAGGTGAAAGGTATTGGTGCCCATGTCGATAAGGGCAAGGCGACGGTGGCGGATCATTGATTTTTGGTTGTTTATTTTCGGATTCTGGCTATTTGAGTACTTGAAGTTGAGAAAGGCGAGTTGACTAAGCGAGAGCCACAAACCAAAATCAAACAACCAAAAACCAGTTAGTTAGCAAACCGACAGAAGGTGCCCAGCGGCAATTTACGCTGACCTTGGTCGTGCAGGTAGATTTCGCCGATTTCGCGCTGCCCGGCCGGCACACCGAAGATGGCGGTGGTCAGATTGTCCAGAATCAGGGCCGAGAAGCCCAGTGAGTAAAGGTTAATCAGGAAAAAATGATCTTGCGGGTCTAGTAACTCGCGGCAGAGCTTGAGCATTTCGTTCAGCTCGTCTTCCAACTGCCATTTTTCGCCGTTGGGGCCGCGGCCGTACGCAGGCGGGTCCAAGATCAGGCCCTGGTATTTGTTGCCACGTTTCACCTCGCGCCGCACGTATTTCATGGCGTCTTCCACTAACCAGCGCACGCCATCAATACCCGAGGCCTCCATGTTGTCGCGGGCCCAGAAATTTACCTGCTTCACCGAGTCGAGGTGCGTGACGTCGGCGCCGGCGGCACGGGCGGCCAGCGTGGCGGCACCGGTATAGGCAAACAAGTTCAACACCCGCGGGGTAGGGGTGCGGCGCTTGCGGGTTTGCTCGAAAATAAAACGCCAGTTGGGGTCCTGCTCCGGAAACAGTCCCACGTGCTTAAACGACGACAACCCCAATCGGAACCGCAGCCGTAGGTCGCCCTGATCGTAGTTGATCACCCACTGCTCGGGCATACTAGGTTTCAGCTTCCACTGACCGCGCTCCTGGCTGCCTTTCTCGCGGGTGAAGGTGGCGTGGGCACGCTGCCACTCCGAGGCCGGCAGGTGCGGGTCCCAGATAGCCTGCGGCTCGGGCCGGGCCAGGATATAGTTGCCGAAGCGCTCCAGCTTTTCAAAATTGCCCGCGTCCAGCAGTTCGTAGTCCGGCCAGGTGCCAGTGGTGAGGAAAGAGTACATAGCCACAAAGGTAGGGAGTAGGGTAGAACGGCGCGCCGTATCTTTGCGGCATGACGCAGCTCTCTTTCTTCAAATACCAAGGTACCGGCAACGACTTCGTGATGGTAGACGACCGAGCCAATCAGTTCGACGCCACCAACCACCAACTGGTGCACCACCTCTGCGACCGGCGCCGGGGTATTGGGGCCGATGGTCTGATTTTGCTGCGCCTGCACCCCGAGTATGATTTCGAGATGGTGTATTTCAACGCCGACGGGCATTTGGGCTCTATGTGCGGCAACGGCGGACGTTGCACCGTGGCCTTTGCCCGCCAGGTAGGCGTGATTGATACCATGGCCCGCTTTCTGGCCGCCGATGGTCCCCACGAGGCCACCATCGACGCCGATGGTACCGTGCACCTGCGCATGCAGGACGTAGCCGGCCAAGAAGAAGTAGCGGCCCACAACGGCGTCTTTCTCAATACCGGCTCACCCCACCTCGTGCGGTTTCTACCCGCCGACTCCCTGGGCGCCTTCAATGTGTTTGCCGAGGGTAGGGCCGTGCGCTACGGGGCACTATACGCCGAGAAAGGAACCAACGTCAACTTTGTAGAAGAACCCAGCGCGCCCGATGCGCCCTGGCAAGTTCGTACCTACGAGCGCGGAGTAGAAGACGAAACCCAGAGCTGCGGCACCGGCGTAACGGCTGTGGCATTGGCAGCTTCGCGACGCGGTGCTAGCAGCCCTGTACACCTGCGCACACCCGGTGGCGACCTGCGCGTGGCGTTTCAGGCCCACCCCGACGGTTCATTCACAGCTATTTATTTGAGCGGCCCCGCTACCCGCGTATTCGACGGAACCATCGAAATAGTGTAGCTTTCGGCATCAGTAACTAGTTGCTATTGCGTATTTCTATCTTGAGTTGATGTTGCGTTGTCCTTTGGTGAGCTTGCGGGCGCTCGAAAAATCGGATTTAGACTTTCTCTATCAACTCGAAAACGACCCTGTGATTTGGGGAGTGTCGGATACGCTGGCGCCCGTGTCGCGCTATATGCTGCGCCGCTACCTCGACCACGCCGCCGCCGACTGGCACGAGGTGCGCCAATTACGCCTCGTAATTTGTGCTACCGCCGACGAGCGGCCCATCGGCACGCTCGATTTTTTCAACTACGACCCCCTGCACCAACGTGCCGGGGTAGGCATCACCATTCTGGCCGCCGAGCGACGGCGGGGCTTTGCATTGGCTACTCTGGAGCTGGTGCTCGACTATGCCTACCACACCCTACGCCTGCACCAGCTCTATTGCACTGTATCGGCCCGCAATACGGCCAGTTTGCGATTATTTCGGGCGGCTGGCTTTCGGCGGGTAGGTGTCCGGCACGATTGGCTGCGCACCGCCGCTGGCTGGGAAGATGCTGTAGAATTTCAACGCTTGCTTATAGCACCCGTAACGCTTGCGGCAGTTGTAGCGGAAGAAGGTAAACAGTAACGAGAGTAAGCCCACAAATTGTTGCACCTCGACAATATCCTTTTGTTGGCAACCCCGTATGCCAGAAATACTACGGCACAGCAAGTGTGAGATCTGCTGTGTGTGGGCCATCCTCTACCTTTTTTACTGTTCCCGTACATGCCGTCTCCGCCTTCGGCCAAAGAATCTGCGCGCGCTACTGAAGCCGCATCTGCTCCTGTTCTACATCCTCTTCCTGCCATCAGCGATACTACTGTGCCTGATCTGGTGTGTTTTGCGCACTTGCATTGGGATTTCGTGTGGCAGCGCCCTCAGCACCTGCTCTCACGATTTGCGCAGCAGGGGCGTGTGTTCTACGTCGAAGATGCCTTTGTGCACCCCGATCAGGTGGAACCGCACCTCGAAATTAAGGAGCGGCAAAATGGGTTGAAGGTAGTAGTGGCCCATCTGCCCCACGGCCTAGATGAGGCCCACAGCAACCAGATTCAATATGAGTTGCTGGCGCGCTACTTTGCTGAAAACAGCATCGAGAGCTATATTTTTTGGTACTACACGCCCATGGCGCTCGATAAGTCGCGTCAGTTTAAGCCCGTGCTGACGGTATATGACTGCATGGACGAATTGGCCGCATTCAAGTTTGCGCCGCCTGCGCTACGCGAGCGGGAGCAGGAACTTTTTGAAAAGGCCGATCTGGTATTTACGGGCGGCCACACGCTCTACGAGGCCAAAAGCCAGCAGCACCGCGACGCTCACGCTTTCCCGAGCAGCATCGACAAAGACCACTTTGGCCAGGCCCGGCAGGAGCTACCCGAGCCCGCAGATCAGGCCGGTATTGCTCACCCCCGCATCGGTTTCTTTGGGGTAGTAGATGAGCGGCTTGATATTGAGTTGCTTGGCCAACTGGCCGAAGCGCACCCTGAGTGGCAATTTGTAATCATTGGCCCAGTAGTGAAAATTGATCCGGCCACCTTGCCACACTTTGCCAATATTCACTACCTAGGTGGTAAAAACTATCAGGAACTACCCGCCTACCTACGGGGTTGGGATGTAGCCACGCTGCTCTTCGCCGACAACGAAAGCACCAAGTTCATTTCACCTACCAAAACGCCCGAGTACTTGGCCGCTGGCCGGCCAGTAGTAAGCACCCCCATTCGTGATGTGGTGCGGCCCTACGGCGACCTGAACCTGGTGCACATTGCCGCTACTGCTAATGAGTTTGCGCAAGGAATCGAGAAAGCCTTGCAGCAACACCAGGATGCCGATTGGCGCCAGCGCACCGACGACTACCTCAGCACCATTTCTTGGGACCTAACCTGGGAGCAAATGGTGAAGCTTATGCAAGACCGCATGGAGCGCAAAACGAACCCGGCCTCGGAAGATTCGGCTTCCAGCCCTACCCCCGACGAGCGTAAATAAGCAGTTGCTTTTACACTAAACTTCCTACCATACAACCCAAAACACCCCTCTATTATGTTTGACTATCTCATCGTCGGGGCCGGGTTTGCCGGCAGCGTGCTGGCCGAGCGGCTAGCCACTCGTTCCAACAAGAAAGTACTCATCATTGATAAGCGTAGCCACATCGGCGGCAACGCCTATGATCATTACAACGAAGAAGGCATCCTGATTCACAAATACGGGCCGCACATCTTCCACACCAATTCCAAGGACGTATTCGATTATCTGGGCAACTTCACGGAATGGCGCCCCTACGAGCACCGCGTATTAGCTTCCGTAGACGGGCAGTTTGTACCGATGCCCATTAACTTGGATACCATCAATAAACTGTACGGTCTGAACCTGACTAGCTTTCAGGTAGAAGAATTTTTTGCTTCGGTGGCCGAGCCGGTAGCTACTATCAAAACCTCAGAGGATGTGGTAGTAAGCAAGGTAGGGCGCGAGCTGTACAATAAGTTTTTCAAGAACTACACCAACAAGCAGTGGGGCCTCGACCCCTCGCAACTGGATAAGTCGGTGACGAGCCGCGTGCCTACCCGCACCAATCGCGACGACCGGTACTTCACCGATACCTACCAGGCCATGCCCCTGCACGGCTACACGCGTATGTTTGAAAAGATGTTGGATCACCCCAACATCAAGATCATGCTGAACACGGATTATCACGAGGTCATTGACTTCATTCCGTTCAAGGAAATGATTTTCACCGGCCCGGTAGACGAGTATTTCGACTATAAGTTTGGCAAGCTGCCCTACCGCTCGCTGGAGTTCAAGCACGAGACCTTGAGCAAGGAAAAACATTTGGCCGCGCCCGTAGTGAACTACCCTAACGACAACCTCTACACGCGCATCACCGAGTTCAAGGCCCTCACCGGCCAAGAGCACCCCAAAACGGCTCTTGTGTATGAGTACCCACAAGCTGAGGGTGACCCATACTACCCCATTCCGATGGCCGAAAATGCAGAGCTGTACAACAAGTACAAGAAGCTGGCTGAGGAAACGCCCAACGTGCACTTCGTGGGTCGCTTGGCTACCTACAAGTACTACAACATGGACCAAGTAGTGGCCCAGGCCCTCACGCTGTACAAGAAGCTGACAGAAAAATCAGACGAGGCAATCAAGAAGCCTGCTATTTCGGGTTCTGCCTCGCTGGTTGAAAAACTGGTGTCCCGCGACCCGGCTAAGCCGAAAGCGTAAGGTAGTTTTTGGTTGGTTGTTTTTAGTTTTTGTCAGAAGGCGACAATTGCAAGAGCCAAAAACCAAAAACAACCAACCAAAACAAAGCTGACACCTTTTCAGCAAACTAAAACCCCGCACACTCTTTGAAGTGTCGGGGTTTTAGCGTTTTGAGGAACAGGGCCGCGCTCGGTCGGGTTTTACTCGAAAATCTGTAAATTTGAGGTGCGCCCCGGCGTTTCATTTTCTATACTACCAGCATGTTTGACTTTCTAGGGAAGACCGTCGCCAAGCTTTTCGGTACCAAATCGGACCGGGACTTGAAGGAGATTATCCCATACGTGGCACTCGTGAACGACGAGTATGCCAAACTGGCACCGCTCTCCGACGACCAGCTGCGCCAACGCACCAATGAAGTGCGCGCTACAATTAATGAGCGCCTGAGCGCCATTGATGGCCAACTGGGCAGCTTGCACCAGCGCATCGCCGACGAGCCCAACCTAGACGCTGCGCAGAAGGAAGTTATCTTCGACCAGATTGACGAGCTGGAAAAGCGGCGCAATAAGGAGCTGGAAGTAGTGCTGCTAGAGGTCCTTCCTCAGGCGTTTGCCATAGTGAAGGAAACCGCCCGCCGCTACAAGGAAAATGGCCAGTTGGTGGTAACCGCTACTGACTTCGACCGCGAAATTGCTCAGCGCAAAAAGAACGTTACTATTTCGGGTGACAAGGCTACCTGGGCGAACAAGTGGATGGCGGCTGGTGCCGAAATCACCTGGGACATGGTGCACTACGATGTGCAGCTGATTGGCGGCGTAGTGCTGCACCAGGGCAAAATTGCCGAAATGGCTACTGGTGAAGGCAAAACGTTGGTATCGACCCTACCCTCGTTCCTAAATGCGCTAGCCAAGCGCGGCGTGCATTTGGTAACCGTGAACGACTACCTGGCCAAGCGTGACTCCGAGTGGAACGCGCCGCTATTTGAGTTCCACGGTATCACAGTGGATTGCATCGATAAGCACCAGCCCAACACCGATGCCCGCCGGCAAGCCTACCTAGCCGACATCACCTACGGCACCAACAACGAGTTCGGCTTCGACTACCTGCGCGACAACATGGCCCGCGACCCGCAAGAACTGGTGCAACGCAAGCACCACTTTGCGATTGTGGACGAAGTGGACTCCGTATTGATTGATGATGCTCGTACGCCGCTCATCATCTCCGGCCCTGTGCCGCGCGGCGATGTGCACGAGTTCTACCAATTAAAACCCCGCATTCAGATGTTGGTGGATGCCCAGCGCAAGCTGGTGCAGAACTACCTGGTGCAGGCCCGCAAGCTCATCAAGGAAGGCAATACGGGTTCCGAGGAAAACGAGGGCGGCCTGATGCTGTTCCGGGCCCACCGTGGCCTACCTAAGAGCAAGCCGCTTATCAAGTTCTTGTCGGAAACCGGCATGCGCGCCGTGATGCAGAAGACGGAGAACTTCTACTTGCAAGACAACGCTCGCCAGATGCCCAAAGCCGACGAGCCGCTGTATTTCACTATCGACGAGAAGAACAACCAGATTGAGCTAACCGAAAAAGGCATCGACCTGATTACGGCTCAAGGCGAAGATCCGCACCTGTTCATTATGCCCGATATCGGCTCTGAAATTGCCGCCATCGAACAGAACAAAACCCTAAACGACGAGGAAAAGCTGCACCAGAAAGACCAACTGATGCAGGATTACCAGGATAAGTCGGAGCGGGTGCACACCGTGAACCAACTGCTGAAAGCTTACACGCTGTTTGAACGCGACGACCAATACATCCTGACCGAAGATGGTAAGGTGAAAATTGTGGACGAGCAAACCGGCCGCGTGATGGAAGGCCGCCGCTACTCCGACGGCTTGCACCAGGCCATTGAGGCTAAGGAAAACGTGCGTGTAGAAGACGCTACGCAAACCTACGCTACTGTTACGCTCCAGAACTACTTCCGCATGTACCATAAACTGGGCGGCATGACGGGTACGGCCGAAACCGAAGCCGGCGAGTTCTGGGAGATTTACAAGCTCGACGTAGTGGTGATTCCGACCAACCGCGGTATTGCACGTCACGATGAGCACGACAAGGTATACAAGACGGTACGTGAGAAATACAACGCCGTAGCTGAGGAAATCCAGACGCTGGTGCAGGCTGGTCGCCCGGTGCTGGTAGGTACTACCTCTGTAGAAATTTCGGAGCTGGTGAGCCGTATGCTGAAGCTGCGCGGCATTCCGCACCAGGTATTGAACGCCAAGCAGAACCAGCGCGAAGCCGAGATTGTGGCTGCTGCAGGCAACCCCGGCACTGTGACTATTGCTACCAACATGGCCGGCCGTGGTACCGACATCAAGCTGCGCGGTACTGCCAAGGAATCGGGTGGTTTGGCCATCATCGGCACCGAGCGCCACGAGTCGCGGCGGGTAGACCGCCAGTTACGCGGTCGTGCCGGCCGTCAGGGCGACCCAGGTTCGTCGCAGTTTTTTGTGTCGCTGGAAGATAACCTGATGCGCCTGTTCGGCTCCGACCGCATTGCCAAACTCATGGACCGCATGGGCTTAGAAGAAGGCGAAGTGATTCAGCATTCCATGATTACTTCTTCCATTGAGCGTGCGCAGAAGAAGGTAGAAGAAAACAACTTCGGTACCCGCAAGCGCCTGCTGGAGTACGACGATGTGATGAACGCCCAGCGCGAAGTGGTATACAAGCGCCGCCGCAACGCTCTGTTCGGCGAGCGTCTGGAATTGGACATCTGGAATATGATTTACGACGTCTGCGACGACATCGTAACCGGTCACAAAGTTACCAACGATTACGAAGACTTCAAGCTGGCTATCATCCGCGTGTTCGGCTATGATACGCACCTCACGGCCCAGCAACTTAGCGGTATGCAAGCACCTCAGCTCACGCAAGCGCTCTACGACGAAGCACTAGGGTATTACCAGAGCAAGAACGATTTCATCGCGTCACACAACCTGCCGCTGGTCAACGACCTGATCGGCCAGAACGCGCCATTCGAGAATATTGCTATTCCCTTCACCGATGGCCGCAAGCAGGTAAACGCTGTTGCCAACCTGCGCCGCACCCAGGCTACCCAAGGCCACGAAATCATTCGGGGTATGGAGAAAGTAGTGGTACTGGCTGTAATCGACGACGCCTGGACCAAGCACCTGCGTGCCATGGACGACTTGAAGCAGGTAGTGCAAAATGCTGTGTACGAGCAGAAAGATCCGCTCCTAGTATATAAGTTCGAGTCGTTTGAGCTGTTCAAGCAGATGATTGGCAAGGTGAACGAAGAGACTGTGACCTTCCTATTCCATGCCGATGTACCCAACCAGCAAAATGGACAAGCTGAGGAGCCCGAGTTCTACATAGAAGACGAGTTGCCCGCGCCAGCACCCTCGCCCAAGCTCAAAGCACAGAAAGAAGTTTCTTCGGTTTCGTTGGGTGCCGGTCCAGAAGATATGGGGCCCGACGAGCCCGTAGTACTGGAAAAACAGCAACCCGTGCGGGCGCAGAAAATTGCGAATCGCAACGAGAAGGTGAGCGTCCAGTACATGGATGGCCGCATTGTGAGCGACGTGAAATATAAGACCGTAGAAGATGATCTGGCCAGCGGCCGGTGCGTATTAGTGGAGGAAGCATAAGCTGCTCTACCTACCCAAAAAGAGACGGTGGCAGTTGGATTTATTCCATCTGCCACTGTTTGTTTCCGGGAGGGCCAACGCCCCTGCTATTCTTTGCACAGTTATTGAGTATAGCCCGCTGCTAACCGAATATTAACCTGTTCGCCCTCATGGAAGTGACTACTACGCTTGCGCACCGTATCGACCATACGCTCCTCCGGCCCGACGCCACGCAGGCAGATATCGATAAGCTTTGCACCGAAGCAGCCCACTATGGGTTCGCCTCTGTTTGTGTGCCTCCCTGTTTTGTGCGCCGCGCTACCGGCAAGCTGGCAGGCTCAGGGGTGTCTGTCTGCACAGTGGTAGGCTTTCCATTAGGTTATCAGCTCTCTAAAGTGAAGTTCTTTGAGACGCATCAGGCATTGAGCGACGGCGCCAAGGAAATCGACATGGTAATGAACCTGGCGGCTTTCCATTCGGGACAGTATACAGAAGTAGAAGAGGAAATTGGAGAAATAGCAGAACTTTGCCACCTGCGCGGTGCCAAGCTAAAAGTCATCATCGAAACCGCTCTGCTCTCCGACGAGGAAATTGTGCTGGCTTGCCAGCTCTGCGCCGAGGCGGAAGTGGATTTTGTGAAGACTTCTACGGGCTATGCCAACCGAGGGGCTACGGTAGCAGATATTCGGCTGATGCGTCGTCATTTGCCGGGCTCTATCCGTATTAAGGCCTCCGGGGGCATTCGCACCCGCGCGGCGGCGCTGGCCTTGGTTGCGGCCGGTGCCGACCGTATTGGCTCCTCTAACAGCATTGCCCTGCTGGACCTGCATGATGAAACGCCTATTCCGTAACGTGTTCTTGCTGCCGACTTTGTTTGCAGTGGCGGCCTGTGCCACCAACTCCCCCTCGGGCCCTACTGCCTCCCGGCCCGATACCACCCGCCGTACCCCGTCCGAGGACGTAAGTAAATACCGACCCGTATTTGAGGCACCTGTTACTGCTGCGGCTACCACACCAGCCCCGGTACCCAAGAAACCGGTAGTGCCTACCAACCAAGTGAATGCGCAGATTGAGCAGCGCCTGCGCGACCAGGCGGCCGCCAATCTGAACGTTAAGTATGCTCAGGGCTATCGTATTCTGGCCTATGCAGGGCTGGAGCGCGACCAGGCTATGGCTGTGCGGCGGGCCATTATCAGTCGCTACCCCGAAGAAACAGACTATCTGACTTTTAAACAGCCTGTGTACCGGCTGTATATCGGCGACTACCTGACCCGTCTGGAAGCCGAGCAGGCCTTGCTGCGCCTCAAACCATTGGCTCCCAAAGCCGAATTGCAAGTGGCGCAGGTGCTGCTGAGCAAGGCGGGGCAATAAGCGGGGTAGGGCAAAGTCAAACTTCGCCCTACTTTTGTGCCTATGATTCAGCCCGAAAAAATCCAGGAACTGGCCGCTGCATATGCTGCCGATGTTGTAGCGGTGCGGGAACACCTGCACGCTCACCCCGAGCTTTCATTCCAGGAAACCAACACGGTGGCTTACGTAGCCGAGCAACTGCGCCAGCTAGGACTAGACCCTCAGCCCGTAGCGGGTACTGGCTTGGTAGCCCTCATCGAAGGCCGCAACCCCGAAAGTCGGGTAGTGGCCTTGCGGGCTGATATGGACGCCCTACCCATTCAGGAGCAAAACGACGTACCCTACAAATCGACCAACCCCGGCGTGATGCACGCCTGTGGGCACGACGTGCACACGGCATCACTACTGGGCGCAGCTCGTATTCTGATGCAGGTGCGTGATGAGTTTGAAGGAACCATTAAGCTATTGTTTCAGCCTGGTGAGGAGTTGCTACCCGGTGGCGCCTCACTGATGATTAAGGATGGCGTACTGGAAAACCCGCGGCCACAGAGTGTGTTGGGACAGCACGTATTTCCGCACTTGCCGGCTGGCAAAATCGGGCTACGGGCCGGGCGCTACATGGCCAGCACCGATGAGCTTTACCTCACTGTGCGCGGCAAAGGTGGCCACGGCGCCATGCCAGAGCAAAACATTGACCCCGTAGTGGTAGCAGCCCATATCATTGTGGCGGCCCAGCAGATTGTAAGTCGGCGCGCTAGTCCCAAGCTACCCTCGGTGCTGTCGTTCGGGAAGGTAATTGCCAATGGCGCTACCAACGTTATTCCCAATGAGGTATACATTGAAGGCACGTTCCGGACCCTGAACGAGGAGTGGCGCGACGAAGCGCACCGGCACCTGCGCACCCTATGCGAAGGCCTAGCGGCCAGCATGGGTGCTAGTTGCGAGCTGGAAATTCGTCGCGGCTACCCCTATCTCGAAAACGAACCCCGTCTTACAGCCCGTACCCGCCAGGCCGCCGAAGCCTACCTGGGCGCCGACAACGTGGCGGAGTTGGATCAGTGGATGGCCGCCGAAGACTTTGCATATTACTCACAGGTATCTGATGCCTGCTTCTACCGCCTCGGTACCCGCGCCGCCGATGGCCGCTACGCCGCCTCCGTACACACGCCTACCTTCGACATTGACAAGCAGGCCCTGGAGGTAGGGCCCGGCCTGATGGCATGGCTGGCCCTGCACGAATTGGCCGCGCTACCATCGGCTAAATAATTACTGTTGTTATATCTAGTGTATTCATGAAAATTGCTACCTGCTTTGTTGGCTTATTGGTAGCGTTGCTGGCAACGGCAACGGTTGCCATTGCGCAGCGCCGGACCGTCAACGATGTGGCCTTGCTACCGCAGCTACAAGCAGAATATGCCCTACATGGCGATGACTACTTGCTGCTAAACCTACGTGGACTTATCAGCCCTGGGCGTACCGGCAATGGCTTGGAGCGAACGGGTTTGCAGGTAGGCTATGAGCGATTCTGGAATACCCAGTGGAGTGGGGGAGCTACTGTAGGGTTTAAAGTATCTGAAGACAACCGTTTCAGTACGGATCTTAATACGTTCTCCCCCAACCTCGCGCCTGAACTATTTGTGCGGCACTGGAACACCATCGGAGGTTTTAATTTTCGACAGCGCTTAGGGGTTGCATACGCCGTGTATAGTACCCAGATGGTCGATAACCGTGCTTTTACCAGTCTACGCCTCGATGTAGACCGGCCCGTACCGGTAGGGGAAAAGGTAACTCTACTGCCGCGCTTGGCCTATGAAGCAACGGCCTACCTCCGTTTTCAGCGAGATGAAGCCACCCAACCAAAAGAGCGGGTTATTGACTTTGGCTACGCTCGCGCCGAAGTAGGCGTGCGGTTCTCCAACCGCTTCGATATCACACCATGGTTCGGTTATCAAACCGAATACATTTTTGCTTTGCCACAAACGGACGGCACGGGCAAAGTGACGATTCCCGGTGGGCGGCTGAATAAAGTGACGCCCGTAGCAGGACTAGATGCACGCTTCACACTGTTTCGAGGCGGTAGTGTATTTGAAAGGCGCCAATTACCTACTCAGCACTAAGCGCCGTAGTAAGCTTACTGACATTGCGTCATATATTTAATTTCAGCAAAAGTGCCTTCACAAGCAGTATGAATACTATTGGCTGAAAATATTTCAGATGAATATAGACTATGCTACTCGAAATAAGACAAAAAGTCATATAAATGTCAACTATACAGCCACTGGTACAGATTTTATAGAATAGAGGGTAGGAACACGATGTAGTTCTTCTTTAACTCTTAACTTCTACAGTACCAATATGGCAACTCTGCTTTATAACAACCTGCCTGCCCGCCGTTCGGCGCGTCCCTTCAACACGGTCTTCAACGAGCTCCTGCGCGAGACGCTGCCTGCTGCCATCGAGCCTGCCACGTCGTTTGTACCTAGCACCGATGTACTGGAGTCGAAAGATGGCTACGAGTTAGTGCTGGTGGTGCCCGGCGTAGCCAAAGACAGCCTTAGCCTCGACGTAGAGGAAGGCAAGCTCACGATCAAGGGTGAGCGCAAAGCTCCAGTAGCAGCCGAGGGCGACGATACTATTGCCCGCTTCCGCCGGGTAGAAACCAGCTACGGCACCTTTACCCGCAGCTTCCGCCTACCCGATACGGTGAATGCCAAGGCCATTGTGGCCGATTTGGCCGACGGCTTGCTGCGCGTGCAGCTTCCCTTTGATACCGACAAGGTGACCAAGCACCACATTGAGGTGCGCTAGGTAACCGCTCTACGAAAAAGGCTCCGCACGGAGCTTTTTTCTTTGATATAGTGTTATCTGAATGCAACGCATACCAAGCGGCCGGGCTCTTCCGTTAGCGAATCGAAACCAGTCGCCGCTCATGGTTTTTTCATTCAGAATTTCTACTTTAAGACTGTTTTCATTTTCCAACCCTCTTTCTATCCCATGCAAGCAAGACAAATGATGCTCGGCCTCGTAGGCTCCGCTATCCTGGGCGGGGGCGTGGCCGTGGGTGGTTACAAACTGCTGGAGCCCGCCGCGGGCTCCCAGCAGCAAGTGGTAGCCGCCGACCCCAATGTTCGCTACACCAGTGAGCTGCGTTCTTCCAACTACTCCGTGCCCGAAGGCCTCAACTTCGTGGCCGCTGCCGCTTCCGTGACGCCCGCCGTGGTGCACGTGATGACGGAATATTCACCGCAAATGAACCAAGACCAGAGCGCGATGGGCATGGACCCCTTCCTGCGTCAGTTCTTTGGCGAAGATATGCGGGGCTACCGCCAGCAGCGCGGCCCGCAGATGGGCTCGGGCTCCGGGGTTATCATTGCGGCCAACGGCTATATCGTCACCAACAACCACGTGATTGAAAAGGCCGACAAGATTGAGGTGGTGATGGACGACAAGCGCAAGTTTAAAGCGAAGCTGGTAGGCGCCGACCCCAACACCGATATTGCCGTGCTGAAGGTAGAGGCCGACAACCTGCCCTTCGTGCGCTACGGCAACTCCGACGACGTGAAGATTGGCGAGTGGGTACTGGCCGTAGGCAACCCGTTTAACCTAAACTCCACCGTAACGGCCGGCATTATCTCTGCCAAAGGCCGTAACATCAACATCCTGCGCCGCGAGGACAACATGGGCATCGAGTCGTTTTTGCAGACCGACGCTGTCGTAAACCCCGGTAACTCGGGTGGTGCACTGGTGAACCTGAAAGGCGACCTGATCGGTATTAACTCGGCCATTGCCTCGCACTCAGGGGCGTTTGAAGGCTACTCGTTTGCCGTGCCTAGCTCTATCGTGAGCAAGGTAGTAGACGACTTGCTGAAATACAAAGTAGTGCAGCGTGCCTTGCTGGGTGTGAATATCCAGGAGGTGAATGCTCAACTGGCTGCCGAGAAGAAGCTGAGCAGCCTGAACGGCGTGTACGTGGCTGGTGCTAATAAAGGCAGCGCCGCCGCCGCCGCTGGCTTGCAAGAGGGTGACATCATCACCGCCATCAACGGGGTGAATGTAAACACCTCCTCGCAATTGCAGGAGCAAGTAGCTCGCTTCCGTCCCGGCGATAAGATCAAGGTAAGCTACCTGCGTGGTTCTGACGCTCGTACGGCTACCGCTACCCTGCGTAATGCCACGGGTACTACCGATGTAGTGCGTGAGGAAGTGGCCGCTGCTACCGTGAAGTACGAAGGTGCCACCCTGAGCGCCGTATCGCGCCAGGAAGCCAGCAAGCTGGACTTACAAGGTGGTGTAAAAATTACGGGTATCCGCAGCAGCAATTTCCGCCGCACGGGTATTGCCGATGGCTTTATCATCACGGAGATTGATAAGCACAAAGTATCCAAGCCGCAAGACGTGCAACGCTACCTCGATGCGGCCAAAGACAGCGAAGGCGTACTGCTGAAAGGCGTGTACCCCGATGGCCGCGAAGCCTACTACCCTATTGGGCAGGCCGGCTAAAAAGTGTCTTGCTTGTGTAAAGCAAAAAGCCCCCAACCGTGTGGTTGGGGGCTTTTTTTATCGAAATGTAGGCTGCGAGAAGTACATGAGTTTTACAAAGACGTAAAGTGTCCTACTGCAGGATACGAGCAATGTATTTTATACAATGAGCTTATTCCAGCAACCACTCCATGGCCTTGCCTTCGTCGCATACCAAATGCATCTGGTAGGCTTGGTGCGCGATACCATGGTCGAGGTAGCTTTGCTGTTCGGCACTGGCCGCATACACCGCCATGCGTGCCGGGGAGCACAACACCGATAAGCGCAACGGCTGTGGGGCCAACCGGGCAGCAGCGCGCGGAAAGAAAACGCGGGTAGTCCAGTCGCCAAGCTGCGGATTGAGGTGGGCCCGGCGGCGTACGTCGAGCAGCCAGCGGGCCGTGCCGTGCTGCTCGGCTACGGCCAAGATGGCCTCAAAGTCGTCTTGCAGGGTAGGAAACGGGGCATCGGTAGGCCAGCGTACAATCAGGGCGCCCAGATCGGGGCGGTAGGCGATGGAGCAGGTAGGGGACAGCATAACCAGGGCGGGAGAGGATGAAGGGTGGGTTAGGTAAGCTACGCATTTTGACGAATATGTCGTTTAGGCTATGCTGTAGATTTAGGAGCACAGCCGCTTAGCCAGCTAGACCAACAACCAGTCGGGAAAAGCTCAACCGTAGAGCAGCTGTATCGGTTGGATACAATCCGCGTTCAGTTTCCTACCTTCCTCCTATGTTCCGCCGCCTCTTATTGCTTTGGTTGCTGGCCCTGCCGGCCGCACCGGCCGCCGCCTACTCGGTACTCACCCACCAAGCCGTTATCGACTCCACCTGGAACAAGCACTTAAGGCCACTGCTGTGCCAGCGCTACCCCGGCACCGACTCGGTGCAATTGGCCGAAGCCAAGAGCTACGCCTATGGCGGGGCTATTATTCAGGACATGGGCTACTACCCGCTGGGCGTAGAGTTTTTCACGGACCTCACGCACTACGTCCGTAGTGGCGACTTTGTACGCAACCTGCTGCGCCAGGCGCATACCCGCAATGAGTATGCCTTTGCCCTGGGCGCCCTCTCGCACTACGCCGCCGACAACATAGGCCATCCGGAAGGTACCAACCGAATTATGCCCACCGTGTACGCGGACCTGCGCGCTACGTACGGCTCTGTTGTGACCTACGAAAACGCGCCTATTCGTCATACTGAGTTGGAATTTTCGTTTGATGTGGTGCAAGTAGCTGCCGGCCGCTACCGCACCCAGGACTACCACAAAGCCATTGGGTTTCGGGTAAGCAAAGAGGTACTGGAGCGGGCCTTTCGGGCTACGTATGGGCTGGAGCTGGGGCAGGTGTTCCCGAGCGTAGACCTTAGTGTGGCCTCGTTTCGGTTTGCTGTAAACCAGCTGTTGCCGGCGGCAGCGCGGGCCGCCTGGCATAGTCAGCGCAAAGAAATCCGGCGGGTGAGCCCCCGTGCCCGGCGCCGTGAATACCTCTACAAAACCAACCGGAGCAAGTTTGAGCGTGAGTTCGGGACCAAATACGAGAAGCCGGGCTTTGGCGCGCGGGTGGTTGCCAAGATCATCAATCTGCTGCCAAAGATCGGACCGCTGAAAGCCTATGCTTTTGAGTTGCCCAGCCCAGCTGGCGAGCAGCAGTTTCGGCAGAGCTTCCGGGCCGTATTGCGCGAGTATACCACCCTCACCGCCGAACTGCCCCGCGATACGGCCATGCTCGACCCGCACCTGCTCAACACCAACCTCGACACCGGCCAGCCCATACGCCCCACTATCTACCACTTGGCCGATGCTACGTATGGCGAGCTGCTGCGCGAGCTGCACAAGCACAACTTTGAACACCTCTCGCCCGACCTGCGTGCCGATTTGCTCACCTACTTCATTCAGGGAGTGCCTACCCTCGCCCAGCAAACCGACCAGCTCGGCGGCCACGACGCCGACGAAGACCAGCGTGAGTACGAGAAGGAACGCAAGGAAACCGAAGAAGCGCTGGCCGCCCTGCGGGCACTGGCACCGTAAGGAGGGTAGGGCACAACAACTAATTGTCATCCTGAGCCTGCAAAAGATCTTCTCAGGATAACAGGTGATTGTCAGATAGTATTGTTCAATTTCGTTATTGCTTGTTCAGGCAGTAAACTAACGGACCTCTCTGCATCGCGCCGATGTTATTAGCTTTGTTACGACCATTTGATGCGTCCAGAAGAGTAAACGAAAACGCTTGTACTGCCACTCTAATATCCTACCCCTTCCGATATGAAACAAGCCCTTGAAGAAGCTGCTGCCACTGGCGCGGCCCCCGCGCCAGAAGATCCGCACGGCATCCGGACAGTGTTGCAGGAACTGGGCGTGCAGCCCGAAAATGCTGCGTACTCCACCGGCCGCTATTGGAGCAAGGTAGGCAGCGGACCGCAACGAGCCATCCACTCGCCCGCCGACGGGCAACTGATTGCGCAGGTGCAGCTGGCCACTCCCGAGGAATACGAGCAGGTGGTGAAAGCCGCTCAGGAGGCCTTCACGGCCTGGCGCCTGGTGCCCGCACCCAAGCGCGGCGATATAGTGCGGCAAATTGGCAACAAGCTGCGTGAGTACAAGGCGCCGCTGGGCAAGCTGGTAAGCTACGAGATGGGCAAGATAGAGCAGGAAGGCTTAGGCGAAGTGCAGGAAATGATTGACATCTGCGACTTTGCCGTGGGACTTTCGCGGCAGCTGCACGGCTTCACGATGCACTCCGAGCGCCCTGCCCACCGCATGTATGACCAGTACCACCCGGTGGGCGTGGTCGGCATCATTTCGGCTTTCAACTTTCCGGTGGCTGTGTGGAGCTGGAACGCCATGCTGGCCGCCGTATGCGGCAACGTGTGCATTTGGAAGCCCTCCGAGAAAACACCGCTGGTGGCAGTAGCTGTGCAGCACTTGGTAGCGCAGGTATTGCAGGAAAATGACCTGCCCGAAGGCATCTTCAATCTGATATTAGGTGATGCAGGGGTAGGCGCAGCCATGGCCGCCGACGAGCGGATTCCGCTGGTGTCGGCTACGGGTAGCACCCGTATGGGCAAGCAGGTAGGCGCGGCCGTAGGTGCCCGCTTGGGCAAGTCGCTGCTGGAGTTGGGGGGCAACAACGCCATCATCCTCACCGAGCATGCCGACCTGGACATGGCCATGCGCGCCGTGGTGTTTGGGGCGGTGGGCACGGCCGGGCAGCGCTGCACCACCACGCGCCGCCTCATCATCCACGAATCAATTTTTGACGATGTACAGGCACGCCTCCTCAAAATATACCCCAACTTACCCATAGGTCACCCCCTGGCCGACGGCACATTGGTAGGCCCACTCATTGACACACAGGCTGTGGAAGCCTTTTCCAATGCCCTCGCCAGCGTGCAGCAGGAAGGCGGTACATTGCTAACAGGCGGTGAAGTACTAAGCGGTGCCGGCTATGAAACCGGCACTTACGTGCGTCCCGCGCTGGTACTGGCCGAAAATCACTACCACACGGTGCAGGAGGAAACCTTCGCCCCGATTCTCTACTTAATCCGATATAGCGGCGACGTGCAAGAGGCCATTGCCCTGCAAAACGGTGTGCGGCAGGGCCTGTCGTCCAGCATCTTCACCCTGAACCTGCGCGAGGCCGAAGCCTTCCTGGCTAGCACTGGCTCCGACTGCGGCATTGCCAATGTGAATATTGGCACCTCAGGCGCCGAAATAGGCGGGGCCTTTGGCGGCGAAAAAGACACCGGCGGTGGCCGCGAGTCTGGCTCCGATGCCTGGAAGGCGTATATGCGCCGCCAGACCAATACCATCAACTACTCTCGCGAGCTGCCGCTGGCGCAAGGCATCCGGTTTGACGTATAGCGCAGGGTAGGGGTGGCTGCAGCCGCCCGTAGCCGGGCGCAGTGGATTGTGAAATTAGAAAAGGAGCGTGTTGTGAGCTATACCATAGTGTAGCTCACAACACGCTCCTCTTTTTGTGTTTAATACAAAAGACAGGGTTACTCTCGTTGTGTATTCAGCTGGTATTTTGCCTGCCAGCAGCAAAATACCAGCCCTTGCAACCTTCCTCCTCAATCACTTGTCTTTCTCCCGCTTACCTGCTGAAACTAGCAGCTTAGCCCAGAATTTCGGATATTGGACAGCTAACCTGATTCCGAAACCCTGAAACGCCTTTTGCATGGAAGCTTTCGCGTATACCGATATCAATGCCCCGCTCGTAGAACGCTGCCGCCTTGGCGACCGGCGTGCGCAGGCGGAGATTTATAAACGCTACTCGAAAGCCATGTTCAATGCTTCCCTGCGCATCACCGGCGACTTTGCTGAGGCTGAGGATGTGTTGCAGGAAGCGTTTCTAAGCGCGTTTCGGGAGTTGCACAGCTACAAAGGCGATTCGTCGTTTGGCTCCTGGCTGAAGCGCATCGTCATCAACAAAAGTATCAACTGCCTACGCAACCGTCGGCTGCAAGTGGTGCCTTTAGCAGAGCAGCACGACGCGGCCGGCGCCGATGCCGACGACTACTTCTCGGAGGCCGATGCGCGGGAGCTGCACTGGCGGGCCGACGTAGTACGCCGCTGCGTGCAGGAACTTCCCGACGGGTATCGGGTTGTACTCTCGCTCTACTTGCTCGAAGGCTACGACCACGCCGAAATAGCTGGCATTCTCGATATCACCGAATCAACTTCCAAATCACAGTATAGCCGGGCGCGTAAGAAGCTGCTCGAACTTGCCCGGCAGCACGGATTGTAAAACCCCCGCGGCCCCAGACGCGTTATTCCACCACCCATCATATACACTGCAAGCAGTTGACCGTGGCCAGATGCGGCTGTGTGTATCTCTATTGAGTATGAACAAGAACCCTAACGGATTAGAGGCTTTCGTGGAGCTGCATCGCGCTGACTTCGACGCATTTGAGCCCCGCCCCGACTTATGGGACGACTTAGAACAAGCCCTGGATGCTCCGGCAACTCCAGCGCCTGCTCCCCTGCGTATTGCAACCGATGAGGCTCTGGCGCAACCAGTAGCTGCTGCCATCGACACTCCAATAGCCGAAACGCCTCCTATGCGCCGTCGCTATGCATGGGCTGCTGCCTGTGCCGCTCTATTGCTGGCTGGCAGCGGTTATTTTTGGAAAACAACAACCCAAAATAACTTCGCTTGGGCCACTCCACCCGCGGCTACCAGTGCCCCATCAGCAGCTCCCGATTTGTCGCTCCACATGGGCATCGAGCCAATGGCCGTAGAAGCTTCCAACGCGCCTGCCCAACGCCTAGCTACGGCCGTGCAGCGAATGGAAGCCTACTATGCTACGCAGATCCAGGAGCGTCAGGGTGACTTACATGAATTAGAAGCCGCCACCGCCGCTACCCCCGATGCCGACTGGCGCCAGGAGTTGACCGCGCTGGACTCTACCTACCGCCAGCTACGTGTGGAGCTGTACCGTAACCCCGAGCCCGACGTAGTGCTGGATGCCATGAACCGCAACCTGCAAATCCGGCTGGATATTCTCAATCAGCAGTTGCGCACCCACGAGCAGGTACAGGCCTACGAAGAGCCGTTTGCGCTGGCCGATAATCACCGTCGCAAATGAGCGGTTGGCAATTTACACAGGCGGCCTGGGGTAGGGCACTGCTTACCTCACTTTTATGGGCAGGGGCCTCTTTAGCCTACGCCCAAACGGCTGCCCCCGCAGAAACATCGGGTGAGTTTTACAGGCAGCCAGCAGCTGCTGAAGCTGCCACAGCACTCCCTCAGCAAACGGCTCCTACCCAAGGAACCACTACCCCGGCCCAAGGCGAGGCCCCAGCCCAGGGCGAAACGCCGGCGCAGGACCCCGGCGCTATTGCCGTGGAAAAGTCGCGCAAGCTGAGCCGCACGTTTGCAGCCGTGCCAGGCAAAAGCTACATGCTGGAAACTCGCTATGGGCGCGTACAAATCAACACGTGGAGCCGCAAGGAAATCCGAACGGATGTAGAAGTGCTCACGCGTGCCTCAACGGACGAGAAAGCCCAACAGCTGCAAGATATGATTCAGGTGCAGCTGCAAGAAAACGACCCCGCTACGGGGGGCGTCTCGGCTCGCTCGCGCTTCGGGCTGATGCCCAAGGAGTGCTGGAGCAAGCGCCGCATCTACGAAGTGAACTACACCATCTGGCTGCCCAAGAATACGCCGCTGAAGCTCCAGAATACCTTCGGTGAAATCAGCATCAACGGCGACCTGACGGGCAGCACCGACTTGGCCGTGCATTACGGGCAACTGCGCGCCGGGCGTTTAGATGGCGCACAAAATGCCGTACGCGTGAGCAACGGCCAGGCCACTGTGGCCTACGCCCGCGCCGCTACCATAGATGCCTGCTACTCCCGTCTGCGTCTGAGCGCTGGGCGAACCATCGAGCTGCGTAATAACTACTCGGATATCGACATGGGCACGGTGCAGGACCTGACAGTGCACAGCAAGTACGGCGACGTGGTGCTGGGGACCGTGCACAGCCTCAGTGGCTCATCGGGCTTCTCCAAGTTCAGCATCGACAAGCTTGACAACAAGTTGGATATGAAAGTGCAGTATTGCCCGGCTTTTGAAGTGCGCAATACGGGCAAGAACTTCCGCCAAATCAACCTCGATGGCGGCTACAGCACCTTTCTGCTCAACTTCGCCGCCGATGCCGGATTTTACTTTGATGTAAACACCGACCACGGCAAGCTATTAGTCGATAAAGACATGGTGAAAGTGGCTTCCGAGGAGAGCAGCGAGGCTACTAGCGATATGCAAGGTAGTTTTGGGGTAGTGCAGGCGCGCAATGCCAGCAATGTGAACATCAAGGTACGTTACGGCAACGTCCGCTTCAACCGCTAGAGTAGCGTACCGAACTACGCGCTATGCATGGAAAAGGCCGGCTTAATAGCTGGCCTTTTTTTGTGCTCTGTATCGGGTAGTTCTCTGTGAGAGGATACGACGTGCAAGCACGTGCAGCTGGTAGTCCAGAAGTTCTCGGCGGCGAGCCAAGTAGTTTTCACTCTGCGCAAAAACGCTACCCTCGTTCCCTTAATCTCATACCAGGGTCAGCCGATGATAAAGAGCTGATGCAGTGGGTGAGATGAAGTAAGAGGAAGGCGGAGTGTCAGGGTAGGGGCTGGTTCGCGTATGGCTGATATATTGTGTCTCCGCACCGTGTACCGACTGACTATTATGAACCCTGCTCAGCAAACGTTTCAACGCAATATCTTGAGTCCGTGGAAGCTGCAGCTTTTTCTGCTGCGTAGCTTGCCGATGGCCTACCTGGCGGGGCTACGGGTGCGGAGCCTGACGGCGGAGCAGGCTACGGTTACGATACCATTCAAATACCTTACGCAGAATCCGTTTCGGAGCATCTACTTTGCCTGTCTGAGTATGGCGGCCGAGCTGGCTAGCGGAGTGCAGGCCATGCTGCACATCCAAGGTGCGGGTAGGGTGTCGATGCTGGTGGTGGGACTAGAGGCAGAATTCACGAAGAAGGCTACCGGTCTTATCACGTTCACTTGTTCCGATGGTGCGGCAATTGCCCAGGCTATTGCCGCTAGCCGCGCTACTAGCGAAGGCCGCACGGTAATATGTACCAGCACCGGCCGCGATGCTGTCGGCGACGTGGTAGCCGTGTTTCGGGTACAGTGGTCGTTCCGAGCGAAATAGCGATTTGCAAAAAATGTGGCGGTGGCAAACGATGCCGATAGTTTATGATGCCCTGCGAGGGTAGGAAGGGGTAGTAAAGCTGGGTGGATTCTACGTATTTGCCGCTTTCCACCTCTATTGGTCCCTATGCACTACCCACATTCCTACCTACTACTAGGCGCCTTGCTCAGCCTAGCTGCCTGTGAATCGAATAGCACCAAGCAGCCCGAAACCGCTGCCGCTACTACTACCACAACGGCCGCTGCCGACTCGAGCAAGTACCTGACACAGCCGCTGGTGCGCGACATCTACACGGCCGACCCCTCGGCGCACGTGTTCAACGGCAAAATCTACGTATACCCGTCGCACGATATCGAGACGGGAATGCCGGAAAACGACAACGGTGACCATTTCGCCATGCGTGACTACCACATCCTGTCGATGGATAGCGTAGGAGGGAAAGTGACTGACCACGGCGTGGCTCTCGATGTGAAGGATATTCCCTGGGCTAAGCGCCAATTGTGGGCACCCGATGCAGCCTTCAAGAATGGTACTTACTATCTATATTTTCCTGTAAAGGACAAGCAGGATATTTTTCGCATTGGGGTAGCAACTAGCACTTCGCCTACCGGCCCGTTCAAAGCCGAGCCGCAACCCATCAAAGGCAGCTACAGCATCGACCCAGCCGTGTTTACGGACACCGACGGCAAGGTCTACATGTACTTCGGCGGGATATGGGGCGGACAGCTTCAGCGCTGGCGCACCGCCCAGTACGACTCTACGGTAGCGCCCAGCCAGCCGGCGCAAGAGGTAGCCATTGGTCCCCGCGTAGCCGCCATGAGTGCCGACATGAAGGAGTTTGCCGGCCCAGTGAAGGAAATTCAGATTCTGGGTAAAGACGGCAAGACGCTACTGGCTGGCGACAACGAGAAGCGCTTTTTTGAGGGTGTTTGGATGCACAAATACAACGGCAAGTACTACCTGTCCTACTCCACCGGCGACACGCACCTGCTGGTATATGCCACCGGCGACTCGCCCATTGGCCCCTTCACTTACCAAGGCGTCATCATGGAGCCCGTACAAGGCTGGACTACCCACCATTCCATCATCGAAAAAGACGGCAAGTGGTACATCTTCTACCACGACACGCAGTTATCTGATAAAACTTGGCTGCGCAACGTGAAAGTAACGGAGCTAAAGCGCAATCCGGATGGCAGCATTCAGACTATTCAGCCGATGGGGAAATAGTGAAGTTGTGAGTTTGTAAAGTGTGAAGTGAAAAGCGTCTGTCATCCTGAGCATTCCGCGAATCAAGCGGCGACGAAGGACCTTCTCCCGTAAGAACGAGTCGTTGGTACGCTTGTCGTTCACGCGTGAGAAGGTCCTTCGTCGCCGCTTGATTCGCGGAATGCTCAGGATGACAGACGCTTTTCACTTCACCATTTCCTCCTCTTATTCCTCTTCTAAACTCTCCTTAGTCAAAACGTCAACCAAACCATCTTCACTGACTACAATGGCCATGCAGGGGTAGGGGGAGCTTTGCACGTAGCGGATAGCGGAATTGTAGCGGGCGCCGCGGGTGCTATTGCCGCGCCCCGTGGCCGTGCCATCCAGAATCACGCCGATGGAGTAGCAGTAGGAGTCGGGGTCGAGGAGAACGGCGCCGTCGATGGCCGTGACCAGACGGGTGATGAGGGGCGTAAGCGGCACCGGCTCGATGAGCGTGCATTGCAGCTTCAGGCGGTCGGCTTCGGCCAGGGCCTCGGTGGTGATGACCAGCAGCGTGCCGTGCTTTTGGCGGCTGGCTTCGGCGGCCACTTCCCAAAGGCGTTCCACCTTTTCGGGGTTGGTGAGGTCGAAGGTGCGGCGCAGCTCCTTGCGGAAGCTGCTGCGGTTGAGACGCGCCCGCGCCAGGCTAGGCTGCCCGTAGTGCGTGCGCATCAGCACCTTGCCCGCGTGCTGAAACTCCCAGGCGTAGTGCGTCACGAAGCTAATAACGAATAAATCCTCGCGGCTAGCGTCGTACTGACCAATTTGCCGGCCCAGGGCGTACACGTTTTCACCGTCGGCGAGCAGGCTCACGTCGGGGGTAGTCATTTCCAGCAACTTGCGTACGGCCCGGTAGTCGCTGAGCGGGGTAGGGCAGGTGAGGGCAAACACTTCTTCGAGGTTGGGATGGTGCCGGGCCGCCAGCATCATTTTGCCTACCCCCTCCATGCCCTCGTAGCGCAGCGAGGAAATGGTGTTGAGCGTAGCGTAGAGCTTAGCCTCGGCCTTGCTGATACCCAGGTCCTGGGCAGGCGTCTGCATAAACAGCGTGCCGGCGGCGCGCACCAGCTCGTCGGTTTCGCGGGGGCGCATCAGCAGGCCTGCGCCAGGCTCCGGCTCGCTCAACGACTTGGCACACTCCTCGTGAAAGCGAATAATAGCCGCCTGAATCAGCGACGGTATCACCGGCCGGCCGTTGGTATAGAACCGATCGGGGCGCAGGGTAGGGTGGCGCCGAACGGTCTTGCGATTTAGTTGCAAGATGGGCAGCACATGAAAGCCGTTGATGAGCACTGGCCAGCCGGCAAAAGACGCTCTGGTATGGTGAACCTTATCATGTTCATCCAGAATCTCCTGAATGGCCAAGCGCAGCACATAGCCCTCATAGCGCCGCCGTACGGGCTCCTCGGGCGTCTGCTCGGTGCGCTCGGTCAGGATCCAGCTGCCCCGGTCGTGCAGGCGCTGGCAGCGCGTATGCGCATCGGCAAACGTTACGGGGTCGTAGTCAGAGGTATCGGAGCCGAGCAGGGAGGCCAAGCCAGTGGCGTTATCAATAGCCGGTAAGGCCAATAGCTGCACACGGGGCTGCAAATCTTCGTCCAGTGCGTCAAATACGCCATCCGCAATAGTCTGTGCGGCCTGGCGGAAGTGCGCCTGGTAGGGCCAGATGAGGGTAGGGTCGGGGCTGGGGGTAGGAAGACCTGGCGCGACGGGCGGAGCGGCAAGCAAGGGGAGGGTCGTCAGCATACAACAGCGGGGCAAAAGCGCCGCCTGATACGTAACGGGCAGCGCCCACCGCAGGGAAGCGCGGCAGTTAGATAGCAACCGCCAAAAGCCCCTTCTGGTTGCGCCTATAGCTGAAATACTATGGGGAGTACCATTTTCTGGCGCATGGGCTTGCCCTGAAACCGGGCCGGCTCCCACTTGGGTGCGACTTTGATCAGGCGGATGGCTTCCTCATCTAGCCCCGAGCCCAGACGTTTAGCCACCTTCACATCGGTGAGCGAGCCGTCGGGCTGAATCAGGAACTCCACCATTACCCGGCCCTGAATCTTGCGCTGCCGGGCCAGGGCAGGGTAGCGCTGGTTTTGCTGCACCCACTCAAAAAAAGCATCGGTGCCGCCCATGGGTCGGGCCGGCGAGTCGGGCTTCACAGTGATGGGGCCACCGTTGGGATTGGGGGTAGGAGCCGCGGCCCCCGTGGCATCCGTCGGAATCTGGAACATAACGGGTACCGTGACACGCTGGCGCACTTTCTGGCCTTTGTGCTCGGCGGGTGTCCAGCGCGGGGCGGCGGCAATCAGCCGCATGGCTTCGGCATCTAGGGCCGGGTCTACGGGCTTCTCTACCTTCACCTGCGAGATGCTGCCCGTTTTTTCTATCACAAACGACACCGGCACCGTGCCTTGCTTGCCCGCCTGCAACGCCTGAGTAGGGTATTGCTGATGCTCAGCCAGGTACTGCGCGTAAGCCTCCACGCCCCCGGCCGGAATGGCGGGCTTCTCTACTTCATCGTAGATTTCCTGCGGGTCAGCTTTCGGGTATTTCAGCTTTTGCTGGGCTTGGGTGGTGAGGCTGGCGGCGCTAAGGGCTACTATAAAAGCGAAGCGGGGTAGGAGGCGAGGCATGGGACAAGCAATGAGAAACCAGGTAGGGCGGGCAACAACCGCACCAGCCATCCGGCACGGCGCACCCCGTATCTTTGAACAAAACCTGCTCCCATTACCGTGCCCGAAACCAGCTTCCGCCCGCTTACTGTTGCCCCTGTTGATGTTTTCACCGAGAACGTAACCACGCACGCCGCCCGCGAGGCCTACTTCGCCGGCCGCCACCGAGTAGTGGCCTGGGTGCGGGTGGCGGCCTTTGCAGCCGCTGGGGTAGGGGCCTACTACTTCCTGTCGGAAGGTAAATTGGTACCGGCGCTAGCGGTACTTTTTGCGCTGTATCTGGTGTTTCTGGCCCTAGTACGCTGGCACGACACAGTAGGCTACCAGCGTGAGCAGCACCGCCTGTTGGCCCAGCTCAACCGTAATGAGCTGGCCCGCCTGGACGGCAAGCTCGATAAATTCGACGCGGGCCTGCGCTACCTCGACGCCGTCCATCCCTACGCCGCCGACCTTGATGTGTTTGGCGCGCATTCGCTCTACCAGCTGCTCAACCGCGCCACCTCCCGCCTGGGCCACGACTGGCTGGCCGGCTGGCTGCTCGCGCCCGCGCCGGCTGCCGAGGTGGTAGGCCGGCAGCAAGCCGTGGCCGAGCTGGCACCCGATGTGGCCTGGCAGCAGGAGTGGCAGGCGCGGGCGCGGCACTTCCCTCAGCAAGAAACGGATCCGCGCACCTTCACAGCCTGGCTCCGGCAGCCCGATTTCTTCGCTGGCCGGGCCTGGCTGAAACCCCTGTTGGTGCTGCTGCCTGCGCTGGCCGTGGGTAGCATAGTGGGCTGGCTGCTGGACTACTGGCCAATCTGGCCGCCGGTAGCTGTTGTTGGTCTGATTGGCTTATTGAACGCCCAGTTCCGCGCCGCTCGCGACGAGTATTATCAGCACAGTGCCACCGTGCGCGACGCCTTGCGCGCCACCCGCGACCAGTTGCCGTTGTTTGAGCAACGCACCTGGCAGGCGCCTCGGCTGCGGGCACTGCACGCTACCCTGCACGCAGGCGGCACCGCCGCATCCCAGCAGATTGGCCAGCTGGCGCGCATTGCCGGGCTATTCTCAGCCCGGCAAACCCCCTTCGGTAATTTGTTTATGAATAGTCTGTTTGCCTGGGACTTACAGTGCATGTGGCGTCTGGAAAACTGGAAAGCCCAGGCCGCTACCAACCTCGATGCTGTGCTAGAAGCCAGCGCCGAACTGGAGGCACTGGTGAGCTTGGCCGGTTTCGCTTTTGCCAACCCTACCTACGTGGTGCCCGAACTGAGCCCGGCCGAGCTGGAATGCACGGCCACGCAGTTGGGCCACCCGCTCATCTTCGCCCGCCAGCGCATCACCAACAATTTCAGCATGATGGGAGTAGGGCACACCGCCGTGATTACCGGTTCCAATATGTCGGGCAAAAGCACGTTTCTGCGCACCGTTGGGCTCAACATGGTGCTGGCGCAGGCCGGAGCCGTGGTATGCGCTGCCGGCATGCGCCTGAGTTCAGCGCAGGTGTATACGGCCATGCGCACCCAGGACAATCTGGCTGAAAGCACCTCGTCGTTCTACGCCGAGCTGAAGCGCCTGCGCCTGCTACTGGAGCTGACCAGCACCGGACAACCCGTGTTCTACCTACTCGATGAGATTCTGCGTGGCACCAACTCGCTGGACCGGCACCGGGGGGCGCACGCCCTCATTCATCAACTGCACCAGCGCCGGGCTAGCGGCCTCATTAGCACCCACGATCTGGAGCTGGCCGCCCTTGCCGATGAGCTGCCTGGCGCTGTGCAGAACTTCAGCTTCAATAGCACGATCGAAGGCGACGAAATTCGCTTCGACTATCAGCTGACGCCAGGTGTGTGCCGGGCCTTCAACGCCAGCAAGCTCATGCAACTCATGGGCATAGCCGTTGGGGATGAGAAATAGAAGACGAAAGCGTCTTAATCTATGCAGTAGGGTAGTGTAGTTTGCTTGTATCTACGCAACTTTCGGCAACAATACCGGTAGAAGACCAGTGCGTGGGCGCACCGGTGTGTAGCCTGTATAAACCACTGCACTACGCTGGAAAGACGTCTGCTGTCTATCTTGCTTTCCCGCGGCCCTATCCTCTCCTATGTATATTCGCGAAAACCTACGCTGGCGCGTCATCTGGAAATACGCCTGGCCGAGCCTGCTGTTCTTTACCATCTACGACACAGCTATCTGCTACCTGTACGGGCCACTAGGGTTCCGCTCGCTGGATATTCCGTGGCAGCCGGTGGGTACGCTGGGGGTAGCAGTGGCGTTCTACGTGGGCTTCAAGAACAACGGCTCCTACGACCGTTTCTGGGAGGGGCGCAAGATGTGGGGCGGCATTGTGAACTACAGCCGTACCTGGGCCATTGAGGCGCTGGAGTTTGTGACATCGGTGGTCGATGCACCCGATGTGCAGGCGCCGCCCGCCTCGGGTCAGGAACTAACCGAGCGGCACCGCCGCCTGGTATACCGCCATATTGCTTGGGTGAATGCCGTGCGCCTGAACTTGCGTCGCCAACCGGAGCTGTGGGACGAAGCCGTAGCCCCATTCCTGGAGCCGGCCGAGTCGGAGCAGATGCGCCAAACGTCCAACCCGCCCACGCACATCCTGCGGGCGCAAGCCGCCGAAATGCGCGTGCTGCGCGAAAGCCGCGGCCTGCTCAACGACTTTCAGCACGTGACCATGATGCGGGTGATAGAAGAACTGTTCAACCTGCAAGGCGGCTGCGAGCGAATCAAAAACACACCTTTCCCGCGCCAGTACGCCTATTTTAGCGCCGTTTTTGTGTGGTTGTTTGCGTTGTTGCTGCCGCTGGGCCTCATCGGCGAGTTTGAACACATGGGGCCAAGCCACTTCTGGCTCACGGTACCGTTTTCGGTGCTGGTATCGTGGGTGTACTATACCATTGAGTGGGTAGGGCACCACAGCGAGGACCCCTTCGAGAATGAGATGAACGACGTGCCCATGACGGCCATCTGCCGCAACATCGAGATTGACTTGCGCCAACTGCTAGGCGAAACCAACATGCCGCCGAAGATTGAGCCAGTAAACGATATTCTGTACTAAGCCACATTGGCTATGGTGCATAGTCAGAACGTCATGTCGCACGCTGCGGCATGACGTTTTGCTTTTAGGCCCCGACTTTGCAGGTTGCCGTTGCGTATAGGCAACGCGCTGCCTGTGCTACTGCCCTATGTCTACCTTTTTTCGCAATCTGCATTACTTTTTTGCCAGCCAGGATTTCTCCGATGGCTTGCGTACCACCGTGGGCATCCTGACGCCGGCACTGGTATGCGCTCTACTCGGCCACCTCGAAATAGGCATGACGCTCTCGCTGGGTGCAGTAGGCGTGAGCGTAACCGATACGCCCGGCCCTGTGAAGCACAAGCGCAACGGCATGCTCTACGGGGCACTGTTTGTGTTTGTCACTACCCTGCTCACGGGGTTGGCCCGCCTGCATCCGGTTACGCTGGGCATAGAAATTACTGTGCTGAGCTTCTTCTTCTCGATGCTGCTGGTGTACGGCGCCCGCGCCGGGGCTGTGGGCACGGCCGCGCTGCTGCTCATGATCCTGCAAATGGATAAGCCCCTGGCGCCGGCCCAGGTGCTACCCAATGCCCTGCTGGTGCTGGCCGGCGGGCTATGGTATATGGCATTGGCACTGGCCTTTTTTCGGGTGCTACCCTACCGGGCGGCCCAGCAGGCACTGGGTGAGAATATCCACGCCGTGGCCGATTTCCTGCGCATCAAGGCCGAGTTCTACCGCACCACTACCAACCTCGACGACGACTACCGCCGCCTGGTGGCGCAGCAGGTAACAGTAAGCGAAAAGCAGGATGCCACCCGCGAAATTATGTTTAAAACCCGGCGGCTGGTGCAGGAATCGACGCGTACGAGTCGGCGGCTGGTGCTCACCTTCGTGGACATGGTGGACCTCTACGACCACATCACGGCTACGTATTTCGATAATGCGGCTATTCGGGAGAAATTCGGCCCTACAGGAATTTTGGAGGAAATAGCTACAGTGATTGAGCGCCTGGCCGATGAACTGGACGCCATCAGCTTCGCCATCCAAACCAACCGCACGCACCGTCGCACCACCGACCTCACTGCCCAACTAGAACATCTCAAAACCCGCATCGATGCCCTCACCGGCGACGAGCAGGTAGGCAGCACACTAGTACTGAAAAAAGTGCTGGTGAGCCTCCGCAGCCTCACGCAGCGGGTGCAAGACATTGTGAAGTATTTCCACGCCGATGCCGAACTGCCCAAAGTGGCGCGGGCAGCCAACGCCCGCGAATACGCCCGTTTTGTGTCGCCGTTGCGCTTCAGTTGGGAGGCCCTACGCGACAACCTCACGCTCAGTTCCTCCCACTTCCGCCACGCGGCCCGCGTGATGCTGGCCTGCGTGTTCGGCTTCCTGGTTTCGAAACTGTTCTTCACCGGCCACCATAGCTACTGGGTGCTGATGACCAGTACGCTCATGCTCAAGCCGTCCTTCAGCCTTACCAAGCAGCGCAACTACCAGCGCATTTTGGGTACAGTGGTAGGAGGGGTGATTGGGGTGGCCGTGCTGGTGCTGTTGCCTACCCACCCGCGGGTGCAGTTTGGGCTGCTAGTGGTGTTCATGCTCACGGCCTACAGCTTCCAGCGTCGCAACTACGTGGTGATGGTCATTTTCCTGACGCCCTACCTGCTCATTCTCTTTAGCTTCTTGGGCTTGGCCTACTTTAACGTGATTGAGGAGCGCGTGACCGACACGGCCGTGGGCTGTGCCATTGCGCTGGCAGCCGCCTACCTGCTGTTTCCCAACTGGGAGTCGGAGCAGTTGCGCAACTACATGCGCGCCGTGTTGCAGGCCAATATGGCCTACCTCCAACAAATTGCCCAGCGTCTCGGCGGCCAGCCACCCTCCCTCACCGACTATAAACTAGCGCGCAAAGACGTGTATATCAGCTCGGCCAACCTAGGGGCAGCTTTTCAGCGTATGCTTTCGGAGCCTAAGAGCAAGCAGCGGCACAGTTCCGACGTGCACCGGTTTGTGGTGCTCAACCACATTCTATCGTCCAATATGGCCACGGTGGCGGCTTCCCTGGAAAACGGGGTGCCCCAACACGCCCGCGACGGGTTGCGGCCGGTGAAGCAGGCGTTGTCGGCGCTGCAACGGAGCGCGCAGCAGCTAGAACCGACAATGGCGGCTACCACGCCTACCCCAGCTGTTGCCCCCAGCTTGGCTGCCACCGCTGCCGCTACCCTCACCGCCGACGACCGGCTGCTGCTCGATCAGCTTGAGTTCCTGCAGAAAGTCAGCAGCGATATTGGCCGTACCACCGAGCAGGTACTGGCTGAGGACGAAGCACCAGCCTACCCAAACGGCCAGGCAGTGGCCGGGGGCTAAGGCAATTTCCAGTATCTTCCGGAGCCTACCCTCTGATAAAGACTCTGTGAAGCATCTGGTTCTCCGCGAAAGCGCGGGCTTGCGGTATTTTACCTTTTTCTACCTGTATGTGATGCAGGGCATTCCGGCGGGTTTTGGGCTCACGGCCGTGGTAAATTACCTGATAGGTAGGGGACTGAATGCCGAAACAGTTGCCTCATTTGGAGCTATTGTGGGCCTGCCCTGGACCATCCAGTTTGTGTGGGGGCCGCTCATCGACAAGTACCAATACTCTGTGATTGGGCACCGCAAGCAGTGGGTGGTGCTCACGCAGTTTGTGGCATTTCTGGCCTCGCTGGGGCTGCTGACGGTGCGGCAGCCCGCGGCACAACTGCCGTTGCTGGGAGCGTTGTTTTGCCTGCACAGCATCTTCGCGTCTATTCAGGATGCCAGCGTCGATGCCATTGCCATTTCAGTGGTGCCCGAGGCCGAGCGGGGTAGGGTCAATGCGTTTATGCGCGGAGGCTTTTTGCTGGGGTCCTCGCTGGGGGCCGCGGCACTTTCCACGGTACTGCACCGCTATGGGTTCTTCTGGGCGGCCCTGGCGCAGTCGGCCACGCTGCTGCTGCTCACAATCCTCACGTTCTTCATCCGCCTCGACCACGACGACCAGCTGATTCCCCGGTTCGGAGCGCGGAAGGTGGCGCCTACCCAGTCCAACGCCGATAACCCATCGATAGCTTGGCTGTTCAGGGAGCTGTGGCGGGCCGTGCGGGAGCCACGCTCTTTGCGGCTATTTGGCATTATTGCGGGGGCCTACCTGTGCGCCGGCGTGTTTGGCTGGGCCTACAACTACCACCTCATCCATACCCTGCGCTGGTCCGATGCAGCCGTGTCAGTGCTGCAAGGCAGCTGGGGCAGCATCGCTACGATGGTGCTCATCACCGGTGGCGGCATCCTGGCCGATCGGATTGGGGCAGCTCTACTCCAGCGCCGGGTGTTACTGGCGTTGGGTGCGTTTCTGCTGCTATTTTGTGGGCTAAGCTACTTCTGGTCCTACCCGGCGTTTGCCACCGTGGGCTTGCTCGTCTGGAACATGGCCGACCCCAGCATCAGCGTGGCCGCCATGCCGCTGTTGATGGCCCTGTGTCGCCCCCAGATAGAAGGCTCACAGTTCACGACCTATATGGCTCTTGTCAACCTGTCGGGGGTAGCGGGCTCATTCATGGCGGGGTGGGCGCTTAGTGTGGTGTCGGCACCGATGCTAGGAGGGGTGTGCGCTATTACGCTGCTAGGGCTGCTGGTGGCGCTTCAGCGGCAGAAAGAGCCAAAGCCCAACTTGGTGGTAGTGGCTGCCGAGTGATTTCACACTTTATTCTCCCAAAACAGACGTGTTTGCGTATAGCTTGAGACACGTCTTTTTTAGCACTTCACTGAATGCAACTCAGTTCAATTTACATTGTGATGGGGGTATCGGGTAGCGGTAAAACCACGGTAGGCAAGCTGCTGGCCGAGCGGTTAGAATTACCCTTCCACGACGCCGATGATTTTCACCCCGCCGCCAACATCGAGAAGATGAGCAACGGCATCCCGCTCGACGACGCCGACCGGGCCGGCTGGCTGGCCGATATGGCCAAGGCTATTACCAAGTGGGAAACCACCGGTGGCGCCGTATTGGCGTGCTCCGCGCTCAAAGAAGCCTACCGCCAAACATTGCAAGGCGGTGCCCGCCAGCCCCTGCGTTGGGTGTTCCTGGACGGCTCCCGTGAGCTATTGAGCGACCGAATCGAGCACCGCAAAGGTCACTACATGGCCGTCGATATGCTGGACTCGCAGCTGGAAACGCTGGAAAAGCCGGCCTATGGTCTGCATATCGAATTGCGTAACGATCAGACGCCCGAGCAGGTGACCGAACAGATTGTGCATGCAGATGCTGCGGCTGAAACTAAGCCTGCGTAGGCGTACTGTGCTCGGCTGGCGCTAATCAGGCAGGGGCTTCCTCACAAAAAGAACGCCGTTACTCTATTATATATAGTTATGATAGAGTTAAGCTACCAGTTACTCCGATTTTTTTCGGCCAGAGCCACTTTTCTTGCCGCCGCCGTCTTGTTTGTTCACGGTGGCCCAGGCACGTTTCTCGACTTCTTCTTCCGATACGCCGCGTTTCTCGTAGCTTTCTTCAATGTGTTCGGCCTGCCGCTTCTGCTTGTCGGTGTAGGCCGATTTATCTCCTTGTGGCATGATGTGAGGGCATTAGGTGAAAAGGAAACGAACAACTTACTATACGCACTGCCTACGTGCACGTTATAGACGGGCTTCCACCTAGCTTGAGACACACTGCGTATCTTCGCGCCTCATTTACGCTACCTGCTATGCGCCAACTTGCCGTCGTTCCGCACCCCGAAGTCAAAATCACGCTCTTTGCCTGGAATGGTAAATACCTGATTAAGCTGGAAAAAGGCATGTTTGAACAGACCTATAAGGTAAGCGAAATGGACATCACCAGCGAAGATGATGTGCACGCGCTGCTCGATCAGGAGTTTCTGCAAGCAGCTATTGCCCGTTTTGCGGGTATGCGCACCGATTTGCAGTCGGCATTCGACCGGCACGACCTGTAAACGCTGCATCGCAAGGAACACTCTCCCGTATGACTTCTAAATCTCTTATAGTATTGCTGCTAGTCAGTAGCATATATGTCCTGCGGCCGCAGTTTGCTGCCGCCCAACTCTACGAAGCGCGCAATGGCTCTGTAAGCGTAGATGGCCAGGCGCGCGATGCTGTGCAGGTACAGACTGACGGCTCGGCGCAATGGTTGCGCGACTTCTGGCAATCCTGGCTGAAAGACACCTACAACATCCGGCTGAAGGGTAACGGTATGCTGGGGGTAGGGAAAAAGGCGGTGCTGGAAGCGCAGCAAGTGCCCGTGTCGAGTGTATCGGGTAAGCTGTTGAACTTCTACTCCACCATCGTAGCGCCTACCGACTCTACGGCCGAGCTAGCCGTGTACGCTGCTTTCGATAAAACGGCATACCTCAGCGCTTCCGACACACCTACTGAGTACGCTGCCCTACGCAATATTGCGCAAGGCTTTGCCACTGCTGCCCGACAAAAAGCCTACCGTGAGCAGCTTGCGGCGGCGGAAGAGCAACTGCGCACCACCGAAAAGGAAAAAGAACGCCTTTCCAAAGACGTCACCAACCTGCAAACCAACACGGCGGCCAACCTTCTCAAGATTGCTACCCTGCAACAGCAAAACGAGGCCAACGTGTTGCAAGCCCGCCAGGACTCCGTGAAGCTTGTGCGCAACGCCCAAGAGCTGGAGCTGTATAAGCAGCGCGTGCAGCGCCGCCGCGACCAACTATCTGCTCTCGGTCGTAAATAGCTGATGGCGTAGCCGTCACATATAGTTTTTCGTACTGCCTTCTATGGAAAAAGACCCCTCACCGCTCGACACGCTCCGCCAGCTCAAAGAATGGTTGGATGCCGGGGCCATTACACCTCAGGAGTTTGAAGCGCTGAAAAGTAAGCTGGTGTTCAACCAAGGCACTCACCACGAAGGGTTACCGCTACCAGGCACGCCTTCTGTGGAGCCCGTAGAGCCGGCGGCTGAGTCAGAGTATACTCCGCCGCCGGCTACCCAACCGCCTTACGTAGCACCGGGTGCCGCTGCGGGACCGGCAGTGCCACTAACCACCCCCGTCACCCCCGACGTACCATCGACGTCGGCTGGCCTCGATCCGCTGGCGCCTAGCGTAGGGCCGGTGCCTGAAGCGGGCGAGTCGCGCAGTCCGTTAGGAATTATTCTGATTGTGGGAGGTATCGTGTTGCTCTTAGGGCTGATGGCTTACCTGGTATTTGGTGGGCGCGAGTCGGAGCGCCTGACCAGCACCTCTCAAACTGCCGCCGATACAGTAGCCGTGCAACCAGAGGTAGGACCCCAGGCCGAGCAAATTGAGCTGCCGCCTGTTGTCGCGCCCGAAACTGTGCGCGTAGAGCCGGCTCAGCTTCCGGCCGCCCCCGCCCCGGTTACCGATTCCACGACAACTGCTACTGTGCCTACCCCTACCATCGCCGATGACAAAGCGGTACGCACTCGCGTGCAGCAGGCTCTTACTGCGTATTATGCTGATTTACAAGCCCCGCCATTTGCTGCCGAAGACCATTTTGCCCCAAGCGTAGAGCGGTTCTATACCTTGCAGAACACTACCCCAGAAGCCATCGGCGCCGACTTGACGGCCTCACACTTTCCTGAGTTTACGGAGGAGCAAACACAAGTAGTGCCGGGCAGCCTAAAAGTAGAGCCCGCTGCCGAAGACGGTACTCGCACCGCTACCTACCTCGAAACCAGCACATCTTTCCGGCAGTCGCGTCAGCAGCACCAACAGACGAAAGCACAAGTGCGTGTGCGCTTCGATTCGGACTATAAAATTGTATATCTGCGCCAAGAGCGCCTGTTGGAAAACAAATTTACAGAGTAGCGCTCTGCATCCCTTGCTTATCTACTCTGCGTATGACAAATCATAGAAACCTGCGCCGAGGATTTGGGGTAAGCCTGTTGCTGCTGATGGGGGTGCTTTCCTCGTGCCTGAAGTTGCTGAAACCGGGACATCCAATCAGCAAAGAGACGCCTCCCAGCCCCCCTATCTATAGCGACTCGGCTGCGTGGGCCGCCTTACCCACTCGCCCCGACTCGGCAGATACGGTGCCCTATGGCTCCGACTTGCGCGACCAGCAGCAGCAGGCCAGCGCCGATGTGTTTTTCGTGCACCCTACCACCTACTACGGCCGCAAAAGCTGGAATGCCGCGCTGGACAATGACTTGGTGAATAAGTTTACGGACCGAGAAGTCATCCGCAAACAAGCGAGTGTGTTTAATGCTGCCGGCCGCATCTATGCGCCCCGCTACCGGCAGGCAACGTTGTATGCCTTCTTCGAGAAGAAAAGAAAGCACAATGGGGAAAAGGCTTTAGACCTAGCCTATACCGACGTGAAGGCATCCTTCGAATACTATCTGGCTCACTACAACCAAAACCGACCAATTATTCTGGCCAGTCACAGCCAGGGTACCGTACTAGCCACCCGGTTGCTACGCGAGTTTTTTGACCAGGATCCGGCATTACGTCGCCGGTTGGTGGCGGCTTATCTGATTGGGTATAAAGTGCCTGCTACCACCTACCAAGTACTACGGCCATGTGCCGATTCCACCCAAACTGGCTGCTATGTAAGCTGGAATGCCGTAAACTGGCGAAAACCATTTCCGCGGTTCGAGGGCGGGGTGGCAGTGAATCCGCTTACCTGGACCACCGATACCGCCTATGCGCCTGCTACCCTTAACCAAGGCAGTGTGCCCCAATCCTTCGACCGCATCGACCGGGGGGTAGCAGATGCCAAGGTACATAACGGCCTCCTGTGGCTTCACGACCCAGCTGCCAACGGCTACACTCGCGTGCGGATATTTGGCCACCATCAGTTGCACTACTCTTTCCACTTAGTGGATTACGGCCTGTACTACATCAACTTACGTCGAAATGCCCAGACGCGGGTGCGAGCCTGGGAGCTAACGACCGAGCAATAAATGGTGCTAGTGTCTGCCTAGTATAAAGCCCAAATCCCTGGTATCTATGAAGATGCCAGGGATTTGGGCTTTACAACGAACAGATTAGCTTAATACATCCGTGTACTTCTTCAGTACTTGACGTGCTACCGCCAGGTTGGTATCGCGGGAATTCACTGCCAGGTAGATAAACTTTTGCGCGTTCGGCGATAGTTTCAGCAGGTGCAGCTGATCCGTTAGCGTCAGCAAAATATCCTGTACTGTTTGGTTCAGCTTCAGTGCCGAAATAGCCTTCAGCTTTTGCTTGATTACTTCGGTATTGTATGCCGCTGCAGTTTCAACATCGAAATCGGCGCTGTTTGAGTGAGCTGCCAGGGGCATACCCGTCTCTGTTTCAACCACTGCCACTGCTACCAGTGAGGGCAGGTCTTTCATAATTTCCTTAACCGTTTGATCAGGAGTAATAACGCTCATGGCACTAAAGAGAAAAGTGAGTGAGAAAATGAGATGAAAAAAGATGTATTAGCTGGCATGCTGGCGCAGTATTTCACGCGCTAAAGCCAGATTGGTATCGTGTGTGTAAACCAGCAGCAGGCAACCCAACTGTTGGTCCGCCGTCAACCGAAAAATGGCTAGCTGCTCATCAAGTACTAGCACCAAGTCCTGCAACTCTTGTGTGGTTAATCCTGGCTGATTAGGTAGCCGGGCCAGATGTCGGGCAGTAGCAACGGTGTAAGCTGTTATCTTATAAGGATCCGACTGCGCCTGTTTGGTGTAAGCCGCCAATAGCCGTCCAGAGCTCAGGTCTACAACGGTGGCAAGGAGCAGTTCAGGTAGTTCCTGTAATATTCCTTCCAGTATTCCGGTTGCCCGTTCACGAGCAGCGCCCGTAGCGTCGCTTGTAACTTTCCTGACAGCAACTTTTTGCAGAAATGGAATTCTCATTTGGATAGAACTCTATCTGATTCCGGCAGGTAGAGATAGTAAGAACATCAGAGAGGTAAGCTGCTACACGGTAAAAAATAAATGCACTACCTGCGTAGCATTTGATAGCTAACCGGACAAATAAGAGGGTAAGATTTTGTCTTCTCTTTATCCTGTTCAATAAGCTTTCGTGAGAACTATAGGCCAAATAGAATGCCAAAAATACAATTGTGATTCCCGTAGATAAAAAATAAGCGGTGATATAAGGAGCGGTAAAATATTCCTTTGAATAGTAGTATATGCCCTGCATTATAGTGCAGCTTGTGCAAGGCATCATACTGTCATCAAAAGAATAATCCACCCCTTATACCACCGCTGTAACCTGTGCTACTTAGCTATTAAAAGAACAGCCAGTGACGCTTCTGCTTTTTCGCTTTTTCCATGTTGGGCAGCAGGGTCATGTTTTCTACAGCGCCGCCTTTTACCTGAACTTCATCGTCGTTGTAGCCAGCATAGCCATATTGCAGCGTTGCCGCACGGCCAGCTGGAACCCGTAGTGAGTAGTTGCCCTGTGCATCAGTGCTAACACCCCGGCTAGTGCCTTTCTGTAGAACTGTAGCACCTACCAGAGGGCGGCCGTTCTCGTCTAGGATGCGGCCGCGCACCACCACGGTTGCAGCATTCATTGAAGCTGCTGAAGCTACTTCTGCTGCACTAGTTTCCGAAGCTACTACAGCTACAGGAGCAATAGCTGTATTCTCAACCGTGCGCCCAGAGTTAGCAAATACAGCGCCGCCTACTAGTACGCTGCCTACCAGCATAGAGGCAGCCCGACGACGAAAACGTTGTGGCTCCGTCCGGATCAAATCAAATTGCCGCTGTACCCAACCAACAGGCTGCACCTTATGACCCTGCTGCTTCATCTCATAGAAGCGACGCAAGGTAGCATCGGCATGCATGCTGTTGGCTTTAATGTAAGCGTCAACAAGGGTAGTGTTTTCAGTCGATAAGTCGCCACGCAGATAAGCATCGCGGTATACCGGTAATAGGTCTCCCGAAATGGGATGAAATGGGTTGGCGCTGAGTTTCATAATAAAGAGTTTTACAGTAGAAGTGCTATTGCTTTGAGTAATACAAATTTCAGTAAAAAAATGGATATTATCTATTTTTAAAATAGTGATAGTAAAGGTTTTGAACTATTGTCTTCTTCGATAAATGCAGTTGAATAACCGGTAAACGGCTCAATTTACCAACTAAACGACATAAGCAAGTGTGATTTTGTTAACATTTAATTCATAATTTTATTATAAAAATTATAAACTTTAATGATATATTCACACATAATTTCTTCATATTAGAATGATTTTCCTGTTTTGGGAATGATTTAGTGTCTGTTTCATGATTTCTACATGTGAGATAGTCCAAAGCAAGGAGATATATAATTATTTATGGTAAATTGTATTATATTAATTATAATTATAATATTTTTTTATTTAATGTTAAACGAAAAATGAAATAAATCATACTCATTCGATATGTTACTATTAGGCTCCCCCGTTATAGTTAGTGTCCTTGTTGAAGTATATTGAGTGAAGACTATACTTTAGCAGCTTTACTGTATGCCTTTGCCACGCCTGCTTTACGTCAGGTTGTATCGCTCATAGAGCATAATTCTTCAGGTATAAACCTCATCCAGCTATGCTAGGTGAGGGCAGGTGTAAGGCCTAAAGACAAAAAGCCCGCTACATGTAGCGGGCTTTTTGTCTTTAAGGATAAGCTATGCTAAACGCAACTAGGCAATAGCAACACGCTTGAAATCTGTTACAGTCATACCCTTACTAGTCTTATCGAGCAGTTGAGCAATCGTAACCGAGTTGTCTTTCACGAATTCCTGGTTGAGCAAGGTATTCTCTTTGTAGAACTTATTGAGCTTGCCTTGGGCAATCTTTTCCAGCATAGCCTCGGGCTTACCTTCAGCGCGGGCTTGCTCTTTACCAATCTCAATTTCACGTTCTACCGTAGCGGAGTCTACACCGTCTTTGTCAACGGCAACAGGCTTCATAGCTACAATCTGCATTGCTACGTCGCGGCCTACCTCGTTGGTATTGGCGTCGCCTACATTTTTCAGGCCTACCAGTACACCCTTCTTATTATCAGAGTGGATGTAAGAAGCAACTTTCTCAGCAGTCAGCGTTTCGTAGGCTACTACGTCCAGCTTCTCACCAATTTTGCCCATCAAGTCGGTGATGTGCTCCTGCAGCGAACGGCCATCGTCTTGCTTGGCGGCGAGCAGATCTTCTTTGGTACCAGCGTTCGACTGTACAGCCGAATCCAGTACTTGCTGGGCCAGCTTACGGAAGTCTTCTACCTTGGCAACTGGTTCGGTTTCGCAGGCCAAGGCTACCAATTTGCCGGTAGTACCATCTTCGCTTACGCTTACCAGCACTACGCCTTCAGCCGTAGCATTCTCGGCACGCTTATCCGCAATTTTCTGACCCTGCTTACGCAGAATGTCGCGGGCGGCTTCGAAATCGCCGTCTGCTTCGGTCAGTGCTTTTTTGCAATCCATCATGCCCGCGCCGGTCATAGCGCGCAGCTTGTTCACGTCTTGGGCGGTAATTGCTGCCATTCTTCGTGTATGTTTAGGAGTTGGGGTATGTTAAAGTAACTGAACAGCGCACGAGGTGCACGTTCTAAAACAGGTAGTACAAAAGTCTTGCGAAGGCTATTGGGTCTGCCATATCGGCACACATACCAGCCGCCTACCTGAATAAAAGAAAGAGGGAACACCGGAGCCGAGTGCTTCGCATGTTCCCTCTCACTCAATCAATGGGCTAGAGCCTATTCGTCGGCAGCTTGTTTTTCCTGGATGCCTTCGTCTTCCGACTGCTTCCGGTCAGACTCTTCTTTGTCTACCTTCCGTTCCGACAGACCATCTTCGATGGCCTTACCGATAACACCGATGATCAGCGATACTGATTTCGAGGCGTCGTCGTTAGCCGGAATTGGGAAGTCTACCAGCTCGGGGTTGGAGTTGGTGTCCACGATAGCGAATACCGGAATGTTCAGCTTTTGAGCTTCTTTCACAGCAATGTGCTCACGCTTTACATCTACTACGAACAGCGCAGCAGGTAGGCGGCTCAGGTCGGCAATGCCGCCCAGTACACGCTCCAGCTTCTCACGCTCGCGCGACATCATCAGCTTCTCACGCTTTGCGAGGGCTGCATAAGCCGTATTTTCCTTCACCATCTTATCGATGGTGCTCATTTTCTTCAGCGACTTGCGTACAGTAGCGAAGTTGGTGAGCATGCCACCTAACCAACGGTCGGTTACGTACGGCATTTTGAGGCGCTTGGCCTCTTCCGTTACGATTTCCTGCGCTTGCTTTTTGGTAGCTACGAACAATACTTTCCGGCCCGATTTAGCAATCTGACGGATAGCAGCCGCGGCCTGATCCAGCGAAACGAGGGTCTTGTTCAGGTCGATAATATGGATGCCGTTCTTCTCCATGAAGATATACGGCGCCATTTTCGGGTCCCACTTGCGCGTGAGGTGACCAAAGTGGGCACCTGCATCAAGCAGTTCTTTATATGTGGTGGTCTGAGCCATGATAGGAATTCCTCTGGAAGATTAGCGTTTCGAGAACTGGAACGAACGACGAGCTTTGCGCTTACCGAATTTTTTGCGTTCCACCATGCGCGGGTCGCGGGTCAGGAAGCCTTCTTTCTTCAGCGCCGGACGAACCTCAGCATTGTCGCCTACGAGGGCTTTCGAGATGGCCAGACGGATAGCTTCAGCCTGAGCTGAGATGCCGCCGCCGCGCACGTTCACCTTAATGTCGTACTGACCGACTTGCTCGATCGTCGCCAAAGGCTGGTTCACGATGTTTTCCAGGAGCTCGTTACCGAAGTACGATTTCATGTCCCGGCCATTGATAGTGATATTCCCTTGCCCGGCTTGCATGTAAATGCGCGCCACCGAGGTTTTTCTTCTACCAGAGGTGTTGGAAATTTCCATTAATAGAATGCGATTAGAGAAAAAGGAAAGCCTTGTATGGCTTACAGGTGCTTAAGATCAACAGCTTTGGGCTGCTGTGCTGCGTGGGGATGCTCGGCGCCAGCATACACGAACAGGTTGCGGAACTGCTCCGAACCCAGACGGTTGCCTTGCAACATGCCTTTCACAGCGTGCTCGATTACGCGAGTCGAGTCTTTGGCTTTCTTGTCACGCAGGTTGATGCGCTTCTGGCCGCCGGGGTAGCCCGAGTGTGTGAGGTAGATTTTGTCGGTCAGCTTCTTGCCCGTAACGCGCAGCTTGTCAGCGTTAACAACAATAACGTTGTCGCCGCAGTCCGAGTTGGGCGTGAACGAGGGCTTGTGCTTGCCGCGCAGGATGTTGGCAACTTGGCTGGCCAAACGGCCTAGCGTAGCGTCACCAGCATCAATCACGACCCAGCCCTTATTGGCGTTGGCTTTGTTGACGGAAATCGTCTTGAAGCTCAGATGATCCATTGATGAGTTGAGTAAACGTTTGAAAATGAGGCATGAACCGGATACGGTTCGGGAAAAACGGACACAAAGTTACCGCTTTTCCAGCAGTATGCAAATGATGCTATAAAGTTTTGTGTGTGAAAGCCATAGCGTTGCACACAAGACCACTTTTTAGGAAGTGCACGAAGCGGCTGATGGCTACTGATACTGACGCAGCGTATCCACTAAAACCCGGAAATCTTTGGGGTAGGAAGCCTCGATGGTTACCTGTTCGCCGTCCATCTTTGCAAAGGTGAGCTGCCGGGCATGCAAGGCAAAACGTTTGATAAACGGCTGTTCTTCCTCGCCTTCTTTCACGTTAAATTTGCGCTTGAGCGAGGAAAGGTAGAATTCCTCGCCACCATATAGGCCGTCGGCTACAATGGGCGCCTGCAGAAACATCAGGTGCAGGCGAATCTGGTGCATACGGCCGGTGACGGGTACGCACTGCACCAACGTATGCCGGGCGAAGGCTTCGAGGGTAGTGAAATACGTTTCAGCGGGCTTGCCTTTGAATGCTAAGCGAGCTTTGCCTTTCGAGGTGGTTTCGATCTTGCGGTCTACCAGCAGGTTGTCGAAGTGGTGCACGCCCCAGGCTACGGCGTGGTAGAGCTTATTCACCTCTCGGTTTTCAAACTGAATGGAAAGGTGGCGGTAAGCCGCTGGGTTCTTGGCCAGCGCCAGAGCGCCCGACGTTTCTTTATCGAGGCGGTGGCAGGCCTGCACATCGTCGGCGTACTCGCGGGCCATGCGCAGAATGTTGTTGGCCCCGCCAAAACGCTCGTCGAGGGTAGCCAGAAAAGGTGGCTTGTTGATGACGATATAATCTTCGTCTTCAAACAGAATCAGGTCTTGGAAATCAATATGCTTCATTACACTACGAAGGTAGCGGGAAGCGCGCACATGCGTATCAGCCTGCCGGCTCTGAAGGTCTTATGGATTGCTGCTTAAGCTTAGGCTTGGGTAGTTTAAACTCAAAAGTGGTACCCTGGCCCGGCTCACTGTGCAGGCGCAAGACAGACTTATGGCCTTCTACAATGTGCTTGCTGATAGCTAGCCCCAAGCCCGTGCCGCCCGAGTTGCGCGAGCGGCTTTTCTCGATACGGTAGAAACGCTCGAAAACGCGGTGATGGTGCTGCTTGGCAATGCCTTCTCCATCATTGTGTACGGCTATGCGCACCGCTTTGGCAGTCTCAGTGAGGTGCACGGAGACGTGGCCTCGCTCCTGTCCATACTTGATACCGTTGTCGATGAGGTTGATGAGCACTTGCCGGATGCGGTTGCGGTCGGCCAGCACCAGTAGCTCGGCATCGGCGAGGGTAGGGGGGAGCAGTTCCAGCGTTACGCCGCGTTGGGCAGCAGTCAGCTCCAACTGCTCCAGAATATCGAGTACCAGCCGCACTACGTCGAAGCGCTGACGACGTATCTGCACTACGCCCTTCTCCAACTGCGAAATGGTGACTAGGTCTTGCACCAGATCATTAAGAGCGTCGAGGCTGCTGGCAGCTTTGGCCAAAAACTTCCGTTGGGTTACTTCATCTATGTCCTCGTCGTCTAAGATGGTGTGCACAAAGCCCTGAGCGGCGAAGATGGGTGTCTTCAACTCGTGCGATACATCAGCCAGAAACTCGCGTCGCAATACTTGCAGGCGTTTCAGTTCGTCTATTTCCTGCTGCTTGCGGGCGGCCATCTGCAAAATCTCGTCGCGCAGGCGCTTGAGGGGCTCGGGCCGAAACAGGAATTTATTAGACAGCTTGCGCAACTCCTTGCGCTTAATCATCTCTAAGCCCGAATAGATTGTGTTGATTTCCCGGAAAATCAGGGCTTCAAAGGACAAGTAAACAAGCAGAAAGCATGCGGCTACTGTAATGCCCGCTGTCAAGAAGGCATCCTGAAACTCCATCTGCGGCGCATAAATGGCCAAAGCCGTAAGCACACCAGCTACGAGCAGAGAGATAAGGATGGCAATAGTGCGCGAGGATAAATGGATTCTCAAAAGAAAAAGGAAAGAAGCTACAGGGTGAAAACAAGGTATGCTGAGTGCAGCGTAGCGGAGCCGAAGCGGCCCTCTGTCAAGATAATAATTCCTGTACTCTGAATTACTACCAGTAGAGACACTTCAGCTCCGCTACGCTGCACTCAGCATGACGTTCTAAAAACTAGGGTAGGACTAGTCGGCGTTAAACTTATAGCCTACCCCTTTGATGGTTTGAATGTGGTGGTCTCCTACCTTCTCGCGCACTTTACGCACGTGCACGTCTACAGTGCGGGCCAGCACAAATACATCATTGCCCCAGATGTTCTGAAGCAGCTCGTCGCGGTTGAACACTTTGTGGGGGGAGGCAGCCAGAAACGCCAATAACTCAAATTCCTTTTTAGGCAGAATGATTTTACGGCCATCCTGGTACACGGCAAACCCCGTGCGGTCAATGGTCAGGCCGTTGATTTCGATGGAGGCGCTGGCCTGCTGCGGATCCTGGTCGCGGCGCACGAAGGCGGCTAGGCGGCTCATCAGAGCACGTGGCTTGATGGGCTTGGTGATGAAGTCATCGGCACCAGCTTCGAAGGCAGCTACCTCTGAAAATTCCTCGGCGCGGGCCGTTAGGAAAATGATGTAGGCATCCTTGAAGCGAGGCTGCTCGCGTAGCTGGCGGCACGCGTCGATACCATCTAAGTGGGGCATCATCACGTCGAGCAGGATGATGTCGGGGCCGAAATCGGCTGCAATTTCCAGCGCTTGGCGGCCATCGGCGGCCGAGGCTACTTCGTACCCTTCTTTGCGTAGGTTATACTCCAGTAGCTCAACAATGTCGGGGTCATCGTCGACAACGAGAATTCTATAGGCGTTGGAAGCAGGGGTAGCGTGCACGGAGCGAGGCGGTTTGGGGTAGAACAGAACGCGGGCTGATAGGCCAACGCGACGATGGGGAGTGGTAGGGGTAGAAAGAACGTTTTTGCGAGCTGGCAGTGTCTTAACCGTTGATGCCAAGGGAGGGGAACGTTTGGAGTGAAACAGAAGGTGCGGGCCGTTTGCGCCGCCGAATTACAAAAAAAGCGACCCTCACGGAGTCGCTTTTCCTTACAATCAATTAGAGGCCACTAAATTCAGTCGATTTTTAAGGCCCTGATATTTATACATGTCCACTTTCACGGAGCCAACAAACATTTCGGCCTGAATCAGGACCGGAATCTTGTTGCGGTCATCTGACAGGTACACCGAAATAGCATTTTCGCCGCGGAAGAGCTTGTTGCTAGGCATCTTGGGCACTAGGCGAAGCGCCCGCACAATGCCTGCTTTGGTTTCTACCGTTTCGCGCCCTTTGTAGATAACGTCCATGCTGAACACTTCGTCGTCAAAAAAGCCCTGCACCCGGATAACCTCACCGGGCCGGCGCTGGTCAAAATTAATAGTTCGCAGGAAATAAACCCCACTCACAATATCCTGCACATTGCTTGGCACCTTAAAGGTACCGCGTTTTACGTCGTTTTTATTCTTTTTATACGACTCGACGGAAGCAGTGGCGCGGGTGTGGTCGAAGTCCACCGTCTCACGCTTGCGATAGTGATTCTCCTCAATGTTGCGGAAAAAGCGTTGGGGCCGGATGGTAGCCGTGTCGATGTAGGAGCGCCACGTGTCCCGGATGCGCAGAAAAAAATCGAAGGACCCCAGCGTACGGCCCGTAACGGTAGCCTGGTAGCACGGCCGGTTGTTCACGCGGTGAATATTGTCGGAAAGTTCAATAGTAGCCTCCGCGGCGTTTATCAGGCCGTAATGCACCTTATAGCTGAGCACTTCACCATTAGTGAAGCTGTCGTTAGACACCACACGGGTAGCCTCTGTCGGCTGAAAGGCAGAAAGGCTTGCACCAACGAAAAGCAGCAGGAAAACGTAATAAAACCAGCGACGGGACATACGGAACGGCGGGGTTGTTTCAGCTGATACGTATTCAAAAGCGGTGCCAGCAAAGCTACATAACATACGAATGTGCCGCCAGCTTAGTGCACTCAGACTTAGACAGTATAACAGAAAGCACGCAGGATACAAGAAAGCCCCATAGCCAATGGCTATGGGGCTTTCTACATATAAGCCAGGGTAGGAAAATGCCTACTCAGCTAACACGTCGTCGTCCTCGTCCACCGAGCGGTCTTCGGGGATGGCAGCCAGCGCGGCTTCAGGCTCACCCTTCACCATCTGACGAATCTTGTTTTCGATTTCGTTAGCCAGCTCCTCATTGTCGTGCAGGATGGTCTTCACACCTTCACGACCTTGGCCTAGCCGGTCACCGTTGTAGGAGAACCACGAGCCCGACTTGGCGATGATACCCATGTCTACGCCCAGGTCCAGAATCTCACCGATTTTGGAGATACCCTCGCCGTAGATAATGTCAAACTCAATCACCTTAAAGGGTGGCGCTACTTTGTTCTTCACCACTTTCACCTTGGTACGGTTACCAGTGATGTTGTCTTTGTCCTCCTTGATCTGGCCGATACGGCGAATATCAAGGCGTACAGAAGCATAAAACTTTAGAGCGTTACCACCGGTGGTGGTTTCGGGGTTGCCGAACATCACACCGATTTTCTCACGCAACTGGTTAATGAAGATGCAGCAGCAGCCGGTTTTATTGATGGTACCGGTGAGCTTACGCAGTGCCTGCGACATCAAGCGAGCGTGCAGACCCATTTTCGAGTCGCCCATGTCGCCTTCCAGTTCGCCTTTGGGCACCAGGGCAGCTACGGAGTCAATTACACAGATATCAATAGCGCCGGAGGAAATCAGCTGATCAGCAATTTCCAAGGCTTGCTCGCCGTTGTCGGGCTGGGCGATGAGCAGGTTCTCAGTGTCGATGCCCAGCTTCTCGGCATAGCTCTTATCAAAAGCGTGCTCGGCGTCGATGAAGGCCGCGATGCCGCCTTTCTTCTGCGCTTCGGCAATGCAGTGCATTGTGAGGGTAGTCTTACCCGACGATTCGGGACCGTAAATCTCGACAATACGACCTTTGGGCAGGCCGCCAATGCCCAGTGCAATATCCAAGCCCAGCGAACCAGTGCTGATGGCCGGAATGTCGACAACTTTGTTGTCGCTGAGCTTCATCACGGTGCCTTTGCCGAACGACTTGTCCAGCTTTTCCATCGTGAGTTGCAGGGCCTTTCTTTTTTCAGCGGCCGGATCGGCGACGACTTTCTCTGTGGTTGCAGCCATTTGAGGGTAGGTTATAAAAAGTACTTACGTTTGATGAAAATTACGCTTTTTCCGGCTGCCCGACAAGCTCGGCACTGCACGTTGAAACATGTGGCAGCGCTCATCTGGGGCAGCTTTTTCTAACACCCGACCCTGGCTTTTCGTGCCACCGCGCCGATAAATATATGAGAAATTATTTACTAAATATATTAGCCGTTGGAAGCCTGTTAGTTAGCACAAACGTAGCGCAGGCACAGATAGATAATCGGGCGTTTACAAATACTACACCAGGCAAGAAAGAGGCGTTTACTTTCAGCCAGCAAGTTTCTCCGGCCACAGAAGAAAACGTAGCTGGCGACTTACATCTGTCCCTGCGTTCATTCACGTTTTTCAAAGACAACGAGTATTTTAACCCTATTATCGAGGGATATACGTTGTTCGGCACGCAGTTGAACCCACAATTGGTTTATTATCCCACGTCCAATCTACGGCTGGAAGGGGGCGTGTTCTTGTGGAAGGATTTTGGCAACGCCCGGGTGCGGCAGGTACGGCCTACCTTTCGGGCTACCTATACCAAGGGCAACAGCGAGTTCATTTTTGGAAATATCCGGCCGCATCTGAACCACGGGTACATCGAGCCGCTGTTCAATTTCGAGCGCGTTATTCTAAAACCATTGGAGGAAGGATTGCAGTATCGCTATGCTTCTGATATGGTAGGGCTGGACGTGTGGGTGGACTGGCAGCGGCAGCAGTATCGGTACAGCAACTACCAGGAGCAAATTGCGGGCGGCCTCAGCGGCTCCGTGCGCCTCACTGGCAATAATAGCCCCGTAGCGGTTTCCCTACCCCTGCAGTTCACAGCTACCCACCGCGGCGGGCAAATCGACACGATTAACCGGCCGTTGCAGACGCTGTTCAATGGGGCTACGGGTATAGAGGCGCGCTACCCGCTGCCTACCCACCCCACCACAGCATTTAGGGTGCAGGCCTACGGTACAGGCTACTTCGACAAGTCGTTTACATACCAACTGCCCTACCGACGTGGTAGCGGCCTCTACCTCAATGCCACAGCCGAGACGCGCTACCTCAACGTGATGCTGAGCTACTGGCAGGGCCAACGGTTTCTATCGCCACTGGGAGGCGATTTGTATCAGTCGGCTTCCCGTTCAGTGAATAGCCCAACGTACACAGAGCCGCACCGTCGTATTCTGCTGCTGCGCCTGATGCGGGATTTTTCACTGGGTGAAGCGGCGGCTATTACCGTGCGTGTGGAGCCGGTGTACGATTTTCAGGAAAGAGAAACTGATTTTGCGGCGGGTATCTACCTAAACTTTCGGCAGGAATGGCTACTGGGCAATATCAGCCGCCGCGTGCGGGTAGGAAAATAGTAGTCATAGGCGAAGCTTGCGCTGCTCGGTAGCGTAAGAATGAGGAAAGCCTGGGACGCGACTTTGTTGCCAGTATCGTTTACTGAGCAGAACTGATCGGCCGCGTCAGCGCGAAATACAGAATTTCTTCTTCCGCATCATGCCTGCGCAAGGGCCACAGTCGGCTGCGGGTAGGGAGCTGCCGAAACCCGACTGCTTTGGCCACAGCGCAGCTACGAGGATTGTTGGCCCGGCAGCGAATAGAAAGAGTAGCTACCTGCAGAATGTCGAAGCCAAACTGCCCGGCCGCGGCCAGCGCCTCACGAGCGTAGCCACAGCCCTCGGCTGAACGCGCAAGGTAGTAACCAATTTCTGCCGTGCGGGTGCGGCCCGACTGCGGGCGTAGGCTGATATCACCAAGGTAGGCTGCGGTAGCGGTGTGCCAGATACCGAACACGTAGAGCCGGTCGGAGCGCCAATCGGTTAAAAACGTGGCTAACACCCGAGTAGCGTCGGCAGGCGTGGTAGTAGCTGCTACGCGGGCAGGAAAAGAAGGACGCAGGCGGTGGCGTTCGTGGTCGAGCAGCGCAAAAAAGTCTTCCTCGTCGGCGGGAGCGTATGGGCGTAGTGTAAGGCGCGCGGTGGTGAGGGTAGTAAGGGGCGGCGCAACAAACAGCGAAGCAGCAACGGGCATAGAAGGAAGAGGAACGCTGAGGAGCTTACGTGAAACCCGGTGAATTTGATGACAAAATGTTTTGCTAGCGCACACTAACCTCACGAGTAACGGGGCGTTTTAGAAAAACAACTACATCATTAATACACCCGCTGGTAGCTATGCTTATCAGCTTTACTTTACGAAAATGACAGGAAGACTGGCAGGCAAAGTGGCCATCATAACAGGAGGCGGTGCTGGTATTGGCGAGGCCATTGCCAAAAAGTTTGCGAAAGAAGGAGCTGCCGTCGTGGTAGCCGGTTTCGCAGAAGACCCGGTGCGCGAAGTGGCAGAAGAAATTATTCGCGCCGGGGGGCGGGCCGTGGCTTTCACCGGCGACTTATCGCATCCTCAAACCGCCGAGGCCTGTGTGCAGGCTGCCTTGGCAGAGTATCAGGAACTGCATATTCTAGTGAACAATGCTGGGGTATTTCCGGCCACATCTACTATCGATGAGTATCCCATCGAGGCGTTTGAGTACATGGTCAAAAATAACATCTACTCAAACTTTATGATGACCCGTGCTGCCATTCCGCACTTGCAAAAGACGCGAGGCAACATTGTGTCGGCTGGCTCGGAGTCGGGGCACATGGGCGCGCCGCAGAATACGCCTTATGGTGGTACCAAAGGTTTCGTGCACGCTTTTCAGAAAGGCGTAGCCGTGGAGCAGGCTAAGTTTGGCGTCCGCTCCAACATTGTGGGTCCTGGCCCCATCGATACCGCTTGGACGCACAAGGAAACCGGCCCCATGGATTCTAAAATGGAAAAGCTAACGGTACAAGGCGTACCGATGGGCCGGCGTGGCACTACCGAGGAAGTTGCCAATGTGTATGCCTTCCTGGCTTCGGATGAGGCTAGCTATGTTACCGGCTCTATCTACTTTGTAGACGGTGGCGTTACCATTTCCAAAGGTCCCCACGGCGACGAGGTGCCCAGCAGCCTGGCAAAGGAGCCAACTGGCGTTCTTTCCATCGAACATGCTAAAGACGGTAACACCCAAGTGCGTCCGCAAGATGCAGCTAGCATGAACCTATAAAGCATAGGTTTAGCAGATTAATCTGGTTTCGTAGAAACGATAACGGGAATACAAAAGCCTCTGTGTTGGAAGCTTCTGTATTCCCGTCGTTATAAAAAGACGTTCAGCAGAATCTGTGAAATCAACCTAATCCGCCAAAGTTGCGATTAGAGTTTGTATTGTGCCGGGCTACCTAGGGCCTGCTGCGTACGCATGATGTTGACCTGGCGGGCAGCTTCGTTGAAGTATTCCAGCCGGCGAATCAACATTTCCTTGAGCAATACGCGGCCTTCCGGCGTTGCCATATAGGCTTTTTTATCTTCCAACAGGCGCCGCATGGTGGCTTCCGTTTGGTCTTCGTGCTGCATGTATTGCTGCTGAAACTCAGCTAAGCGCCCTACCCCCTCAGTGGTTAGGCGGTACTGGGTACCGCCCTGGTTCAGCACTTCGCAGAGCACATATACTTCCAGCGGCAGAGAGGTAGCCAGCGCCGTAGTGCGCAGATCGAGGCCCGCGGCCAAGGCATCCAGAATAATGGTGACGTTGCGCTCGAACTGCTGGTAGTAAGCGGAGACTTCCATGGTAGAAGTGTTGAGTGGTAAGGATAGAATGTTGAGAGTTGGCCTGCGATAGGGTCTTTGTGGCTATGCAGACTCAAACTTCTACATTTCTAGAGAATTTCTTTGATGATTTGCTCGATGCTAATGCCTTCAGCTTCAGCTTTGAAGTTGCGCACCAAACGGTGGCGCAAGATGGGTAGTGCTACAGCCTTCACATCCTCAATATCGGGCGAATATTTCCCGTTGAGCAAGGCGTTGCACTTTGCGCCCACAATGAGGTGCTGCGAGGCGCGCGGGCCGGCGCCCCATTCCAATAGCTGATTCACGCGGGCCGCAGCCCGGCCCGTATTCGGCCGGGTTTTGTGTACCAGGCCTACGGCATATTCCACTACGTTATCAGCCACAGGCACGCGGCGCACGAGTTGCTGGTATTCTTGTATCTCGCTAGCATGTAATACTTTGCTTACCACAGCTTTTCGGTCACTGGTGGTGTTCTTCACTACCTGCAATTCTTCCTCGTAGCTAGGGTAGCCCAGTTCGATGTTGAACATGAAGCGGTCAAGCTGCGCTTCGGGTAGGGGGTAGGTGCCTTCCTGCTCGATGGGGTTTTGGGTGGCTAGCACGAAGAACGGCCGATCCAACGCGTAGCGCTTGCCAGCTACCGTTACGGCATATTCCTGCATACTTTCCAGCAAGGCCGCCTGAGTTTTGGGCGGCGTCCGGTTGATTTCGTCGGCCAGCACGATGTTGGCGAAGATTGGGCCTTGCACAAAGTGAAAGTCCCGCTGCTGGTTCATCGTTTCCGAGCCCACGATGTCAGATGGCATCAGGTCGGGCGTGAACTGGATACGGTTGAATGACAAGTCCAGCGACTCAGCAATGGTATGGATGAGCAGCGTTTTGGCGAGGCCCGGCACGCCCACCAGCAGGCAATGGCCCTGAGCAAATACGGCGGTGAGCACCAAACGCACCACCTCATCCTGCCCAATAATCACCTTGCCGATTTCCTGCCGCAGCTTGTGGTACGATTGCGCCAGCGCGTCGGCGGCTTCTTTATCGGAGGCGAAAGGCATAGATTGATTTGCTGATGTATGGATTATTGATGTGCTAATGCTTTGATGTGTTGGTTACTGGTAGACTGATTGACGATGATTGAATGAAGTACATATGTAGTATATCAACCATCAACCCATTAGCAATCAGCACATCAACATATCAATCATTAGCACATTGCTATAGCGTTCTTTGCAGCAGTCGGCACTCGTCGTACTGCGGGTCTACGTCGATGAATACAGTGGTGCGGTTTTTCTCAAACCACTCATCCAGCGCCTTGTTTTTCTTTTCGTTGAGGGCTGCTTGCGCAATCTTCTGATAGTCGTCCTTGAGGTTGGCCTGATGGGGTGGGGTGTTCGACTTTAGCCAGATCAGGCGCATGGCGTCTTTGCCGTCCTCGGTGCGGTAGGGTAGGGGCTGCGAGATGCTGCCTACCTTCATCGTGTCGATGGTGAAGAAGATGGCGGGGTCAATCTTATCCAGTGGGATGTAGGTGCTACCGTTCTGCTGATTCTGAATCAGCCCGCCACTGCCGCTAGTGGCTTTGTCATCCGAGTCGTCTTTGGCGGCTTTGGCGAAGGTGAGGCTGTCTGCTAGGATGCGGGTGCGCAGTTTGCTTAGCCGAACGGCCGCTACGCTCACGTCCTTCGAGCCGGTTTCGGGCTTCAATAGAATGTGACGCGTGCTGTAGCTGTCGCCTTTGCGCTCAATCAGCTGAATAAGGTGAAAGCCGAACTGCGACTCCACGACCGGCGACAACTGCCCTGGCTCCATGCGCAGGGAAGCTGCTTCGTACTCAGGCACCAGTTCCTTGCGCTTAAAAAAGCCCAGGTAGCCCCCCTGCACTGCAGAGCCGGGGTCTTGCGAGTACTGCTTGGCTAGTTCCTCGAAGCTCTCACCACCTTGAATCCGGGCGCGCAAGTCGTTGAGCTTGGCCATGGCTTCCTGCTTGGCTTTGTCGTTCACCTGGGCCAGCTTCACAATCTGCCCTACCTCTACTTCGGTAGAAAAATAGGGTAGGCTGTCTTTCGGGATGCGGTTGAAATACTGCTTCACCTCGCGCGGCGTCACAGTTACTTTACCTGCAATTTGCTCCTGCATCTTCTGCTGCACCAATTGGTCTTTCACCTGTTGGCGCAAATCATCTTTCAGGGCTTTCAGAGGCTTATTATAGTACTCTTCCAGCTTCTTCTCCGAGCCAATCTGCTGCACGAAGTAAGCCATACGGCGGTTCAGTTCGCTGTTTACTTGGCTTTCTTCTACTACCACCGAGTCGGTTTCGGCTTTGGCCAGCATCAGCTTGTTCATCACAATGCTTTGCAGGATTTTGCAGCGCAAATCGAGTGGTAGGGCTTTACCCTCAGCGCGGGCTTCCTCCTGCGCATACACCAGATCTAAGTCTGATTTCAGGATAATCTGGTTGTCTATCTTGACAATGATGCCATCCACCACCGTGCGGCCTACGGGCCGGCCGATGCCCAATTGAGCAAACGCAGAGGTGACAAAGACTGTCAGCAAACCGAGGCTAAGCAGCGCCACGCGCATCGGAAAACGAAAAAAATGAGTCATGCAGCAAGTAAATAGGTCTGGTGTCGGCACTTGCCGGTCAGACAACACTACCCAGCAACGCAAAAAGTAGCGCGTAAATTTCAACATAAATCACGGATTTTCGGATGAAACGGATTTCATAAGTGGAGCTACCAGTGCCGCACAGTAGACTCTACTGGTTGCGGATACCACAAGGGTGGGGCTTCGTTGCATACACTGCCCCGAAATCCACTTTCATCCAGAAAAATCGGGTTTATTTAGTCACCAGCTTGTCAATTTCCTGCTGATTGAGCTGTACTGGATACTGGGCGCGTAGTTGCTCAATCCACTGCTGCTCTAAGTAGTTCTGGTAGTCGGAAGTGGCCTGACCGCGGGTTTCGCTTAGTTTCTTAGGGCCAGCAGGTAGCTGCTCTTTGATGATAACGGAGTAGTAGCGGCCATCCAATTGCACGGGATAGGTACCGGGGCCGCGCTGCCATACCTGGTCCACTGCTTTGTTGTCGCCCTGCTGGAACGTGCGCTGTTGGATTTTAACGGCTAGCGGGCTTTTCTCGTTGAAGCGCTGCTCAATGGTAGCCAGGTCACGGGTTGCGCCCCTCAGATAAACCGCATTGGGATCCAGATTTTTAGCCTTATTTCCTTCGACTTTGGTACCCGTCATGATACGGTTGGCCTGAACTCCCTTTGCTTCTAATGAGCTTCTAACCTGCTGAATACGCTTTCTGGCAAGTGTACCTTCTGCCGAGGTCCGCAACCGACCGCTTACCGATACAATCAGCGTTGTATCCGTGGCCATTTGGTCTGCCAACGCCTCCAGCGTTGGCTGGCTGGCTGGTAGTAAAGTGGCCGTGCGCGGCTGAAATCCGATGGTAGCCGGAATGCCTTTTGTAGTTGGCAATAGACCAAGTGCTATTCCGGTACCACCATTCTTAGTCACGGGCTTCGAATTATCTACCACTAGTGGTAATACTTCCTTTAACACCTCCGGCGAAGCTGCATTCACAACCGTGGCTTGCACGCGTGGTGCCCACTGGTAATTCTGTTGGTGCTCCGTGAAGAACTTTTGCAGCCCTACCGAGTCGTCAATAGCCTTGGACCAGACTTTCTCATCCATTAGCTGAAACAGCAGAATACCATCGCGGTATTCCTTCACCAGCATCCGGTAGTCTTCGTATTTGCCTTCCAGGTTATCGCGCTCGTAGTTGGTCAGGCTCTGGTCCACGTATTGGTCGTAGAGCACCTGCATGGCGTGCTGGGGCTCGTCGCCTGGGCGGGGGCGCTGGCTTTGCTCCACGTAGGCTAGGAAATCAGTGGCAGGGTAGGTTTTGCCATTGATGGTGAACAGGGTAGGGTTAGCCGCTGGCTTGCCTTTCCCCTTGGTCACTTGCATACCTGAATACTTGAAGCGCCCATTCACTAGGGCTGTGTCAGCCTTCGAGAAAGCATACTCTTTCCCCGCTTTATTTTCTTCGAATTTATTTTCTGCTTTCACACGCTTGAGAAAAGCGGCGTGGTTCAGCTCGGAGCGTGAGTCCTTGGCCACCTTACTTTTTAGGGTAGGCTGCATGGCCTCAAACGAAGGCACCGACATTTTTTCAATCAGCTTGATAACGTGCCAGCCGTAGGGAGTTTGCACGGGGCGCGACAAGTCGCCGGGCTTCTGCAGCTTGAAAGCGGCTTCCTCAAAGCTCGGAATCATGCGGCCCGCGCCAAAAGCGGGAATCTCGCCGCCGTTGGGCGCCGAGCCGGCATCTTCCGAAAACTGCGCTACCAGCTTGTCCCAGTTCTCGCCGCGCTGAAGGCGGCTATACAGCTCGTCGATTTTCTTTTTAGCAGTAGCCGAATCGGCAGCGGGCATGTTGGGCGTGGCCCGAATCATGAGGTGGGCTACCTTGATTTCGCCCTGCGCTGCCCGGGTGTCGTTCACCTTGATGAGGTGGTAGCCGAAACGCGTCCGCACCGGCTCCGATACCTGCCCCACCGGCGTTTTATAGGCTGCCGACTCAAACGGGTACACCATCTGCATGGAGGTGAAGTACCCCAGCCGGCCGCCATTTTCGCGGGCCGAAGGGTCTTCTGAGGTTTGGCGGGCTACCGTTTCAAAGTTCTCACCGCCGCTGGTCACGCGCTGGCGCAGGGCCTGCGTTTTCTGATAGGCAGCCAGCGTGTCTTTGGGCGAGGCATCGGGCGCTACCCTAAGTAGGATGTGCGAAGCGTTGATTTCCTTGCTCAGGCGGTCGTAGGCCTCCCGCACGAGCTGGTCGGTTACGCTTTTCTCGGTGAGGTAGGGCTGGGCCAGCTGCTGGCGGTAGCCGTCCAGCTCGCGCCGGAACGCTTGCGTGGTATCCAGGCCGCGCTGCTCGGCATCCAGTACTTTCAACTTGAAGTTGGTATACAGCTTCAGGTACTCATCCACGCCGGCACGGGTACCAAAATCGGGGGCAGTGCTGTTGTTTTTCCGATATACATAGGCAAACTCCGATGCAGGTACCGGGTGCGTACCCAGGGTTTCGACGACGGGCTGCTTGGTTGCCGATGGAGATTTGGTAGACTGGCAGCCGGCCAGTAGTGCCAAGGCAGCGCCGGCGTACAGAATGCGTTTAGGCATAAAACAATAAATCTTCTAAAACAGACGCCCTACGCCGTTGCGCAGGAAAGGACCGATGCAATTTTACGGATTTTTTCCCGCCCAGCCCGTGGAGAGCGGCACCCGCGGGCGCAAAACAAAAGGCACCCCGCGAAAGGTGCCTTCTTGTACCAAACTCAACTGATTCTATTCAGGAAACGCGCTTGTGCAGCCGGCAAACGTTGTGCGCGCCGGAAGTAGTGAACTCCACGCTATCCATAATGCGGTTCACCAACGCCATGCCTACCCCGCCTTTTTTGCCCAGGCGCACGTGCTCATTCAGGTCCGGCTCACGGAAGGTAGCGGGACGGTAAGAAACTGGGCTGCTGTCTTCGATGGCAATATCTACGGCATGATTTACGAAATTGATACTCAGGCACAAAGAGCGGGATTCGTCTTCCCCGTTGGCATGAATTATAAGATTCGCCACTACCTCGTCGACAGCCAGTACAATTTGATTGAGCTGCAGATCCGACAAGTTGTGAGTTGCCAGATAGTCGTTCACGAAGTCGCGTACCACTTTCAGGTTTTCTCTGTTACAACTAATACGGATATCCTTTTTCATGGAAGCAGCGTCCGCCGACAAAAGAAATTAAATAGCAACGGCTTCTGCCTGCGTGGGTACTATCGTCATCAGCGAGTCGAGCCCGAGAATCTCAAATACGTTGTGCACCTTTTCCTGCATGTTGTAGAAAATGAGCTTCACATTAGCATCCTGCAACCGTTGCAGATGGGAAATAAAAACGCCCAAGCCAGCCGAAGAGATATAGTTGAGGCGCTGACAGTCAATTAATATTTTTTGGTAGTCCAGAACTTCTGGTTTCGATAGCTCCGTATCCAGAATCACAGACGAGCTGGCGTCCAGCTCACCGTCCAGACTGAGGGTGAGCGATGTATCAGTGGCTTGTTGTGTTATTTTCATGCCTCGGCTCTACGTTAGGAGTGCAAGTCAGGTTGAACTGCTTTGAATTTAATCACCAGCAATGTCTGATCGTCGTGCACAGGCTGTCCATGACTGAACTCGGATAAGTCGCTCAGAATCTGTTGTTTGATTTCTTCTGCTTCCAGGTAATAAGTGCGCTCCAGCACGCGCTGCAACCGTTCCTCGCCATACTCCTCCTGCTGGGCCCCACGCGCCTCCACAATACCATCCGTATACACTACCATCACATCGCCGGGGTTGTAATCGTAGAACTGGTTTTTGATGTGTTTCTCGTAGGAGTCGTTGCGGATAATACCCAGGCCTAGCCCCGCCGTGCGGAAATACGACACTTCTTCCTTGATGGAATGGTAATAAAGCGTGTGGCAGTGCCCGGCGCGGGCAAATACAAAGCCACCATGCTCGTAGTCAATGATGTAGAGTGAGGCGGTGATGAATGATGATTTCTCCAGGCAGTGAACCAAGGCCGTATTGGCCTGTGCCATAAAGCGGCTAGGCACCGGAAACTTCTCCCGGTCGTTACGAGCCAGGGGATTTTCCTGCATCAGGGCGTGAAAGATGCCCTTCATCTGCGCTACGTGGAAAGCGGCCGTCACGCCCTTTCCCGATACGTCGCCTACCAGAATGGCTAGGCGTCGGCCCGGTAGGTGCAGAAAGTCGTAGAAGTCGCCGCCTACCTCTTTAGCAGCCAGCGCGTAGGAGCTGATTTCAAACCAGTTATCGGTGGGTAGGGTTTTCGGAATGAGGCTGTCCTGCACGGCTGAGGCAATCTTCAACTCCTCCTGTACCCGCTCGTTTTCGATGGAGGCTTGCAGCAGCTGCAAGTTCTCAATGCTGAGCACGGTTTGGCTGGTGAAAGTTTGCAGAATGCCTAGGTTCTCGCGGTCGAAACCGTGGCGCTGGTCCTTCAGCATGTACAAAGAGCCATAGCGCCGTTTGGTGGAGCGCAACGGCATTACAATCATCGACGAAAACGGCAGCTTCAGACTGCGAAATCCGCTGCTATTATCGAGGTCGTTGTTGAGGTACTCGATATGGCCCAGATTATAGTCGGTGAGCAAACTATGAATGGCCGCGCTCTGCTCGGACTCTATGTTGAAATACTGGCCCGAGTAGCCATCCACGGAAGCGTCCAGGGTCAGCCAGGCGGCATCGGCACCTACTGTCTGCACGGCCGAGTCGAACAGCGTGCTGTAGATTTCCTTTTCGGTCTGGCCTTTCTGAATCAACTGCGTCAGGCGCTGAAGGCTCAGGATTTCTTCGCGCTTCTGCTCAAACACACCCGCCGTGGGTAGGTTGAAGAACGTGACCAGTAGGCCCACCAGCGAGTAGAAAGTAGCAAAGAACACCGTGAGCAGCAAAAACGCGTGCTGGGGTGCGGGGGCCACTAGTTTGGGGTCGTGTTCGATGCGAAGAAAGTACACCACAAACACGCCCATGCACAGCAGCAAGCCCGCCTGCAGCAGCACTACCTCCCACTTCTGGCGGCGGTTGAGGTAGGCCACCCATTTCTGGTTGCCGCTAAGGTAAATGCCAAATAGGGCCAGGGCCCCCATCATGGGATAGGCCAGCAGGCCCGTAGGGGCCCAGTTTAGTAAGCGAAATAGTAGGGTAGCACCCAGCAGCAGTTCAAACCAGAGCCACTCGCGCCGCAGGTGGGTAGGCGCCCGAAACAATACCAACGACCGCCACGTGTAGTTGGTGCTGGCCAGAAAGATAATGAACAGCGCCAGGTTGATGGTGTAGATAACCGCGAATAAAACCCGGTCGTTGCTCGGTGCTTCGGCCTGTATAAAGCGCTCGAGCAAGTGCAATCCCACGCACACGCTGGCCAGCACACCCGGCCCCAGCAACAGCCGCCGCAGCAGCCCCGTGAAATCGGTGCCGCGGAGCGGGTCGGGGCGGTTACGCTGGTACAGAAATACGCCCGCCGCAAAGCATGCCTGGGCTGCCAGCGCCACCCAGGCAGAAGGCTTTCCCAGCTGCTCGGCTAGGGTAGGGCTGGCTGCCAGCAGCGTACAATACAGCAGCACAAACCAGCTCAGAATCGTGAGAGGTAGGACGGCAGTTTGCAGCTTCTGGCGAAGGGACATACGAGAGCAATACGAGGAAAAAACCAACAACCAGTCTATAGTGAGCACAGAGCAGCGTGGCCGAAAGGACGGGCAAGATACGGAGCTAGCCGAAAACTGCTAACCACTCTCGCGGTAGCAACTAAAATCGTTAGTGATTTTCGGTACAAGTATAGAAGCTCTGCCTGAGATGAGAAAACTCGTTCGGAATAGTTTGCCGGGCGCTGTCGACGCCGTGTTGTATTCAGCTTTAAAAATGGTAGAGACTCGTTAGTAAGCGGTTATCCACGAGCCTTGAACTTGTTGAGCAATGATGGCTGAGAAGCCGAAAAGGCAAAAGCCCGTTGTGCTATGCGGCACAACGGGCTTCAGATAAGCAGCCATGTAGTACGTTAGCGGCTGCTATAGTTGGGAGCTTCGCGGGTGATTTGTACGTCGTGGGGGTGCGACTCGCGCAGACCGGCACCCGTGATGCGCGTGAACCGGGCTTGTTGCAGGGTAGCAATGTTAGGGGCACCACAGTAGCCCATACCGGCCCGCAAACCGCCAGCCAGCTGGTAAAGCACCTCGGCAGCCAGACCTTTGTAGGGCACGCGGCCCACGATACCCTCGGGCACCAGCTTTTTCACGTCGGCCTCGGCGTCTTGGAAATAGCGGTCTTTCGAGCCTTCTTCCATGGCTTCCACCGAGCCCATGCCGCGGTAGCTCTTGTATTTGCGGCCTTCAAACAGTGTCACTTCGCCGGGGGCTTCCTCGGTGCCAGCCAGCAGAGAGCCTACCATGATGGTAGAAGCGCCGGCGGCCAAAGCCTTCACTACATCACCCGAAAACTTGATACCACCGTCGGCAATCAGCGGGACGCCAGTGCCCTCCAGGCCGCGAGCCGCTTCTAGCACGGCCGAGAGCTGTGGCACGCCAATGCCGGCAATGATGCGAGTGGTGCAGATAGAGCCAGGACCCACGCCTACCTTCACGGCATCGGCGCCTGCGTCGGCCAGGGCACGAGCGCCCTCGGCGGTAGCCACGTTACCGGCAATAACTTCCAGGGTAGGAAACTGCTGCTTGATGTTGCGCACAGCATCCAGCACTCCTTTGCTGTGGCCGTGGGCCGTATCTACGCTCACCACGTCTACGCCGGCTTCCACCAGCGCGGCAATGCGGTCCAGCAAATCGGCCGTGACGCCTACAGCGGCGCCTACCCGCAGGCGGCCGAACTCGTCTTTGCAGGCGTTGGGCGAGCGGCGGCGCTTGCGGATGTCGCGGTACGTAATCAGGCCTACCAGTTTGCCATCCTTATCCACCACGGGCAGCTTCTCGACTTTCGAGTCTTGCAGAATTTCTTCGGCAATGCTGAGGGCAGTGCCAGCGGCGGCCGTTACCAGCTTCTCGCGGGTCATCACCTCCGATACCGAGCGGCTCATGTCTTTCTCGAAACGCAGGTCGCGGTTGGTGAGGATGCCCTTGAGGCGGCGCTGGTCGTCAACAATCGGAATGCCGCCAATCTTGTTGTCGCGCATCATCTGCTTGGCGTCGCCGAGGGTAGCAGTGTCTTCCAGCGTGAAAGGGTCGAGAATAATGCCGCTTTCCGAGCGTTTCACGCGGCGCACCAGCTCGGCCTGCGCCTTGATGCTCATGTTTTTGTGCACCATGCCAATGCCGCCTTCCTGGGCCATGGCAATGGCCATTTCGGCTTCGGTAACGGTGTCCATAGCTGCCGAAATGAAGGGCAGGTTCAGGCGGATGTTGCGGGTAAGCTGGGAGCTGGTGTCGGCGTCGCGGGGCAATACTTCGGAGTAAGCCGGAAGTAGCAGGACGTCGTCGTAGGTGAGGGCCTCGAAGGCAATTTTGGCAGCGTGGTCGGCCATGGCAACAAGAAGGTTAGGTGCTACTTATTGCCGGACAAAGCTACGACGAAAAGTTGGCTTCCGTGTTATCAAACCATGAAAGATGCCTTACAAGTCCACTCCGAATAAGAGGCATGAGTGCAAACAGACCGCCCGATTTCCCCTACCTTGCGCTACGCAAACGTTTGTCTAAACCGACTTAGTCTCTATGCCCCGTTTTCATTACCCCGCTTTCGCAGCGGGTTTTGTGTTGCTGTTTGCTTCCGCATCCGTCACCGGTTTTGCCCAAAGCCACCAAGACTACCTGCTCACCGACAACTGGAAATTCACGAAAGGTGAGGTTGCCAACGCCGCCGCCCCGGCTTTCCGGGATGCGAAGTGGCAGACCGTACGCGTACCGCACGACTGGGCCATCTACGGCCCGTTTGGCGCCGACAACGACAAGCAGCAGGTGAAGATTGAGCAGAACAAGGAGGAGCAGGCCACTGTGAAAACCGGCCGCACGGGCGGCCTACCCTTTGTGGGGGTAGGGTGGTACCGGCGGCAGCTGGAGGTGCCGGGCTTTGGGGCGGGCAAGCGGGCGGTGCTGGTGTTCGACGGTGCCATGAGCGATGCCCGCGTCTTCATCAACGGCAAGGAGGTAGGCCGCTGGCCCTACGGCTACAACTCGTTTCACTTCGACATCACTGATTACCTGCAAGCCAGCGGCAACAATACGCTGGCCGTGCGCCTGGAAAACCAGCCGGAGTCGTCGCGCTGGTACCCGGGGGCGGGGCTGTACCGCAACGTACACCTCATCGTGAGCAACGACGTGCACATTCCGGTGTGGGGTACCTACCTCACCACACCCGAAATCAACACCGAGTTTGCCAAAGTCAGGCTGAAAACCAAGGTAGAAACGCCCGGCAACACCTTTCAACCGCTGCGCTTGGAAACTGAAATCCGCGATGCGGCCGGGCAGGTAGTAGCCACTACCTCGTCTACCCTGGCGGCTACCGATCAGCAGGAGTTCGAGCAAAACCTGATTGTGAAAGCGCCCAAGCTTTGGTCGCCCGAAACGCCTACCCTCTATACGGCCACCTCCAAGCTCTATGCGGGTGATGTGCTGAAGGATGAATACAAAACACCATTTGGTATCCGCTCCTTTAAGTTTGAGGCTGGCAAAGGCTTCTCCCTGAATGGGCAGTCGCGCAAGTTTAAAGGCGTGTGTAACCACCACGACCTGGGGCCCCTGGGCGCAGCCGTAAACAAGGCCGCCCTGCGCCGGCAGCTGGTGCTGCTGAAAGACTTGGGCTGCGACGCCATCCGGACCACCCACAACATGCCCGCGCCGGAACTGGTGAAGCTCTGCGACGAAATGGGCTTTATGCTGATGGTGGAGTCCTTCGACGAGTGGAAAACGCCCAAGGTGAAAAACGGCTACAGCCAGTATTTTGATGAGTGGGCCGAGAAGGACCTCGTGAACATGGTGCACCAGTACCGCAGCAACCCCTCGGTGATTATGTGGAGCATCGGCAACGAGGTGCCCGACCAGAGCGCGCCCGGCGGCAACAAGCTCGCCAAGCGTCTGCAAGACATTGTGCACCGCGAGGACCCTACCCGCCCCGTAACGGCCGGCATGGACCGCATCGGCGATGCTATCAAGAATAACTTCGCCTCGGTGCTCGATATTCCGGGCTTCAACTACAAGCCGCAGCTCTACCCCGATGCCGATAGCAAGCTGCCCCAGGGCTTTTTGCTAGGCTCCGAAACGGCCTCTACTGTTAGCTCACGCGGGGTATACAAGTTTCCGGTGGAGCTGGCCAAGCAGAAAAAGTACCCCGACAACCAGTCGTCTTCCTACGATGTGGAATACTGCGTGTGGTCGCAGATTCCGGATATCGAGTTTGCGGCGCAGGATACGCTACCCTACGTGGCCGGCGAGTTTGTGTGGACGGGCTTCGACTACCTGGGTGAGCCTACCCCCTATGATGAATCGTGGCCCTCGCACAGCTCCTACTTCGGCATTCTGGACCTGGCGGGCATGCCTAAAGACCGGTATTACCTCTACCGCGCCCGCTGGAACACCCAGCAGCCTACCCTGCACGTGCTGCCGCACTGGACTTGGCCCGGCCGCGAAGGTCAAACCACGCCCGTATACTGCTACACCAATTCGCCCTCGGCCGAGCTGTTTGTAAATGGCAAGAGCATGGGCCGCCAGACCAAATCCAACACAGCCGACCTACGCACCCGCAACCGCCTGATGTGGAACGACGTGCAGTACCAACCCGGTAGCATCAAAGTAGTAGCCTACGATGCCCAGGGCAAAGCCGTAGCCGAAGAAACCGTACGCACCGCTGGCAAACCTCACCACATCCGCCTAGTAGCCGACCGCACTCAGCTAGCCGCCGACGGCCAAGACCAAGCCTACATCACCGCCCGGGTAGAAGACGCCCAGGGCAACCTCTGCCCCGACGCCACCGAGCAGCTGCGCTTCAAGGTAAGCGGTGCGGGCAGCTTCCGGGCCATCGGCAACGGTGACCCTACCTCCCTAGAGTCGTTCCAGGCGCCACAGATGCACGCGTTTCATGGGCAGCTAGTGGCCATTGTGCAAACCACCGGTAAGCCCGGCGCCGTGCGCGTGCAAGCCACCGGCAAAGGGTTAAAAAGTGGGGAAGTGACGTTGCAAACGGCCGCAGAGAAAGTGCGGTAATTGAGTAGTCATTTAATACAGAAGCCTTTCACACGGATGCTCGTTGGGTCGGTGTGAAAGGCTTCTTTGTTTGTTAATATTTTGCTAATATTTCTATTGTAGAAGTATTTTGTTTATGGTAAGCAAGGATTATTTATTGTTTAGTTTGATGATATTATTGTTTTTGATAATAATACTATCTATAAGAGATGATTTATAAACACTATTATGCTGCGTAATTTATTTAAGAAAATAACTTGAAAATAAAATAAAGATATTTAGTATTATAACTCATAGAAAAAAACTTCATTCCCTCATGGGTTGCTACAAAACCAATTTTCTCATAAAATCGAATAGCATCAGGTCTTCTTTTATCTGTCGTTAATTGTAGTAAAAAACAGCCTTCTTTTTTAGCTCTTTTTATCGCATACTCAAAAACTCTCTGGCCAATTCCTTGCCCTCTATAGCTTGAATTCGTTCAAACGGCTTCAATCTGTGCTCTGCGGCCACCGTGATGAGTCAGGTATTGAATAAAGGTTAGATGGAAAGTGGCAACTTTATTTCCATTTAGTTCTGCAATGGTTAATTCATGGTTAGGATCAGCACTAATTATTTCAAACGCCTTGCTATAGTTAAGGGAAAGCGCTTCTAATGATTTCTCTCTTGCTGCTCCAAGTTTGTCATCAGCCAGCATATCTATGATATCTGGCAGGTCGTCTTTTGTTGCAAGTCTAAACGTGAGTTCGTGCTCCATTGATAGTTGACTTTTGTTTACTGTTTGGGTCTATATTGGTAGTTATTAATGCTGCAATACACTGTTTGTGCATCGCTATTGTCAGCTACCACAAGATACATCCTTATCTGCGTCACTTTACCGCGTCCATCTCAGACTGTTAAATAAGGGTATCTGGTGCATTGTTTCACGTAAAGGTCACTATGCTAGAGCTGACGCTTCAGCTACAGATTGAACCGCCTTATTGAACAGAACTTTGGCCCGGCCCAACCTTCTGCCGTGCTTTGGAGTTGAAAAGTCAGTCGGGCGCAATCTAATGGCGTCTGGCTGACTTTTTACTTACAACTCCACCCCTCATGGCAACTTCCAAAAACTGGTTTATAACCGGCGTGAGCACCGGCTTCGGTGCGTCGCTGGCCGATTTGCTTCTCGAAAAAGGCGATAAAGTAGCCGCTACCTTCCGCAAGCAGGAGCAGGTAGACGAATTCACCAAGAAAGCCGGCGAACAGGGCATTGGCGTGCTCTGCGACGTATCAGACGAGGCGCAGGTAAAGCAAGCTATCCAGCAAGCCATTGACAAGTTGGGCCACATCGATGTGGTGGTGAACAACGCGGGCTACGGTTCCCTGGGTAGCATCGAGGAAATCGACGACAAAGAAGTGCAGCGTCAATTCGACGTGAACGTTTTTGGCCCCCTGCGCGTGCTGCGCGCCGTGCTGCCCCACCTGCGCGAGCGGAAAACGGGCCACGTGATTAACATCACTAGCATCGGCGGCCTTAAGACCTTCCCTGGGGTAGGCGTTTACAACGCTTCCAAATTTGCCCTCGAGGCCATTGGCGAAAGCCTGGCGCAACAGGTGAAGCCACTGGGTATTAAGGTAACCAATATCGAACCCAGTGGCTTTCGCACCGAGTGGGCAGGCGGCTCGGCTACCTATGTGGATACCAACATTGAGGACTACCGCGCTACGGTAGGCGAAAATCTGAAGGGCATCCAGAGCTATAGCGGCAAGCAGCCTGGCGACCCCGACCGCGCTGCGCAAATCATGTATGATCTGGTGCGCGAAGAAAACCCACCCCTACACCTGCCCATCGGCAAAGCAGCCGTGAAAGGCGCTCGTGAGAAATTTACCCAGCTTGTGCAAGAGTTGGAGCAAGTAGCTGATCTGGGCAATTCCGCTGATTTTCCCGAGGAAAAGTAAACAGCCTCTTTCGTAGATAATACCCAAAAAGGCCCTGCTGCTTGATGTAGCGGGGCCTTTTGGGTATTTATTGGTAAGAGTAGCGTCTTAGTCCGCTGTGGTACGGCGCCAGTCGGGGTTATAAATAAGACCAAGCTGGAGGGTGTGATTATGCTCAAAAACCTGCCCATTGCGCTGCTGTAGTACCTGATACAGGTAGCCGGTTTCCACGGCTGTAGCCGCCGAAAGCTGATACCCAAAGGCGAAATAAGTACGGTTCTGGTCGAAGACATTGCCCGTGACATTACGGCCAAACCCGACAAACACCTCGTTGTAGGCGGCCAGGTAGGGCGTTTGTGCCTGTATAATGGTGCCCGTGAGCGGTACTGCCAAGCGAAGCTGGTACCGGGAGCGGTTGAGATACGAATACGCGTCATCTCCGGCAAAACGTACCCAGCGCTGCTCCTGGCGGTAGCGATGCTGTAGTTGCACTCTCCCCAAATTATCGCGTAGCAGCACCTGCTGATACAAACGGTGTTCAGGAAACCGGCTGGCTGCCGGGTGCTCTCCGTAGCGGTGCGTGAGGGCGTAGGCATAGCCAGCCGAAAGCATCAAAGCGTCGTTTACGTAATAATTGGCAGCGGCTCGTACAAAATCCTGTTGCGGACGGCGCACCCCCTGGTAGCGCCGCCATTGCGCTTCGGTATGCACTCCCCACCGCTGGCTCAGGCGCGCATCGCTGAAAAACATCAGCCAAGCGTTGAAGTTGGGGTCGTTAAGGCGGGTTGGGGTAGTCGGCACCTGGCCAAAACTGGTAGTAAGGCCGCTTAGTAGCATACTCAAAAGAAGGAGTACGCTGCGGGAAAGGCGAATAGAAAGCTGCATTAAGTAAAGGTTACGCAAATATTTCCTATACGTAAACTTCGTAAGATGATTCCTGGGCAGGCTGTTCGCGTTGGCTAAAAAGGTAGTTGGAATGATGGAGAGACGCACGCATGCGCCTCTACCATATGCAGTAGGTGACGCAAACAGCGTCCTTCTAAACAGCGCAACCACGGTAGCACGGAGGTACAACTATCGCGCGGCGCTACTTCCTTAGGGTAGGAATAGGTTAAAACTTCGCGCCAACGCTCAATTGAAACTCCCGGATGCGGTATTCTGCATCATAAGTATAAGGACCATTGAGCTCACCTTCGAAGCGGGAGGCGCCCGGAATCAGCACGTTGTAGGGCGTATCGGAAACAGTGGCCGACAGCAGCAGCCGGTTGTTGGTGAAGTAGAGACCGGGTTGGATAAAGGTGTAGCTGTAGCCATCCTGACTGAGGTTGACCATTTGCCCCACCGCTACGCCGGGCATCAGGTGGGCAGAGGTACCTAAATTGAACCGGTAGTAAATGCCCCAATCGGCGCGGGCGCGGGTGAGCAGGCGGCTGATGTGCTCCTGTTCGTAACTCGTTATGTAGTCGTTGATTACCGTTTGAGTATAGCCGGTTTTGTAGTTCAGGTGCTGCATATCCAGCCCCAGCGTACCCGCCAGTACTATGCGTTCCGATAGGGGTTTGAAGGCCTTCACTTGCATGAAGCCCGAAAACGTATTCCGTACCGTTATTTTTCGATCTGCATCCGAAAAGATAGGCGAAGCGGACTGTGGGCTGTATGTACCACCGTACGCCGTCGTGCGGAAGTCGCTGATTTTGGGACCAGCCTCAAAGTAAAACTCCCATTTGGTGGGAGTGTACTGCGCAACGCTCTGGCGACTCAGTAGGGCGGCGGCAACTGTTAGCAGAAGGGCGGGTACGTAAGATTTAAACATGCGAGAAGATTGGAAAAATGGAGAGGTCAATCAAATCAGCAAGTTCAACTGTAATGCCAAAATATCTGGTTTAATTAATATTATTCACATCAAGTTGAGGGAGAGCCGCATAGCGGTTCCACGACTTGCGTTGAGTAGCATCACTTCCAACGTTTCTTGCTATACCATGTATCTACCTGGCGTCGGGACAGTAAGCCGCAAACGTATTGAACTATAGTCCGTTCTGTTTCTTGGTGCCACGGATGGCCTGTGCCTCCAAAGGGTTTTCGGGCCAATAGTGCTTGGGGTAGCGGCCACGCAGCTCCTTGCGCACCTCAAAGTAGCTGCTGGTCCAGAAGCTGCGTAGGTCGCGCGTTACCTGGGCCGGGCGGTAGCCAGGGGAGAGTAAATGCAGCGTAAGCGACACCGCGCCGCCGCCTACCGTAGGGGTATCGAGCAGGCCAAAGACCTCTTGCAAGCGCACAGCCAGTACCGGCGCGGCGGCGTCGTGGTAGTCGAGGCGGATGCGGGAGCCGGTGGGCACTTCCAGGTGGGTAGGGGCGAGGCGGTCCAGCTCCTGGCGTTGCGCCCAACCATCGGGCAGCCAGCTCAGTAGCGCTTCGCCGAGGTCTAATTTATTGATATCGGCGGTGGATCGCACGCCATCCAGAAACGGCCCCAGCCACTCGGGCAGTGCTTCCAGCAACGCCGTATCTGATACATCAGGCCACTGCTGCGGCCGTAGGTGGTGCAGAAACGCTAGCCGCTCCCGCACCTGCGTAGCCGCCTCGGTCCATGGCAACCGGCTGATGCCCTCCGCCCGCAAATGGTCGAGCACGACAGCGGCTACCGTTTCAGGAGCTGGTTGGGGTAGGGCGGTTTCGGCTAGCACCAGAGCGCCCATGCGCTGCGTACGGCGGGCCACCACGCGGCCGGCGGCATCGTCCCAGCGCACTTGCTCCCGCGTTTCGAGCAGGTAGGCGAAGTGCTGTTCCAACTCGGCACGACTGATGGGCGCGGCCAGTCCGGCCCGCGGCTGAGCGGCCACGCCATCCAGGGTAGCCACGGCAAAAAACGCGTCGCTGGCACTGAAAAACTCGGCTGGCAACGTGGCTCGCTGGCCTGACACCATGCGCACGCGCTCGGGCGTCTCGCGCTGGGCGAGGCGGTCGGGGTAGGCGAGGGCGGTGAGCAGGCCGGCCGCGTCGGGCTCCAACGGAGCGGCTTCTACTCCGGCGCGGCGGCGCAGTACCGTAGCAGCTTCGCGTACGCGGCGCAGTGTGGCGTGGTCGGGGTGCAGGCCAGGAAGGGGCGCCCGTCCGGTTTCCAGGGCTTCCAAGCGCAGGCGCACATCGGGCGGACCAAAGGAGCCGTCGGCGGGGCGTAACAGGTCGCGCTCGGTGAGCAGGGCAGCCAAGGCGCAGGCAGTAGCGCCTTGTCCTACCTCTTTGCCCCGCACTACCAGGTGCGCCAGGCGCGGCACCAATCCAAGCCCTGCCAGTGCCCGCCCGTGGGGGGTAGGGCGACCATCGGGCAGTAGTGCATGAAGGCGTACCAGTAGCTCGCGGGCCAGAGCCAGCGCGGCGGCGGGCGGCGCATCAAGCCAGCGTAGGGCTTGGGCATCGTGGGCACCCCAGAGTGCCAGTTCCAAAGCCAGAGCGCTCAGGTCGGCCGTCAGGATTTCGGGGGGAAGGTAGGCGGGTAGCTGTGGCTGGTCGGCGGCAGTCCAGAGGCGGTAGCAGGTGCCCGGGCCAAGGCGGCCGGCGCGGCCCCGGCGCTGGTCGGCAGCGGCCTGGCTTACAGGCTGGGTGGTGAGGGTAGAAAGACCTGTGCGCGGCTCAAACTGCGGCACGCGGGCATAGCCGCCATCCACTACAATCGTCACGCCCTCAATAGTTAAACTGGTTTCGGCAATGCTGGTAGCTAGCACCACTTTGCGCCGGCCAGCCGGCGCCGGCCGTAGGGCAGCATCTTGCTGCTCCAGAGGTAGTTCGCCGTGCAGGACGTGTACATCAACGGTAGGCGCAAGGGTAGGGGCCAGGCGCTCAGCCACGCGGCGCTGGTCAGCGAGGCCGGGTAGGAACGCCAACACGTCGCCGGTAGCGTGCGCGGCCAGGGCTTCGCGGATAACGGCGGGCATCAGGTCTTGCAGCCGCTCGTGGGGCCTACGACTGGCACTGCTTACCCGCGCCGGTGTGAGGTAGTGTGTCTCCACTGGGTAGCTCAGGCCGGCACTGCGCACCACGGGCGCGCCCAGCCAAGCACCCAGCCGCTCAGCATCCAAGGTGGCCGACATCACCAGCAGCCGCAAATCGGGCCGCAGCACGGCTTGGGCATCCAGGGCCAGCGCCAGGCCAAGGTCTGCTTGTAGGCTGCGCTCGTGAAACTCGTCAAACAGCACCGCCGCTACACCTTCCAGCGCGGGGTCGTCCTGTAGCTGGCGCGTCAGAATTACTTCCGTAACTACCTCAATCCGCGTTTTAGCCGACACCTTGCTTTCCAGGCGCATGCGGTAGCCCACGGTTTGGCCTACTGGCTCGCCCAGGAGCTGCGCCATGCGCGTAGCCGCCGCCCGTGCCGCCAGCCGCCGCGGCTCCAGCACGATGATGCGCCCGCCGGGCGGCATCCACTCCGCTTCGAGGAGGGCCAGCGGCACCAGCGTAGTTTTGCCCGCACCGGGCGGCGCCTGCAACACCGCGCAGGCGTTGTGGCCGAGGGTAGCAACTAGCTCGGGTAGGGCCGCGCGGATGGGGAGGTCGGGGAGAAGCACGGGATGCTAATAAGGTAGTTGATAGAGTTTGATTGTCCTCCCGAGCTTGCGAAGGACCTTATGCCTGCAGAACGAGTCGTTAATACGCTTGTCGTTCTGCAGGTATAAGGTCCTTTGCAAGCTCAGGAGGACAGACGGGTTGATTCACAACTTCTAATATACTGGCACCTCGGGGTCTACCTCGCGGCTCCAAGCGTCGATGCCACCTTTCAGATTGAGTAAGTTGCTGAGGCCGTGGCGGTGCTGCAAAAACGCCAGGGCCTGCATGGAGCGTACACCGTGGTGGCAGATGAGCACCACGGGCCGGTCGGTAGCAATTTCGGCGGCGCGGCGTGGCAGCTCGCCCAGCGGAATCAGGTGGCTACCCTCGATGCGGCAGTAGTCGTACTCCATCGGCTCGCGCACGTCGATGAGCTGGAGATTTTCGCCGCGTTGCTGGCGGGCGTGTAGGTCGGTGGGCGTAAGATCAGGGAGCATGGGCAGCGGGGAAGGTAGGGGGCAAAAATACGGCGCCATCCGGTAGCTTTCGGTAGCTTTGGCCGCGCCCGGTTGGGTGCTCACTCAAACACGCGTTGTTTTGCTGCATTCTCTCTACGAGTTCTGGACGGCCGCTGTCGGCAACACGCCGCTGGAATGGGTAGCCGTTGTCACGGGGTTTCTGTGCGTATGGCTGGCAGCCCGCGAGTCGCTGTGGAATTTCCCGGTGGCCATTGTAAGCTGCGGTCTTTACATTGTCGTCTACTACCAGAGTGCCCTCTATTCTGATTGCCTGTTGCAAGGCTTTTTCATCGCTCTTAGCTTGTATGGCTGGTACGAGTGGCTCTACGGCGGCGCCCGCCGCACCGAGCTAACGGTGTCGCGCACGCGCGCCCACGAGTGGCTGTGGCTTACAGTCGGCGCGGCCGTTTTCACAGGTGGCTTTGGCTACTACCTGCAACACTATACCGACGATACCATTCCCTACCTTGACAGCCTAACCACGGCCATCAGCCTGGCAGCCCAGTACCTGATGATGCGCAAGCGCTTGGAAAACTGGTGGCTATGGATTGGGGTTGATGCGCTGTACGTACCTATTCTGTGGCACAAGCAACTCTACCCCACCAGCGGACTTTATGCTGTGTACCTCGGGCTGGCAGTATATGGCTACCTAGAATGGAAACGCGCTGCCCAGGTAGCGCAAGCCACCGGCACCACTAATCCTGCCATCTGATGCTACGCGTTGCCCTCACCGGCCCCGAATCGACGGGCAAAAGCACGCTGAGCCGCCTGCTGGCCGCGTACTACGGCACTACCCACGCGCCCGAGTATGCCCGTGCCTACCTCGACCAACACGGCCCTGCCTACACGCTGCCCGACTTAGAGGCTATTGCCCGCGGCCAGCTCGTCGCTGAGCAAGCAGCCGCGGCCGAAGCAACGGCGGCTGGTAAGTCGGTGGTATTTTTTGATACAGATTTACTGGTGATAAAAATCTGGGCCGAGCACGCTTTTGGTCATTGCCCAGCCTGGATTACTGACCACCTCCACCAACACCCGCACAACCTCACGCTCCTGCTCGATGTGGACCTACCCTGGGAACCCGACCCCCTGCGCGAACACCCAGACCCCGCGCAACGTCAGTATTTTCATGCGTGGTACCAGCGCGAGCTGCGCGCCCTACCCGGCCGATTTGCGGAAGTAAGCGGGCCGCCAGCTGAGCGGCTGGCTTGCGCCGTAGCGGCGGTGGATGCGCTGCTGCAGAGCGCTAGCTCAACCCAGTAAGAAAGTCCTCACTGCGAAATACTGCGTAAACACCGCGAGACACTACGAGAAAAACCATGCAACATACCCTTACCAACGCCCATTGCCGCGTCACCATCAATACCAAAGGAGCTGAACTGGCCAGCTTCGTCCGCATCGACAATTCACCGGAGCTGGAATATATGTGGCAGGCCGAGCCGGCCGTGTGGGGCCGCCATGCGCCGGTGCTGTTTCCGATAGTGGGCAAGCTGCCGCAGGACACCTATCTGCATCAGGGCAAAGAATACAAGCTGCCCCAACACGGCTTCGCCCGCGACCGGGAGTTTACACTCATCGAGCAGACGGAAACGGAGTTGGTGTTTGAGCTGCGTGCCGACGAACAGAGCAAGCAGGTGTACCCTTTCGATTTTGTGCTGCGGATTTCCTACTATCTGCACGAGTTAACCCTAGAAATACGCTGGCAGGTATTGAACCCCACTGCCGATCAGGAGTTGCTGTTCAGCATTGGAGCACACCCGGCGTTCCGGTGCCCGCTGCTGCCCGACGAAACGTTTGAGGATTATGCCTTCCACTTCGATCACCCCGTAACGTTTGAGCGGTATCTGCTGCAAAGTGGCCTGCTCTCCGGCGAAACGGAGCCCGTAATGAACAACCAATCGAAGCTGCCGCTCACCTACGACCTGTTTAAGGACGACGCGCTGGTCTTGAAGCACTTCGATTTCTCGGCTATTGCGGTTCGTAGCAACCGCTCCGACCGCGCCGTACGCCTGCGCTTCGACGGTTTTCCTTACCTCGGCCTCTGGACCAAGGGCCCCGGCGCCGAGTTTGTGTGCGTGGAGCCCTGGCAAGGCATTGCCAGCTCGGTAGGCGCGCCCGTAGAACTGGCCGAGAAAGAAGGCATCCTGACGCTAGCACCCGGCCAGGAATTCAACGCGGCCTATTCTATCGCGGTAGAGTAGAATATTCATTTTTTATCTTCTCTTCTCTGTCATCATGAGCGCAGCGAAGGACCTTATGCCCGCAGAACGAGTCGTTATTACGTCGGTCGTTCTGTGGGCATAAGGTCCTTCGCTGCGCTCATGATGACAGTAGAAAAATGACTACTCTCTCCTCCATGCACATCCTACCCATCACCCCCGAACAAACCTACCCGCTGCGCCATCAGGTGCTGTGGCCTGATAAACCGTTGGTGTATGTGCAGTTGGCGGAGGACGCTGAGGGGTACCATTTCGGGGCGTTTGTGAACGAGGAGCTGGTATCGGTGATTTCGTTGTTTGTGAATACGCAGGGCGAGGCGCGGTTCCGCAAGTTTGCTACCCATCCCGACTGGCAAGGCCGGGGCATGGGCACGGCCCTGCTGACGCGGGTAGTAGACGAGGCTACACGCTTGGGCGCCCACACGCTCTGGTGCGACTCGCGCCAATCGGCCGCCGATTTTTATCGGCGCTTCGACATGCAGCCTACGGGCGAGGTTTTCTACAAAGGTCCCATTCCGTACGTGCGGATGCAGCGCCGCCTGCCGTAGTCCTTTCCAAACGGCTTATATGCAAAGAACCCCTTCGGAGGGTAGGCTCTCTCTTTCAGCCACGAATTGAGAGAAAGCCAGCCCAATAGAAGGGGTTCTTGTTTTTCGGAGGAAAGACCAGCCGCTACACCAACGGCGCGGTCGGGCGCGTGGGTACGCCCCGGTTATAATCGGGCTCCCAGTCGTTGATGGGGCGAGTGATGCCAGGTGGCAGGTCCAGGTCGGGTAGGCCGTCGTCGAGGGGCTCGCCACCTTCGTCGTCATTATCGGGGTAGGGGGGGCGCTGGAAACGCCGCTTGGGCATCACCAGAAAATACGCCAGTACGGCAAAGACCAGAAGAGTATAGATCAGGCTGATCATGGCGAAAGCAGGTGGGTAAATCGACGGAGAAAGGACGACGAAAGACTACTGTCAGTCAAGTAACTAACGGCAGTTAGGACAGAGTTGTTTTCGGAGAAAGCTACTTTTTCGACCCCTCTGCCCACGCCTAACCAAGATACACAGTTCTGCGAGGAAAGAAAAATCGGTGGGCGCTTCTGTTTGTAACTGGCCGGGGTAGCGCCTACTTTTGCTGCATAGTTTAGGGGTGCCAACCCGCCACATGGCGGCCAATGGCTGAGATCATACCCATTGAACCTGATCCGGGTAATGCTGGCGAAGGGAACAGACGATCCGCGAACGTGAAAACCCGAGTGGTGCCGACCCCTGGCACCGGGGCCGTTCCACTTTTCTGCTTTTGCATTCTTGAAAAATGTATTGGTTTTGGGCACTGCGCTACTGGCGCTGCCTGCGGTAGCCTGGGCGCAAGGTCCCGTGTCTGGCGTCATTACAGATGCCCGCACTGGCACCCCGCTACCCGGCGCCACCGTACTACTCGACGGCACGCCCAGCGCTGCCACCGACGCGGCTGGCACCTTCTCTATTGCGACCGTGCCTGTTGGCTCGCACACACTGCACATCACTTTTGTGGGCTACGACCCCATTACGCGCACAGTACAAGGTCAGCCTACCGAACAACGCCTCACAGTGACACTGCAGCCGGGTGGCGTGCTCACCGGCGAAGCTCTCGTAACGGCCTCTCGTGCCAACGAGCGCACCGCCACCGCCTACACCAACTTAGGCAAGGAGGACCTAGCTAAGCGCAACTTCGGCCAAGACCTGCCCTACCTGCTCGACCAAACGCCCTCCGTAATAGTGAATTCCGATGCTGGGGCGGGCGTAGGCTATACCGATATTCGTATTCGGGGCACAAGCAACACGGGCATCAACATGACCATAAACGGGGTGCCGTTGAACGATGCGGAGTCGCACGGCTCATTTCTGGTGAATTTGCCGGACTTGGCCTCGTCGGTTAGCTCCTTGCAGGTACAGCGGGGGGTAGGCACCAGCCAAAACGGCGGCGCAGCCTTCGGGGCCAGCATCAACATCTCTACCCTGGATGTGCGCCGCGAGGCCTACGCCGAGAGCCAGAATACCTACGGCTCCTTCAACACCTGGAAAAACAACGTGCAGTTTGGCACTGGGCTGCTTAATAATCACTTCACGGTAGACGGGCGCCTGTCGCGTATTGCTACGGATGGGTATATGAACCGGGCCTCGTCGGATTTGAAGTCATACTACTTTGCGGCGGGCTACCAGGGCAAGAACACACTGTTGAAGTTCATCACCTTCTCGGGCCGGGAGAAAACATACCAGGCCTGGAACGGCGTGCCCGAACCAGCTATTACCAGCAACGAAGCGCTGCTGGAGAACTACATTGCCAATGGTGAGCTGAGCGAGGCCGATGCCGAGCGCGTGCGCCGCGAGGGTAGGCGCTATAGCTACTACACCTACGACAACCAAACCGACAACTACCAGCAAAACCACTACCAGCTACACCTGTCGCAAGGACTGGGGCAGGACTGGAATGTGGGCGCCGCCTTGCACCTCACCCGTGGCTTTGGGTATTATGAGAACTATCGTACCCGCCGCCGCTTCACCGACTATGGCCTGCAAAACGTCATTATCGGCGGCGACACCATCACGCGCACCAATCTGGTAGACCGCAAGTGGCTGGATAACTACTTCTACGGCGGCACTTTCGCCCTTAACTATCAGCCCCGCGACGGTAAGTTTCAAGCCACGTTGGGAGGAGCCTGGAATCAGTTTGATAATGACCACTACGGCGAAATTATTTGGGCGCAATACGCTTCTACCAGCAACATTCGCCAGCACTACTACTTCAACGAGGCTCGCAAAACTGACTACAACGCCTACGCCCGCGCTACTTGGCAGGTGCTACCCAAGCTGGGCGTGTACGGCGACGTGCAGGTGCGCCATATCACGTACACTATTGATGGCATAGAGGACGAGCAAAACGACGTGCGTACCCGTGCCCGCTACACGTTCTTCAACCCCAAAGCCGGCGCTACCTTCGCCTTAGCCGAGGGCCAGCAGCTCTATGCCAGCTTTGCCGTGGGCCAGCGCGAGCCCGTGCGCGCTGATTTCACCGACCGTCCCGCCGGCGACGTGGGTGCCAAAGCCGAGCGCCTCAACGACTGGGAAGGCGGCTACCGCCTCACCCTACCCGACGCTACCTTGCTAGGGCCACACACCGCCTTGCGCCTGGAAGTGAATGGGTTTTATATGCAGTACCGCAACCAACTGGTGGCCACTGGCCAACTGAACGATGTGGGTACGGCCCTGCGTACCAACGTGGCCCGCAGCTACCGGCGCGGTGTGGAGCTAACGGGCTTTGCCTCAGCCAATGACCAAATTAGTCTCAGCAGTACGCTCACCGTCAGCCAAAACCGCATTCTGGGCTATCAGGGCGTGAGCTACGACGAAAACTACGAGCCCGTGACAGAAGCGCCGCGTACCAGCACTATTTCCTACTCCCCTAATGTGGTATCGGCGCACACGCTAGAGGGGCAGCCGCTGCCGGGGCTGCGCTTGGCGCTGCTCTATAAAACCGTGAGCCGTCAGTACCTCGACAATACCACTAGTGAGGACCGGCGCATCAGGCCCTACCAGGTGCTCGATTTCCGGGCGCGCTACACCATTCGTCCGAAGTTTGTGAAGGAAATCGAGCTGGCGTTGCTGGTGAACAACGTCCTGAACCGTCGCTACGTGGCCAATGGCTATACGTACAGCTACCTCGGTGCCAGCGGCGGCCTCGATACGTTCAACTGGTACTTCCCACAGGCCACGCGCAATTTCCTGGCGTCGGTAGGCGTGAAATTCTAGCCCACGGATTCGCTCGGATCTATCGAATGCCACGGATTCTGTGAGCGAGAGCTAGTAGGCCGTTGTCAGCAATAAAAACGGTGTCATCCTGAGCATTCCGCGCATCAAGCGGCGACGAAGGACCTTCTCACGCGAGAACCAACGAGCTTAACAACGACTCGTTCCCACGTGAGAAGGTCCTTCGTCGCCGCTTGATGCGCGGAATGCTCAGGATGACAAATTGTTTAATAGCTCCTACCTACAAAATCCGAAAAATCCGAGCGAATCCGTGGTTTAGATGATTAACCGCACCCCACCCAGCTCAGAAATCTGATAAGGAAACTGGTCGCCGGGCGAACCGATGAACATGAAGTTTTTGGGGATATTCCATTCTCGTGAGAGCTGGTCGATGAGGGCCGGTCCGAACTGTCCTTTCAGCGGCACAAAATCAACAACGATTTCCTCGTAAGCGCGGTCTAATACTTTGATATCACGAAGCAAGGCCTCAGAAAATGACTCGCCTTCCCGCAGTAGCGTTACGATTTTTAGGCGATTGGTAAATTCATTTTCCACTACGTAGGCCATCACTTTGTTGAGGTTCGATACATTGTCGCCCTTCGTAAAGAACACAAACTCCTGGCGGTTCAGCTCGTGTAGCTGCCGCTTAATGGTAACCTGCGTAAGGCGCGACACCCGCGGCGAATGTTTGGCGAAAGACTCGGCGGCGGCCAGAACCAGGTTCAGAATGGCCGTGCGGTTCAGCATAGCTGCTACAATCAGCATGGCCGGCACGAAATATTGCAGGAACACTACCAGGTAATCAGGGCGGATACGGATGTTGCCGTACAACGCCGTGACGACGCCTACCAGTGCCAGCGCTACCGTCACAACACCCGCGTACACCGGCCGGGGCAGTTTGGGCCGCTTGCGCTTGAGCAGGAAGTTGCCCAACGCAAAAAAGGCCATGACCGACAGGAATGAAATGGTATACACACCCGCCAGTGGCCCCAACTCCCCGTTGGTAATCAGCAGAACCGATATACACAGCAGAAAGAAAGTGATGAGAATAAGGTAGTTGCTCTGGCGCTTGTTTTCTTTCAGGAAAAACTGAGGTAGGATACGGTCCAGGGCCATGCGCTTCATCAGGCCGCTCACGCCCACAAAGCTGGTGAGCACGGCTCCGCTGAGCACCGCCACGGCATCCACGGAAATAAGGGTAGCCAGCCAAGGGCCGCCAGTGGTGGTACCCAGGTAGGAAAGCAGGGTTTCGGTGTGCTCGCCTACCTCGCCCAGCGGTAGCGCGGCCACGGCCAACAGGGCCAGCAACGGATTGAACACCGTGACGACCACCCACATGTTGCGCAGCGTTTTTTGAAATACACCTTCAGCCTGCTCCTCCACGAAGTTGGCCGAGCTTTCAAAACCCGAAATACCCAGCATAGCTGCGCTAAATCCCAGGAAAAGCGCCGACGATAAGCTGCCCTGCATCGGCATGTGCCAGTTCTCAGTCAGTGTGCTCAGCCCATGCGTAAACAAATACCACCCCGTAACGCCTACCAGCAGTGTGAGTGAGAACAGGTGCAGCAGAAAAATGCCCACTGCCACCACCGCTGACTCCGAAATACCCAGGATAGTGAGGGCCAGAAAAAAGCCCAATAGCAGTACCGTGGCCGTAATAATGGGTAGGCCGTGCCAAAGCGTGTGCAAATAGTGCATGGCCTCGGAGGCTGATATCACTGCCGTGGCCATATAGGACAAGATAGTGAGGCAAGCGGCCACCGCCGCATTACGCTTGCTAGTAGTGTTGAGCAGCACATTGTAGGCACCACCATTGAGGGGTAGGGCCCCCACCACTTCGCCGTAAATACGCCGAAAAAGAAACAAAACGCCCCCTACCATCAGCAACGCCACCCACGCGTATTGACCCGCGTACGCAATAGCCAGGGCCGATACGTATAGGCAAGAAGAGGAAATATCGTTGCCACAAATAGCGGTGGCTTCCAGTTCGTTTAGTTTTTTTTCGTGGCTCATTAGGTGTAGCGTAGGAGGGGGTAGAAGGTGTACGGGGGGAGGCTGGTAAAGGGTAGGAAAAGCTCGACGGGCAGCTGCTATCTGCTTGGCATGCGGGAACAATCTGCCCTACTTCATTTGCTTATATTTGACAATCAAACCCCACCCCGCTCTTGTTATGTCGTCTCAAGCTGATATTCTCTCGCCCCAGGCCAAAGCCACCCGCGCCCACGGCTCTACCAACGCCGCCGGCTTCACCGACTACTTCGACCTCGATGGGTTGCTGACGGAGGAGCACAAGCTCATCCGCCAGACTATCCGTGACTTTGTGAAGCGGGAGATTTCGCCCAACATCGAGCGGTGGGCCCAGGAGGCACATTTCCCTTCGGAGATAGTGCGCAAGTTTGGCGAGGTAGGCGCTTTTGGCCCTACTATCCCCACCGAGTACGGGGGCGGTGGCCTCGACTACATCAGCTACGGCCTAATTATGCAGGAAATTGAGCGCGGCGACTCGGGCATGCGCTCCACAGCTTCGGTGCAGGGTTCGTTGGTGATGTTTCCGATCTACCAATACGGCTCGGAGGAGCAGAAGCAGAAGTTCCTACCCAAGCTGGCTTCGGGCGAGTGGCTAGGCTGCTTCGGCCTCACAGAGCCCGACCACGGCTCCAACCCTGGCGGCATGGTTACGAAGCTGGAGGATAAAGGCGACTACTACCTGCTGAATGGCGCCAAACTCTGGATTTCGAACTCGCCCGAGTGCCAGCTGGCCGTGGTGTGGGCCAAAAACGAAGAAGGCCGCATCAAAGGCGTCATCGTAGAGCGCGGCATGGAGGGTTTCACGACCTCCGAAATCCACAATAAATGGAGCCTGCGCGCCTCCTGCACCGGCGAGCTGGTGTTCGACAACGTGCGCATTCCTAAAGAAAACGTGCTGCCGAACGTAGAAGGTCTCAAGGGCCCCCTGTCCTGCCTCGACTCAGCCCGCTTCGGCATTGCCTGGGGTGCCATCGGCGCGGCTATTGATTGCTATGAGTCGGCCCTGAAGTACTCGCTGGAGCGCGAGCAGTTTGGTAAGCCCATCGGTGGCTTCCAGCTGCAGCAGCGCAAGCTGGCCGAAATGCTTACTGAGATTACCAAAGCCCAATTGATGGCCTGGCGCCTGGGCGTGCTCAAAAACGAAGGCAAAGCCACTTCAGCGCAGATTTCGATGGCCAAGCGCAATAGCGTGCACATGGCGCTGGAGGTAGCCCGCGAAGCTCGCCAGATTCACGGCGGCATGGGCATCACGGGCGAGTATCCTATCATGCGCCACATGATGAACCTGGAATCGGTCATCACCTACGAGGGCACGCACGATATTCACCTGCTTATCACGGGGGCAGATATAACCGGGATTCAGGCGTTTAAATGATGTTTGATTAGGTTTAGGCTCTCTTCTCTTTGATACCTTGAATAAGGATGACTACATATTACTAGCTGTATTTCTGGTTGGCCTTACCTTTTTCGTTACGGTCATAGTTTGGGCTACCCGTTCGCCAAGGCCAATCAGTAAGGATGCTAAGAGCAGAGTTGTTAGCAGTATTGAACAGCCAACGGGGCAGAAACCGGCCACCACTCCTGTGGGCTGCGGAGTTTGGTTATTTATATGGGTGTCACTAGCGAGCATAGTGTCAGCGAGTTATTTGGATAGCACATCTGGTGGTGGCTGTGATGGTGGGCTGTGTCTCGTACGCTATATATTTCTGCCACCCATTTGGTTAGGTGTTGGCTTCGGAGTATGGGTACTGAGTGTATTTATTAATTCCTCTTCTCGTTAGCAACTCGTTTTAGTTTCTATCCGTCGCCTATATTAGCCCATTCATTTATATGCCCTGACCACTATGGCCACTGCACCTGCTACCCCCGCTTCACCTCTCGTATTGCTTGAATGCCTGATTGCTGGTACCTCTCATCGCGAGGGCCTCAAAGCCTATGAGCCAAAGTTGAAACTCGGGCAAGCCCTGACGCTGGAACGCGAAGCCGATAGCTCCTACGACGACTGGGCCGTGCGTGTGTATACGGCTGGTCCAGAACCCATGTGGCTGGGCTACCTTCCCGAAGGCCGCAACGAAACCGTAGCCCGCCTCCTGGATGCAGACTTTCCACTGACGGGCCGTCTCACCCACAAAGCCTGGGAAGATGAATGGCTGTACTTAGAAATGGAAGTAATCCTACCCCTGCAAAAGGGGTAGGGCGTTTAGCGCAACTCGTCGAATGCGTACTGCGCGGTGCTCCAGAACTCATCCAAAGCCACTAAGCGCGGTTTGAAGAAGGAAATCAGTCGGGGCCAGTCGTCGCGGTTGAACAGGTTAGCGGGCGCCAACTCCTGGTAAATGCGCGCTATAAACTGGCCGTTGGCGTCCTGCGCTTCGGGCTCCCAGGTCCAGGTTTCGCCGGTGGCCTCCTCCAGCCACCGGCGCACTTCCTTGAATTGCTCGTAGAACAGCTCCCGGATGCCGGCATCCGGATGGGTCAGCTCAATGCCAATGCTGGCCCGCCGGCCATCAGCGTGCATGCGGAAGTACACGTGCTTCAGGCCGGTTTTGTAGTTAATCCAGTTGGTAGGTAGCCCTTCGGCCGAGGGGACCGGGGCCATGTATTGCCCAAAGGTGGTCCAGAAAGCCTGCCGAAGCTGCGTAACTTCAGTTTTGCTGTACATGCGGAGTGGAGCGGCGACGGGGTAGGCCGAACAGTTTGGCGTGCGTAGTACGCTTCTGGTAAGAGGCCTGCCGCGGCCGTTGAGTGGTGGTCATAATACGCTGGTTGAGCCGCTGAAAAAGCACTGTGTCGCTTTCCAGGTAATACCAGGCGGGCCGGCCATCGTAGTCGCCAATGGTCCCTTTATACAGTTCATCATATAGCAACCAGCCCCGGTGGCCCTGCGTGACGGCGGCAAACTCGGCGGCCGTTTTGTTGATGTAGGTAGGGATATTGTGCGAAGACGGGCGGTAGTCGCGCCCTAGCACGGCGTTGTATTTCAATGGGTAGGCCAGCTTGTAGTAGCGGTACGGTGGGATGTGGTTCCAGTTCAGATACACTACATCGCCGGGCTGGTACCGCTCGTTTACAAACTGAAAAGCTTCCCGAAAATACGATTTCTTGTACCCGCCAAACAAGCCTGGGTCGGCGAGCTGGCGTGCGGAGGCTGCCAACGGTGGCAACAGTAGCAATGCCGGTACTATCCACTTCCAGCCCACATGCAGGCGATGAGCCACGGCCGCACACCCACTAGCAATAAACAGGATGAATACTGGCGCCAGAAACACAATCAGGCGTTCGTACACGGGATACTTGCGTAGGGCAGAGGCCACTACCGTGAGCAGAATAGCAAACAACAATACCAGAAATAGCTGCCGCTGCCGCCGAAATAGAACTACCGCACCTATAGCCAGGCATCCTAGCGGGACCAGGCGCAGCACCAGGCGTGGCAGCTTGCTGCCTACTGTGCGCAGGTCCAACAGCAACCCCAGGGGGTAGTCGAGCGCCATATAAAGCTGGTAAAAGGGCCACCGCACGGCAGCCCGCGAGGCAGCCAGGGGCATAAAGGCATCCAAGGTTTCAAACCAGTATACCAGCCAGCCCGACTCAGTGTACTTGCCCGTGAAAAGCAAGTAGTTGAGCGCAAAGCTGAACAGCCAGGCAGCAAACGGCACCAGCTGCCGCCAAAAGCGCTGCCAGTCGCGCTGCCACAAGTGCCATAAGCTGAGGGCGCCGGCAATGGCCATTAGCACAAAAATGCTGGCGTAGGAAAACCAAACCAATGCAGCTCCTCCTACGGTCCACAGCAGCAATGGCCGCCACTCTACTGCATCCCGGTAACGCAAGTAGAGGTACACGGCCGCTACCGTAGCCAGCAGCTCGGCACTATACTGCTTGATTTCGACGCTGTGGTAGATTAGCGGTGGCGCCAGCGCCAGTATGCCCATGGCTACGGCGGCGCCCAGGGGAGGGAGCACACGACGGCTCACAGGTACAAATAGTGCCAGAGCACCCAATGAGCAAAGCAACGGCACCAGCCGCAACGCCATTTCCTGCTTGCCAAAGAGCAGCACCGAGAGGCGGCAAAGCCATAGAAACAGAATGGGGGCCTTCTGCTCGTATTCCAACGCTGGTTGCGCTAGCTGCTCAAAATTCATCCGGATCAGACTATTAGCCACATACACTTCATCGATCCAAAGCGAGCGGTTGTCGAAGAAATGAAAGAGACGCAATGCTACGCCACAGGCCAGCAGTAACCAGAAGAACACGCGCCAGGCAACTAGTTGGGTAGGGCGCGGGCGGGAAAAGGAAACACTGGTGGTAGAGGAAAACGTAGTAGTTGTAGCCATACAATGCTGCTAAAAGAGGCGGGTAAAAATATTTTTGCTTGAAACGAGTAATATTTTATATTGGTTATATACAAAAAAATGCACGAGTTGAGTATGCATACATCGCGTGTTAGAAAATAGAGGAAGAGCTGTCTCCGGTAGCACGATACAGACCACACATGCAATTTCTTCTTCTGCAGCTCAGCAATGAGGGCTTCGGATTATACAAAAATGATGAAATTGTTACGATTTTTATAAACAACTGTATTATGGCAATATTCGTAAATTATTCGCAATTCATTCAAAGCAGCACAACCATCGCTCAAACTTCTACAAGCTACGTTATCTACAGTGAAGGCCGTTATTTTTGATGTAGATGGGACGCTATACGAGCAGTCCCGTTTGCGCCGCAAGATGCTATACGCGCTGGTGGGGTATTATGCCCTGCGGCCCTGGCGTGCCCAGGAACTGCTGATTTTGAGCCGGTTTCGGTCGGAGCGTGAGAAGCGTTCCGGTGCCGTTGGTCCTGATCTAGAAAATGCACAGTATGCGTGGTGCGCCGAAAAAAGCGGGTATTCTATTCCCAAAATCAAGCGTACGGTAGAGCAGTGGATATTCCGCAACCCTAACCGGTATTTGGCGCAGTGCGTGTATCCAGGCACGCAGACCTTTTTTGACAACCTGCGACAACGTGGAGTTAAAATCGGCATTTACTCCGACTACGCCGCGCACGACAAGCTGGCGGCCATGGGCTTGCAGGCCGACATCGTGGTCAGTTCCACTGATTCCTGTGTTGACCGCATGAAGCCAAACCCAGAGGGCCTGCTCTACATTGCCCAGCAGTTGGGGGTAGCGCCCGAAGAGTGCCTCTTCATCGGCGACCGACAAGAACTAGACGGTGTGTGCGCAGAGCGGGCCAACATGCCCTACCTCATCGTCGATAAGCAGCCGTTCGCTCAATTCAACTTCTATCATAACCTGAAAAATCAGCTGTTTCCTTCAACCAACTAACCGTATGGAAAACACATTTACGCACCCTGGCGCCAGTGGTCAGATGGAAGCCGTGGAATTACAGCCCGCCGGCTTGCGCGACTACATTGCCATTGCGCGCCCCGACAACTGGGCTAAAAACGTCTTTATGATGCCGGGCGTACTCTTTGCCTTGCTCATTTACCAGCCAAGCATTGATTCGCGGTTTGTGCTGGAACTGGTGTTAGGCATCGTGAGCACCTGCCTGATAGCATCGGCCAACTACGTCATCAATGAATACCTGGATGCCGAGTTCGATAAGTTTCACCCGCTCAAGAAAAAACGCACGTCGGTGGTGCGTGTGGTGAATGCAAAGCTGGTGTATCTGGAGTGGGCCGGACTGGCTGCTGTAGGCCTCACACTAGCCCACCAGATTTCTATGCAGTTCTTGCTGGTGGCGGCCTTCTTGCTGTTTATGGGTGTGATGTACAACGTGCGCCCCTTCCGTACCAAAGAGCGGGTGTTCCTGGATGTACTATCTGAGTCCATCAACAACCCCATTCGGTTTGCGTTGGGCTGGTTTATCGTGGCGCCGGCACTCACGTTTGGCACCGTCAACTGGACCGATCTGTTCCAAAGCCTACCCCCTTCCAGCATTCTGATTGCCTATTGGATGGGCGGGGCATTCCTGATGGCCACCAAGCGCTTCGCAGAGTATCGCCTCATTGGCGACCCTGAGTTGGCCGGCCTGTACCGTCGCTCTTTCAAGTTCTACACCGAGCACAGCCTGCTGATTTCGATGTTTTTCTATGCTCTTACTTCGGCTTTCTTTCTGGGTATTTTCCTCATTAAGAATCGGGTAGAGCTGCTGGTTAGCTTCCCGTTCTTTGCCTTGCTATTTGCCTGGTACCTGCGCCTCGGGCTGCTGCAAAACTCGCCGGTACAGGGCTCCGAAAAGCTTTATACCCGCAAGTGGTTTATGCTGTATGTAGCCCTGTTTTGCGTTTTGCTCACAGTGCTCATGTTTGTGGATATTCCGTGGCTGAACCTGTTTTTACAGGAAACATATTCGCTCAATTAATGCTGCTCTGCCGCAAATAGACTATGCGATAAATCGCCTGCCTATTTCAACGCTGTAAAAACACAGCAGGGGGCCGTTCTAGCTGAACGGCCCCCTGCTGTGTTTTTATCCCAATAGCTCGGCCAATGCAGCTACTTCTTGCCTGGCCTGCTGCACAATGGGTTCCTGACCAAATTCCCGGTCAACCCATCCAATGAAGCCCGTAGCCAGCGCTGCCACGGCCTGGCGGCTGCTGCCAGGGGTAGGAGTCACTGGGTGGTCGGCGAGGGGTAGGGCATCCTCCAGGCCCACCGTACCCAGCACATCCGACACAAAAGCCAATGCACACACGTGCAGCACCTGGTAGAGCAGTACTAGCTCCGGCAAACTCAGCGGGAGCCGTTCCCCAGCTTCCACCACACGTAGTCGTGCCGTAATGGCTTCCATAGCTGAGTCAGACAGGGCTGTAAGTGAGGGTAGGGCCTGCAGGAAAGGGTGGGTTGCTGCCGTCGTATGGCGCAGCTCCTGCGTGAGCAGCAGTGCCAGGCGCAGAAGCTGCAAGCGCCCCTCGTCGAAGCCCAGGGTAGCCGCTGGCGGCAACGCCGGTAGTAAGCTGGTTTCGTACTGCGCAAAAACGGCTTGTATCTGTTGCTGCCGGCGGCGCAATGGAGCCAGTGCCGCCGCGCCGCTTGGGCCCGCCAGGAACTGCTCCAGCGCATTTTCCAATTCGGCGCTTAGCTGCAAGCAATACGCAAAAAGACGTTCCAACTCTTCATCCGAAAGCTGCATCTGCTGGCGGAGGTAGGCACGCACGGCCGCGCCCAGCGGGCTGCCCAGGGCAGCCCTACCCAGCAGCACATAGTCGTAGAGGCGAAGAGGGTAGGTAGCAATCAATCCTTCCAGCTCGGGCGTGGAAGCCAGCGCCGCCAACTGGGCTACGGCAGTACCATCAAGGCGCGTGAGTGTGGTTATGGCTTCCTGCGCTGGCGCTGCCGTTGGCAACTGGAAAAAATGCTGTGTAGCCATGCCCAATGCCGACAAGGCGGGCGCCAACTGCGTGTAGGTAGCAGGCGGCAAAGGACGTAGTGAGTGGTCGTGCGAGTGCGTAAAAGAAAGCATTTGCAAAGATGTCGAAGAAAAGTAGATTAATTAGTTTAGTTGTTTTATATGTAATAGTAATCCTGTAGGTATGCTAATTATTTAATTGTTTAAAAAAATTAAAATAAAAATAGACTTGATTATTATTGAAGAGTAATAATCTTAATTATATATCTGATTATAAGTTGATTAATGATTAAATAGCGGTATATGAAAATAATGAATGTGTATGGATTGAGTGAATAAATATTGTGTTTAAATATTATTTATTGTACCTTTGTATTATTGATTTAATAAATTGTTCACTTAATCCATACACATGCACTATCAAATCAATTCTATTAAAAGTATTTCGGCTAAACAAGCAGCTACCCTCGAGCAGGAAGGCATCATGACGTCGGACGCATTGCTTCGTGCGGCTCGTACGCCCGCCGACCGTCGTGCACTAGCCCGTACTACGGGCATAGAAGAAATGAAGATTTTCAAATGGGTAAACTCCGCCGACTTATCGCGTATCGACGGATTAGAGCCTGGGCTGACGGCGCTGCTGGAGCAAGCCGGCATCACGACCATGCTCGACCTGCGAGGCCGCTCGCCGTTCAGCCTACACAGTAAGTTAGTCGCCCTCAATAAGCAGCATCAGGTAGTGAGTGCCGTGCCCGATATGTTGCAAATGGCTGATATTGTGGCGCATGCCAAGAGTCTTGAGCCAGAAGTTTCCTACCAATAGGCCTTTCAGGCCTGTAAGCTAAATTGACGCAGCCGCGTTGGTGCTTTATTTTACTAAGCGCCAGCGCGGTTTTTTTGCATCTAATGGCTATTGTAATTAGTAATTTCGGTCTGGGTGAAAAAATGCTAATATTATGGGACAAATTCGCGCTGTGCGCTGTTCTTTAGCCAACCACAATCCGCTTACCTTTGCATATGCGTGAACCCTACCTCACCGGCGGCTCCGATCATTTCGATGCCACGGACAAAGACATTGACAAAGCCCTGCGCCCGCTCAGCTTCGACGACTTTGCCGGGCAGGACAAGGTAGTTGAGAACCTGAAAATCTTTGTGGCCGCCGCTAAGCAGCGCGGCGACGCCCTTGACCATGTACTACTGCACGGTCCTCCCGGCCTGGGCAAAACTACGTTGTCGCACATCATTGCCAATGAGCTGGGCGCAGGCATCAAAATGACCAGCGGTCCGGTGCTCGATAAACCTAGCGACCTGGCCGGTCTGCTCACCAACCTCGACCCGCACGACGTACTGTTTATCGACGAGATTCACCGTCTCAACCCGGTAGTAGAGGAATACCTCTACTCGGCCATGGAGGATTACCGTATCGACATCATGCTCGATTCGGGGCCAAATGCGCGCTCGGTGCAGATTTCGCTGTCGCCGTTCACGCTCATCGGGGCTACCACACGCTCGGGCTTGCTTACGTCGCCGTTGCGGGCGCGCTTCGGCATCAACTCGCGTCTGGAATACTATGATGCTAAGCTGCTGACTAGTATCGTGCAACGCTCCTCCGAGATTCTGCACACACCGATTTACGAGGATGCTGCCTACGAAATTGCGCGCCGTTCGCGCGGTACGCCGCGTATTGCCAACAACCTGCTGCGCCGTACCCGCGACTTTGCCCAGATCAAGGGCACAGGTACCATCACCGTCGATATTGCCCAGTTTGCCCTGAACGCGCTGGACGTAGACGCCCGTGGCCTCGACGACATGGACAAGCGCATCCTGAGCACCATCATCGACAAGTTTAAGGGTGGCCCTGTTGGTATCAGCACCATTGCTACGGCCTGTGGCGAAGAAGGCGAAACCATTGAGGAAGTGTACGAGCCTTTCCTGATTCAGGAAGGCTATATCAAGCGTACCTCCCGCGGCCGCGAAGCCACCGAAGCCGCCTACCAGCACCTGGGCCGCACCATGCCCCAGCACCTGCGCGGCAACGCCAGCACGGGGGAGCTGTTTAGTTAAGACAAATCACTGTAGAAGGGTAGTATCTTTTCACAGATCTTTGCGCATGAAAGCGTATCTGAACTTTTCAGGTACGCTTTTCTTTTATCCTGACTGATTCAATCAAGCGTTATTCCATTCGCATGCTGCCCACTGCCCAGTATACCGCCTTCATCAAGCGCCGCGCCGCTGAGCTGGGCTTTATGTATTGCGGTATCTCGAAGGCGGAGTTTTTGGAGGAGGAGGCGCCGCGGCTGGAAAACTGGCTGAACCGCAACGCCCACGGCAAAATGGCCTACATGGCCAACCACTTCGATAAGCGCCTCGACCCGCGCCTGCTCGTCGACGGTGCCAAGTCGGTGGTGTCGCTGCTGCTGAACTACTACCCTGCCGAGGAAGACCAGCAATCCAACGAGCCCGATACACTAAAAATCAGCAAGTACGCCTATGGCCGCGATTATCACTTTGTCATTAAAGACAAGCTGAAAACGTTACTAGCCGACATTCAGCAGGAAGTAGGAGAGGTAGGGGGGCGTGTATTTGTGGATTCGGCGCCGGTGATGGATAAGGTATGGGCCAAGAAAAGCGGCCTGGGATGGGTAGGAAAAAGCTCGAACCTAATTCGCCCCGGCACGGGCAGCTTTTTCTTTATTGCGGAGCTGATTCTGGACCTAGACTTGGAGTATGACGGCCCCATTAAGGACTATTGCGGCACCTGTACCAAATGCGTGGATGCTTGCCCCACGGGTGCCATCACGGAGCCCTACGTGGTAGATGGCAGCAAATGCATCAGTTACTTCACCATCGAACTGAAAGACCAGATACCGCAGGAAGTGGCCGGTAAGTTTGGCAATTGGGTATTTGGCTGCGACATCTGCCAGGATGTGTGCCCTTGGAATCGGTTTGCCCAGACGCACAACGAGCCGCAGTTTCAGGCCCACCCCCAATTCAAGCACTTGCGCGCCACCGATTGGCAGGAAATTACCCATGAACTATTCACTGAATTATTTCGGCAATCGGCAGTGAAGCGGACCGGCTATGCCGGCTTACAGCGCAATATTTTGTTTGTAACGCAAACCGCCGATGCGGAGGCATCGGCGGGTAGGGAAGCGGCAGAATCAGAGGGCTAGTTGGCTGAAAGCGCGGTTAAGAATAGTGCGGTACACTTTGGCAAACTGAGTGTAGCACCATTCTTTAAATTGGGCCAACTCTTCGGGTAGTATTGTGCGGAGTGCTTTGCGCAATTCCTTTTCAAATAAAAATTTGTCGAAGCTAACCTTAGACAGGATGGTTTTGGTGTACTCTAGCATGGTGGGTGGTTTTCATTAGCGGGTGGATAACTGGGTGGGGGAGCGAACCTTATACGAACAAGCGTTAGGTAGAGTGGTAATTTAGGGAAAGCTAATTCCTAACCATCAGAAAATCCGAGAATTAAATTTTCAGGCAAAGAAAAAGGGACGCAAGCGCGTCCCTTTTTCTTTGCCTATTCCTCAAATAAGCGGTTTTTCCTATGTTTTAGTATATAAATAAGGTAGCTAAGTTGGTAGCAGTAGTAGCCGTGATGGGCTCATCGAAGGCCGCCTGCACTTTCTCCAGGCTAGCTTGCCCTGCACCAGCCGCATCGATGGGTAGTGTATTAAATGGAATAGTTTGTCCGGCCGCGCGCTGCGTGGTGTTTTCTTCGCCAGCGTATACAGCATCAGTTAGACCTGCCGTGGTAATGGATTGGTCTGTTGGGCTGATCCAGGGTTTCACCGTTGCATTGCGGTTGCGGCGCAAAATCCGGATGTGCGCGGCGTGCCGGGCCTCTACCGAATGAATGCGGGCGGCGGCAGTCAGAAACACCCGGTCGCTCTGCACTGTGGCCAACTGGCCTTTGTAGGCCCGCACCCCCGTATCTTCTAGCAGCTGCGCTACCTGCAAAAACGTATCAAAATTGCTGAATACGTCGGCGAAGAGGGGGCTTCGTGTGCCATTTTTGCTGCCCGTAAAATCAAAGTTGAGGGTGGTGGGCACATCGGCGCCGGAGGCCTGTAGCACCCGCGTGAGGAAAGCAACGTGCTGCTGCTCGTGCTGCTGCACCGTAACGATGCCCGGCCGCAGATCAGTTGGGATGAAGCCGGCGGGTACAGCGGGTGTATTGGGCACCAGCCCCAATGCCCGTGAGTAGAAATTGTTTTCGAGCAACTCCAGTGTTAGCGCCAGTGAAAGCGAGTCGGTAATGGTCTGTGCACCACGTCCGTAGGCTTGACGCAGGGCCGAGCCTACTACTAGCGGCGCCGTGGTCATAGCCGCTTTACCAGTCAGGGAGCCCAGGCGGGTCAGGGCTTCGCGGCGCGAGCCTAGCCGAGCCAATAGTTCCGGGTCAGCTTCGGTCAGATTGACCAAGAGTTTCAAAATATTCATACGCGGAGAAGACAGGCGAGACTAGGCTAAGGCAGCCGTATTAGACGTGACTACAGTGACTGTGAAATAGGGAGCCAATGCCGTAACCACCGCCGATGGGGTAAGCGTAGCATCGAGCCCGGCCAGGTCGCCGCTGCTCACCACTACGTCGGTGCCGGCAAATGAATTGGCTACTTCCAAGTCGCGCACGTAAGCAGCGTGGCGAGCTTTTACGGAAGCAATTTTGCCTGTAAACAGTAAATAGTCTCTGCCAGTGGCGTCCATAGAGAAGCGCGTCACAACGTCGTTGTAGGCTGCTACAAGCAAGTCTTCAAATTTTTTGGCTGCCGCCAATACCCCGGCACGGGTAGTAAGCGTGAGGGTAGTAAAGCTAAAAGCCAGCGAAGCAATGCCGTTGGTGCCCAACAGATACTTATACGACTCTGTATAAATTAGCTCGTGGTCGCGTAAGTCGGTGAAGCCCGTGCGCTCGGCAACTGGCATGTCCGTGGGAAAAGCGGCCACTACTGCCTGGTAGAAAGCCAGAGTGAGCTGATGTAGGCTGTATAAGTAATTGAATACGATGTTGTTGGCGGTAATGTTCTGTACGCCATTCGTATAAGAAAGCAGGGGAGTGGTAGGCGCTACGGGCGTGCTCTCGTCGTCATCGCTGCAGCCTGCCAGCACCAGGGCCGAGGTAGCAGCCGTGACGCCGGCGGCCCGCAAAAACATACGGCGCGGCAAAGGGGTAGGCGTGAGGAAGGGAGTAAGCTTATCAGACATACACAAAGACAAAACAGGCTCTCAGAACAGATTCACTATAAACCTGCCATAGGCGCTGGTAAAGTTACTCAGTTCCGGATGAATAGCAGATGGACCCCAAAAAAAGCACAAAAGGGCCCGCCATATGGCGGGCCCTTTTGTGCTTGGTATACTCCTTTACACGAAGAAGTTCTCGGCAATAGTCAATACTTGGGCCATCGTCAGCGGCTCGTCGAATGCTTCTGAGCCGGCGTTAGCACCCAGCGTAACACCACCGTTAAGCGTTTGCACGTTGGCACCAGCCTGCGTTACATTTTCTTCGCCGGCATATACGGCCGATGTGGCAGAGGGAGCTGGGCCACCATTGTCGTTGCCTGAAATCCAGCTCTTGGGAGCAGTAGCCGGCGCACCTGGAGCATTGGCAAGACCACGGCGCATAGTCCGGATGTGCGAGGCGTGACGGGCTTCTACGGAGTGAATATTAAGTGCAGCCTGCAACAGATCCTTGCTACCCTTCAGAGCAGTAGCCTGACCCTTATAGGCACGAACGCCGGTATCTTCCAACGCCTGTGCTACAGCCAGGAAGGTATTGTAATCAGTGAATACAGTGGGGAATAGCGGTGTGCGTTTGGCGCCCTTCGAGCCCGTAAAATCGTAGGCACTAGGTTGGGGCATGCTAACCGGCGTAGCTCCAGCTGCCTTAATACCAGCATCCAGGAATTTGTAGTGGGCTACTTCGTGGTTATAGATAGCAGTAATAGCCGTGCGACCAGCACCAGTGAGGGTAGCAGCAAGACCAGGAGCAGCCAGCGCCTGACGGTAGAATTCAGCTTCTAAGTACTCCAGTCTCAGAGCGTAGTTTAATACGCCAGCTACGCCGGTCGTGGTCTGACCATACGCCTTTTGAAACATAGCGCCCATGGCCAGGGGAACGGCAGAGGCAGCAAGTTTTTTACCGTAGCCAGCGAAGTGCTTAAATACTGCACGGCGAGGGTCGAGACGGTCGTAGATTTCTGGATCTACTTTTTCAATGTCGGAGATTATCTGGAAAAGATTCATGGGAGTGCGTCGAAAGATAAGAGAGGAAAACAGCGACGAAGCTGGAAGCAGATTGCGGACTGGTACCGCTTATTTAGGCAAATTAGTGCCGCTTACTTTCGAGCCATCCGCCAAGAAGGTATTGGCAATGGTTGCTACCTCAGTAGGCGTTTTCGACATTTCCAGACCATCGGAGTTGATGATATCGGTACCTATGAAGGTGCCATTCGATATCAAGTCCCGAATCAGTGCTGCGTGCCGTGCCTCTACCGATACAATCTTACCGGCCAGCGTCAGGTAGTCGTCCGACGAGATATAGCGGCCAGCTCCGTTGTAGGCTGCTACCCCCAAGTCTTCAAAAGCCTTCGCGGCATTGAGTACGCTAGTACGGTCTGCAAAATTGATAGACGAGAAATCCGGCGTTAATGCCTTGATGGCACCGCCCGCTAGAGCAGCTTTAAATAGCTCACGGTGAATCACTTCATGGTCGCGCAGATCGGTGAAAACAGATTTCTCAGCAGCTGAAGCACTGGAAAAATAGGTGCCAGCTACTACTTGCGTGTAGAAAGCAGCCTCCAGCTGCTCTAGAGCATACGCATAGTTCAGAATACCCGTGTCACCCGAGCCCAGATCGACCATGCCGGGCATTGAGTTGTTGTTGTCGTCGTTGCAGCCGGCCAATGCCAGAGCCGTTACGCCCGCCGTAGCCCCGGCGTACATAAAGAAAGAGCGGCGCTTAATGGGAGCGTACAAGGGCTTGGTGAAGCCTGTCTCGTCTTCGCCGGGTTTGATGATGTTGGACATAAAAAAGAGGAAGTTGGGTGAAACACGGAAACCAAGGGCAATACAGAGCCAGGGCAGCTTTTTCTGCCTTTTGTCAGTATCAAATATCCTAGAAGCTTGTTGTTTGCAGTGATTTACGGCCGAGCTCGAAATTTGGATTGGGGGGCTGTACTTTTTTTTGTCGAGCTTCTACCAGACAGCGCAGAATGCACAAAAAAACCACAACAAAAAGGCCGCTCTCAGAGCGGCCTTTTTGTTGTGGTTCAAAAGGGTTTGTAGCGAAGGCTAGCTGAACAGGCCGGCCGTCACACCAACTGCCGAGCGGAAGTTGCGAGCAATAGCTTTTACTGCATCTGCATCCAGCGGTTCATCGAAGGCTTCCGAAGCTGCTGCTGGCGTAATCGTGAGGCCGGCAGGTGGAGTGGAAGAGGTTTGCACGTTGATATTGGCATGCGTAACGTTGCTTTCAGCAGGGAAATTGGCGTTGGAGCCTTGTCCGTACACCGGAGCCGTTACAGCCGGTACCGGACCTCCATTATCGTTACCGGAAATCCAGCTTTTGGGCTTGTTGCTCAGATCAGCCAAATCAGCCTGAGCGCCTACCCCGCCCCGGCGTAGCAGCCGGATGTGCGAGGAGTGACGAGCTTCTACAGAGTGAATATTGAGTGCAGCTGTTAGAATCGTTTTGTTACCCATCAGATTTGGCGCGCCTCCTTTATAAGCACGTACGCCGGTATCTACAAATGCCTGGGCCGTGCCGTAGAAGCTGGCGGCGTTAGCAAAAGGAGTGAGGCGCCCCCCGGCGGTATAGTCGAATGCAGCAGCGGTAGGGTCGTTAATAGCTTGGCTGCCGAGCACAGTCCGAATCGCGTTGATGTGGCCTATCTCATCATCGCGAATGATGGTGATGGCGGGCACATCGGCGGCCGGAATGAGATTGGGGGTATCCAGGCCACGCTGGTAGTAATAGCGCTCTAAGTACTCCAACTGCAACGCTAGATTTAGCGTCTGCACAATTTCGGGAGAAAGCGCAGTGCTCTGACCGTAGGCCTTATTAAACATAGTACCCAACATAGCTGGTAGGGTAGCAGCCGTTACGGCTTTGCCCAGACCCGAGATATGCTTAAAAGCGCGCCGGCGGGTATCAAAACGAGCATAGACCTCAGGGTCTACTTTTTCGATGTCAGATATAATTTTAAATAAATCCATGATGAGAAGACGACGAATAAGTGGATGGAAAAGAAACAGAGGGCGCTTACTGTAGGCTGCTAGCGCTCAACTTAGAGCCGTCGGCCAGATACATGTTGGCCGCATTCAGCACCTCAGTGGGAGATTTTGACTTCTCCTGTCGGGCAGTAGCACTCGTTAGGCTGAAATCCACTACATCGTCGGCCACGAAAGAGTTGAAGGTAATCAGGTCACGAATCAGGGCTGCGTGGCGCGCCTCTACTGATACAATCTTGCCGGCAATGGTGAGGTAGGCGGCATTCTGAATATACTGGCCAGCACCATTGTAGGCGGCTACTCCCAAGTCCTCAAACGTTTTAGCTGCATTCAGCACACTAGCCCGTTCGCCGAAGTTGATAGAAGAAAAGTCCGGGGTTAGGTCCTTCAAGGGCGTGGCATTGGCACCTGAAATGGCCTGTTTGAAGAAGTCAACGTGGATCTTCTCATGCAAAGCCAAGTCTCGAAAGATCTGCTTCTCGGCTTCGGGGGTGCCTGCGGCAGTGAAGTAGCCACCGGTCAGCACCTGAGCATAAAAAGCAGCTTCCAACTGTTCTAGTGCATAAGCGTAGTTCAGCACGCCTACATCGCCCGCACCGACATCGATATAATTCGGATTATTGTTATTATCGTCGTTGCAGCCAGCCAGTGCCAGAGCCGTTACGCCCGCCGTAGCCCCGGCATACATGAAGAAAGAACGACGCTTGATGGGGACGTACAGCGGCTTGGAGAGAGCAGTACCGGTGTCGTCGGGTTTGATAATGTTGGACATATAGAGGAAGGTTGGGTGAGTGCGTCAGAGGACATACCTCGCTAGCTGGATTCTGCCGTTTTTACGGCGCCTGCTACAGGCTAGTCCAACACGATTTGGTGCTTTATTCTAGCAAACAGTGTGTTACGGATGAGCTTGTACGTATAAACAACTACGCCAAATCACTGCTTCGCCTGTTTCGACCCTGTTGGCTACGTAGAAATCCTTATTTGGCAGTGAGCTGTCAGTTTTACCTAAATTTGCATGTGATACGACTTCAAGCTATTGTCTGCTTTCTGCTGGTAGTGCTTGCCACGGGAAGCCGTGCTCAAACAACGCCGCCCGCTAAAGATGCAGGTCAGGCAGTGGTGACGCTGGGCCGCACGGAGTTTCCAATCAACGAGTATTTTACGATCAGCTTCACCCTGCGCGGAGCGGCGTTAGACCGCTACTCGGCTTTTCCGGATATTGAAGGCTTCAAGAAAAGTGGCAAGCTGAATACCACCACTACGCGGACGGTAGGGGACCAAAGCTCGATTGAGCTAACCATTACGCAGCGGTACGCCGCCTACGAGGAAGGTGAATTTGAGCTGCCGCCATTCACAATTACTGTGAATGGCAACCCCGTTCGGTCGCCGGGTACCACTTTGGAGGTAGGACCACAGCAAGCGGCCACTACACCACCCGCAGCAGGCACTACGCCTACTCCCAGCAACCAGCCCTTGCAAGGCATCGGCTTGCTGGATGAGTTGTTTGGCAAACCCAAGCCCGATGCCTACGTGGAGCCGAAGGACCACGCTTTCTTAGCATTGGTGGCCGATAAAAGCAGCGTGTATGTGGGCGAGGGCGTGCACGTGAGCATGTATTTCTACCTCACTCCCGCCGACCAGGGCCTACTCGACTTCTACAATTTTGCGGGTCAGCTGCCTGGCATTATGCAGCAGTTGCAACAGCGCTCGGCTTGGGAAGAACATTTCGAGGATCAGGAAATAACGCCTGAAACCATCACAGTAGATGGAAAGAAATACCTGCGCTACCGCCTCTACGAAACGCAGCTGTATACGCTTACCACCGAGACGCTGCGCTTTCCTGTGATTTCGCTGCAAATGGTGAAATACAAAATTCCGAAAGACCCCGTTACGGACCCTGCTGACCGCCTGGAAGGCTACAAAACCTACTTCACCGACCCGCTCACAATATCCGTGAAGCCCCTGCCGCCCCACCCTCTGCGTGATGGGGTGGCAGTGGGGCGCTACCAACTGCGTGAGTCCATCGACCGCACCACGTTTCAGGTAGGGCAGACATTTACGTACACCTTCTCCGTTGAGGGAGAGGGTAATCTGGCAACGCTGGCGGCGCCCATGCTACGCCCGCAGCCGGGGGTAGAGCTGTACGGACCCGATATTCAGCAGGATCTAACGCGCCAGAGCGGGCGGGTAGGTGGGCGCAAGCGGTTCACGTATCGGATGGTACCCCGCCGGCCGGGCCTGCTGCCGCTCGATAGTATGCTCACGCTTATTTGCTTTAATCCGGTTACAGCCCGCTACGATACACTGCGGCCGCAACTAGTTATATCTGTGCAGGATGCGCCCCGCAAAGCTGCCTTTCGTCCGCGCCCTGATGACCCGTTTTACACAGAGGCCCTGCAGACTGCCGATAATACGTTGCAGCCGCTGGATGCCTACCGTGATGTAAGGCGCTACACCAATGTGGTGCTCCTGCTCCTGTTAGGCGTAGCGGGCTATGGCTGGTGGCGAGGCCGCTCCTGAGCAATAGCACCGCAGGAACACCATGCAACTATGTGCTCCAATGGGCGCTTTTGCTGACCTTTACGGCCGACGGAGCTGCACAACGCTCCTCTCCTGATTTCTTACCGTTCATCGCTACCCTATGTCTAACACCTTCGGCACCATCTTCCGCATCACCACGTTCGGCGAATCGCACGGCGTGGGTATTGGCGTTACCATCGACGGCTGTCCGGCCGGGTTGGCGGTAGATGTGGCCGATATTCAGGCGGCGCTGGACCGGCGTCGGCCGGGCCAGTCAGACCTGACCACGCCGCGCAAAGAGGCCGACCAGGTAGAGGTACTCTCGGGTCTGTTTGGGGGGATGACAACGGGCACGCCCATTGGCCTGCTCATCCGCAACCAGGACCAGGCCAGCCACGATTACTCCCACATCGAGCACGCCTACCGCCCTTCCCACGCCGATTATACCTACGACCAGAAATACGGCCGCCGCGACTACCGGGGCGGCGGGCGCAGCTCGGCCCGAGAAACGGCCGCCCGTGTGGCCGCTGGGGTAGTAGCCCAGAAGCTGCTGGCTCACTACGGTATTGAGGTGGCTAGCTACGTGTCGCAGGTAGGGGCCGTGGCCGTGCCGGTGGGGTACGAGGAGCTGGACCTGAGCCTGATCGACTCCAACCCCGTGCGCTGCCCGCATCCTGAAACGGCTGAGCGTATGGCCGCCCTTATTCGCCAGACCCGCGACCGGCACGATACGGTAGGCGGTATCGTGACGGGGGTAGTGCGACACGTGCCGGCTGGCCTGGGCGAACCGGTGTTCGACAAGCTGCACGCTGAGCTGGGCAAGGCTATGCTGAGTATCAACGCCGTGAAGGGCTTTGAGTACGGCTCGGGCTTTGCCGGCACGCTGCTCTTCGGGTCTGAGCACAACGACCAGTTTTACACCGATGAAGCCGGCGAAGTACGCACCCGTACCAATCATTCGGGCGGCATTCAGGGCGGTATCAGCAATGGGCAGGATATCTATTTCCGAGTGGCTTTTAAGCCAGTAGCTACCATTCTACAACCCCAGCAAACCATCAACGACCAGGGTGAGGAAATCAGCTTGGCCGGCAAAGGCCGCCACGACCCATGCGTACTACCCCGCGCCGTGCCCATCGTAGACGCTATGACCAACCTCGTACTCGCCGACATGATCCTGCGCGCCAGAGCGAATAAAGTGTAATAAAGGGTAGGCTGTAGAAAGGTAAAGAAGGTTGTCATCCTGAGCATTCCGCTCAGGATGACAACCTTCTCTATTTGCCCCTCAGTCACTAATCCAAGGGTAGGGGGCGAGCTGCCGGGGGAGGGCGGCCAGATCTACATCGGGTGCTACCAAGGGCCGGGCCGCCCGCCCATTAAGCCGCACCGATGACACAGCGTATACTGCCACCGGACCAAGGCCGCGTTGCTGGTAGTCGCGGGCCAGAAAATGGGCAAACTGCAACAGCGCATCGGGGTTGCTGAGTAGGTAGTGCTGCTGTCGGGGCGTGAGGTAACGGAGCGGGTCTACGATATCGAGCTGCCCATCGGGGCGGCGCACCTGGTAGTACACGCTGCCGGTTTTGCTGCGCAGCATCATGTGCCACGCAAACTGGTGGCCTTCTTCGGTCCAGTGCACGTCGCCGGGGTAGAGCAAGTAGCGCAACGGTACTAGCAGCTGCACCACAAGATAAACGGCCAAAAACGCAAGCAGCGCAGGCGCTGTGCGCGGTAGGGTAGGCGGGGCCGGCAGCGCCGGCAGTGGAACCCGGGCAGCCAGCCAGTTGCGAAGCCGGGGCGTGCGACGGGGCCAATCGGGTGGCAGAAACAGGCACACCGTCAGGCCCAGCGAAAACCACGGAAATGTGCCCAGGCCAAACACCAGCACGTTGGATACATGGAAAAACGCCGCGGCTACCAGCGCCAGTAGTCGGGTGCGCCGCCACAGCAGCAGCGGTACCAGCAGCAGATCAAAGGCCAAGCCAGCGCGGCTCATCCACACCGGTAGCCACGGCTGCGCCAGCAGCGGCCCAATCAGGAAGTAGTGCGCTTTAGGAGCCAGCCAGATGCGGAGCGAGGCCCCCGCCCACCAATCGGGATTCAGCTTGGCCAGGCCCGCAAAGAAGTACACCAGCCCCAGTTGCAGCTGGAGCAGCCAACGCGTCCAGACAGGGGTAGTAGTAGCCGAAACTGTGCGGCCAGCGCGCACGTCGGCAGAGGCAGCGCGGTGTGCCGGCGTGAGAGCCAGCAGGCCCGCCAGCAGCGCATACAGGTAAAAGTGGTTGATGTAGCGCGTTTGCTCTGCCAGAAACAGCCAGGCAAAAGCCACGCACAAAGCGGGAGCCGTAAGCCGAAAGCGCCACCCAGCCGCCACCGCCACGCCTAGCCCTATAATCAGCAGGTGCAGCCCTACCATACCGGCGGGGGTAGGGTGGGCAACCAGCTGAAAAATAAGTAGGAGAAATGAAAAGCGGGTTCCGTGTATTCCCGAATGTAGCCTAGCGCCAGACTGCCCGCTACCTCCAGCGCCAACAACGAGCCAATGAGCACGCGGGCAACTACCAGCCAGGCAATGTCGATGGGGCGAAACAAGGAGACAATCCAGGAGCGCATTTAGTTGAGAGTGAGGGTGGAGGGCATACAGGTAGCGCTACATCCAATAGAGCAGCACGCTTACCAGCGCCAGCACCGGCAGCAAGTATCGCAGGGAGTAGCGGAAAATATACTGGAAGAACGCCGGCATATTGATGCCCTCGTCGTGGGCAATGGAGCGGACCAGAAAGTTGGGGCCATTGCCAATGTAGGTGAGGCCGCCAAACAAGACGGCGCCGCTGGAAATAGCGCGCAGCAGGGGCATCGTGGCGGGGTCGTGGGCAAAGGCCGCCACAGAGGTTACCTGGTTGAATTCCAGTTCGTGCCCGGCCATGCTCAAGGATACCAGGCTGGCATAGGTAGGCGCATTATCCAGGAAGGCAGAGAGCAGACCAGTCACCCAGTACAGCACTGCGGGCGTAAGGCGCGCGGCTACGGCTGGGTCGGAAGCCACACGAGCGGCCAGTTGCAGAGCGGGCATCATGGTCAGGAAAATGCCGAAAAACAGAAACGCCACTTCAAAGATGGGCTCGAAGTGGAAGTGGTTGCCTGTGATGGCCCGGCGCGTGGCCGTGCGGTAGCAGCCCCAGGCGGCCAGCAGCTGCACCAATTCCCGCACAAACGACACCCGCACGCCATCAATGGACAACGTTGGAATCCAGGGAAACTGCTGCGGATCCATAAACACGCTAATCAGAACCACAGCCAGCCAGATCAGATTGTAGCGGCCATGAAACTCCAGAAGTGGCAGGCCGCCCTCTCGCCGGATGTGCGCCTGCTCCTCGCGGGAAAAGCGGCTGGGGTAGGGGTTGCGGCGGTCAATCAGCCAGAAAATCAACAGGAGGGCACCATTGGCCACCACCCAGGGTAGGGCTAGGTGCAAGGCAGTCCAGATGAACGGCACACCCCGCAAGAAGCCGATAAATAAGGGTGGGTCGCCAAGCGGAGTGAGCAGCCCACCTACATTGCTGACAATGAAGATGAAAAAAACAATATGGTAGGGCTTGATCCGCTCATCATTGAGACGAATGAAGGGACGGATAAGCACCAGCGAAGCGCCGGTAGTACCAATCAGGCTGGCCAGCACCGCGCCAACCGTCAGCAAAATAACGTTGCGCTGCGGGGTGCCTTGCAAACCAATGTTCAGGTACATCGTGCCGCCTACCACATACAATGCGCCCAGCAGCGTTACGAAAGAAACATACTCAGCCAGCGTCTCTATAGCCATGTGCCAGTCATGGCGGGCAAAGCCGTAGTAAAGCAGCATAAGCAGGCCCAGCGCTATGGCAATGCGCGCGTAGTTACGTTCCCAGAAATGCGGAAACAGCAGCGGCCCCGAGGCAATCAGCCCCAATAGACTGATAAAAGGCAGTAGCAACCAGGGAGTAACATCTGGGATATGAACAGCGAGAAGGAGGGATGAGGAGAATGTAGTCAATAGACAAGACAATAGGTGGAAGATCAAAAGTAGCCCATTGCGCACTTGCAGACGCCGGATGGGAGCTAAAACAGCAAGGGAGTTGTTACCTTTACAACATCTATAGCCCTGGTTGGTTGTAGATGCAATGGATTTGGCAAGAATGATCAAATCCCTCCTTTTTACTTCGCAACGTCTTACGTCTCAATTGTCTTATGAATACCAGCCCCGCCGCCTCGCCGGTTTCCATTTACGCCGAAGCCAGCCCCAACCCTGAGTCGATGAAGTTTGTGCTCAATGCCACGCTGCTCAGCGATGGTGTGAGCGTGGACTACCCCAACGTGGAAGCAGCAGCCAACTCACCGCTGGCTCAGGAGCTGTTCAACTTCGATTATGTGGGTCGGGTGTTTATTGCGGCCAACTTTGTGACCATCACCAAAACTACCGAGCACCAGTGGACCCAGCTTATTCCCGAGCTGCGCACGTTCCTGAAATCGTACGTGGAAGCTAACGGCCCCATCTTCACAGTAGATCCTGCCGAGGAGCAGCGCGCTGCCCAGCAAGCTGCTGCCACCGGCGACCATTCGGAGCAGGATCAGCAAACCAGCCAAAAAATCATTGACTTGCTGGATAACTATGTGCGACCCGCCGTGGAGCAGGATGGCGGCAACATCACCTTCAAGAGCTACAACAACGGCGTAGTAACTGTGAACCTGCAAGGCTCGTGCTCGGGCTGCCCCTCGGCCACCGTCACCCTGAAATCCGGTATTGAGAACCTGCTGAAACGCATGGTGCCCGAGGTAACGGAAGTAGTAGCCGAAGGCGTTACTGTTTAATTATCAACTAGTTTGCTTGCTGTAGTCTGCAGACGCAGCATTCTAAAAAGGAGCGGGCCAATTGTATCGGGCCGCTCCTTTTTTATTCACTCTCAGTGAGGGTAGAAAACCAAAAACGCCTGGCCAATCGGCCAGGCGTTTTTGTACATACTGTGATAAATTGACGCAGCGAAGCAAAGCCCAGGCAAGCAGCAAGCTCTACGCTGACTAGACATTAGATGTCGACAACTTAGGTGCATCAGCATCGCCAAGGTGCGTGGAAATATCGGTGCCTCGCTCGCGAGCCTCTTTACGACCGTAAGTGTCAAGAATAACCGGCGTAGCAATGAACAGCGATGAATATGTACCAAACACAATACCCACCAGCATAGCAAACGAGAACGAACGCAGCGTTTCACCCCCGAAGATGTAGAGCACCAGTACTACCAGGAATACGGTAGTAGAAGTAATCATGGTACGGGAGAACGTACTGTTCAGGGCCGGGTTGGCTACCTGCGCAAATGTGAGGTGCGGGTTTTCGCGCATATACTCCCGAATACGGTCGAAGATTACCACCGTATCGTTCATCGAGAAGCCTAGCACCGTGAGCACGGCTGCCACAAAAATCTGGTCCATCTCATAGTTCAGGCCAAACAAGCGGGCGATAGGGTAGCAGGCAACCACCAGCAGGGCATCGTGAAACAGCGCAATAACCGCCGCCATAGAATACTGCCAGCGCGAGAAGCGCAGCAATACGTACACAAAAATACCCAGCAGCGTCAAGCCCAGACTCAATACCGAAGTTTTCTTGATGTCATCGGCAATGGTAGCACCTACCTTGGAGGTAGACTTGATAACCGGCGCATCGGCGCCGAAATCCTTCTTCAAACCATTCAACAGGGTAGCTGCTACTTTTTTGTCGGCAGCCACCGTTTCATCGTCGGCTAGGTAGCCCGTGGTGATGCGCAGACGGCTGGGCGTACCAAACGTTTTTACTTCGGTACCAGCACCGCCAAGGTCGGCTACAATGGCATCGTGTACTTCCGAGGCTTCCATCGCTTTATTGAAGTCTACCACATAGGCACGACCCCCGCGGAAGTCAACGCCCAGGTTCGGACCCCCTTGCACTGCCATCAGCACAAAGCCGATAACGATAAAGATTGTTGAGAAGACGTAAGCAATCTTGCGCTTGCCGATAATGTCCAGGCTCACATTTTTGAACAGCTTGCGCGAGAGGAAGGTAGAGAAAGTAATCTTGCTCGTTTCCTTGCCTTTCACCAGCCACTCAATGATGAGACGCGACACGAATACAGCCGAGAGGAAGGAGGTGAAAATGCCAATCAGCAGCGTTACGGCGAAGTTCTGCACCGGACCCGTACCGAAGATGAACAGCGTGAGGGCGATGATAAGCGTGGTTACGTTGGAGTCGAAGATGGCCGAGAAAGCGCGCGAATAACCCGCGTTGATGGCATCCTTCAACAAGTGACCGTGGTCAAGCTCTTCCCGAATGCGCTCGAAAATCAGCACGTTGGCGTCAATCGACGAAGCGAATACCAGAATCAGACCGGCAATGCCGGGCAGCGTGAGGGCAAACTGGAACTGAGCCAGAATACCCAGAATCAGGAAGATGTTGAACAGCAGCGAAGCATCAGCCACCAGACCGGCGCGGCCGTAGTATAGGGCCATAAAGCCCATGATGATCAGCAGACCAGCTACCGACGAATATAGGCCTTGGTTGATAGCTTCCTGGCCCAGCGACGGACCTACCACGGCTTCTTCTACAATGCGGGTAGGGGCAGGCAACTTACCAGCCTTCAGTACGTTAGCAAGGTCCTGAGCCTCTTCAATGGAGAAGTTACCCGAAATGCTGGTGTTGCCGCCGGCAATTTCAGCCTGTACTACAGGGTCGGAATACACATTGTCGTCGAGGACGATGGCTACTTGGCGGCCGATGTTGTTGCCAGTCAGCTTCTGCCATTTCTTGGCGCCGGCTGGTGTCATGCTCATGCTTACCTCAGCACCACCGCGCTGGGGGTCAATGTCACCGCGGGCATCAGCCACCACGTCGCCTTCCAGCGGGGCCGTAGCACCCGATGCTTTCCGTACGGCTACCAGGCTCAAATATTCTTGGCCACCAATCTCCTGAGGCTTCACGTTCCACATGAAGGTAAGGTTGGGAGGAAGGGTAGCACGTGCTTCCTGCGAAGTCAGCACATCGTTCATGCGGGCCGTGTCGCGGATATTAACGCCCAACTGGCCAGGTACCGGCATGGTAAGCAAGCGGGCCAATACAGAACCCTGTGGACCTTTGGCTGAGTCGGTAGCGGCAGTATTGCCTTTCTTCGCCAACTGGCTGGCCAGCGACGACGTATCGCCAGGAGCAGTAGTGGCAGCCGTAGCAGCTGTAGCGGTGGTAGGAGCGGCGGCTTTCTCGGTGGCTTCTTTGGCTACCAATGCCTGATCGAGCTGCTGGAGGTAGGGACCGAACTCATCCTGACGCCATACTTCCCAGAACTCCAGCTTGGCCTGGCCTTGCAACAGCTTGCGCACGCGGTCGGGGTTGTCTACGCCGGGTAGCTCCACCTGAATGCGACCGGTACCTTTTACGCGTTGAATGTTAGGCTGGCTGGTGCCAAACTTGTCGATACGCGTACGCAGAATATTAAACGAGCGGTCGATGGCATCTTCAATCTCGGTGTCGATAGCGCCAATCACCTTGGCGTCCGACGAGTTGATGTCGATTTTGCGGCTCTTGTTGGTGGTATTGGCAAAAATGCGCGCTAGGTTGTCGTTGGGCGCTACGTTGCGGAAGGCCTGCAAAAACAACGTGGTGAACGGCGCCGAAGGATTGGCCTTCTGCGCTTGTTGCGCCTGCTCCAGCGCCTGGTTGAATTTGGGGTCTTTGGAGTTGCCGCTCATGGCGCGTACAATCTCCACCGGCGACACTTCCAGCGTCACGTGCATACCGCCTTTCAGGTCCAGGCCTAGGCCTAGCTCCGAGGCACGTACGTCACGGTAAGTGTAGTTAACGCCCAGGATGTTAGCCACGGGTGCACGCCATACCGAGTCGAGGTAGCGTTGGCGCACCTGTTGGTTTACGGTGCCATTCTTGGTGGCATACGTCACGGCATCGGCCTGCACCCGGCGCGAGATGAACGTGAACGTGAGAAAGTAAATACACAGGGCCGATACCACAACGGTCAGCCCAATGATGAGTCCTTTATTACGCATCAGAAAAGATTTTATTGGAAAGGCAACAAGCAATTACAAATCAATTCATCGGGAAGCGCGAAGCCTCTGAAAAGGCTGATAGTCAATTGCCAGAAAAGCAACGGCGCCGTTTTGATTCCCGAAAGTTCGATTTTTTCTAAGGTGCCTGCGGCGAAAGCGCCGCTACCAATAGCCGTACCCGAAAAATGCTGTTGGGCAAAACACCCGCGAGGGGGCGTGGCGCTGCTAATACCCGGCGCACAGCCGGTAGCCACTGCTGCGGGGTAGGGAAGGGAAGCCAGGCGTGGGCATCGGGCGCTACGTGCAGCACCAACGGACCTACAGCCTCAAAATTCACTTTTTGCTTGATAACGGCCGCTTTGAGCCGCACGCCTACCCGTGTAGTTTTGCTCGGCACTACCCGAAAGGTCGTTACTGTTTGATGGTTCAAACCCAGCACAAACAGCACCGTAGCTGTGAGCAGGGCGAACCGCAAACGAGATAAAAACCGGGTACTCAGCAAAAACATAGGTAGGGCAATGGCTACAAATATACTAAAAGGTGAAGTTGTGAAAAGTGAAGTTGTGAATTTCTAAAAAACGCGTGTCATCCTGAGCAGCGCGAAAGACCTTCTCACTGTAGAACGAGTCGCTGTTACACCTGTCGTCCTACTATGGAAAGGTCCTTCGCGCTGCTCAGAATGACACGCGTTTTTCTTAAATTACCCTTGCACCTTCGACTTCAGGAAAGACACCAGCACCTCTAGGCCCATGTCGAAGCGGCTATTATTAGGGATGATGATGTCCGCGTCGTTGCGGTAGGGCTTGATGAACTTGTCGTAGGTAGGAGCCACGTGGTTGATGTAACGATAGAGCACGTCTTCTAGGTCGTAGCCCCGCTCGTCCCGGTCGCGCACAATGCGACGCAGCACCTTCACGTGCTCCTGAGCATCAATAAAAACTTTCAAGTTGAGCAGGCGTGCCACTTCCTCAAAGTGAAACACGAAAATGCCTTCTACTACCACAATGGGCGCGGGCCGGAACACTAGTTCCTGCACTGGGGCGTCAGGGTTATTGAAGGTATACTCCGGCCGGCGCACTTCCTTGCCCTGGCTGATGCTAAGTACGTCGGCGGCGTAGGAGGCCGAATCGATAGAAGTAGGCAGGTCGAAGTTGGTGACGCCCTGCGCATCGACCAGCTGCGTTTCGCGCGGGTGGTAGTAGTTGTCCTGCGAAATCAGGCAGATTTCCTCTTCGGGAAACGAAGCCAGCAGGCGGCGCAAAAAAGTAGTTTTGCCCGAGGCGCTACCCCCCGTAATGCCGACGATGAAAGGTTGTTGCATGGGTAGAAAAGTGGCCCGTACCGGCGGGGCCAACCCTGCAAAAGTAAGCACTTCGCAGGTTTGGCGGCTGCAAAACCGAAATTTTGGCTGAAAACGGTCTATTTTTCTCTGGCTTCGAAAAAAGCAACAAGCTCCTGCACGGCGCGGGCGCGGTGGCTAAGGGTGTTTTTCTGGTCCAGCGGCATCTCGGCAAACGTCTCGTTGAAGCCGGTAGGCTGAAAAATAGGGTCATAGCCGAAGCCGGCGCCACCGCGGGGCTCCGTCGTAATCAGTCCTTCTACCACACCATTAAATGTATACTTCTCTGAGTTAGAAAGAATAAGGGCAATAACGGTGCGGAAGTTAGCCGTACGGGTAGGGGCATCAGCCAACTCGGTCAATACCTTGGCCACGTTATCGGCGGCCAGACGCTGGGGGCCGGCATAGCGAGCCGAGTACACGCCCGGCGCCCCGTTTAGCGCGTCGATTTCCAGGCCAGTATCGTCAGCAAAGCAGGCCACGCCGAAGTGGTCCCACACGTACTGCGCTTTCTGGTGAGCGTTGCCGGCCAGTGTGTCCTGGGTTTCAGGTAGGTCATCGGGGCCACCTATATCGGCCAGACTTACCAGCTCAATGGAGCTGGGCAGAATAGCCCTGATTTCATCGAGCTTGTGAGCATTATTGGAAGCAAAGCAAAGGCGCATGGGGTTTGAATAGGTGAATGAGCGAATGGGTGTTTCAACTAGGAAGCTACCGGAACAGTAGGCACGCAAATGACAAAAGTATTTTGTTCAAAGGTAACCAGCCAGTGTAACCGGCGTAGCTGCTTACCCATTCACCCATTCAGCAGAAAAACCCGGCTAGGCTTTTGAATGTCAGCCCGAAAACGTACTTTTGCAATCCCTTCCGCAAAACCGGCAGGGTCAGAAGGTTTTAACGGCATCCCGACCATGAAAAAAGACATTCATCCCGAGTACCGCGAAGTGGTATTCCAGGACACGTCCAGCGACTTCAAATTCATCACCCGTTCGACGATGAACTCGAGCGAGACTATCACGATGGAAGACGGCAAGACGTACCCCGTGATTAAAGTAGAAGTAAGCAGTGCCTCGCACCCCTTCTACACCGGCAAAAACGTGTTCATCGACACCGCCGGCCGTGTGGAGAAATTCCGCAACCGCTACCAGAAGAAATAACAGCCTTCAGCCCTTGGCTGCCGGCTTCTAGTAAAGCTCCTTTCGCCTCGCGGAAGGAGCTTTTTTGTTGTTGGGGTAGGGGAGAGAGTAGGATGGCACATAGTAAAAGAACATCATGCTTCGACTTCGCTCAGCATGATGGGTAGGAGTAGACGGGCGACGTGCCCCGCACCGGCAAAAGCCGTAGTTTCGCAGCAGAATTCTACCGCTATGCATATCCTTCTGTTCGACGACCCGGCTATTCAGCCTAATCTGCTGCCTTTCACCTTCACCCGGCCCGTAGCCGCCCTGCGCTGCGGCATCCTGACCATTGCCGAAAAGTGGCAACGCAGGCTACAGCAGCCAGTGCACTACCTTACGCAACCGCACTTGCGCGAAAAGTTCTCCGCCGGCCCTACCGATGGCCCGGCACTGGTCATCAACGGCGCGGTATGCCCTAGTGAAAAGCTGATAGAGCAGGTGCAGGCCTTGCAGCCCGGTGAAGCGCTCCTGAGCGAGGAACTGCTGGTAGCGGCCTACCTACCCGATGCTTCCAAAGTGGCCGAGCTGATTCAGGATGGCTACCGCAACGTGCGGCAGGTGAAGGGCAGTATTACGATCATCAGTCAACCCTGGCACCTGTTTCAGCAAAATGGCGCCCAGATTCGAGAAGACTTTACCTTACTGACTGCAGGTCGGGAGTCGCAGCCCGTAAACGACGCACCTACCATTGTATATGGTGCGGAGAACATCTTTATTGAGGAAGGCGTGAAGATTCGGGCAGCTATTCTCAACGCCGAGGATGGTCCGATTTACCTGGGTAAAGGTGTGCACGTGCACGAAGGGGCTATTTTGAAAGGTCCGCTGGCGGTGTGCGAAAACGCACACGTGAATGTAGGCGCCAAGCTGCGCGGCGATAATACGGTGGGCCCCTACTGCCGGGTAGGCGGCGAAATGGCTAATAGCATCTTGATGGCCTATTCCAACAAAGGCCACGAGGGCTACCTCGGCAACTCCGTGGTAGGCCAGTGGTGCAACCTGGGTGCCGATACCAACACATCGAACCTGAAAAACAACTACGCGCCCGTAAAAATCTGGAGCCACTCGGCGGGGCGCTTCGTGAATACCGGGCTGCAATTCTGCGGGCTGATGATGGGCGACCATAGCAAATGCGCCATTAATACCATGTTTAATACCGGTACTGTGGTAGGAGTAGGGGCCAACATCTTTGGGGCAGGTTTCCCGCGCAACTTTGTGCCGTCGTTCAGTTGGGGCGGCTCGGCGGGCTTCGAAACCTTCCGCCTACCCAAAGCCGGTGAAGTAGCCGAGCGCGTAATGAGCCGCCGCAACCTGCCCTACGACCAAACGGAGCAGGATATTATGGCTTACGTGTACGAGGCCACAGCCAAAGACCGCGTGTGGGAACGGGCTGCAGGTAATAGTGCCGCGCCAGTGGTGATAGAGTAGAAAGTTGATAGGTAGTGCTTTTGCATTTACCGCGTAGGTAGAAGAAGTTCAACGTTATGCGTTTCGCAGATATTCCGGGTAATGAGGAGGTGAAGCGGGTGTTGGCGCAGTCGGTGCAACGGCAGCACGTGGCGCATGCGCAGCTGTTTCGGGGCGCCGAGGGCTCGGCGGCGCTGGCGCTGGCGCTGGCGTATGCTGCCTATCTCAATTGCGAAGAGCGTAGCCTGCAGGATGCCGATTCGTGCGGACACTGCGCCAGCTGCCAGAAAATCGACAAGCTAATTCACCCCGACCTCAACTTTATCCTACCCGTTACGACCACCAAGGCGGTGCCGAAGGATGCGGTGAGCAGCAAGTTTGCGGGCGAGTGGCGCCAATTTGTGCTTGAAAATCCCTACCAAGGCCTCAACGATTGGATGCAGCACATCGGGGCCGATAACAAGCAGGGTAGCATTTCAAAAGAGGAAAGCCTGCAACTGCTACGGTTAGTATCGCTCACGGCGTTTGAGGCGCGCTACAAAACAGTGGTTATCTGGCTGCCCGAGCTAATGCACCCGGCCGCTGCCAACGCCGTGCTGAAACTGCTGGAAGAGCCGCCACCCGCTACTGTGTTTTTGTTGGTGAGCAACGCGCCCGAGCAGTTGCTACCCACTATCATCAGCCGAGTCCAGCCCATGGTAGTGCGTCCCTTATCGGAGGCAGTGCTAACGGCCTACCTCCGCGACCAACGGCACCTGCCCGAAGTCAAAGCCCACCAGGTAGCGCAGCTAGCCGAAGGCAACTTGGGCGCCGCTCTGGCAGCGGCCACTGCTTCGGAACAGGACCACGACTACCTGACCTTCTTTATGGACTGGATGCGGCAGTGCTATGGCTACAAAGTAGACAAACTGCTGAGTAAAAGCGACGAGTTTCAGAAGCTAGGCCGTGAGAATCAGAAAGAATTGTTGCATTACTCCTTAGGCGTGTTGCGCAAGGTGCTGCTCTTTGGCCTCGATGCGCAGCTGGTGCCGCACTTGGCCGCCAACGAGCAGCAGTTTGTAACCGGCTTCAGCAAGTTTGTAACGCCTCGTAATGCCGACCCTCTCACCCGTGAGCTAAACGATGCACACTATCACATTGAGCGCAATGCCAACCCGCGCATGATATTCGTGGATACGTCGCTACGTGTGGCAGAGCTATTGCGACAAGCTTGATTTGTATGCATAAAACGGCTTATATAGGCTGTAAATGCAATAAATACAGTTTGCTAAATAAATATAGCTACTGCTAAAAAGACTATAGGTGGCATTGCCGTACTGGGCTTTTGTACCTTTGTGCGGCACAAGAAACACGATTTGCGCAAGCTCGCCAAAAGCGCTAGTATGCCTCTTAGGGCTTGACTTACTATTTAAATTCTCGGAGGATGAAGCCCATTCGCATTGGTACCAGAGGTAGCAAGCTGGCACTATGGCAGGCCAACCACGTAGCCGCCCGCTTGCAGGAGCGCGGCTTGCTCACAGAAATTGTTATCATCACCACCAAAGGCGACGTGGTGCTGGACCGCTCATTAGATAAAATTGGCGCGAAGGGCGTGTTCACGGAGGAGCTGGAAATCAGCCTGCGCATAGGGCACATCGACTTGGCCGTGCACAGCGCTAAGGATGTACAGAGCACCATCCCCGATGATCTGGAGTTGCTGGCCTTTATGGAGCGCGAGCAGGTGAACGACGTAATCGTAAGCTTCGATGCCAGCCTGGACCTCGCGCGGCCCGACCTTATACTAGGCACCAGCAGCACCCGTCGCAAAGCTATGTTGCAGCGCTATTACCCCAATGCCCGCGCAGCCGAGGCTCGCGGCAATTTGCAAACGCGTCTGCGTAAGCTGGAAGAAGGACAATACCACGCGCTGGTGCTCGCCTATGCCGGTGTACACCGCATGGAGTACGACGACCTGATTCGGCACGTGCTGCCCTCTACTCAGTTTGTGCCGGCTGCCGGCCAGGGTAGCGTAGCCATTGAGTGCGCCCGTGACTTGCAGCCAGAGCTAAAGGAAACTTTACGCCAAGCCCTCGACCACGCCTCTACCCACACGGCACTGCTCGCTGAGCGAGCTTTCCTGCGCACAATGGAAGGCGGATGCAGCATCCCGTCGTTTGCGTTGGCGACCTACACACCCAAGGGGGCATTGCAGCTGCATGGCGGCCTTATCAGTCTCAACGGAGAGCAGTACATTGAAGAAATACAGTCGATTACGAACGAAGCAGAGGCAGACGCGTTGGGTACCCGAGTTGCCGAAAATGTCTTGCAACGCGGCGGTCAAGAAATTCTGGATGACATCCGAGCGCACCGCATAGCGTAAGAGAAAAAGTAGAAGTTCGGTTTGAAAACCAGATATATGATACAATTGAAATTGCGGGGTGCACTGCTGTGGCTCACGCTGTTATTGCTTGGCACTGGTTGTGCCTCTACCCGTTCGGCCGCGCCGGCTTCCACGAGCACCAAGACCAGCAAAAAAGATCAAGTAGTTACTATCAGCACGTCGCAGGGCGATATTCGGCTGATTTTGTTTGATCAGACGCCTCGGCACAAGGCCAACTTTCTGAAGCTGGCGAAAAAGGGCTTCTACAACGGAACCACCTTCCACCGCGTCATCCCTGACTTCATGATTCAGGGCGGCGACCCGAACTCCAAGGACAATAACCCTAACAACGACGGCGCCGGCCAGCGCAATGAGAAGCTGATTCCAGCCGAAATCAGGCCGGAACTGCATCATCGCTACGGGGCTGTGGCTGCCGCACGCACCGGCGACGCCGTAAACCCACGCCGGGCCAGCAGTGCGTCGCAGTTCTACATCGTAGAAAACCAACAGGGCGTGCCTCGTCTCGATGGCGCTTACACCGTGTTCGGGCAGGTTATCAGCGGAATGGACGTAGTGGAGAAAATAGCGGCCGTACCCAAAGATGGCCGCGACCGGCCCATAACGGACGTGAAAATGAAGATGAAGGTAGAGAAGCTGAGCAAGCAGAAAATAGCTGCGCAATACAACTACCAGTACTAAGCCAGCCCTACCACCATGGCCAAACGCATCCTGATTACTGGTTCCAATGGCTTGCTTGGCCAAAAGCTGGTAGCGCTGCTTCGTACTCAGCCCGAAATAGAAGTGGTGGCTTCATCAAGAGGCGCCAATAAGCTTGCTACTCTGTACCCGGATGTACGCTTTGTGCCGCTCGACGTGACCGATGCCGCGCAGGTAACGCAAGTGCTGTCCGACGTGAATCCGTCGCACCTCATCCACACGGCTGCTATGACCAACGTGGACGAGTGCGAACTGAACCGTGCGGCCTGTTGGCAACAAAACGTGACGGCCGTAGAGAATCTGGTGGCCGTATGCGAGGTCCTGGCCGTGCACCTCATCCACGTTAGCACCGATTTTGTGTTCAGCGGAAATGCTGGCCCCTTGGCCGAGGACGCCCTACCCGCGCCGGTCAATTACTACGGCGAAAGTAAAATGGCCGCTGAGCAGGTGGTGCAAGTGGCTACCTGCCCCTGGAGCATTGTGCGCACGGTGCTGGTATATGGTGTTGCCCACGATTATGGCCGTACCAATATTGTGCTATGGGTGCGCGACTCGCTCCGGGCCCACACTCCCATCAAAGTAGTGGACGACCAGCTCCGGACGCCTACCCTGGCAGAGGATCTGGCGCAGGGTTGCTGGCTGGTAGCCCAGCAAAACGCCACCGGTATTTTTCATATCAGTGGCGATGAGCTGCTCACACCCTACGATATGGCGCTGCGGGTAGCTGACTTTTTTGGGTTAGATAAGCAGCTGATTACTAAAGTAAACAGCGATACATTCACACAGCCGGCTCGGCGCCCGCCCCGCACAGGCTTTATCATCAGCAAAGCTCGCAGGATATTAGGCTATCAGCCGCACTCTTTCGAAGAAGGAATGCGGCTGCTGGCACAGCAACTAGGTGAGATACAGCAAACAGGCTAAACCTAGCAATGAGAAAATAAGGGCAAAAAAAACCCGTAGACAAAATCTACGGGTTTTTTGTACACCTAATTTATTGCAACAATCCTAAATCCTCGACCAACGCCGCGTGCAACATGGTTACGGCGAAGTAAGATTCATTAAGCTTAGTAAAGCCTTACTCACGATAGAGTAGGCTATAAGAAAACATCTTGGACGTACCTCAAGCAAACGAGTAGTATCTTTATAAACAGCGTATTAGGCAATGATATAAAAGAAAGAACAAGTCTGTTTTAAATAGTATTTCGTTAGTGAGACGCTTTCCTTTTAGCAAAGCTAAAGGGAAAGAAAGCTCTCAAAAAGGACACTATTGTATAGATAATGACTTAAAATATTTCGAATATTATTTGTATAATTCTAAGTGTATTAAAAAGTAATACGGCAAAGGTAAGCGAAATATATGCTTCTAAGTGCAAGAAATAGGCGAAAGGATGAAAAACAGCCTTTGCATATTTTGCTCGTTCTTGTGACATTTTAGTTCTACTCAACCTGTTGTCAAATAATCATTTGCTAAGCTGGCGCAAGGCTAGCGAGGTGATGAATAGGGTAAAAGCAGGGTACACCAACAACCACCAAGCGCTAGGGTCAAGGCTGAAAGCAGCTAGCAAACGGCCCCAGCTAGCTATTTCGGGTGGCAACCCAACTCCTAAAAAGGATAGCGTAGTTTCGAGCGCAATGATAGAAGCAATACTAAGCGGAAAAATGGCAAGGGCTGGCTGCCAAGTGTTAGGTAATGCATGACGTAGCAGGATTCGGTACCCAGGAATGCCGGCAGCTCGTGCCGCCTCTATAAAAGGTACTTCCCGGGTACGTAGCATTTCGGCGCGCACCAATCGGGCCGGGCCAATCCAATAGGTACACAACAGCAGCACAAGCAGCGTGTTGATAGAAGGCGGCTGCACAGCAGCCAATGCCAGCACCAAAATGAGCCGGGGAATAGAAGAAATGACAGCCATCAGACCCGTAATCAGGCTGTCGATAGGCAGGGGGCGGTTGCGATAGAAGCCGGCTGCGGCACCCACTAGCGTCCCGGCAACTGTGGTAAGAATAGCGGTTGGGAGACTAATAAGAAGGGCAGTGCGGGACCCAAACAGCAGCAGGGCCAGCACGTCGCGCCCGTAAGGGTCGGTACCTAGCCAGTGGCCAGTGGTGCTGGGTGGTTGCATTGTAGCAGCCAAATTCAGCTGATCGGGGGGGTAGGGTAGGGGTAACCAGGGTGCAGCCACGGCACACAGTAGTAAGACAAAAAGCCACCCAAGTGCCAGGTGTTGGCGCCAGCCAGCAAAATAGGAAAACGTACTCATGTGCGCATCCTAATTCGGGGGTCGGCCACCAAATACAAACCGTCCGTAAGAAACTGAGCCAATAGTCGCACCAGGGCTGTGAGCAACACACCCCCTAGTATCATAGGGTAGTCGTGCGTGGCCGCGGCCTCAGCAAGCAAACGTCCTACCCCCGGCAGGGCAAAAATAACCTCTACAACCACGGCACCGGCCACCAAGGCAGGCAGTAGACTGTTAAGCTGCGTTAGGGTAGGCAAAAGTGCGTTGCGTAGTGTGTGATGTTGCACTACTTGCTTTTCGGGGGCACCCTTTGCGCGGGCAGTAACTGCATAGCCAGTCAGACGCTCTTTCTGTAAAGCTGCATCCAACTGTACTACCAAGTGAGGTAGATTTACAAGAATCAGACACGTTAACGGAAGCGTGAGGTAGTAAAGCAACGAGCCGATACGCTCTATTACAGAAGCGTTTTCTAGATCAGATGATTCTCCTAAGCCGTATGCAGGAAACCACGTCAGCATATCTGGATTGGCAAATAGCAGGAGCAGGAGCAGGCCAAGTACAAATAGCGGCAGTGCATCTAATGCATACAAAAGGCGCAACACGTGTGGCCGCATCTGCTGGTGTACTGCCAGCCACGTAGCCAGCCACACAGCCAGTAAGATAGCCACTGTAGCAGCTAGGGTAGTAAGCGGCAATGTATAGGTTAGAGCTGCTGCTAACGAAGTTGTGACAGGCTGCCCGTCGCGATAAGAGCGGCCTAGGTTGCCGTGCAGAAGCTGCTGAGCCCACCGGTGATATTGATTACGCTGCCCGTGCCACTTCCATTGTTGGTGGGTAGCGGTAGTCGGCAGCGAAAAATAAAATAACGGTATATCTAAGCCCAACCGATGCTGGAAGCGCTGTTCCGCAATGCGTTGCTGCTGCACACTGGAAGAAGTAGCGCTTATCTCGCCCACAGAAAGCTGTTGCAGAATAATATCGGCAGGCAGAGAGCGACTCAGTAAAAAAACGCCGGACGCCGTTAGCCAGAGGGCAAACAGTAGCCGCAATAGGCGGAGCAATAGATAGCGTACCATATCAACTGCCCTTTCGGAGGCGCACCGTTGATACGTTGTAGCCAGGCTTTAAGGGAGAGAGTTCTAAACCAGTCAGTTTTGTATTGGCCGCTGTCTGGTAACGCAGAAAATAAAGCACCACCTCCGGACTTTCCTCTTGCATCATCTGCTGAAACTCTTTCACTAACCTAATTTTTTGCTGTTGGCTTTCGGCGGCTGCCAACTTCTCAATTAGTTTATCGCTCGCCGGAGTACCAAAACCAGAGTAGTTGCCCGCACTGGTATACTGTGAGTGAAAAAGCGGCGCAAAGTTGAACGCTGTGGGGTTCCCGGATAACGAACGCAAGAACACATCCGATTCACCGTTGCGAAGTTGTGCGAAAAATATGGAGCGCTCGGCAGGGCGTAGCGTTACTGGGATATTCAGCTTGGCAGCAGCGCTCCGAAACTGCAAGGCAGCTGCTTCGTAAGCAGGGTCGCCGGCCCGATACGAGATGGTAAGCTGCAAGTGTTGAGCTGCGGCCCCTGCTACCGCCCGGTGCCAGCCCGTAGCTGACTGGCGCCAGCCCGCCTGCTGTAGTAACGAAGTGGCTTCAGGTAAGCTATGGGGTACAAAGGGTAGGGAGCTATTATAATAGGGTTTGGCTTGAGGAGCTATTATACCTACACTGCGGTAGGCCAAACCCTGTTGCGTACTGGCAATGAGAGCTGGCACATCAAACAAGCGACTGAGAGCTCGTCGAGTCAGCCGATCATGTAGTATCGGGCGGCGAGTGTTGAAGCCTACCGTAAATGCTTCGTACGAGCCAGTGGAGTAGAACGACAGCCACTTGGCCGCTGGCGACTCTTTCAGCCGTATGTAATCCTTCGCGGGTAGGCGAGGGTAGATATCAAGCTGGCGACGGCGCAGAGCCAACACAGCCGTATTCTCATCGGGTATAATATCGAAGACTACTTTCTTTGGGTAGGCCTGCAATTGGGTTGGGCTAGGTTGCACCTTATCGCCCCACCACGTAGGCTTGCGCTGAAGAGAGAGGTAACGCCCACTTTGCCACTGGTGCAAACGGTAAGGTCCGCATCCGGGCAGATTACCAGGGTGCCGATCAAGTTGAGCGGCCATATAACGTTGCACAAAGCGCGTAACAACGGGTAGTTTGGCTGCTTCAGGCATGCGCAATGTGCGCAATGGCAATGCCGCTAAGCTACCCGTTGAGTCAAGAGCATATTCTGGTAAAATTGGAAAATCACCTGAGGCAGAATAAAACTCAGGCGACCTACCCCGGCACACAAACGTGAAGCGCCGTTGATCAGTGGAGTCGTATTTTATTTTTTCGATAAAGTCAAACTGCGCTTGTGACGCTTCGTTCGGAAGGCCAGGGCAGTTCATCACGGCCAGGGTAAACGCTACATCGCGTGCCAACACCGGACGACCATTATCCCACGTAGCCGCCGGATGTATTCTGTAGGTAATAAACGTTAGCGAATCAGTGTAACGAACACTTGGTAGCGCTTCGGCTAATAACGGAACACTTTCTTGTCTATTGCCTAATAGACTGAAGTACAGTAAATTGATAGTCTGGGTTGTGTTGACCGAATTAAGGTAGAGCAGCGGGTCCAACGTCTCCAGATCAGCTGCCCAACGGACGCGTATAGTATCCGGGTTAGGAGCCGGAGAAGAACAGGCTCCTAACCCGAGAGTAATGAAAAGAAGAAGTCCGTGTAGAAATTGCCTCATCAACTAACAGCTGCATACGCATACTGTCAGGCAAGTTAGCAAAGTAAATATACTCGTCTTCAAAAGGCTTTTAGCACACGTCGCTGCTACCCCAGCCACCTCGGCCCGAGAAAGCTACATCACTGCTACCCCAGCCACCACGACCTGAAAAGGCCACGTCGCTATTGCCCCAGCCACCACTGCCCGTGCGAGCCACGTCGCTATTGCCCCAGCCACCACTGCCGGTCACGTCGCTATTGCCCCAGCCGCCGCTGCCCGTGCGAGCCACATCACTGCTACCCCAGCCACCACGACCTGAAAAGGCCACGTCGCTATTGCCCCAGCCGCCACTGCCCGTGCGAGCCACGTCGCTATTGCCCCAGCCGCCACTGCCCGTGCGAGCCACGTCGCTATTGCCCCAGCCGCCGCTGCCCGTGCGAGCCACATCACTGCTACCCCAGCCACCACGACCTGAAAAGGCCACGTCGCTATTGCCCCAGCCGCCACTGCCCGTGCGAGCCACGTCGCTATTGCCCCAGCCGCCACTGCCCGTGCGAGCCACGTCGCTATTGCCCCAGCCGCCACTGCCCGTGCGAGCCACGTCGCTATTGCCCCAGCCGCCACTGCCCGTGCGAGCCACGTCGCTATTGCCCCAGCCACCACTGCCGGTCACGTCGCTATTGCCCCAGCCACCGCTACCTGTAATTGTACTCTCTGATTTAGCTAATAAATTTTCATTAGCCTGAGACATCATGCCAGTGAAAGAAGCAACTTGAAAAAGAGCGATAGTGAGGAGCTGGAACATGGCTATTTCTGTTTTGTGTGTAAGTCAAGTAATTGAACGACACAAAGTTGTAGCACTTTCCGCCCTTAGTAAAGGAACAGTATAGCCTTATTAGGACTAGCTATTTTATTAGTATTTTTTGCATTATTTATATGAAATATTGATTTTTATATTTTGTCTTAAGTCGCCATATGTATCAAATTCATAAAAATGTGACATTATCGATGTATAAAGCACGTAAACTGCATCATCGCAAAAAAATATATGAATTAGGTAGCTTGAAAGGCTACTGTTGATCAAATTGTGACTAATTACATATAATGATATTATGTAATTTTTTTGATATATTAGGCCAAAAAATTACTTTTTACAATGGAGGAATTGAATAATCTGGTTAAGATTGTGACAGATAGAAAAATATCTGTGTCACCTTTATTGAATCTGGCTGATAGAAAGGGTAGTAAGGAAAGTGCTCTTGTTTATTTGCTAGAAAAGGAGCCAGAGGCAACTTCTTCAAAAATTATAAAAGAGCTATATGGTAATACAACGGAAAGCACCTACGCTTCTTACCGTAAGCTCAAATCGCGGGTGCAGCAGAAACTACTGAATAATCTATACTTTCTAGATCATAACGACCCGCGTTTTCCTGTTTCTCGTAATTACGAAACGCAATGCATTCAGCTCTTTCACCAAGCAAATATTCTTAGGCTAGAAGGAGAGTATACATTATCTGAGAAGATGATGCGCAAATGCTTGCGTGTTGCAATGGAGGCTGAGTTTACGACATATAGTATACTCAGTGCGAGGGCATTACGTACGCTGTACGTAGATAGGCGTCAACCTACGCGCTTTGCTTCCATTTCGGTGAAGCTAAAGAAGCTTCAGGAAGTCTCTGATTTAGAGGAACTGGCAGAACATATCTACTGGGACATTAGAATGTCATCGGCGCATAATGTGCAAACGCGCCGAGCCCTATTAGAGAAAATGTCTAGATATATAGCTGAGCTTGAAGGTTTATATAAGAAGGCTAAAAGCTTTAACACATTTAACTCTCTGTATTTTAGTAAAATAAGCGAATATGAGCTAACGGGCGACTATGATAACATTATTAAATATACAGCCGAAGTAAACCGACAATGGGAGCGGGGAAAAATCAACCAGAAGCGTTTCGACAAGCGTTTTAACAACTTTATGAGTGTGTATGCGCATCTGCGGAGTCGGCAGGTGCATAAAGGGCTGAAGCTGGCGGAGAAGTTTTTACTCGATATTCACTATTCCTCCGGCAACTGGTTCTATTTCATGGAACACTATTTCCTGCTAGCTATGCATGCAGGAAAGTATTCGCAGGCGCGGGAGTTGCTGGCTGCTGCGCACAAAAACCCTTACTACCGCAAGCAGCGAGTAGCTGCTCAGCAGCGCTGGGACTTGTTCGAGGCCTATCTGCACTTCGTTTTTCCGGAAAGCTCGCCACTGCGGGCCATGCACTTCGCTCGTTTTGTGCAATCGGTGCCCGACTTCAGCCGCGACAAGCAGGGATACAATATTGCCATCCTAATTCTGCAGTTCCTGTACTTTTTGCGCAACCACGAGACAGATGCCCTGCTTGCCCGTTTAGAAGGACTGCGCAAATACCAACAACGTCACTTGCGTGATGCAGCTACCCTGCGTAGTCAGCTTTTTCTGCGGATGTTACTATTGGTAGTAAAGGAAGACTTTAATCTGAAAAACAGCATCAAAAAAGGACAGGTCTTACTGACACGTCTGCGCGAAGTACCACAGCCTGGCGAGGCCTTCGCAGAAATTGAGATTATTCCTTATGAAGACCTGTGGGAGCTAACGCTGGATATTCTGCGTCAATGGCATGATGTAGATCCACAACGAAAGCTCAAAAAATAAAGAGAGGGGCCTGCTCATGCAGGCCCCTCTCTTTATTTCCCTGTGATTTTAAACTCTGTGCGGCGGTTGAGCTGCCGGCCGGCCTCCGTTGTGTTGGGTGCTACGGGCTGAGTGTCGCCGTAGCCCGCGGCGGTGAGACGGTTGGCGGCTACGCCATGCTGAGTGAGATAATCTACCACCGCTTTGGCGCGACGCTGGCTCAGGTCTTGGTTGTAGTCGGCTTTGCCTACGTTGTCGGTATGGCCGGATATCTCCAGGCGGAGGGTAGGGGCCTCGGCCAAGAGTTTCTGCAGGCGCTCCAGCTCCGCTGTGCTTTCGGGACGAAGGGAAGCTTTGCCAAAATCGAAGAAGATGTTGTTTAAGACCACCTTCACGCCGAGGTCTGCTTTTTTCAGAGCAATATCTTTTACCACTTCAGCATAGGCGGCACCCGCTGGCACGTCAAAGTTTTCGGAGTGGAACAGGTAGCCATCCTGCCGCACCACGATACCATAATTCACGCCGGAAGGCAACGATACCAGATAGCGGCCTGATTGCGCGTTGGCTCGGAAAGCAGCAATAGTCTGATTCAGCACATTATCTACTACCTCAATAGTCGCCTCCACGGGTTGATGCGTCGCGTCATCTGTCACGGTACCTTTCAGAATAGTAACCTGCGCCGTGGCGATGGGTAGAGCTGCGGCGAGTAGAGTTTCCTTTACCGGTTGCGCCCGTGAGGCTAACAGCTGGTCTTCCTGACTGAGCATAGGAGACTTTTCAGGACCAAGAAACGTAATTTGATAGATGTCCTTGGAGCCCAGCCCATCTTCCCGGAAGGAGGAGTAATAGCCATGCCGCCCCGAAGCCGAAATGACAAAAAATACGTCGTCGTCGGGGGTATTAATGGGCCAGCCTAGGTTTTCGGGTTTGCTCCACTGTCCATTTTCATATACCGATTTAAAAATGTCGTAGCCGCCCATCGAGTTGTGACCCTCGGAGGAGAAGTACATCGTTTTGCCATCGGGATGCAGGTATACGCCCTCTTCGCCATACGGAGTATTAATAACAGGACCCAAATTTTGCGCGGGGCCACGACCTTCGGGCTGGATGCGGTAGATATCGCGCCCGCCCAGGCCACCTTCCTTGTCCGTCACAAAATAAAGTGTGCGACCATCGGGCGAGTAAGACGCTGACGACTCGTGCCCGCGGCTGTTGATGCGTGAGCCCAACTTCTGCGGTTTGCGCCACTCGGTGCCATGCAACTCGCTTTCGTGCAGGTCGCCGCCGTTGTCTTCTACATATACTAGGAGGCGCTGCCCGTCGGGCGCAAGGCCCACGGTAGCATCGTGGCCATCGGTATTAATAGGTGTACCCAGGTTGATTGCTTGGCTCCATTGACCATTGGGTAGGCGCGTGCTTTGGTAAATATCTTCAAAGAAACCGCCCGTTTCGGAGTCCTTTTGGCCGCCCGTAGAGGTAGCGCGGCGCGAAGTGAACAGGATAACCGACTCATCGGCCGAAATTACTGGGCCGTAATCGGGGTAGGGCGAGTTGACGCCGTCGCCAGCATTATCGATAAATACACGCGCTGGCTTACGCATCAACTGCTGCCCATTTTCACATTCCTTTATCTTTTTCTGAATATCGGTGGCCCAGGCTGCCTTATCCTTGCTGCTGGCGTTGGGCTGAGCGGCCTTGTATTCTTTGATGGCTTCCTGCCAACGCGCATTCAGGTGTAGACCTCGCCCGAGCAAATAGTGAATGGTTGGATCCACATCGGGATTAAGCTTATAGGCCTTTTGCAAATACGCTAATGCTTTCGGCTTAAAGCCCGAATGCAGGTAGCAGTCACCTATTTTCAGGTTAAGCTGCGCGTTGTCAGGGTTGAACTTTTGGGCGGCCAGGTAGTGGGGTAGGGCCTGCTCATAGCGTGAAGGATCCATATCGTACCATTCGTCGCCTTCCTTCAGTTCGCGTTGTGCGGCTTTCAAGCCCTCTTTGTCATTACCGAAACGGTCTTTGCTGAATTCTACATTTTGCGCTTGCGTAGTCAGCGTTAGCAAAAAGCCACAAAGAGCCAGCGTCAGTTTTCCCCAGCGATTCGCGGAGGTAGGTATAATAATGTGTAGAGGTCGTTGCATCGTCACAAAAATCAGCGGTCCACTTCCTAATTGCCGTTGCAGCCTGAGTTGGCCGCGTATGTTTTGCCAATTTCCAAGCCTAGCTCGGCGGCTTTGCGCCAGTCCTGACAAGCGCCACCAGCATCGCGCAGCATCTCCCGAGCGTGGCCCCGGTTCAGATAGGCTTCGGCGTACGCTGAGTTGAGCGAGAGGGCCTTGCTAGCATCGTCGGCAGC